>JBDRKI010000035.1:0-5261 GCA_043814095.1 Armatimonadota bacterium | reverse complement strand
AGCCTATTGGCAAGAAGCAGGGCTTATCAGCTTAGCTAAAACTCATTACAGACTTTGTCAATCTTTGTGAACCGCCGTATGCCGAACGGCTTGTACGGTGGTGTGAGAGGACGGAGGTCAATCGCCTCCTCCTACTCGTTTGTGGTAAAAAGTCCTTCTTTTTCAGTATTTTACTTGTCAAAATGTTAACATTTTGTTAACATTTTAGTAACAATTTGGCAACAAAAATACCGGGGGGATATGATATAATATAAACATAAAATCGAATTTAATGGAGGCAGATTATGGGAGAAATACAAAAAGCGGGAAATAATAGACAAGCTGAAAATAAGTTGAAAATGGAAAGATTTTATGAAACAGCAGAATTAAAACAGAAACCGACAGCCTGTTATATTCAAATGGTAGAAGTCAAGAAAGTGGAAATTTCTTATGACTTTACTGATCTTAAGAAATTGATATACAGCAAAGACAAAAAAGATGTAAATAACGGCTGGAAAATGGTTGAAGAGATGCCTGAAAAAGATCAGAAAGCGTTTGTTAAGGAAATAAAGGCAGAAGAAAAAACTTATAAAGCAATTAAAGATAAAAAGGCTAAAAATAAAGAATATATAAAAATTATAAAAGATTTAAATAATATAGAGATAACTCCGGAAAATATCAAAGAGAAAATAATTAATAATATAATAAACAAAATATAAGAATAATATACCTTTATAATGTGGTTAAAACCGCTCAGGAAATCCTGGGCGGTTTTTGTTTTATCTTGCTTTTGTTTCACTTTACTTCACAAAGGGAAAAAATATATATAGCAGAAGATATATATTATGAAAAAAGCAATGAAAATAAAGGAAATTTTATTTTTAACGAAGATTGCCGCATCTTTAAGGTGTAATATTTATCTTGTAGGCGGCGCGGTAAGAGATTTTCTGTTAAAAAGAGAAGTTCATGATTTTGATTTTGCCGTTAAGGGCGATATATGGCTTTTATGCGGGAAGTTCTCGGATAAGTTTAAATACAAGTGGTTTTATCTTGATGAAGAACGCGGGATTATAAGGGTTGCGGGCAGGGAAGGAAAAGTATTTGATTTTTCTCTTTTTAATAACAGCATAGTTGAAGATATATCAAGGCGTGATTTTACCGTAAACGCGGTAGCGTACGATTTAATAAATGATAAGCTTATTGATTCTTTCAGTGGAGTTAAAGATATTAAAAAGGGGATTATAAGGGTTATAAGCGAGTTTAATATTATAGATGACCCCGTAAGGGTTTTAAGGGCATTTAGATTCAATACGGAACTTGGCTTTAAGATAGAGCCTAAATCGCTGGCTTTGATAAAGAAACACGTGAAATTATTGAAAAAAGTTCCTAAAGAAAGAATAACGGACGAGTTTTTTAAGCTTTTAAGAGAAGATAAAGATTTTAATATGGCAGACAGGTTGTTTAAAGAGGGCATAATAGAACAGGTTTTAAATACAAAGACAGAAGGGGAGAGCGTATTAAAAATAAACCATGGAGTTTTAAAATCCGACATGTTTAAAAAATATATGTCAGAGATTACCGCATCTTCCAGAACGCGTCTTGATATCGTAAAGCTTGTATTAGTGCTTCTAAATGCGGGGGTAAAAAAGCTTGATTTTGAGAGAATGAGAGTTCTTTTAAGCAAAAAAGAAGAAGAATATTTGAATAATATTTGGCGAATATTGAAAAAACGGTCCAATTTTGTCAAATGTTTATTTGGCGAAATTGGAGATAGCGAAAAATTCACAAATGATAAAGAAAAATATCACAATCAATTGTTAAATATTTCTCAATTGAAAGATAAAAATTTCACAATCAAATTTTACAAAAAATACAAATCCGTTTTTCAGGATCTTATCTTTCTTTGTTCGGTCCTTGATGTTAAGGTAAATAATGAATTTATCAAGGGGTATTTTAAATTCTTGAAAAATGAGAAAAGGGCGGACAGGATTATAAACGGGGAGATGATTAAAGAATTATTCGGCTTGCCGCAGGGGGCTTCTGTGGGGAAGCTGTTAAAATATTACAGAGAAAAGATAATTACAGGAGAAATAAAAGGAAAGAAAGAATTATTAAGCTTATTAAAAGAGTAAGTCTTATTCGGAGCATTTTATGGAAGATATACATATAGGCAGATATAAAGTGATTGAAGAGCTGGGCAGGGGCGGTATGGGCGTCGTGTATAAAGGCGAAGATCCTGTTCTTGAAAGGCTAGTTGCGATTAAAATTCTGCCTCCCAAAAAGACATCGCATAAAAGCGCGCTGGACAGGTTCCTACGTGAAGCCAAGGTGAGCGCTAAGCTTGATCATCCCAATATTATAAAGATTTATGATATCGGACAGGAAGAGAATATTTACCATATAGTCATGGAATACGTGGAAGGAAAGACACTGGGAGAGTCGTTTGAAGAAAGAACATCCATAAACGTTAAAGAGATGTTAAATGTGTTTACCCAGGTGGCACAGGCTATGGAATACGCACATTCACGCAAGGTTATACACAGGGATATGAAGCCGGATAATGTTATGGTAAGCACCGACGGGAAAGTTAAAGTCATGGATTTCGGGCTGGCTTGCCTTGCTGACCGGCATTCAATAACCGAGATGGGCGCTGTTATGGGCACGTTTTCGTATTTTTCGCCGGAACAGGCAAAAGGGGAAGCGGCGGACTTCAGGAGCGATATTTATTCGCTGGGCGTTCTTTTTTATGAGATGCTTACGGGGAAACTCCCGTTTGAAGCCACTAATCCTTCTGAGATGATACAGAAGCATTTAACCGCGCCCGCGCCGAGTGTTTTGAATTTAAATCCTTCAGTACCCATATATTACGATAAAATAATAAAAAAGATGATGATGAAAAAGCCGGAGAACAGATACCAGAATATGGGACAGGTCTTAGATGAGCTAAAAGAGGCAAAACGCCAGTCTGTAAAGGTAAGAATAGTAAATGAGATAAAAGAAACCGAAAAAAGGAAAGAAATTCAAACCAGATCCGAGATTATTGAAAAAACAAAACAGGAAAAATTTCTGCAGAAACTGCAGAAAGAAGAAGCTGTTCTTGCGAAGCTGGCTGAAGAAGACGCAAACAGGATACCCGGCGTCCTTATATGCGCGAACTGCGGCATTGAAAACGGCCTTGATAAAAAATACTGCACCGAATGCGGGAACCTGTTAAGTTCAGCTTTCCCCGAGGCGCAGATAACCTCTGAGATGCACAATGAATTCGGCATAAAGCTTATGCAGGAGCTTAATTATGAAGAAGCTCTTGCCGAGTTTAAGAAAGCTTACGAGAAAGACAAAATGTTTGTGCCGGCGATACTTAATCTGGGAAGGATATATCTTGAACTTCATGACTGGGATGAATCGGTAAAATACCTTGACTCAGCCAGGATATTGGATCCTTCCAACCTTCAGGTATATACGCTTCTTTCAGAAGTATACCTTGCTAAAGGCGACAGGGATAAAGCCATAAAAGAGTATAAAAATGCGTTAAAGATAGAATCTTCCGACCAGGGCGTAAGGATGAAGCTTGCGCTTATATACCTGCAGAATGACGATACGGATAACGCCATAAACGAATACCAGGCAGTTTTAATGATTAATCCCAGAAATATTGAAGCGCATCTCCAGCTCGGATTTTTATACGCTTCAAAAAATCTTGTAAATGAAGCTATTGAACAGTTTAAAGAAGTAACAAAACTTGATTCCCGCAATGAGAAAGCTTATATATGGCTCGGGAACCTGTATCTTAAGAAAAACAAGATATCTCTTGCCGAAGAAGCCTTTAATAAGGCGCTGGATATAAATCCTGAGAGTGCGCAGGCCCTTGCGTCACTGGGCAGTCTTAACATCCAGAGCAGCAGGATAGATGAAGCAATGGAGAACCTGCATAAAGCCATAACCCTGGATGCGGGCAATATAGAGGCAAGGAAAGCACTGGCAAAGATATATTTAAAAGAAAATAATAATGATATGGCCGTTATGCAGCTTGAAGAGATATTACAGTACCACCCGCAGGATGCTAATATAAGCTACCGGCTGGGTGAGCTTTATTTAAAACAGGATAAACCGGATAAGGCACTTGAGTATTTCCAGAAGTCGGCATCCCTGCATCCTGAGAGCGCGCCTCTTCATTCCAAACTGGGTACCCTTTATTTTAAGAAGGATCATAACGAACTCTCTCTCCAGGAATACCAGAAAGCCGTAAAGATTGATCCTTACAGCGCCGCTTACCGCGAGAACCTAGGTGTTTATTATTACTGGAATAACCAGAAAGATAAAGCTATTGAAGAGTTTAAAAAAGCAGTCACGCTGGACAGCCAGAATGTTGATTACCGCAAGATACTCGGCATGATTTACCAGGAAAATAATATGCTTGATGAGGCTGTTAGGAGCTTTCAGAAAGCGCTTGAACTCGCTCCCTCGGATTACCTTACATACGGGCTTCTGGGCAAAGTCTATATGAAGCAGAAAATGCATAATCTTGCGCTGGATCAGTATAATAAAGCCTTAGAGCTTAATCCCAAATCCCATCTTATGCGTATTTATAAAGCGAAAGCGTATATGGAGCTCGGGAAGATAGATGAGGCGGTAGGGGAGTTCAAAAACGCTCATGAACTTATGCCCAAAGAGGCAAAACATGATCAGGATGTATTGCCTAGAGCATATCTTGATATAGGTAAGGCGTATATCAAGTCAGGCGATTACAGAACCGCTGAAGAGGTTCTTGAGTCCGCATATAACCTCCAGAACAGGAACAGCCAGATTCTTTTTTATCTGGGCATGGCAAAGAAGAACTTAAGCAAGCTCCAGGAAGCATCTAAGATCCTTAGTAGGGCGCTTTCTTTAGAGCCTCATAATATAAATATAGTTATGGAGCTTGCTGATGTATATATATTAAAAAATAATCTTTCAAAAGCCGAAAGCCTGTATAATAAGATTATAAAAGAGAACCCGTTTAATTTTTACGCAAAAAACAACCTTGCCAAAATCTATATAAAGCGCAGCCAGTTTAACAGGGCGATAGAAGCCCTCGACGAGCTTACCGGCGTGGACCCTGTTAACATGTCGGATTACCTGCTTGATAAAGCTTATATTTACGTTTATACTAAGAATTATAAAGAGGCGCAGTCCGTGTTAAATTCAGCTTTAAAGGTAAGTAAAGACGACTGGCGGATATATGATGAGCTGGCAAAAATAATGCTCATAACCGGAAAGAAAAAAGATGCTTTAAATTACTGGGA
>JBDRKI010000034.1:0-4658 GCA_043814095.1 Armatimonadota bacterium | reverse complement strand
GCATATATATGTGGAACGGGTTTAAAAAAGGAAAGACTATTTGTCTTTCAGTATTGACCTTTATAATTATTGCCCTGCTTTTAGTCGCGGCTTATTATTTTGCTGCAATATTTTGTTTTTTATACGCCTATATTATTAACTCTCAACAGATAAAAGATTATTGTATTAAATAGAAATATCTAATACATAAATTTGGATTTATAAATATTTATCATCAAGTTCAAGAAGTGACTCCCTGAATGATTTATTCCTCAAGTTTATAAAAGTATGTATCTGTACAGGGAGCTCTGTTCTTTTTCTTACAGCTATCTTCTTGCTCGGAACTTTTATCCCGTAATCGGGAGAATAGAAACTTTTTTCAACAGTTGTATGGAAATTATCTGAAAATATCTTCATAAATACTTTATTTGCTTTTCCTGTAAGTTCAAAATCTTCCCTGTCATCAAGCCTTTTTACTTTTATATCAGGATGAAGGTGCATGAATAAGGAAAGATTATGCTCCCCTTCCCCTTCAACCCTGTCTTTTATAATAATAATACCGTCCTGTTTATCAAAAATTATCTCCCTTATAACTACAATACCGCCGCCCATCTCCTTATACCCGTCATGGGATGCTATTATATGGTCAAATACGGGATCCGACTCCCATTTTATAAGTTTGGCTTTTACCGTATCTCCTGATGCACATACATCCATACCGTTAACAATCATTACATTATGCTGGGCTGAAGCCCTGAAATAATCATACCATCTGTTCGCGCCCGGCCTTATAAAAGCGCCGCTGTCCGTAAAGAACACATCAACACCTTTTGAGAAACCGAAATTCAAAATATCGCTGTGATTATGCGCTGAAAAAGAGCGTTCATCTATATATTTTTTGCTGCGGGCAAAACCTATATCAAAAAATAACCATGAAGATGACGTGTCCCATCCGTCTCTTAAAACACAGTACCCGCCTTCGGGAAAAATCACGCTTGCCTGCGACGGTGCTGTTACATTTAATGCCGCATATTTATCATAACCGTCTTTTCCCAAAAACCAGACAACTTCTTCAAAAGAACCCGCGCTTACCGCCTTAAAATCGCTTCTTTCAAAAACAACCGTTCCTAAAGCAAGGTATGAGGTATAATCATTAGCCTCAACATTATTAAATCTCCATACCCTTCTGCCGTCAGTATCGGATATGGGCTGTACGCTGCCTCTGGGCTGTGTCATATACATTATAAATTCAAGCATCTTTTCAAGTTTGAAATCAGAAGCAAGCTTCCTGTAATTATTATCATTGTTCAGGTACATTATAAGGACGGGAAGCAAAAAGAATTCAGCTACATAGCGGTGGCGTCCCGTTGAACTTTCGTAATTTACACCATCACTGTAAACCTGTTCATTCGCCTCATTCATAAGTATTTTTAAAGATTTTTTCCGCCATTTTAAAGATTCCTTAAATTCCGGAAAAACATAGCTTAAAAAGTACAATGCACTCGCACTTCCTATAAGATGAGCGCCGCATCCCGCAACATCATCAATATGCTTATATATAAACTTAGCATGAAGGTAAAGAGAACTCATTATCTTTTTTAAAAGCTGCTCGGGAAAATTACTATTATTTAAAAAGAAAAATAAAGAGAAAATAATATTTACACTTCTCTGGGCGACCACAATATTCTGTGTCCAGTTCGCACCTATCTTGTATGGATTTTTATCTATCCAGTCTTCTATATGCTTAAAATAGCTCTCTGCGTATTTTTCCTCTCCGGTTATATAATACGCTTTGCCCAGTTCAACAAGATGGTGAAGCTTATTCAACTCACATGAAAAATTAAAATCCGCGGCATAAGCCTCATGATCAAAAGCATCCGTAAAGCATCCCTTGTTAATCTCCCTGTAGTAGCCTTGCTTCCATTTGTCGCCCTTAAATCCCGCGAACCAGTCTATAAAAGCACCAAAAAAAACAGACTCATGCCCTTTTATCTTAAATTTGCACGTTACCGCATCATCTGCTTCACCCAGATGCTCTTTTAAAGAACCTTTAAACCGTGATTTTAAAATATTCAGGATATCTTCTTTGTTTGCAAAATCATAAAAGAATTTTACATTTTTCCTTGCCCTTATATATTCAGAGAGCTCTCCTTGATATATGAAAATTTTATCAAATTTTCCTTCAATACTGCTTAACGCTTTTTTAATGTTTTTTTTATCAACGGCATGTAAAATATGTTCAATAATACTTTTAGAAAAATTAAATGAGTTGTCTATTATCTTTTTAAAAATATTTGTCATATATTATTCTCTTATTACTTTTCAGCACTTATATACAGTTTAAAACCAAGCCATTTTGAAAAAGGTTTAAAGAAACCATCCGGTATAAATCTCCAGACTAAAGGGAAATGATGGGCAGGCAGAAAATCTATTTTAATCTCCACCTCTTTAAAATCCTTCATTAACTTTTTTACTTCAGACTTCGCGTAAACTTTATTTACCGGCATCTTAAAATTATATGTTTCGTTTAGTAAAGCATGTCTTGATTTATTCTTTAAAAGAGTCTGAATGGGAAAAAATAACCTGTACTGGGCGGAATTTTTATGATAGAACATAAGTATGGCTTCCCCACCCGGCTTTAACACCCTGTGGATCTCCTTTACCGCTTTTTGTGTATCTTTTGTATAATGAAGAACGCCCATGGAACATACAAGATCAAAACTGTTATCTTCAAAGGGAAGATTTTCGGCTTCGGCAACTTTAAGCTTCGCTATTAATCTTTCAAGTTTAAATCTTTCCAAAGAAACTTCTACCGCTTTTTCGGATATATCAACCCCGAAGCATTCAGCCCCGGCTTTCGCGTATTTGCTTAAAATATACCCGTTCCCGCAGCCTATCTCCAAAACCTTCTTATCTTTAAACTCGGAAAATCTGTATATTTTACTTAAGAACTCAGGTGGTTCTGACCTTTCCCTCATCTCATCATAATAATTAAAATAGCCGATAATATCAGAACCGGTTATATCTATAAGATTCTTGTACATATATGCTTTTTTTTCTTCTTTTACATTTTCCATATATTAATGCCTCAATAAATAAATATATGACATATATTTTGTTAATTTTACTATATATATACATAACACGCAATATAGCTTATTTCTGATTTAAATCTCCATTTGGATATGTCAATATCAGGAACAGAGCGTAAAGCACCGGCCGGTATTTTGCAAGGTATTGTCCGAAGGGCTATTCTGTCTTTTGGAATTTAGGCCTATTATGATATTTTCGTTCATGCGGGCTCCTCTTCTGCAGGAATAGTAATCACATTTGCAAAATTAATAATTATACCAGGAGGTGCACATGAAAAATAAATATTCGGTAGTTTTATTGGTACTTGTTTTAACCTTGATTTTAACCATAACCGCGGCTTTTGCTCGGGGTGAAAACCCTCGGGGTGAAAACCTTCAGGACAAAAAACCCGACCTCGCGATAACGGGGCTTAATGTATCTTCCTGGAATCCGGCTACCATTAAGTTTACCATCAAAAATAACGGACAGGCACCCGCTAATGATTACACATACTCCCTCTACGCACTCATTAACGGGCAGTGGACATCTTTCGGAAACGTAACAGGGCCGGATGTCGCGCCCGGGCAGCAAGCGCAGGTCGTAAAATCTCTTGAAGTCTTCTCCCAGATTAAGGACAAGATAGCGTCAATAACAAAAATAAAGGTTGTGCTTGATCTTGCAAACAAGCTTAAGGAGAATAATAAAGCCGATAATACCGCAGAAATAGATTTCGCAATGCCTAAACCGGCCAAGCCGCCTGTCAGGCCTTCAAAAAAAAGATGATTAATTAAGGCCTGTCTTTTTAGTGCCCGGCATTAAGAAGGCAGGCCTTTTTATTTTTATCGCAATTTTTGGAGAACCATTTTGCCTCTTTCGCATTCGAGGATGCCTTTATTTTATACTTATTTAAGTCCGTAACACCGTAATAAGCCACGGTAAATATTATCGCCGAACGCGTAAACAATCAATAAAATCAACCTTATACCCTGATTTAAATAAAAAATCCGCCAGATATAGAACCAAAAAGTAGGAAAAGTTAACATATTGTTAACAAATTTATTCTGAATATATGTTAAAATATAATAGGGGTGTTTATGATTTTTGCAGTAAACAAACTAAACAACTTATATGCTTACGGGACTATTAAAAAGAGTCTCCCCATAAAAGACCCCATTGATAAAATAATTGAAGATTTATCTAACCCTAATTATACGGTAAGATATGAAGCCGCATATAAGATATTAGAATTAGGTCCAAAAGCTAAAAGAGCAGTTCCCGAGCTTATAAAAATAGTTGAGAATAAAAATGAAGATTTTGAAGTACAGTACATAGCGGTATATGCATTACTTACCATAGGAAAAGATGCTAAAATTGCCACACCAGCCCTTGTTAACCTTATTAAAGACAATACTGTTTTTATAGATATACGCTGTAAAGCAGGTGAAGCGTTAGCCGAAATGGCGCCATTCTCAGTACCCTATCTTAAAAAATTACTTACCTCTAAAGATCCGGATACAGTAAGAATAACCGTTCATACCATAGGCCAGATAGGACCACAGGCAAAAGACACGCTATCCGGACTTATCAATATATTAAAAACAACCAGA
>JBDRKI010000033.1:0-13462 GCA_043814095.1 Armatimonadota bacterium | reverse complement strand
ATTAATGTGTTTAAAGTATTTTCAATTTCTTCATCGTAAAAGTTTGATATTTTAGCAAGGGACTGTGAAACCGTACCGGACTGCTCTCCGGCCATAATCATGCTTGTTATGGTTCTGGGAAATATACCGCTCTGGTGAAATACATCCGTGAAGCTTGGAGCTTCGGGAATTTTTTTTATTATTTTTTCCATCTCTATATCCAGGAATGCGTTATTTAAAACCGCTTTTGATGCTTCCATGTTTGTAAGTAGCGGTATCCCCGTGCCGTAAAGCATTGAAAAAATTCTGCAGAATCTTACAATAGATATCATTTTAACGGCTTTCCCGAGAACAGGAAGGTTTAATACAAATATGCTGAACCGCAATCTGCCGTTTTTGGTTTTTATATACATCCTAAATAAGTAAATGATAAGGGCTGTAACAATTAAAAATATCATTATACCCAAGAAATTATTCATTATTTTAGAAAAACCTATAATAATCTGCGTGGAAACAGGCAGAGCTTTTTTGCTTTGCGCGAAGAAAGGCGTAAAGAGAGGTATAATATATTTTATCATAAAAATTACGGCTAAGAGAGATGCAATTATAATTACAACAGGATAAACCATAGCTGCCTTGATTTTTTTCATAAATTCAACTTCTTTTTCCTGGTTATTGGCCATCCGGTTTAAAATTTGTTCAAGTTTCCCCCCTGTTTCTCCGGACTTTATCATTGCGGTATAATGGACAGGAAAGGCGTCGGGGTGTTTCGCGAAAGCGGCAGAAAGGGGATATCCGTGCTTGCAGACATCTATATAGACTTCCCCCAGAATGGATTTCAGTTTAGGATCAGAAGTCTGTTCGTATAAAATCCATAAGGATTTTGATATCGGTATTCCCGACATAAATAAAATGGCGAACTGTCTTGTAAAGATAGCTATGGATACGGGATTAACCTTCTGGTATTTTAAAAACCGCTCGGATAAACTCAGTTTTTTTTCTTTTTTCTTTAAAGGACTCATTTTTTACATTTTCCTCATAACTTTTGTTTTAAGGGTAATATCATCTTCTTCAGGGCTGGGTGAAAATATTACCAGATCTATGTTATATATTGAGTTATCAGTGGTTATCTCGCACTTTCTTATATTCTTCCCCAGCAGCTTTGAAGATATAATTTGTGGATTTGAGGGTATATAGGGTTTCCTGTAATTAACCTGATACATGTTACTCAGGATATTAGTCTGCTTCTCCGGAATATACCCTATAATTTCAGTAATTATATTTGCGCTGGTATCGCGGTAACTTTTTGCTAAAACAAGCGGATCTACGGAGTAGATTTCCTTACTCATCATGATATTATCCGTTATATCATTTACAACTCTTCTTGAAGTTCTTAACTGGTCTGTTCTTGGTATGGCGCGCCTTGTATATATCCATCCGTTTACGAAAAGATCCCCCGCAAGGACTATGACCATAAGGAAGATGCCGCATACAAGAAGCATTTCAACAAGAGAGAATCCTTTTGTCTTTTTCCTCATTTATTACCTCTGCGGGTATATTTTTTGAATACTGCCGCCCGGGGAAAGCTCCGCGTATACCGTTCTTTTGTTTTTGCCTGCCTGTCCTACAGAAGTTACATCTATGGATTGAATAACATTATTTATTTTGAATGCTTTCGCAGAGACGGTAAATTCTCCCGCATCAGGCACTTTTTCTGTTTTTACGATAGGCGCAGATCCGGAGAAATTCCAGCTTCCGCATTCCGCCGAAGCGTATTCTATACCTGATAATGCAAGATAAAGCGCCTGTATGGAGTTTTTCTGCATATTAGCGAAATGAAGATCGCTTCCCGCATAGCCTGTCATGGCCACTCCAAGCAGAAAGAGTATGGATATAAAACATAATACAGTAATAAGGGCAAAACCCTTACGGTTTTCCTTGCTCATTAATACTCCAAGAAGCAAATAAAATATATAATATTGTTTCTTTTAATAGAAGAATTATCCTTTGTGTATAAAGATTAATAAGAGAGGCATAAAAAAGGTAATAGATGGGTATTTTATTGATCGCCAAGTTCTTTTAGCTCTGCCATATCTTCAGGCAGGAACTCTATGGTCATCATTGCGGCATTTTTATAGCATATTACTTCTTCATCCGAAGGCAGAGCCGATGCCAGCCATTTAAATGTATATTTACCCGGGTCAAGTTCTGTTATGACTGTAAAGTTGGGATTAAGGTAATTGGAATATTCGTCATCGCCCGGTCTTTTTGCAAAATTATTTATTGAAGACTCACCGAGCTTGGTTTTTTCACCGTCTTCTTTATAATACCAGATCTGGCTGGTTGCCGTTATTTTGGAATCTATGAATCTGTCAGTAGGGATTAAGAAAGTTCCGCATATATTTATTATGTATATGCCGGGGTCAGGTATATTTGTTTCTATGGAAACAATATAGTTATCTTCATCTATGTTTCCTTCAAGTATTACATCTTTAGGGCAGCGTTCCCCGTACAGTCTGAATTTCTGAGGAGGCCTGGGAACTATCTGTGATAATTTAGAGCTTGTTGAAGGATTACCGTTTATATAACGGCAGACTTTTACCGTTAGAAGCTGGAGCTGGTCAGACCAGTCAAAACCCTTTTTTGATATCTCATACTGGTAGTCGGGATAATCTTTGAAAATGCCTTTTGTTTCAGATATTGTTTTATCTGCCCTTATTAAGGAAGCCGCTTCTGCTAGTTTTTGCTGGGCAAGGGATGTGGCTGTTGTCTTTGTCTGGGATTTTACATGGTTTTTGAAGCTTAATGTAAATAAAGAGCCTACGAAGAGTATCCCCATAAGCAGGATTACAATCGCTATGTTGAGTTCAATAAATGTGAACCCTTCTTTTTTAGACGGCTTTTTATTCAATAGGAGTCTTTTCCTTTACCAAGTCCTTAGGGTATAGTTTTACAACCATAGTAGGTCTGTTTATAACAGCTTCTTTAAAGTGTCTATTGTTCCATAAAATATTATGATAGTCTACTCTTGTAATTTCTGTAAATCCCAGTTGATTCATATTTCTTTTAAAATTGCTTCCCTGGCTAAATTCATTTAAGGTTGGTCCGATCTCATTGTTTTTGTTGTCAATATAAATGATATCCTCACGGTTGTTTATGGACGCAGCATTGGGGTCTGCGTTTGCATAAACCACAGCATATACGCCTCTGTCATGCTCCATATTAAAGCCGGCAACAGCTGTATTCTTACCGTCCCGCATATGTTTTTCAAGTATATCTATTTTCTTCGCGTTAGCATTGTCAGCTCCTATTTTTTTATCAGGGTAAAATTCCACAATCATGTAACACTGTTTTCCTACAGCATTTGCCGTGCAGCCATATTCTTTATTATCCGGGCCCGTTGCTTCTGTTCCCATTATCCATTCAAAGGTATGCAGGCCTTCTGTAAGGTGTATTGTTGCCATGTAGGTTGCGGTAAATAATTCGCCATCGTCCTGGGGCTGATCGGTATTTGCGGGATTGAATACCGCATCACCTGTACTTGTTTTTCCGTCCACTTTTATGTAGTTGTACGGGAGAATATAGTTACCGTAATTAAAGCTGCCGCCGGTGGCTTCAAAGACGCCTTTTGCTATAATTACGTATGTTCCTGCATTTTGCGGATTTGATATATTTATACTTATAATCGGTCCGCCCGCAAGAGGAACGCTCCGTGTGCCGCCAATCGTTCTTTTGTATATCCTAACCATTTTTTTAAAGGGAGCATTCTCATCTTCTGTGGATTCGGATGATTCTTCTGAAGTTCCTGTGGAAGAATCGTCTTTTTTGTTAACATCTGACTGGCCCTGGATATATGCAAATACTGCTATAGCCAGTATTACAGCCAGAATTATAATGATTATTTTAGTTTTTTTGTCTAACATAGGATATCCCGTAATCTATTGAAATTTATATTACCATTATAACATGTAAGCCTATCAAAGGTATTAACAAAATGTTAACAATTTGTTAAATTTTTGTAAACTTTTTACCTTTTTACCCGAAACTGAAAAGTACATTATATAAAGGTAGTAATACGCTTATCATTATAAGGGAGGTTACTCCCCCTAGAAAAATTATAAGTATGGGTTCAATTATTCCCACAAGAGAGTTTAATGTATGCTCTATTTCTTCATCATAGAAATTTGATATTTTAGTTAAAATTTCAGCTACTTTGCCGGAGCTTTCACCAACTGAAAGCATGCCTATTATTATCTTAGGGAATATCCTGCTCTGTTCAAAAGCCATGGTGAAGCTGTCAACGGCATGTACGTTTTCCATAACTTTATCCAGTTCATCAGATAAAAATTCGTTTCCTATAACCCCTTTTGATGTTTTTAAGTTTTGTATAAGCGGGACCCCTGATGCGTAAAGCATGGAAAATGTCCTGCAGAACCTTATAATACATATCATTTTAACCGTCTTGCCTATAACAGGCAGGTTTAAGAGTATAATGCTTGATACAAGCCTGCCATGCTTTGTTTTGAGATATGCCCTTGTTATTAGGAATATTATAATCATGGATACCAGGATTATAATTATCCCCTTGAGGTTGTTGCTTGTTTTGGATAAGTAAATAAGAAACTGTGTAGGCAGAGGCAGGGTCTTTTTGGCCTGGTCAAACATGGGTATGAATAACGGTATTATGTATTTTATCATAAATATTATGGATGCCACAGAAGAAAGAACAACAAAAAACGGGTATACCATGGCTGATTTTATCTTCTTTCCCAGCTGGACTTCTTTCTCCATGTCCCTGGCTATTTTATTGAGTATCCTGACAAGATCCCCGCTGGTCTCTCCGGCATGTATCATTGCCACATAATGTATGGGGAAAGCCTCAAGGTGCCTGCCGAAAGCATAAGCTAAGGTATGTCCTTTACATATATCAACATAGATCTCCCCGAGTATTTCCTTAAATCTTTTATCTTCTGCCTGGTCATGTAAAATCTTTAATGCCCTTACCATGGTTATACCGGATCTGAACAGAACCGCGAGCTGGCGCGCGAATATAGAGACTGTCACGGGGCTTATCTTCTTGAAATTCGGGATACGCTCCCATAGCGGTTTTTTTACTTTTTTATTTTTCTTTGCCGGTTCTTTTTTTTGTTTCTTTTTTAAAGAGTGCATTTACTGTTTTAATCCCTCAAATGTGGTTGTTAAGCTTACAACTTCCTGGTCTGGGTTGGCTGAAGCGACTTTCAATTCTATTGTATATAGATTATTTTCTTTGTCGGGTATTATTTTAAAATATTTAATCCTTTCACTTAATGTTTTAGAGTTTGTAATTTTTAATTTATTGGGATCATAAGGCTGCCCGTATGTGTATTTTGTAAGGGTATGTAAATCATCTTCGGAATTCTTTGTAATCCTGTAGCCCATATATACGGGTTCGCCTTCTATTGTGTCGTTATAGAACTTTTTTATAAGCGCGATTTCATCTGTGTAAGTTGCAAAACCGTCTTCACCGTCTATGCCGCTCATAGCAATATTAGCGCTTGTCATAATATCCATCCCCATATCTGTTACTATTCTTCTTGCTTCACGGAGCTGGTCTGTTTTGGGCATGGCAAAACGGGTGTATTTCCATCCCTTCATAAAAAGATCCCCGGACAAAACAATAAGAAGCAGAAATACGCCGCATACAATCATAAGCTCTACAAGCGTCAGTCCTTTGTTTTTCTTTTTTATGTTTTTACTGTTTTTTTGCAAGCTTCTACCTCAGAGAAAAAATATAGACTTCAGGGTCTTCCCCGGGGATTATTATTGCTGCAAGCGTTATCGTGCTTTTAACGCAGGTTCCCGTTGTTATGACTTTTACGCTTGCAACTTCGTTTGTGTCTTTATCCCTGGAATGAGGTGTGGCGGTGAGCGTGAATTTTCCTGTTCCTTTTATCTCTTTTTCTATTTCTACAACTTCTGTTTCATCAAAATTCCATGCCACATACTCATCTTCGGCATAATCTATTGCGCCTCTTGCAAGATAAAATGCCTGCAGTGAATCTGCCTGCATGCCGGCAAATCTGTAATCAGTGCCCATGTATCCCGTTATGGTAAAACCAAGCACAAATAATACCGATAAAAATACCAGTATCGTTATAAGGACTATGCCTTTTTGAGTTTTTTTATTCATGTAAACGCTTTCTTTTAATTAAAGTAATAAATAATAAATTATGTATTTTATTGATTTTTCCTTTAACTTGGCATTCAAAGGAAAGAAACATGGCTTTGTTGAACCATGTAATAATTCAAAAACAAACAGTATGGGAAAAGAGCAGGGAGAATTATTATGAGAAAAATGATTTTGGTTGTATTTTTACTTGTCACGGTTTTATCTTTAAATTCCGTATATGCCGCTGATGTAAATTTTGATGATTATTTTGTTGATAAAACCATGAGGATAGATCTTTACCATACAGGCGACAGCACTACAGATATATATTCGCTCGATAATGTTTATACGGAAGGGCAGTGGGCGGGTTCCGTAAACAACCTTGTTGATTATATGAATAACGGCGCATATTTTGTTAAGGTATATGATCTTGATACAAACAAAATGATATTCTCCCGCGGCTTTGACTCTATATTCAGGGAGTATATTACCACAGACGACGCTATTAACGGGGCCAAAAAGACTTTCAGTGAGTCTGTAATTATGCCTTATCCGAAGAATAAGATTAAACTTGCAATAGAAAGAAGGGATAAGAAGAATGAGTTTGATGAAGTTTTTAGCTGTGTTATTGATCCTTCCTCAACAACAATAATAAAGGAAGAAAGACAGGAAGACGTTGAGGTTATAGATTTTCAGATCTCCGGGGATAACCATAAAAAAGTTGATTTATTATTCCTTGCCGAAGGATATACAAAAGATCAAAGGCAGAAATTTATTGATGATGTTAACAGGCTCCTTAAGGTCTTCTGGGCGCAGGCGCCTTATGATAAATACAAAGACAGTTTTAATGTAAGGGGGGTATTTCTTCCTTCTAAGGATCCGGGATGTGATGAATCATCTCACGGGGCATTTAAAAGGACATCATTTAACAGCGGGTATGATTTTTTCGGGTCAGAACGCTACCTTATGACAGAAGATAATAAGGCCATGAGAAATGTAGCCGGAACCGCTCCCTATGACACCCTCTATATGCTTGTTAACCAGGACAGGTACGGCGGGGGAGCCATTTACAATTTATACGCGTCAACGATAGTTGACAATTACTGGACTGATTATGTTTTCCTGCACGAGTTCGGCCATTCGTTCGCGGGGCTCGCGGATGAGTATTATACATCAGCCGTAGAATATAATGATTTTTATCCCAAAGGATATGAACCGGTTGAACCCAATATCACAGCTCTTCTTGATAAGGATAATGTAAAATGGGGAAATTTATGTTCTTCGGGCATTGCAGTTCCTTCTTTCTGGGAGAAAGCGGAATTTGATAAGATGGATCTTGCTTACCAGAAAAAAAGACAGGAACTGAACAAGAAAATCGCAAAAATGAAAAGGGAAGGTGCTGAGGCTGCTGAAGTAGAAAAATATGAACAGCTGTCGGAAAAGCTCAGCAGGGAGCATGCGGTAAAAGTTGACGATTACCTTTCAGGCTGCGCGAATTACGGTAAAACAGGAGTGTTTGAAGGAGCGGGCTACTGCAGTAAAGAAATGTACAGGCCTGAGCTGGACTGTATAATGTTTTCTAAAGGAGCGAAGCCTTTCTGCAAAGTCTGCCGGCAGGCAGTAATTGAAAGGATAAAATTTTACAGTGAATAATAAAGAGGAGGATTTCATGAAAAAAGTATTTTTAGGACTTCTGGTTGCGTTAATGGTTTTCAGTTTCTGCGCGGTATCTTATGCCGAAGAAACAGTTAAACAGCAGGAGCAGCAGTTGAAAATCGTTCCGGAAGAGCAGACAATTTTAGACGCTGAAAAAGTTTTCCAGCAGATTAACAATGTAGTTGAGATGGGGATACCCAGAGGGCTGGTTTATGCGGCTCAGGCAATCGCGATATTCCCTAAAACCCAGGGCGGCGGCCTTATTATCGGCGGGATGTCCGGTAAGGGAGTTATCCTTTATAAAAACCCGGAAACAAATAAATGGAGTGCCCCCGCGTTTTTAAAAATAGGGGGTGCAAGTATAGGTTTCCAGGCCGGTGTTCATGAAGTTGACATAGTTCTTCTTGTTATGGATAAGAACAGCGTGGAAGGCCTTCTCCAAAGCAGGTTCAAGCTGGGTGTTGACGGCGGCATAGCCATAGGGCCGGCCGGAAGAGACGCGGATATAGGCGCTGACCTTCAGGCAAAAAGCATAATTTATTCATACTCAAGATCACGCGGCGCCTATATAGGGCTTAAACTGCAGGGAACCACAATATGGCCTAATTCGGCCGCAAATGAAGCTGTTTACGGCAAGCCTTATGACACAAAACAGATAATAGTGGAAAATGTTGTAAAACCCACCGTTGCAGGTGAACAGCTTATACAGGTTATTGAAAAGTATACTAAGAAATAATTTTTTCAATAGTTGAAGTTGGAAAAAAGAATAAGGTTAGATAATTAAAAGAGGGGGAAATATGTCTGAACCTCAATTTGAAATTTCCTTTGATGTTTTGTTTGCGGGCGCAGGTCCTGCTAATTTAAGCGCGGCATATTATCTTAAACAGCTAATAAACAAGCATAACCAGGAAAATCCGGATAACCAGATTCCTGATTTAATGATAGGCGTTTTTGAAAAAGGTGAAGCTGTTGGTGATCATATACTTTCAGGGGCTGTTATGGAGCCCGGGGTGCTTGATGAATTAATGCTGCACTGGAGGGGTTCGGATATCCCGGTTAAAACAGAAGTTAAAAAAGACGGTATGTATTTTTTAACTAAAAAAGGACAGTTCAGGTTCCCTGTACCTCCTCCCGGCATGGATAATCACGGCAACTATATTATTTCATTAACTGATTTTGTAAAATGGCTTGCGAAAAAATGCGAAGCAGAAGGGGTAGAGGTTTTAACTTCAGAACCGGTAAAAGAAGTTATCTACTCCGAAGAAGGTAAAATAATAGGCATTAAAACTGGTGATAAGGGATTAGATAAGGAAGGCACTCCGAAGGGCAACCATATGCCCGGTGCTGAGATAGGCGTAAAAGCGCTGGTACTGGGAGAGGGCTCCCGCGGATATGTAACTCAGAAGTTAATGGATAAATTTAATCTGAATAAAGGGTGTTCACCCCAGAATTATGTAACAGGTGTTAAGGAATTATGGGAAGTAAAACCTGAAAATTTTTCAAAAGGTAATATTATTCATACATTCGGATATCCTCTTGATTTTAAAACTTTCGGAGGCAGTTTTCTTTACCATATAAAGGATAATACGGTAGCGCTGGGATTGGCTATCGGGCTTGATTATGAGAATCCTAAGCTTAATATCCAGGAAGAGCTCCAGAAGTTTAAAAAACATCCATTGATAAAGAAAACACTTGAAGGCGGGAAGCTCATAGAATACGGAGCAAAGACGATATCTGAGGGCGGCTATTATTCAATAGGCAAACTTTCGGGCGACGGCTTTATTATTACAGGCGAGGGAGCTGGTCTTCTTAACGCTAAAAAATTAAAAGGGATACACCTTGCGATAAAATCAGGAATTATCGCCGCTCAGACTCTTTTTGAAGCGATAAAATCAGGCGACTTTTCAGACAAAAAATTATCTCTTTATGATCACAGGATAAAATCAAGCTGGATATGGAAAGAACTTTATTCTGTAAGGAATTTTCACCAGAGTTTCAGTCAGGGACTTATTGCGGGTATGATGCATATAGGTTTGCAGACTGTTACCGGAGGAAGGGGCCTTATTGACAGGTTTAAAACAGAAGAAGACTATCTTCATATGAAGAAGTTAACCCAGTATATAGATAGAAGTAAAAATGGAGTGTTTAAGCCTGACGGGGAGCTCACTTTTGACCGCCTTACAGAGGTATATTCTTCAGGAGTAAAACATGAAGAAGATCAGCCCTGTCATCTTAAAATTGAAGATCTAAGCATATGCAACGGAAAGTGTGTTGAAGAATACGGTAATCCATGCACAAAATTCTGCCCTGCTGAGGTTTATGAGATAGAAGAAGAAAACGGCAAAAAACAGCTAAAAATGAACCCTTCAAACTGCCTGCACTGTAAAACCTGTGAAATTAAAGATCCATATAACCAGATAGAATGGTCTCCTCCCGAAGGCGGGGGCGGACCCGGGTATAAAAATATGTGATAAAATAAGGGTTTCTAGGTGTTTGTTGAATTTTTATTAATTATTTAATATAAGAAAGCGGCTAAAAAGCCGCTTTCTGCTATATAGTTATATATGGAAAAGGGCTGAAATGTTAACAATTTGTTAACAAAAAGTTAACAAAATTGTAACAAAAACTCGTTTACTTTTACCCCTTTCCCCATTATAATAATAACCAAGAACGAATCCCTCTCTATATTGAGGGGGGCGGAGGTGTGGTTTATGTCTAAAGATATTAATTTTAATATTAATGAAGATCTCAATTCTAAAGCATTATCACAGGTTGGATTTGAACAAGGAACAGGTGCTTCCGAATCAGGTAAAGTACTGGATCTGGAAAAATTTTCAGAACTGAAAAAAGTAAAAGAATCAGATCCGGAATACTTTGAATTTTTGGTTAAGAAATCTGACGGAGAGCTGGTATCAGAAGACGAACTTGCAAAAATTAATGATGAGTTAGCTAACGGTTATGACGGAGTAAAAAGAACAATTGATGAAGATTATGATGCGGTACAGGATCTTGTTAATTTAAAGAAGCTTACAATAAAAGGCGATATTAAAGAATTAGTTGAAGGCAAAAATAACTTAGAAGAAGTTGATGACCAGGTAAAAGGCATGTCCGAAGAAGATATCGCAAAGTATAAAGAAGCCGTACAGTTTGTTAAGGATGAATGCGGGTGTTTTGATTTATGGGCAACCAATACCAATCCTGAAAGATTCATGGAAATAGTATTTAACGAAGACGGCAGCTTAAAATCAAAAGAAGAAATCCAGAAAATTAACAAACAGGTAAGCGAAGCCGCGCATGAACAGATTAAAGAAGACAGACAGGATAATCTTAAAAGCAATATAGTTGAAGCTTCCAAGAAGTATAAAGAAATAAAAGAAATCATTGTCGCCAAACATAAAGAAATGGCAGAAGCAAGAGGCGAGGATGTAAGCGAAGACGAGATAAATAAGCTGATCGCGAAAAACATGGATTCCAAAGACCCTCTGGCTGAGTTTTCAGGCAAAGAAGAGATTAATCCCGAAGAGATAGATGATGAAAAAGCGGCAAAGGTAATTGCCGATTTAGACAACAGCAATAAAGCAGTAGATGCTGAGATGCAGATTGATGAATATATGGATGCTGATGAAATATTTGCAAACAGCTTCCTTTTTAACGGCAAAAAATTGGAAGAAAGCTTAAAGCAGATGGAAGACGCAACAGAACAGCTTAAAGCAGCCAATGAAGCCAAAGCGAAAGCAGGACAAGCAGCTCCCGCAGCAGAGAGTAAAGACGGCGAAAAACTCCAGGAATTCAAACAGAGCAATGTAAAGCCTTCAACGGGACTCTATGTTGATAACAGCGGCGCAGTTAATAAATCTTATGATGAAGCCGTAAAGAATCACAAAGACAGAGGATTAAATAACGATAAAGTCTTTAATAAAAAGCATGACGAACAGATGAAAAAGATCGTTGAACAGAGATCCTCAATGAATTATACAGATGAGAATGATCCTATTGATCTTCTGCTCGGTGATGAAGAAGGCAAGGGCGGAGTTAAAAACGTAAAAGAATTCGATAAGAAATTAGCCCAGTTTGGAAAAGGCGAAAAAGAAGGCGATATTAAAGAACAGGCCGGCATGGGAGATATTCTTAAAAAAGAAAAATTCAGTCCCTTTAATAACCAGAACAGTGAAAATATAGCTGAAGGTTTTGATATCGGTTCACTCGGCATGGACGAATCCGTAACAGCAGAGTTTGACTCTGAAGGTGCAGATAAATTCCAGCTTAAAGAAACAGCCAGCGACATAAAAGGGCAGAAAGAAAGCGATGCCGCTATAATGGATGAAGAGATAGGGGTAGAAGAAGAAAGAATGTTTAAGCTTGAAAATGATATAGAAACCAATGAAGGCATTAAATCAGGAGTAGAAAATATATTTGGCACTGCTAAAGATGCAGCAAAAAATCTGGAAACACTGCATAAAGCAAATGAAGTTGAACAGGCAAACCAGAAAAAGATAGCTGACTTGCAGAATCAGCAGATTATACCCGAGATGACTAATTACGCTAATGATAAACACAGTGAAGGTAATAAGCTTGAGAGCGCAGGACAGGCATTAATCAGCGCGGGTACCGCTATGATGTCAAATCCCGCTACGGCTGCGGCGGGTCAGAGTATGGTATATGCAGGAACCGGAATGCAGTTGGCCGGTGTGGCTTTAAACAAGGAAGGCACAAGAGCTGATAATAATGTTAATGATGTTCAGAAAAAAGTAGAGGCAGAGGCCAGGCAGAGAGAACAGCAGATTGCCGTATATAACCAGGAGATAGCACAGAAGAAATCTGAAGCAGACCAGGTTGCAATGAATATAGGTACAAGGCTGGTTGAAATGGTGGGACAGCAGTCTCTTGATATGACAAGCGCTCTTGGTTTTCAGGCAAAAAGAGTCAACGAGCTCAAAGAAAATAAAGAAGAGCACTTAAGTAAATTAGACCAAGATGAGAACGCGGTACAGGCTAAGATGGCTTACCAGGAAAAAACAGAGGAAAAAGGCGATAAGGAACAGGGTAAAGATACCGCTGTGGTTAAAGGCATAGAGTCAGAAGATAAGAAGACTAAAGCGGCTGATGCGGGTATATTTGAGATTAAGGAAAATAATGAAGAACAGGCATCCGCGAAAGATAAGCTGATTGGGGAAAATACACTGGTTAAAGAAGCCGGTCAGAAGAAAACAGCTGAAACCCAGGGTGTAGCTCAGGACAAACCTGTAAATATGCAGGAAGCTAAATTTAACCAGAAGGCAGATTTTTCCGGTGCGGCAAATGAAGACGAAGGTTCAGGTAAGATAGAGTTCAAAGCATACTCAAAAGAAAACAGGCTCAGCAAAGAAGACGTTCAAAAAGACGATCAGGAAAAAGAAGGCGCTGCATATGCCAATAAAAAGCCTGTACAGAGACTGGCAAGCAGAATTAAACCCGAAGATAATAAGAACAAAAAAGCATAAAATATAAAGGCCACTCACACTTACAAACCTCCGGAGAGATCCGGAGGTTTTTTTAGTGTGCCCGACATGGGTACTGTCTATAGAGTGAAAGTCTCGAACTGCGAAGATAGCATTAGCAGTTAGCTTAACGCAAGGGTGTCCATCGTGAGGTGGAATCTGAAGGAAGCGGGCGGCAAATCTCCGGTCTGAGGAACAC
>JBDRKI010000032.1:0-56437 GCA_043814095.1 Armatimonadota bacterium | reverse complement strand
CCTTGCAGGCTTAAAGGATAGATACAATATCGTAAAGATTGAAAAAGATATAATAACTGCAGTGGACAAACGCACAAACAAAACCGTTAAGATTAAAAAAACTCACGCGGTAACGCTGGGAATGAAGAAAGAAAAGAAAGGATGGCAGGATACAGCGCCTTTAAACGCTTTAGTAGAAAAACTTGATCAGATACTTATCCTTATCGCTAAAACTCCCAGGGCAGGCAGGGCATATATAGCCGCTAATGAGAAAATGAAACAAAAATACGGTCCCGATGCGGATGCAGTAACAACCGCATTTAAAGCGGCGGTAGATGTTGTCACATATAATAACAGGCATGATTTTACTGCTCCTGTTAAAGAATACAAAACATTAGCTCAAAAAACTGAAAATGAATTCAAAGAAAGCTTATTCAAGATAATATCTCATAAAGTAATAGAAGAAAAAGTAAACTTGAGTAAAAATTCTAACGCATTAGAGATAGCGCCCGGATTTTTACTTCTTCTTAAACCTGTTAAAGGGAATAAATCCCTTACAGATATAGCCGGATATCTTAAAAATACTAAAACCTTAAGCTTTAAAGATAATAGGTCTGGCAAGATAACTACCGTAGATACAGATAAGTTATCTTTCGCCCATAAGAAAACATCTGACGGGGTTCAGGATATAGAATCTGCCATGCCGGGGTACATCCGCACACAGAACGAGATAATAAAAGATATACAGGCTTCAGGCAGTCCCGAAAGATATGTAGCCGAGCTTGTTATAGGCGCGGCTAAAGGCATGGCATATGATTTCCCCGCAATGATGTTCCACTGCACCGTTAACCCCCTTGCCGCAAAGCTCTTTGTATGGAATTTCTCATCCTATGAAGGCCTTGAAGGCTTAATTGATGAGTTTAAACATACAATGAGCTCAGGTGATAATCTTAAAATATCTGCATACTTCTCATTCCAGGGGATACTTATTGCGTCAATGTTAAGCCATCTGCCTGCTCATTTTAAAGGCAAAAGCATAGAATTCAATATCAAGTTGCATAAAGACAGCAAAAGAAATGTCTATGTATCAATAAACGATACAATATATTCACATTCATCAAGCAAACCCTTAATAGAAGCTCTCCTTAAAAACGGCATAAGGCCTGAACAGGCTAAAGGCGGAAACCTTAAATTAAGGGCAGAGGTTTTAAACGGTGAGACGGTATTATCCGTAATGGATAATAAGACAGGGAATGTAAGGCTGAATTCCCATAAGACAGAAGCAATATTCACAGAATTAGGCGAGCTGGGTATTGTACCTAAAAAAGGCGATTTTGCTCTTGAAGTAAGGGATACTAAAGAAGGGCTCAAATTCTACATTAACAATACCCCTCTTACCAGAGAACAGACCGATACCGTCTTAAAACTGATAACAATGCACGGTTTAAAACCTAAGAATATAGATATAGCCGTAAGAAGCGGATTAGCCCTTCTTACATCAAACGGTAAAGTAGTAAAAGTAATGCACCTGAAAGCACCTACCGATACCGCTATTCCGGAATCTGTAAGAACACATACTAAAACCAAAGCAAAAGCAAAACCTGATAATGTTATTGACTTTAATAAATTCAAAGAAGCAAAGAAGAAGAAAACTGAGAAGAAAAAGAAAGATAAAGGCGGCAAGCCGCCTTCCGCACCTACTGTTACAGGCACCGATAAACCGGCTCCGCATAAAGTGCCTGAAAGAAAAATGCCCGCTGCCGCTAAAGAAGCGCTTGATGCGGCTAAAAGCTGTGCAAAATCTACCCTAGATACATTTAAAAAAGGTTTGGGTAATATTATACCTCAACCCCAAGCTGCGGCTGAAAGGCCGGCAGGTGTAAGCCCGCAGGGTATGAGAGTCCCTGTTGTTCCTCCTATTATGCAGAATAATGCAACACATGGAGAAGCCGGAGGACTTGAAAAACCTGAATTTAAGAGGAGCTCTGCTCCTGGCTCAAACGACGGAACCTTTAAAATAAATATAAATGTACTTTATAGCGGACAGATTAGAAACCTGGATACTTATAAAGGATATAAAAAATACAATGTCGTGATATTAAATAATTATCTTTGTGCATGTAACAGACTGCTTGAATCTACACTGAATCAATTTTCAATGGAAAATCTCAATACTGATTCTAAAAAAGAATTATTAAAAATACAGCATTCTCTTGTCTATACTTATTACCCCGATCTTTATAAGAAGTTAGATGAATTATATAAATCCAACAAGTTAAATAATATAACTCCGGGGCTAACTGATACTTACCTGCTTAAAGCACAAGAGTTATTAGAATGGCTTCTCAGAGAAATAGGACCTGAAGACCAGGCAAGCAAGATACTCGGAAAAACAGAACTGGAACTTATTAGAAATAGATACCAAAAACCACCGGACAGCATTCCGAAATCAGGCAAAACAAAAAAAGATAATCCGCCTGCTGCCGAAAACGGGAAAAAGCCCGGTATATTTAAAACAATCTTGCCGCCTCCTCTTGCATTTGCCCCCGCAGGAGCAAACTCTTCAGGTCTCGGCAAACCGGTTACACCGGCAACGCTGGCCATGAACGGCACAAACGGAAGCCGCGGCCATATTCCTAAGTATGACATAGAAGTAGGACTGTATGATTTAAGAAGCATACTGCCCGAAGAAGCATTTAGAATAATAGATACCATACCCATAGAGGTTATCTATAAATGCGTAATGAACAATTTCTTATTAAGAAAAACATTTATAGACAAAAAAATCGATTTAAATCCCGTAACAGCAAATTACTTTTTTGAAACTCTGCTATTTGAAGTCTTACTGGAAGAAAAACAAGTCCTATATGGAATCTTAACTACCAAACTGTCAAAAGCGACACCGTCAATAAAAACAAGGAAACGCCTTGAAGAAAGAATCACCCGTCTTGTCGACAGTTTAATAGCAAACGCGCACTGCTTTAACGGCATTAAAATATTAGAGGTTACAGAAGCGTTAAAGAGCATTAAGTCCTCGGCACAAGAATCCAGCCTTGAAACTTCTTTAAAAGAATTAGAAAGCCTGGTTAAGCGGTTTGCCCTAAAACCTCAAGACTTACAAGCTGCCGTTAAAGATCTGGGCAATTATTTTAATAATGTCCTGCAAATACCCAAAACACCGCAGACAAAAGAAGTTCTGGCTGCCCTTGAAGACGATTTTAGAAAACTAACAGATGACAAGCAAACAAAAATAACGGATATTGTAAATTTTATAAAAAAATTCAAACATCATTATATCACAGGCGCGTTCTTCAGGCTGGGTTTTAGAAAAACAGACATTCCGGCCATAAATGAAACTTTATTTCAGTGCCTGGTCTATAATGAAGATGAATTAAAAAGCCTTAACGACCTAACTCGCAAACTTGATAAGATTAATAACGCTTTCAGGGAAAACAACATGCCAATCCATGTAGAAATAGACCGCAGAGGCAAATATTTAAATGATCTTCAGTCTCTTCCTAAAGAATATCAAGCGCGTCTTTTAGAAGTTCTGGGAGAAATATTTAAAAAAGGGAATATTTCCCCTGAAATAATAGAAAGGGATTTTTGTAAGCAGACCCATAAAACGGCAATACCTACCGGGGATAATCCTTACCAGTTTAAAACGCTGCAGCAATATAAAGGGCCTGAGGGGATAAAGCTGGGATCCGTACAGGCGGGTAAAGATACCGGCAGCCGTATTATGTTTTCGGTAGTAAAAGAAAACGGGATCTATAAGGTCATCCTGTACAGGTTCTTTTTACTGCATGATGATTATATGGATGCCATACGTGAAAGGCAAGATCTTCTCCCCTCATGCACGCCTCTTTACAGGACTATCCGCACAACAGCCGGCAGGTTATTCAATAAAGACCATTACTTCCGGAAACTGACAGAACTTCAATCTCAATTTGGGATACCTGATGAAAAATTAACGGAAATCTATATTAAAGTCTCAGATTATATTGATAAGAACATAGATCCCAAAGGATTAGAAAAACTCCTTTATAAATATTTCCCGGCCAGAGAATACGAGGTTAAAGTATGGTTTGAAGGGCTCGACCTTGAATTTAGCATACAAAAAAGAACAGTCCCTCTTAAGGAAGCTAGTCCCTTACCCGAAACAGAACCGGTTAAGCCCGAAGTAAAAACTCCGTCACCCGATAAAAGTACTTTAAGAAAACTTAAAATAGAACAAGAGAAAGTAACCTCCCTGCTTTCTAAAAAAGAACAGTTTTATTCCGATTACACCTCTGTAACCGAATGGAATATTGAAACGGTTCAAAAATATATTGAAAGACTAAACAAACTGTTCGAAACAGCGGAAAAACTGGAAGATAATGCTTTAAAAGAAGAGACAAAGCCGCAAGTGCGGGGAATAAAAAAATACTTCAGGAAGAATTTTTATCCGGGGTTGCTGAATAAGCTGGAATCTTTAGTTAATCTCGGATCAGAAAACGATACCCCCACCGCAAATAAGCTCAAAGAACTGTTAAAACTTCTAAATAATATACCCGGTGAAGTACTGGAAGATAATGCTTTAAAAATCAAACTGGTAAAATTTAAAAAAGCCGTATCGGCATGCTGTGAAACTGAAGAATTTTCAGAAGTTTCTCAAAAAAGCTTTGAAACCTTAAACAAACTAATGGATATAAAAGATATATCATTTAAGACCATTAACAGATATATTTTTAAATGCAATGCGGTACTTAAAGAATTCCGCGCTCTTCTCCAAAAAACAGAAGACCTTAAATTAAAAAGCGAAATAGTACAAAATATCAATACCTTAATAGACAAATATTATAAAGATATTGCGGACAGAATAGCCCTGCTTACAAATAAAGCATACCTTGAACAAAAAGAATGCGAAGAGATTTCAAAACTGCTTAAGCAGATACCTGATGATATATCAGAAGATCCTAAATTAAAAGATACAATATCTAAAATAAAAGAAGCAATCGGAAAAACGGATGATACCGATCCCCCATCCCAACCGAAAAGAAAAGACAGCGGCAGAATAACAAAACCGCCCAAAAGAACTTTGGGCAGCTGGATTAGAGGATGGATAAAACGCTGGTTCCCGGGCAGCGGCAATCCTGGATTTATTGAAGATGCAGCGGCACAGGCAGCCAGAGGCATAAATAATATTGCGGGTTCCATAGGCGGGGTCCCCAGCCCCGTACCCGCAGGCGGAGCACCTGCCGTACCGGAAGTTCCCACGGCAATGCAATTAGAAGGTTTTAAAAACCTTATGTCCTCATTTGCCAAGTGCGGTTCTTTAACAGGACAGGAAATTAATTTTTTAAAGGAACTCGGTAAAAATTACAGCTCTGGTGATTTCAGTAAATTAACATTTGGTTTTGATCCTAAGAGCCTGCAGAAACTTGCACAGAAATTCAAAGTAAAAGATCCTGTAAGTATACTTAATAAAATACTTACCTCAGATGCAGAAACCCGGACAAAAATAGCAAAAGCTTTAAATATACCTCCGGATATGCTGGAATTCCATATTAATGAACTGCAGAACCTTTACGAATCTTCTATGTTCTTAACAACCGATGAATTTGTTCAAGCAAGACAGATCTCTGAGAATATTAAGGATTTGGAAAACACCCTTAACAGACTATTAGACAGAAATAATGTAGATTTTTTTGAGATTATAACTTTTAATCAGGGAACAGGCAGATTTGAAATAAGGGATACACATGTTTTAGAAGTAGAAGCCAGAGCCGAAATTATAAATCTTGTTGCGGAGCTGAACAGGACAGCTCCGCAGATGAGAAAGCTCCTGCGCGTTATGCAGTCTGAATACCTGAAAAATTCAGAAGGCTTTCAGAACACTCTGACCGACCGTCAGAAAGAGATAAACCAGATGCTTTTTGGCAATTTCCGCAAAGACTGGCGTATAGAACTTATAAATATACTTGAACAGCTCCCCCGCCCCCTTATAAGATACCTTAAAAGCAAGGGCTGGATGTATATAACAGATATAGGGTTCGGGGAAAGAACCGGGATAATACCCGCTGAAACCAAAGCGCACAGCAGAACAATATCTCTCGGGATAGAAAATCTTGATTATAATACAAGACATTTCACTCCCGAAAATGTATTTAATGCAACAGCTTATGCAATACTCTATTCCGCTTCCAAAAGTGAAGTACTATATGACAAGATCCAGAACATAAGAAACTTTATATACTCCAAACCCTATTTAAAAACTTACATTGACCAGGGAATGCCTGAAAATACACTTTTAGGCATGTTCTTTGCAGACTGCTTTACCGATTTTATGATGAGCCAGGAGCAGGGTGATATTCTGGCAACAGAGATGATACCTGAATCAGAAATAATCGAGAACAGATTCTTCCAAAACAATCAGAATCTGCTTCCTGATGTAAGAGAACTGATAAAACTCCTCCAGGGTTTATATAAAGAGATGGGCCGTATGGAAATTTCTGTACGCCACACATCCCCGGAAAGACCGGGGCATACTCCCCCGTCTTCAAGACCATCAGATCCTACAACAGGCCCGTTCAGAGGACGTGCAGATAAACCTGACCGGCCCACACCCGGAGGCAGAGATATTGCGGGTAAAGATTATCCGGGAGAAAAAGACCCCTACCCCGTAACCCCGGGATTTATAGACCGTGTTAAAGGTGCACTTTTCAAAACCCTTAGCCATGAGCATCTTTTAGAAATTTATGCTAAAGCTGAAACCTTCCATGAAAAAATAAAAGCAGGTGACCTTGCTTTTAAACACAGACAGTACGAACTTGCAGGAGAATTTTATTATAAAACAGGGCTTGAACTGTATGAAAAATTGAAACCCCTGGAGATGGGCACAAAAGATCATATGGAACCTTTCAGCCTGCTCATGGATACGGTCGATAAGCTATACGGAACAATGGAAAAAGAACCCGCCAATCAAAAGGTTGTGGAATATTACCAGGAACTACTTAAATACTACGGAGAAGAATTAAAGAAAATACTTCCCCCTAAAGCCGTAGACGCAGCTAATGATGTTATGTCAGAAGAAAACAGGGCTGTATTAACAAACAGCATCCTAAATGACGCAAAAAACAAAATAGGGGCTGTCCTAAACCCGTATAAAGACGAACAGAACATAACTCCGGAATTTCTTAAAGAATACTATAAAACCTGCGAAGGAGTTTTATTAAATGTAGATGTCGGCGAGATGTCTTTAAAAACAAAAGAAGTTACTGATATAAAATTTAAGGTTACAACAGCCGTACTTACGGAATACTATAAAGACATACTTAGAAAGACTTTAAACCTTAACAATCCCCCGGAATTACTGGAACAGTCTTCCTCCGTTTTCTATAATCTTTTGCATGACTACATGGCAGAAGGCAGAAGCTCACAGTATTATAACGCATTAAAAATACATTATAAGATACCCGATAAAGATGTACTTGATACTCTCAGATCTTTATTTGAAGATTTATACAATAATAAATTAAACGGTCAGGGAAGAAGACATCTAAATAATCTTTTAAATGAACTTACAGAACCTAAAGAACTGAAAGTAAACTGGCCGGGTATAAATCCTAATAGACCCGATGATCCTTTAGGACCTCCTCCCCCGTCAGGCGGAACAGGAAAAAGAAACCTCCTCCAGAAAGCCGCAGACCTGTTTGTGCCCAAACCAGCTGTTGCAGTAGCAGGCGGGGGTATCGTGCCTGCACCGCAGGAAGTAAGGCCTGAAATAAAAACAACAGTGCTTTCAATGGATGCGGGTAAAGACGCAGCTATGCCCGCTAAAGATACAGCAAATACAAAACAGCTCTCCAGGACAACTCATCACCTAAGAGCGCCTTTAGTCGGTATTGCTAGTCATCTACATAAATATTTTAGATTTATATCAGGCAATGAAGAAATAAAACAAATCATAAGAAATATTATAACCAAATCGGGTTTATTATATAAGGAACTGGATGATACTTTGACTGATAAAAACTTCACGGGAATATATGCACAAGAACCGCATTTCACACAGAAACTTACAGGATTCTTAACTTATTTTGCCTCACAAATTATAGAGATTAATAATATGATGCAGGATATAGAAAGCGGCTTAAGAGAAGCTAAATACGAAAGAGAAGGCAAAGATCTTACAGATGAACTTAGAAAAGAGATAGATACTGCTCTCAGACTACCGGCAATAGCTATGCTTCAGGTTCTACCACTTATACCTTCAGCATCCGCTGAAAAGATCAAAGAAGGACTTCCTGCAAATATTAAATCATATATTTCTTCCAGACAGGATGGTCCTTTTTATATTGCCAACTCCGTTGCCAGTACATTCCAGGCTACAAAATTAAAAAACGGAAGTCATGTTAAATTCTGTGTTTATGTTGAAAGAGACTGTCCCCGGTTAATGAAGCCTGATGATTTTGAATTTACAGTTCAAAACTTTGTTGAAAATGCCATAAATGCCTTTAACAGGGAAATAGAAAAAGATCCTGAGAAATACAAAGATAAAACATACTGCATCACTATAAATGTCCATGCTGATAATGAAAAATACCTTATGGTACAAGATAACGGCCCGGGTATACCTTCTGCAGAACCTGATGCTAACGGCGAGATACCTCCAATTAATACCAAATCTGTCTGGACTCAAGGCGTAACAGAAGGAGGAACAGGCCAGGGGCTCCATCATATAAAGGAGATTGCAGAATCTTACGGAGGAAGAGTATCTATAGAAAGCACCCCGGGTGTAGGTACAAGGTTTAAAATTGATCTTACACCTGTAGAACCGGAAAAAGAGATCTCCGGTGCTGCATCCAGAAAACTTTCTATAGTGACACACGAAATAAGAACTGCAATTCAAAAGGGATTTGTATCAATTTTAGACACTGCTATAAAATATCTGAAAGGCCCCGAAACACTTAAAAGCGAACTTGAAGTTATTCTTAAAAAAGCAAAAGAGCTTATTACCAAAAGCGAATCTTTATTTGATATTAATAATTATAAGTATGAAAAATTAGAAGAACCTTACCTAACTCAAAAACTAACAGAAAACTTGCATGAATTAATCTCCGGGATTGTAGAAATTGATAATCTACTGCAGAAGGTAAAAAATGAACTTAAAAATGCTGAAACTATCATTTCTAAACCCGAAATCTTTCAAGAATTAATTGATATCTTACTTGATAACCCCGGAAGAGCTGCTGTTCAGATTTTAAGCTTGATGCCTGAGGGTTCCAGAGAAAAAACAATAGCCGAATTTTCCGAAAATATCCTCAGGTATGTATCTTCAAGAAAAGATTCTCCGTTTTATTTAACCCACTGTGCTGTCGGTATGCTTGCAGCCGCACCATTAAAAAATGAAAGTTATGTAAGTTTTACTGTTCTTGTTCCAAGGGACATGCCGAAATTTTTAGAGCAGGAAAACTACAATTTTATAATCCACAACCTTTTAGAAAATGCAATGAATGCATTTAACAGGCAGATTGCGGAAGATAAGAAAAAATACACAGACAGAGTATACAGTGTTTATATACATGTTACAGAATCCCGCGGCTGGATAAGAATCATGTTGGGCGATAACGGCCCGGGTATACCTTCTGCAGAACCTGATGGAAGCGGTAAGGTATCTGAAATAAACAAGGAAACAATCTGGAAAGAAGGTGTATCTTCTGCTTCAACCGGGATCGGCCTGCCCATCATCAAAGAAAGAGTAGAAGCCGCAGGTGGCAGGATATATGAAAACGGCACCTACGGAAAAGGCGCACAATTTATAATAGAGCTGCCGGAAGCCCATGTAAGAAGGGTTGCCAGTACAGTAAAGCCTGTAGTAAATGTATCACTCCCTGAAAAGACAGCAGAGCTTATCTCAAATCCTTCTGCAAACGCTTTTGTAAAATTTAATTCTATACTGGAAATATTTACAACTCAACCCGGAGAAGTAATATTATCCAATATCGCTTTTATAACAAAATGCCTGGATAAAACTATAAAAAGCGAGTTTGTAAGGCTGGATAGACTCTGGAGGAAACAGAGTTTAACAGAGACCGAAATGATAATGTACCATACTTACTCTATAAAGATATTTGGAGAGCTGGCAAAACTTTATACCGAATCCTGCAAGATATCCGATATAAGTGCAAGCAGCCTGCTGTTATCAACAGCTAAGGATGAAGTTATTAATAAATACTTCCATGATGTCCTTAGGAGATTAACAAAGTTGGAAGAAAATACTAGAAGGAAAATTATTGCACTCAGCCAGCCTCTACCCGAAGAGGTTAAAAACAACAGGAATATAGCAAGACTTCTCACATCTCTTTCCCATAATAACGTTGTTATGCGTGTTTCTACCGAAGGCAGTATACTGCTGTTTATGAAAGACGGGATTACCGTACTTATGCCATGTATATTAGAATCCCTTACAGAGCTTAAGAAAAAACCTAAAGAAGCAGGCCTCTCTTCTCCGGATGTAATATCAACCTTAGAAAACATATCTGCAGAGATAAAAAGTTTGCATACTAGACTTACTACCATAACGGACTGCTGGAATTATGATAAATCAACTTTTTATGATTCCTTTGGTAAAGACTTCTCACAGTTTATAAAAGAGGCAAGGGCAGCTGCGGCAGAATTTGAGAGTATTGATTTCAACAACCTTAACATACAGGATGCCGGACTGTTAAAAATGATACAGAATATGAAGGACAGCTTCTTCAAATTCAATAATTATCTGAACTGGAAAGAATATTACATAAGTACAAATTATGAAAACTTTAAATTATCTCAATCAATAAATGAAAGAGAGCCCGCACCTGCCATAGAAAATGCATTAACTCCTCAAATAACAGCATTATCCCATAAGATCAGCAAATTAACTACACCACAAACAACCGATATAGATAAACTCTTAAAATACAGGGAAGAACTTATAAACACAAGCACTCAAATTTTCAGTGCCGGCAAGGAAAGCAGACTGACACCGAACCAGAAAGAAACCCTAAAGGCTTTGGATAAAAAGATTGATGAAGAACTTATGCCTGAGCTTTTAAAAGCAGCTCACATAGCTTGTGAGGAAAGTGGTAATCTAAAAAGGTTTGAAAGGTTTTATGGCAGAGCCGGTACCCACCTTATATCAAAACAGATTTACCATAATATACCGCCTGAAGAAAGAATATCAAGCACGGAAAAGGCAGAACTATTCCATATTTTAAATCCTAATTTACGTCACATTTATGACGTCATATATGAAATTAAGCAAACCCGCAGTTCTCCCCTTTTAGTAAGACTAGAGGATGCATTAAAATCTTTCAGTGACGAACATTGCAGGGTATTCTTAGGCAACGGTATTATAGGGAATGAATCTAATGTTTTAAAATCCGATATAGACCTGTTCCTTAACAGCCTCCCTGAAAGAGCACAGGAAATAATAGATATAGTAAATGATATAAAGTCTCAAGAAGGCGAACACATCTCCCCGGAGGTAATGGATAGATTAGATTATATTCATTACTCCATGGAAGATATGCAGAGATCTGTTCCCATAAGAGAAGATGATATGCTTAAAGAAAGGGAAGGCATTCCTCTTTTAGAGTTCTCCGGAAGACTTTTAAGATACTGCTATAATGATATGAATACTGAAACCGAGATTCCCTGGAATTTTGAAGTTTTCTCAAACCCAAGACTATTAAGGTTTGTGCTTAAAAACTTACTGGATAATTCAGAAGAGGCCGATAGAAGCTCAAATAATACAATAACCCTAAGAACAGAAACAGAACCCGGTAAAAGAAAGATAATTGTAGAAGATACCGCTCCCGGAGTTCCTCCTGAGAATAGTGAAAAGATATTTGAAAAAGGATTTACAACCAGAGAAAGAGGCACAGGCTACGGGCTATGGAGAATAAGGGAGCTTCTCTCATACTACGGATGGGAAATATATTTAGATACTTCATATAAAAATGGAGCAAGGTTTGTAATTGAGATACCTAATGATACAGGAAGATTAGAGCCTGCATCATTACACAACCATATCTCTCCTACTTCAAGACCTTCCGATCCTACAATGGGAGTATCCGGAGCAAAAGCAGATAAACCAAACCGCCCCACACCCGGAGGCAGAGATATTGCGGGTAAAGATTATCCATGGACGAATCTTCTCAGAAACATTAATATTCAAAAAGAATGGAAACAACTTCTGAAAAACTCAAAAGAAAATGATTTTTCAATAAAATTTCCTTCTACTAGCAACCTTTTAATTCTTTTCCAAAGCAATAATTTTGCAGATATTAAATATAGAGCTCATATGGTATATAAATATTCTCTTGAGACTAAGGAAGATATAAAGGGGTATATTTTAGAAAATTATATAGGCGAAAAAGAAGCTCTCTCTCATTCAGAGGAAGATTGGGGACAATATGAAATCCCGGAATTACAGTTTAATGAAAAATCATGGTCAGATCTTTTAAGAAAAGCAAAAACAGATAAACCGGGTATTTCTGCAGACTATGCCGGTAATTTTAACAAATTCTTAGAGAAACTCGAAATACTCGGACATCCTACAGAAAAAATAAAAGCCCTTATATTAGAATTAAACGAACAAGAAAAACTATACGATACGGAAGAATATGTTTTTATGATTGCCGTAAGCAAAATAACTATAGAGCTGTTAAAAGAATGTGAATCTGCGGCAAAACTTGCAATCTCAAATTTTGAAAATTTAAAAACTAAAAACTTTAATGATGTTATAGAAGCTTTTAACTTTGAATACGAAGGGGTAATGAAAGTTATAAATATATATAAGGCATTATATCATTACCACCAGAATGTTTGTCCTGTAAATATGGTTTTTAATGTAGAGTTAAATAAACTTGAACCTGTTTTTGAAAGATTTAAGAAAAAAGCTGAGGAATTAGAACATACATCGGGCGGCATCTATGGAAAATTATTCGCCACAAAGTACGCAGGACAATATCCTGTAGAAATTACAAATATGTTACACGGGGAAATCCTTAAGGACGCATCTTTAACTGCTATTATTAATGCATTAGAACCACTACCTCCGAAAATTGTCAGTGAATTAAATTTAAGGAATTCTAAAATAATTTTCTACCCTGCCGATCGGGAAATCCAGAAAAATTTAGACTTACTCAAAGGCCATACTACGGGTTTTGCCAAAAATAATAAGGCTTATATCGGTGATAAGTCTCAAAGTACAACTTTACACGAAATTGCTCATACTGTATTTAAATTATTAATGGAAAAACCTTATATAAAAAGCTGGTTTGCTGATTTTAAAGATATGATCGCTCCAAAACTGGAAATGTCATCTATTATATATACAACAATGTTTGAATATCTAGAAGATGATGATGCCTTAAGTACACTTTACGGCAAAGAACTGTTTTTAGAATTGGATGAAGGATATAAAGTAAAAATTACAAAACATAAATATTACCTTGGCTATTTAATATATCTAGAGGCCGAAATAAACGGAAAACCTTTCAAGGGATTCATAACAAAAGAAATAGATGCTCTTTCTGAAGATAGACCTTTAAATGAATTCTTTGCAGATCTTTTTACACTCTATTATTCAGATCCCGCACAATTGAAAAGCCTGGATAAAAAACTCTTTGATCTTATGCAAAATTTCGACGCTATATGGCGGGAACAAGGAAAACCCCAGCCGCCTGCACCAAGACAGGGCCATACATCTCCTACATCAAAACCCGGCACTGACCCGGTCAGTAAATTATTCAACGGTGAGGGAAGACCAAATGATGCCAAAGGATTCTCCAGGCCTACTACCCCCATGAACGGGGAACCAGCAAATAAAGCTACAATGACAACTGCAATAAAAACCTCAATGAAAGCTACCGGTATAGAAGGAGTAAAGGGGAAATCTTTTTATCAGATATTTAAAAATGTTAATGAAAAATACGGGTGGGAAAAGGTTGTAGAATTTTATGAAAAACTATGGAAAACAACGTTACAATCTAAAATTGAGCCCGCGGCAGTTAGAGCTTTATCGGGAGAAATGCTGGAGGAATACGGACTTACTGAATATATGAAAGCCGATTCCGAAATAAGCAGGCTCTTAAAATCCGATACCTCCGTTAGCTGTTTCGCAGAAGCTTTAAGAGATTTTATACTTATAGATAATACCAAAGGTGATTGCCTATTAAAGGATAATTTTATTGAGTTTTTCAGTGAAATATCACGGAAGCTAGACCAACTGCTTTTTATAGATTCTACGGTATACATCTTTGAAAAAGCTATAGAAGGCAAACCTGTTAAAAAAGTACTTTTTGTATGCAATGCTAATCAGACAAGAAGCATAGATGCCGAAAAAACATTTAAAGAGCTGTTCTCCGGAAAATTTGAAGTAGACTCTGCCGGAGTATCTGACGGCAAACTGCTGGCAGATAAAAATCTTGATGACTTTGATATTATTTTCATAACTTCTGATGCTCATTCATATGCTAAAAATAATATTATTCTAAAAGATAAGATAAAGCCGCATGCTCAAAAAATCATAGAAATAGAGATGAGCCCTGAAGAAGTTGCACAAGATTTACCCGCTTATTTACTCCGCAGAAGTGAACTGCATAAGAATTTTAGAGATAAAAGCAGAGAATACTTAATAACTGAAGGAATAACTAATATACTTCTTGAGATAAAAGAAGGCAAAAGAACCCCGGATAGATTTTTTGAGGCAATACTGAATAAACCACGCAAAACTGAAAAATTCTCACCGGAATTTACCAAAGAAGTAATTGAAGATTTACACGCGTTTTTTAACCATGAAACACCCCCTATAAAGGTATTGTTTGTAACTGAAGATAACCAGGCAGAGTCTGCCACTGCTGCAGCTGCCTTTAAAAACCTGCTGAACTGTAACATACAGGATAATATAAATGCTGTACCTGTCGTAATTAAAGCAGAAGAAGGCACAAACTCTTCTGCCATAAAGCTTACCGGTAAGATGGCAGAAGAAGCAGACCTTATTATCACAACCCCGGGTGCATATAATAATAACCCTCATCTATTTGAAGATGCTTCTATATCCGCTAAAACAAAGAGAGCCGATCTGCCCTTGATGGCAAAAAGTCCTGAAGACCTGACAGTCTATCATAAGATTCTGGAAGAATTTAAGACTTTAGAAGATACAGTCAAAGTATTTGCTTCTGTAAGCCCAAGACTATTCCCGCATGAGAAAACTAAAGAAACTATATGCAAAGAAAAAGAACTTTTCGGCCTTATAGCGGCAATGGGAAGTAATGATGTGTTTACCCGTAGAGCCGTATCAGGCTTCTTATATGACTTTGCTCCTTATCCCAAAGATATAGCTCCCGCGGCTATAGAGACATTAGTAAATGCGGCAATAAATGACCCTGACCCTATGGTGCGCGGAAAAGCCCTGTGGGGTCTAAGAAGAACAGGAGTCGCATTAAAAGAGACCCTGAGCGCTTTTGCAAAAGCATTGAAAGATCCTCATGATACCGTGCGTACAAGCGCAGCCCAAGAGTTAGGAGGTTTCGGTGCCGCGGCAATAGATCTAATCCCCAACCTTGTAGAAGTTTTAGATGATCCAAACAAATCTGTACGCATGAAAGCAGAGGATTCAATAGAATATATTCTTGAAAAAGCATCTAAAGAAAACCCCGAAGCTGCTTATGAGAAGACAGCAGAATGGTTTACTGAAGACTTTAGAACAGAAATTATCACCAGATTTTGCAGACAACATGATACTGCTAAAGCGCTAAAACGTGAATTAAGCCGTATCTTTAAAGAAAAAAATATAAGCCTTGAAGATGAAGAAATAATGAGGATCTCCCCTATTATCAAGTTTAAAAAGGGAGCCGCTTATTTAAATGAGGAAATCTTTTCAATTCTTGGAGAAGAAAATCTTGATAAGGTTAACAAGCTTATTGGTGAATATAATTCATTCAGCCCTGATATAAAGAAAGAGCTGAGAGAACGGCATAAAGAATATATGAAAATAACAGCTCCGTTATATAAAAATCTTTCTCCCGAAGAAAAAGAGCTTAATAATATGATAATGGGTACTGTTTCATACCGGGATAGGATGGAAATAATAAATGATCTTAAAATGCTGCCTGCTAAAGTGACAGAAGGAATGAAAAAAGAAGGGATCTTAATTATAGTTGCTGATAGACTTAAGACAAATGAAAAAGGCGCTATTTTAGGAGCTGCAAAAGCATTAGGAGTTTACCGGGATGATTTGAAAATCGTATGCTGTAATTATAAAAAGGGCGGGATATTTGAAAGCGCGCTTGATGAAAAGGGACCGAAAAATCAGCTTTTCCATGAAATATCCCACTTTATCTTACGCTATTTTGAAGAATTATTAGAAGATGATATAAATCTTCTAACTTCCAAACTCCCCGGGAAAATAAGGAATAATCAGACATTCTTTCATGAGTTTTTTGCTTCTTATATGGGAGGATTTTTAGCGCATTATGATCCCGGAAAACCCTTAGATGAACAGGAGCTCAAGGCATTGATGACAGGATTGCCCAAAAAAATCGGTCCGAAAATCCGGGAAATCCTGCTTGGAATTTATAATAAGCTGAATTGAGAAATCAAATCTTTAAAAATTACGGTAAAAATATAAAAAGTACAATTATTCTTGCATTAAAGGCATTTTTATATTAAATTATTATCATGAACTTAACTAAATCACTTGAATTAATACATCAACTAAATAACAATAATGTTGATTACATAATTGTCGGCGGCATCGCATTATTACTGCACGGCGTTGTCAGGGCAACGGAATATATTGATATTTTTATAAAACCTACCGCGGATAATATAGTTAAAACGAAAAAAGCCTTAAAATCCGTATGGGATGACAGCTCCATAGAAGAAATCTCTGAAACAGATCTACTTGGAGATTATCCAGCTTTAAGATACGGGCCACCGGATGATTCGATTTCCGTAGATATACTTACAAAACTGGGAGAAGCAGTAACATTTAATGATCTTGAGGTTGAAACAATTGATATAGAAGGAATTAAAATCAAAGTAGCCACGGTAAAAACTCTAATAGATATGAAAAAAGATACTGTAAGGCTCCGGGATAAAGCAGATGTTGAAGCACTGCGCAACCTTTACGGCAAAGAGGTGGATTAAAATGCCTGTCTGGAAATTTCACAGTATCTCTGATATGACTAAATATAAAGGTTATACCAGAAAAAAAGTTGCTTTAAAAACCAACGAACTCTTCGCTTTGTTAAATACCGCACTTCCGCCTCTGTGCAGAAGAGGGGTTCAAAAATTCCGCAATATAGAAGAAGCAAATAATGCCCGCAGACTACTGGAAATTGAAAGAGCAAAGTTTATAAATAAAAAAACCTGAAATACCCTATAAGCTTACCCTTACAGTAAATATTTGAGGTAATTAGAGGTAATTAATGGATATAAAAAAAGAAATTAATTATTGGCTTGAATCCGCAAAACATGACTTGAAAACCGCTGAGGTTTTATTTGAAAATAAAAAATACGACTGGTGCTTATTTATAGGTCACCTGATAATAGAAAAAGTATTAAAAGCCTTCTATATCAAAAAGAACCATAAAATGCCTCCAAAAATTCACAAACTGGAAGTAATTGCGGAAAAAGAAATAGATTTTCTTAAAGAAATAAATAATTTTAACATAGAAGCCAGATATCCGAACGGCAAACTTGAATTCTACAAATTATGTACCAAAAATTTCACCCGGGAATACTTCGGAAAAATAAAGGAGCTTTATAAATGCCTTATAAAAAAAATAGGATCATAAAAGAAATTAAAGAATTAATTGAAAAACTGGAAGAGAATAAGATTTCCATAAGTTACGCATATATGTTCGGTTCTTATGCTAAAAATAAAGCCGACGAATGGAGCGATATAGATGTTGCTTTAGCTTCAAAAGATTTTTCAGGAGTAAGATTTCACGATAATAAGAAAATCATACCTTACCTGCGTGATTTCAATAACCATCTGGAAATCCATCCATTTAATTTAAAAGATTTCAAGAGATCTAACCTGTTTATTGAAGAAATTAAAAGAAACGGTTTAAGGATTAAATGAAATCCGGACTAATCCCCTCTTACCGCAAAATCAAGGACTGATGTGCCTGCTATAAGCTTTCTTTTAAGCTCATCAAAGCTCTTTATACCCCTTAAGGTATCTATAAGGTATTTAGGACGCAGGTAGAACCTTCTGTAAGCTGTTTTTACCATCTTCTCAAGCTCATCAGCGCTTACTTCACAGAAAGCCTGGTTGAAAAAGCCTGAGGTATGAAGCTTTTTAAGATCTGCATCTGTTCCGTCTTTTATCTGGGGATATTTTTCTTTAACGGCCTCGAAGAGCTCTGTTCCGGGGTAAGGCGTGCATATACCGAAAGTTGCCGTTGTTGGTGAAATCTTTTTTACAAAATTAATTGTTTGGTTTACGGTATCTTTCGTATCACCGGGCAGACCTATCATAAGATGTGCATGTGTCTCCATGCCTGCTTCTTTGGCTATTTTAAAGGTTTCTATTGTCTTATCTGCTTTTATGCCTTTTTTAATGTTATCTAAAATTTCCTGGACACCTGATTCAACACCGAACCTTATCATATGGCATCCTGCTTTTTTCATTGTGAGCATGGTTTCTTTATCTATTGTCCCTACCCTGGCATTACATATCCAGGTTAAATCCAACTTTCTTTTTATAATCTGGTCACATACCTTAAGATTTCTTTCTTTAAATACGGTAAATGTCTCATCCCTGAAAAATACTTCCCTGTAACCCAGTGATGCAACATATTCAAGCTCTTTAACAACATTCTCAGCAGAACGGAACCTTATCTTCTTCCCCATGAAACTAGGGGCAGTACAGAAAGTGCATTTTGCGGGACAGCCGCGGGAAGTAAACATTGTTGTATAGGGGAGGCGTTTAACTATGGGGTTAAAATATTCTATCTCTTTAGATAAAAGGGTCCTATCAGGGAAAGGAAGCATATCAAGGTCTTCAATAAAAGGATAATCAGGGTTTATTATTATTTTACCATCTTTTTTATACCCTATGCCCCGTACATTTTCCCAGTCGCCTGATCTTTCAAGCCGATTTATAAGGTCTCTTAATGCAAACTCATGTTCAAACCTTATTATAAAGTCTATGCCTTCTTCTAATGAGAATTCAGGCATAAATGAGGGATGTGAACCGTATACTATGGTTATTAATTTATTATTCTTTGCCTTTAATCCTTTTAATACGGATACATCTTCCCTGAAAGTCATTGTTGAAGTCTGAAGGACAACTGCTTCATATTTATCTATATCTTTTAATACATCTTCAAGCGTCATTTTAAGCCCTAATGCATCAAGAAATACCGCATTATGGCCTTCGTCTTTTAATAATGTGGCAGTAAGCACCTGGTTAATAGGCGGTACCGATGTTCCTGCAATACGCTTGCCTTTACACCAGCAGCCCCAGAGGGCGTCCCTTACAATATTTTTACTCTGCCTTGAAGGCGGGTTTAAAACTAATATATTCATATTTCCTCTAACCTATATCAAAAACTTCATGCCAGATCTCAAGCAGTGCCAGGCACATAAGCTTTTTTGTGATTATAAAAGGGGATTTGGGAAGATTTTCTTTTAACTGCTGTATGTAATTATAGTCAAAGTAGTTTCTTCTTTTTATCCTTCCCTTGCTTAAATACTCATTGATTATATTATCAAAAGATTTTTTAAATCTTGTCTCTAACGGAACATGGAACGCTTTCTTTTTAGTATTAAGCATATCTTCGGGGAGATACTTTTTAAGTGTATTTTTAAGCATCTTCTTATTATTAAAAGTTTCTTTCTTTATATCAAGCGGGAGGCCGTTAACATAGCTTATAATCCCGGGATCAAGGTATGGTACCCTTCCCTCAAGCCCGTGCGCCATGGTTAACCTGTCCTGCTTAAACAAGATATTGTCAGGCAGCCAGTATTCATACTCAAAACTCATTATCTTCTCAAGAAAATCTATCCCCTTTATATCAAAGAAACTGTTTATACTATCAGAGAAAAACATATTATTCTTAACTTTATCTGCCATATCATCTTTATATAACAGGATTTTATCGTTCTGTGAGAATAATGTTGCAAGGGACATATATTTATCAGAGAAACCGTTGCCTGAACCTAAAGTCTTAATAAAAGTACTTACCCTTTTCTTTCCTTCTTTTCCTAATTTAGCGGGGTAGTTAAATAATTTATTTAAAAGAGACTCAGGGGTAAGCTTTATTAAGGTTGATAAAGCATTGGCGGAGAAAGAAGGCATATTCTTAAACATATTCACCGCTTTATACAATGCCTTCTGGTGGACATAACCCCCGAAAAGCTCATCCGCCCCTTCGCCGGTAAGCACAACTTTAACATGTTTTGATGCTAAAGACGATAATTTATATATGGCAAGTATAATCGCGTCCCCTACCGGCTGGTCAAGATGCCATACCGCTTCGGGAAGTTCAAGAAAATCCTCTTCTTCCACTGTTATGCTGTTATGAATAGTTCCTAAATATTTTGATACTTTATATGCCTGTTCAGTCTCATCTATATCAGACCCGAAACCCACAGAGAATGTAACAACTTTATCCGAATGCTGTTTCATTAAAGCGGCAATAAGGGAAGAATCCACACCGCCCGATAAATAGGCCCCTAGCGGGACTTCGCTTAAAAGCTGGGCCTTAACGGATTCTGAGAACTTCTTATGAAAGATCTCTTCTGCTTCTCTGTAATCTTTAGCGGATAAATCATTCTTATCTGTAAACTTATCATAATCCCAGTAAGGGGTTATCTTCATCTCCCTGTCTTTATATACTAAAACATGTCCGTAAGGGATCTGTTTTATGCCTTTAAATAATGTATTCTCCCCGCATACATAACGCAGAGACAGGTAATCATCCATGGCATTTAAATTTACTTCTTTCGGATACCCTTTATACTCAAGAATTGCTTTCATCTCAGATGCAAATATAATCTTGCCGTCTTTATAGTAATAATAAAGGGGTTTTACTCCCACATGATCGCGGCATAGTACAAGCTTTTCTTCCAGTTTGTCATATATCGCGAACGCCCATATACCGTTAAGCTTGCAGAAACCGCTTATGCCTTCCGCTATGTATGTGTAAAGAACAACTTCCGTATCTGAATTCGTCTTAAAGCCGGCGCCTTTATCTTCAAGGTTTTTCTTTAACTCTTTGTAATTATATATCTCTCCGTTAAATACAATAACAAACCTGCCTCTTTCGTCTACTATGGGCTGATGGCCTGTTGCAAGATCAATAATACTTAACCTCTTATGGCCTAATCCTGTTTCTGCGTCAAAATAGAAGCCTTCATCATCAGGCCCGCGGTGGGATAAGGTATTTACCATCCTGTATAACAGATTTTTATCTTCTATGCCTTTAAAGCCGCAAATGCCGCACATTTAAAACTCCCCGGATTTTAAGCTAATTGCCGTCAACTGCCCCGCCGCTGACCTGCGGCACACTGGCCCTGAAATCAAGCTTGTAAAAAAGCTCGGCGTGACTCTTCTTGTTAATCTGCTCAGCGAGGTTGGGGAACCTGTAAGAGCCGGAACTTAAAGAAGAATTTAAGAAATATTTAGTGGCTGAAGTGTGATACGGGACTATATGGTCAACTTTTTTAATCTTCATGAATTTAAGTTTTGTATAAATTAAATCCCGAACCGTGATTTCTTCATCTTTAAATTCAATTTCTTTGTTTATCATGACGGGAAGATATTTTTTTCCTTTAAACAAAATCTTTTTCATTATATTGTTAAAATGCTTCATGATTGTAAATGAAGGACCTAATATATAATTGAATAACCTGAAAGGCACTATTAAATTCTTTAAAGGACGGGTATCCCTCCAGTTAATCATTGAAGAATGAAACGCGATTTTACTGTTTTCTTTTGAGAGATTGAATTTATTAAAATAGAACTGGGATATGGCTTTGCGGTTTTTTTTCTCCTGGAGTTCGGCAAGAAAGCCCGCATCCGAAAAAACAAGCTCGCCCATATTATGACCGTTCTTTCTTGAAAAAACCTTTAAAACCCCGCCTTTTTTATAATTTAAGACTGCCTGGTATTTTTTATTCTGCACAGTAATAATGCCGGCTTCCGGAAATTCTATAAAATAATCTCTTTCCAAAGACATTTTCTCGTCTTGAACCTCGGAAGCCTTTTTATATGAAAGCGCGCTCTGAAGGAAATTGCTTGCCTCAAACGCGAAATACCGGTCATCCATATAATTTGGATTCGCTATACGCTCAACTTCCAGCGCGGGATAAAATTTGTGAAGAATCCTGTTTGCGTGATCGCATTCTGACTTAAAAATCTCCAGCCCGTGAGGATAGAAAAATTCGGTATTCCTGCTCCCGTAATCCCCGCCGAAAGACCCGTCACTGTGCAGGAAATACCCCAGGAAACCACATGCCTCTTTAAGATGTTCTTTAACTTTTTCATCATTGCTTTTATCGTAATATTTAGCCAGAAAATCTATGGTTAAGCTTAAATAACCCGGATCCGCGCTGCCGTATTCGTAAAACCAGCCTTCTTTGCTCTGCATGTTCAAAACATAATTTAACTTTTTAACCGCGCCCTTTTTATACTTATTATCACCTGTTATAAGGTGGGTGTTATATAATGCGGTTACCGCCCCGGCGGTATGGTTAGCAACCCACGGGTCTTCATTATTAATAAGCCACAAGGCGGCTTTTTCTATGGATTTTAATACCCTGGCTGTTTCTTCTTCCTCCATATAATCGGAGAGTATAAGAAAGGATTCGGATACCGCGTAAAGCGTAAAGGCCGTTGTGACAAAACTGTGCTCATTGGGATAAGCCTCATTAAAAGAACCGTCTTTATTCTGTATCCTGGTCCAGTAGAGAAGAGCGGCTTTGGCCCAGTTTAAGACTCTCTCGTTTCTGAAATAGACATTCCCCGGGAACTGCTGTGTATATAAAAGAGCGAGGACAAGAACCGCTTCCTGGTACCTGGCGCAGGGATAATCGGTTATAAATTTATAATGCCAGAAAGACCTGTCAAAACAGCCGTAGGTTGCAGAAAATTCCTCCCTGTCAAGAAGGGTAAGAAGCCTTGGCGCCATCTTTAAAACAAGATTATAATAATTTTTTTGAATATTATCCGTCATTTATCTTCCCTTTGCTTTAACAGACTCATCAAAAACCTCAGCCAGCTGTTTTGCAAGATTTCTTCTTGAAAACTGACTGATAAACTTAGTATTATGCTCAAATGCTATTTTACCACTTTCTCTTATATTTATAAAGTTGGATACAGCTTCTTTAATACCTTCCGTATCGTTTCTATCTTCTATAACTATGCCCGTATTGCTTTTGTAAATAAGGTTTGCAACCTCGGTATTAGAGGGCGCTATGACCAGTGTGTTTGCAGCTGATGCAAGGTATTCAAATATTTTAGCGGTATAGACTCTTTTTGCAGGAGGGGCATCATCAAGTATGAGCAGGTTAAGATCTGTCTCGTTCTGCAGTTTTATTATATCTTTATGGGGTAAAAATCCCGTAAATTCAACTGTTTTTTCCATATCCAGCTTATTAATATCATTTTTCACAGAATCTTCCACATGCCCGGCAAAAATAACCTTTATCTTGTCAAACATCTCTTTATTCTCTTTTTCTATAAGCTTAAGCGATTTTAAAAAGTTAACAGGGGAACGGAGATTATATACCTTCCCGCTGTGGAGTATAATAAATTTTTCTTTATCTTTGCCGTTATTGTCTGATATTTTAAAATCATCTTCATCAAACCCGTTGGGGATACATATAAATTTATCTTTTTTGTCCGGATATTTTTTTATGAAATTATCTATTATGGACGGGGTAACTGATATAACTTTATGAGCGTAGTTTACAACCTTTTCCTCCATTGCTTTCTGGGCGGATGTATGCCACCTGTATCTTGGAGAACCCTGGTTTAATAGGTACCCGCTTATCCATTCATCCCTGAAATCAACAATAAGCGGCCTGCCCGTAAGCTTGCTTATATAATAACCGGCAAGTAAAGACGAGAAAGGATCTCCCGTAGCGAAAATACAGTCTATATTATACTTTAAAACCATGGACGCGCCGAAAAGCGCGACCGGCATTATCCAGAATACCTTCTCATCAGGCACAAATAAAAAATCAACTAACCTAAAAAAATTCCTTATAAATTTATGACCGGAGCGCTTAACATCATCAAGATAATTCTCCGGCTCAAAGCTGAATACATTATGAAGATGAACTTTGCTTAAATCCAGCTGGTTAATAAGATCTTTGTCTTTAAATTCACAGAATCTTTTTTTTGCCGATATTACATGGCATTCATAACCGTATAAAGGCAGGTATTTCAAGAATTTAACGGCTCTCTGAACACCTACCCCGCCCTGGGGAGGAAACGCATAGGATATAAACAGTGCTTTTTTCATATTTACTACATCTTCTTAACCGCGGCTTTAACCAGCTTTATAAATTTAGGCTTGGCCTGTGCCGCCACCTCAAGTACTTCTTCGTGGCTTACTTCATGAACTTCTCCTGTAGAAGCGAAGATAACATCGGTAATACAGGAAATTCCCAGAACCTTTAAATTAAGATGCGCTGCGGCAATAACCTCGGGAGCCGAAGACATGCCTATTACGTCTCCCCCTATTTTACCCATATACCTTACTTCCGCAGCGGTCTCATAATTAGGGCCTGCAACCGCAGTATATACGCCCCTGTGTATTGAGATACCCAGCTCATTTGCGGTGGACAAAAGCATCTCTTTTAAGTCTTTATTATACACATTACTCATATCGGGAAAACGGACGCCCAGCCTTTCATCATTTTTACCGCGCAAAGGATTATCGCCCATCAAATTTATATGGTCATCCATGAGCATTAAATCACCCGGCTTAAAAGCGGAGTTAACACCGCCTGAAGCGTTGGTTACGATTAACTGCTCAACTCCCAAAAGTTTCATAAGATATACCGGGAATGTTACTTCCTTCATTGTATACCCTTCATAATAATGAATCCTGCCTTTTAAGGCCACTACGTCTTTGCCTTCAAGCTTCCCAAAGACAAGCTTGCCGGCATGACCGCTTACCGTAGATACTGGAAAATGCGGTATATCCGAATACTGGAATTCCTTAACTTTCTCTATATCATCTGCTATATCACCGAGGCCTGAGCCTAAGATCATTCCTATCTTGGGGACAAAGTCCGTGTTCTTTCTTATAAAATCCCTGGCCTCTATAATTTTGTCATAAAATTCCATAATTAATCCTCCTCAATTTTTATATCATCCCAGAAGCTTGCGCCTTCTAAGTCCGCATTTTTAATATTAAAAATATCTTCAACTGTCGCTGCAATATCCGCAAATGAGGTTCTCACACCAAGATTAACCCCGCTTTTTATATCCTCGCCGTATACCAGAAGAGGAACGTATTCCCTTGTGTGATCTGTTGTATGATAAGTGGGGTCGCACCCGTGGTCTGCGGTTATAATAAGAAGATCGTCCTTATTTAACACTTTTAATATTTTAGGTAGAAATTTATCCGCTTCAATCAAACAATCCTTATAACCCTGGACATCATTTCTGTGGCCGTAAAGCATGTCAAAATCAACAAGATTAGTAAATATAATTCCTGAAAAATTCTTCTTTATAAGTTTTAAGGTAGCTGTCAGGGCATCCATATTACTATGGGTATGATTAGACTGGGTAATACCCCTGTGTGCGAATATATCTTCAATTTTTCCTACAGAATACACCGAATAACCGTTCTCTTTAAGATAATCAAGCAGTGTTTTCTTAAACGGTACTACGGAAAAATCCCGCCTTCTCTCCGTGCGGGAAAAACTCCCCGGCTTTCCGATAAAGGGACGGGCTATAACCCTTGCCACTGAATGCTCGCCTGTTAATATTTCCCTGGCTTTGGTACACATATCATACAGCTCTTCAACGGGTATAATAACTTCATGGGCCGCTATCTGGAACACGCTGTCAGCCGAGGTATAGACTATGGGACAGCCCGTCTGCATATGCTTCTCGCCGAGCTCTTTTATTATCTCTGTTCCGGAAGCGGGGCAGTTGCCGAGAATTTTCCTTCCCACTGCTTTTTCGAATTTCTCTATCACTTCCGGCGGGAAACCTTCGGGATATACGGGAAATGATCTTTTTAATACCAGCCCCATTAGCTCCCAGTGGCCTGTTGTTGTATCTTTACCGCATGAAGCCTCGGCCATCCTGCCGTAACAAGCAAGGGGGGAATTAACAGGGTCAATACCAGAAATTTTATGAATATTGCCCAACCCCATCTCTTTTAAGTGCGGGAGGGAAAGCCCCCCTACGGCCTTAGCAACATTACCCAGGGTATCGGCGCCCGCATCGCCGTATTTCTCGGCATCAGGCATCGCCCCTACCCCTACGCTGTCAAGCACGATTATAATTACGCGTTTAATCATACTCTGTCACCTTTATTTGTAATTATATTTATAATTATTCATATATATCATAATAATGTCAACTGTTCATTTTTATTTTTAACGGATGAAACCTTCCCAAACTTCCCTCCGCCTCCGGAGGTTAAAATCAATCTGCCTTCTCTTGCAAGGATAATCATGTTGGCAACTTCCACTCCTACTACCTTAATCAGCTCTTCCCTTGAAGCGGAATGGATTACCGCCATCTCACTGCCAAAATGCTTTATTAGCCTATCAAGTATAACTTTACCCACCCCGGGCACAAACTCAAGACATACCTGGTAATTATATACGGGTCTCTGTGCGGGAGAGATGCTTTTCTCTTTATCTTTTATCTGGATAACCCTGTCCAAGACACCGGACACAAAATCCTTACCGCTTGAGAAACACTTAGAACAGCTTAAAACAGGCGGCGGCTCATCTGTAATAAAATTACACTTCTCACAGAAAGACCTGTGATATTTCCCCAGCTTGGGATCTAATCCGTAATTAGCAATTATTTTTCTTCCGCCGGATCCTTTTAACGCAAGAACAAATTCTTTAAAATTACACTTCTGCATCTCGATTATATTATACTCCCTGCCTATTTTAGGCAGTGAATGGGCATCTGAGTTGCTTAAAAAGGAAATATTCTCAAGCTCGGTTAAATGATCCGCTATAAAAGTATCCGCGCTTAAACCCAGTTCTATTGCCGGTATCTCTTCACCCATGGTAAAAACTTTATCCAGTCTGTCAGTCATATTCCCGTATACGCTTTTATGGGGAGTAAACGCGTGCGCGGGTATTAAAATGCCGCCGAATTCTTTAACAACACTGTATAACTGTGAAGCCTGAAGAAAACATCTCTGGGAGGAAAGCTCTATGTTTGAAATATATTTTTTCATAAGATTGCTGAACTTAACAATCTGGGAAAGATAAGGAAAATAGCAGAGAAAATGCGCAAAACCGCTCTCTTTTTCATAAGTTTCAATCTCTGAACCGAGCAGGATAACAACCCTGTCTTTATGAAGAAACCCGCCTTCGGGAAGCTCTGTAAGTTTTTTCTTCTTTATCAATTCTTTTATATCTTTAATTACACTCGGGCTCGCGCAGTCAACAATGCCTGTCAGGTCAATACCTTTACGGTTTAAGCATTCATCAATAATATTTTCAAAAGTTAAGTTCCGGGAAGCCGTAATTTTAACACTCTTGCCGTTGCCGGCTCTGCCTATATGAATATGCAGGTCTGCGATAAACTGCTTCATATTCTTATTCTTTCTCCTCTTCAAGCGGAAGACGCGCCTGCTCAAATTTAGTCTTGCCCGGGACATCATTCTGCTTTGTCATTTCCAGATTCTCCAGCTCTTCTATAAATCTGTCTATGTCTTTAAACTCTTTATACACGGAAGCAAACCTTATATAGGCGACCTCATCTAGATCCCTTAAACTCTCCATAACCAGCTTCCCCACTTCAATTGAGGATATTTCCCCGTCTGAGCGGGAGCGGATTTGTCTTTCAATGCCTTCTACCAGCTGTTCCAGTTTATGAAGGCTTATGGGTCTTTTTTCCGTCGCTTTTAAAAGACCGTTTAATACCTTCTGGCGGTCAAAAGGCTCCCTTCTTTTATCTTTCTTAATAACCATAAGGGGTGTAGCTTCATAACGCTCATATGTCGTAAAGCGTCTTGAACACTTTATACATAGCCGGCGTCTCCTTATGGTATCGCCTTCTTCCGCTATGCGCGAATCAAGAACCTTACTGTCTCTAAAATGACAAAACGGACATTTCATAAATATTTCTTCCCCTTTTTTCGGGTTATCCCTTCTGTAAAAAAGAGGCACCGGTCTGATGCCTCTTTTTTACAAATCACACAGTTATTCTATTTACTATTTTTATTTTATCGTTTTTATTTATTATTTTTTCCTTAAAAACGCCGGGATATCAAGTTCAGTTGACGCAACAGGCTGGATATCAACATGCTCTTTAAGTTCAAGGAAGCCTTTCTGTTCCTTGCCGTCTTTTCCGTTTAAGAAGCCTGTAGCCAGTACCGTAATCTTAACTTCATCCTGCATTTTTTCGTCAATTACCGCACCAAAGATAATTCTTGCTTCAGGATCAACGGCGCGGGATATGACTTCAGCCGCTTCATTGACTTCAACAAGCGACAGGTCTTTGCCGCCGGTGATATTGAACAGTACTCCTCTTGCGCCTTCAACGGAAGTTTCAAGCAGAGGTGAAGCAACCGCCATTCTGGCCGCATCAATAGCTCTGGTCTCGCCGATACCGGTACCTATACCCATCAACGCGGAGCCTGCGTTAGACATTACTGTCTGAATATCAGCAAAGTCAAGGTTTATTAATCCCGGTATTGTTATAAGGTCAGAGATACCCTGTACGCCCTGCCTTAAAACATCATCGGCAACTCTGAAGGAATCTATAAGGGGAGTCTTTTTATCAACAACCTGCAGAAGTCTGTCATTGGGTATTGTAATCATGGTGTCAACTTTTTGCTCTAATTCTTCAATGCCGCGTTCAGCCATTATCTGGCGCATTTTGCCTTCAAAGGTGAACGGCTTGGTTACAACCGCAACAGTAAGCGCGCCGACCTGGCGTGCGAGTTCGGCCACTACAGGGGAAGCGCCTGTTCCTGTTCCTCCGCCCATGCCCGCGGTAATAAATACCATATCCGCGCCTTCTATGGCCTGCAGTATCTCTTCGGTATTTTCTTCAATCGCTTTTTTGCCGACCGTAGGATCGGAACCCGCGCCTAAACCTTTTGTAACACTGCCGCCTATATGTATTCTCTGATCCGCATCGCATAAGAACAGTGCCTGGGCATCTGTGTTAATGGCTATAAATTCCACACCTCTTAACCCGACCTGGATCATTCTGCTTACAGCGTTACATCCTGCGCCGCCGACACCGATTACTTTTATGCCGGCAAACTGCTCTAAGTTCGTTCTGCCTAAAAATTGCGTTTCCGAAATATTCTCTTTGCTTGTTTGTTCCCTGTCATTTCTTTCCTGATCATTTCTTTCTTCCATTGACACCCTCCATTTTTTTATATTTTAAAATTTTACCTGTCGATATAATCTCTTTTTAGAAAATCTCACTTAACCAGTTAAACAACTTCTGAAAATATCCTTTAATTTTCACTTTTTCAGTCTTGGCGTTTGTGCTCTGTGACTTCTTTTGGGCTCCTTTAAGAAGAAGCCCTACCGCTGCCGAATACATGGGATTTTTTACGATATCGGTTAAACCCCTAAGTTCTAAGGGGTATCCTATTCTTGCGGGAAGTTCCAGTATCTTTTCAGACAGTTTATCAATGTCCGGTGTAAGGGCAACACCGCCCGTTAACACTACTCCAGCTAAATATATACCATTTTCGGCGTATTTGTCAACTTTCTTCTTTATATGCTCAAATATCTCCGCTAATCTATAATATACTATTTCTATTAATTTATTTCTGCTTATTTTAACGGGATCTTTATACGCAAATGAAGCAGCGTTAATCTGTTCATCACTGTCTGAAAATCCATCAGCAAGAGCGCAGCCGTATGAAATTTTCAATCTCTCCGCCTCTGAAAGAGGAACTTTTTTCGCTACGCCTATATCATAAGTTATATGATTACCGCCTATGGGCAGTATATATGAATCAAGCACATATCCTTTCTTATAAACAATAACATCGGTTGTTCCCGCGCCTATATCAATAAGCACGGTGCCTACATCTTTTTCTTCCGGAGATAAAAGCGAGAGAGCCGTTGCAAGAGGTTCAAAAATCAAGCCCTCGGGGTCAAGTTCCAGATCAGACATTTTAATAACTTTAGCAATATTTTTAAGCTGCGCGTCCATGCCTGTAATAATATGGGTATCTACGGCCAAAGATGAACCGTGCATACCGACAGGATTTCTTATGTCATTTGCCGTACCGTCAAGAGTAAATCCCCTTGATACAACACGCATTATTTTTCTCTGCTCGGAGAGGTTCAAACCCCTGGCTTGATCTATAAGCTTTTTAACATCTCCATCATTTACAACTTTATCGTGATGGCTGAAACTCACCGAGAAACTTTTATTAAATGAAGCCACACTGCTGTTTTTAACTCCGGTAAAAACAGAACCCAGCTCAAAACCCGCGACCTTCTCCGCTTCCATAACCGCGATCTCTATTGATCTTACAACTTCGTCTATATCGGTTATTACGCCCTTTTTAACGCCTCTTGAAGAAGAGTACCCCTTCCCTATTATTTCCACGTCTTTATCTTCGTTAACTTCGCCCACAAGACAGCATATCTTACTGCTCCCGATTTCTAATGCCGTTACGATGTCATGCCTTGGCATATATATACCTCTTTATTAAATATTTTGCTCCGTATTTTTTACCGCGCCGGTTTTGTTTTTCCTCTGATTTAAAAGATCTACCCTGATGGTGCCTAAATTATTAAAGATGCGCATCCCGAAAGTAAGAACCGCGGCCAGGTAAAGCTCCACGCCCAGTTTGTCTCCTATAAATGTAAGGAGCCCCGCTAAAATAGTGTTAGCGACAAATCCCGTCATGAAAACATTAAAATCAAATTTATCTTCAAGGCGCGACCTTACGGCCCCGAGAACAGAATCAAAAGCCGCCAGGAAAGCGCAGGATATATATCTTGCGTAAATATAGGGGAATTCATACGGCATGATAATCCCTATAAGTATTCCCAAAAACAATCCTAAAATTATTCCCAGCATAATTAATCCCCTTAATTACTCTTCTACGGGTTTCGCGTACCTGAACGAGAAACTTCCCGTATAGGCCGGAACTGTGATATTATCTTTTGTGAAAATTTTTATCCTGACGCCGTTTTTTATGCTAAGGGCCCGGCTGTCAATAAAGCCGCCGGGCATCTTCAGCGCAACTTCCATATCGTTCGTGGGCCCTATGGCTGCAACCACATAAGGCGCCTGCAGTCTTTTGCTGTTAATGCATATCGTGGGCCCCACGCATCTTATGGCGGTGTTATATACTATGCGCTGGTCATTAATAGATATGGCTTCCGCGTTGCTTCCCCATAATTCACTGACCAACACCTGAAGATCCGTATCATGAACAAGAAAAAAGTAAGGATCTTCACCCGGCTTGGGAGCGCCCGGAGAATCATTTAAAATTACGACGATCCCCGGGCCCTGCACGGGCACATAACCCGCTTCAAGTCTTATCTGGGATATCTGATTCTGGAGAAGCTCCAGTGTTGACATGCCCTGGCTCGCGCTTTTTTCATAATCTTCCATCTGTTTGCGCGTAAGAGTAAGATCCGCTTTCAGCTTGTTTCTTTCTCTTTCCAGGTTGTTTATAATCTTAACAAGTTCTTCGGTTTTTCTTAAGTTTAAAGGAAACCCCTCTTTCTTCTGGGTTTTAAACTGGAGGGATATTAAAACCCCCAGTATTATACAGCATACTATTAATGATGTGTCCCACGAAAATTTGCTCTTGTCTTTCATAATAATACCTTAATGCTTCACTTTTATTACGGGTTGTTCATATCTTAAATCAATATATAATATTTCTTTGTCTAAATCAACGGTTTTATCCAGTATATGGGAAAGCAGATTTATCTTGTAATCCAAATCTTCCAGATTCCCGACTTTAATATCGGTATTATATCCTATAAAACCGCCGTTTAAGCTGTATTCGTCAAGCGAATTTACCCTGATATAGTTTAACTTATCCCTGAATTTATCGGGAAGACTCTGGTATATTTTCCTTGAATTCGTCAAAGTTACCGAATCAATTTTAGAACTCTCGGCAACGGAAGAATCAAGAACTATTTTTAATATGCCTTCGGGTTTTCCAACCTTATGCATTACGTCTCCCTCGGATGTAATGCCGTACCACTGCTTCTTCCCCTCTGTGCGCACATAAGCATAAGGTTTTTTATTCTTAATATATATTTTTAACTTACCTGGAAACTTATATGAAACGGCTATATCCTTGATCCAGACAATACTCTGAAAGCTTGACCTTATTTCTTTTAATTTAATCAAAAACAAGTGCTTGCCTTTAATAGCGTTTAAACTCTCAAGCATATTGCTCTGCATAATGCGCGGATCTCCCACGATATCTATTGATTCAATATGGAAAATAGGTGAGGTAAAGAAAAGAAGCTGCGCGATAATAAATATTGAAATAATAAATAACGCGGTATTATTAAGTTTCTTTTTTATTTTCTTTTTACGTCTTTTTACGGCCATAAATAACTCTCACTCACTTAAAAATTATTTTATGTTATACAGCTTCTCGTTTTTATGCCTTGCCACGGACCATTTAACAAGGTTATCGACTATTTCCACAAAGGTTATTCCTTCCTTTAACGCGGACTCGGGAAGTAGCGATGTTTTCGTCATGCCGGGAATTGTGTTTACTTCAAGAACATATAATTTGCCTTCTGAAGAAACCATGATATCCACTCTGGCGAAACTGTAGCAGCGCAGAGAATTATAAGCGGAGAGAGCCAGGTCCTGAGCCGCTTTATAAATTTCTTCATCTACCCTGGCAGGTATAATATGGGTGCTCATCCCGTCCTCATATTTAGTCTCATAGGTATAAAATTCACCTTTGGGTATAATCTCTATAACAGGGAGGGCCCGGGGCGGATTTATCCCGTAAACAGGCACGCTTAATTCCATGCCGGGGATAAACTCCTCCAGAAGCACTTCAGAGTCATATAAAAAAGCTTTGTCTGCGCCTTTAATCAAATCTTCTTCATTAAAAGCTTTTGTAACTCCTATGCTTGAGCCCAGATCGGCCGGTTTAATCATTACCGGGTACTTAATTTTCTTTTCTTTTACAACTTTAAGCATATATTCTTTCCCCGATGTTTTATATAAATCATTGGTAATTGTAAACCACTTCGGGGTGGGTATATCATTGCTTCTGAAAATCTCTTTGGTTTTTATTTTATTCATGGCAAGACTGGATGCCATAACACCGCTGCCGGTATAGGGTATATCCATAAATTCCAAGAGGCCCTGAAGAGTGCCGTCCTCGCCGTACTGGCCGTGCAGAGCTATAAAGACAACATCAACGGCTTCCCTGCGCAGGTTCTCTACAATATTCTCATCACCGTCCATCTCAACAATATTATAGCCGGCCTGTTTTAAAGCTATGGCCGCGTTCTCTCCCGAACAGAGTGAAACTTCACGCTCAGGGGATCTGCCGCCTCTAACTACCGCAACTTTTAACATTTTTATCTCCATCTTCCCGCAGCTTTTTAATCTCGGATACTATATTATCCAAAGCGTGCGGGTTACCGAGTCTTAATGCATTTTTAGACATTTGTTCTAATTTATCCTTGTTTAAAATAATATTTTCTACTTTTTTTATAAATTCTTTATCCAGGTTTTTATCTTCAATAATCACCCCGGCACCGTTTTTTTCAAGAAACAGCGCGTTATAATACTGGTGGTTCTCAGCCGCGTAAGGATAAGGGATAAGAACCGAAGGAAGCCCTTTTAAGGTAAGCTCGGCTATTGTGGTGGCGCCTGTCCTGCAGATTGCAATATCGGCCGCCGCATACGCGAGACAGATATCCTCCATATAAGCAAGGGGTATATATTTTAAAACTGAGGATTCAAGAGCATCTTTTGTTTTACTCACCACATAATCGTAGTTCTTATCGCCCGTTAAATGTATTATCTGCCAGTTATTGTTTTTCCAGCCCTCTAACGCATTAACAACGGCTTTATTTATGCTCCGGGCTCCCTGGCTCGCGCCTGTTATAAGGATTGTTGTTTTGTCTTTATCTAAATTTAATTTTTCCCGGGCTTCGTCTTTTGAGTACTTTAAAATATCTTCTCTTACCGGGTTGCCCGTAAAAACTCCTTTGGAAGGATCAAGTTTTTTTAAAGTCTCCGGGAAGCTTACAAATATTTTTTTGGAAAAATGAGCAAGAAATTTTGTTGTCTTGCCGGGCAAATAGTTCTGCTCAAGAAGAAAAACATTCCTCCCGCAAAGAAAACCCGCAATAACAACAGGGGCGCTTACGTACCCTCCTGTTCCCACTACAAATACCGGGTTATATATAAGGGTAAGAAAAAACATCTTTATTATGCTGATAAAAAGATAAACAAAAGCAAAAAATTTGTCTATTATGCTGCCTCTTAAGCCTTGAACTCTTATCTTAAAAAATTTAAAATCAGTCTGTTCGGGAATAATTTTTGACTCTACCCCCCAACCTGAACCTATATATATAACATTATAGCCCTGGGCCTTCAAAGCTTTGCCTACAACCATGGCGGGATAAAGGTGCCCCCCCGTACCCCCGCCCGTTACAAAAATATTTTTACTTTTCATATTAATAAGATCCTTAAAGTTTATCCGCGAACATTGAATGCTTCGATATATTCAATAAAATTCCTATACAGAACAGGTTAAAAAACATAGAACTGCCGCCAAAACTTATAAAAGGCAGAGGTATGCCCGTAGCCGGCAGGATAGCCGTAACAACACCCATATTTATAAATGCCTGCAGGGTAATCATAAAGGTTACACCCGCGCCCAGCAGCCTGTAAAAAGGATGCTTCGCCTGGAGAGATATCTTAAATCCTCTGTACATAATAAACAGAAAGAGTGATATAACCAGAAGCGTCCCCATAAGACCGAGCTCTTCTCCCAGAATAGCGAAAATAAAATCGGTATGCTGTTCCGGAAGATAAAAAAACTTCTGCCTGGACTGGCCGAGTCCCACGCCGAAAATACCCCCCGAGCCAAGGGCGATAAGCGATTGTATGGTATGGTAACCGGTACCCAACGGGTCCTTCCACGGATTAATGAAGGCCATCATCCTTTTTATCCTGTACCCTTCGCTTAAAATCCCTATGCCCACGGCTAATACGCCTATTCCGAACAAGCCTAATATATATTTCAACGGAAACCCCGCCATAAATATCAAAGCAAAAAATGTTCCCGCTATAACCAGATTAGTGCCCAGATCCGGCTCGAGTTCTATCAACCCGCAGATAATCATTAAAATAACCGCGGGAATGAATATGCCCTTTAACTGTTTAAAATTGTCCTGCCGCCTGGTTATAAAATCAGCCAGATAAAAAACAATGGCTATCTTTGCGAATTCCGACGGCTGAAAGCTAAAAGGCCCGAATATAATCCACCGCCTCGCGCCGGAGACGCATGTACCGATACCCGGGATTAACACTATTACAAGCAAAGCCGCAGAGCCTAAAATTATGAGTACGGAATATTTTCTAAGTTTCATAATATCAAGGTTAAGAGCGATAATAAGGCCTATAAAACCTATTACAATCCAAAGAAGCTGTCTCTTAAAAAAATAAAAAACATCATGGCTGAAACGGGAAGATGCGTCGGAGCTTACCGAACTCGCGCTAAAAACTATCATCAATCCGAGCGTAACCAACGCAAGAACAAACATAAGAAGCCATATATCCATCTTCCCTGTTGTATTCTTATTAATAACTTGATTCTTTTCCATAACATCCTATTCCAGATTATTTACTATTTCCTGAAAACGGTCTCCCCTCTCTTCCGCGTTTTTAAACATATCAAAACTTGTACACGCGGGAGAAAGCAGTACTACATCCCCTTTAGAAGAAATTTTATGAGCGTGCCTCAGGGCCTCTTCAAAATTATCTGTTTTGTAAACCGGTATCTTTCTAAACCGCATGACTTTTTCCTCAAGCAGGTCTTTGGCCTCACCTATCAGCACAAGATATTTAACCTTTTCTGCAATAAGCTCAGCCATCGGCAGAAAATCAGTCTCTTTGGGCCTGCCGCCTGCTATTAATATAACAGGCTCTGAAAATGAATTAAGAGCCGCCATTACACACGCGGGATTTGTGCCCTTTGAATCATCATAAAATTTAACGCCTTTTATCTCTCGCACGAATTCCATTCTGTGCCGCAGGGGCTTAAAATCTTTTAAGCCCTTTTTAAAAATGTTTTTGTCTATATTTAAAATTTTTAAAACGCAGGATACTGCAAGCACGTTCTCAATGTTATGAACGCCCTTAACCGGTATATCTTCTGTCTTAATGACCTCAACCGCGGGTAAAGATTCTTCTTTAAAATAAATTTTATCACCGTCTAAATAAGCGCCTTCTGAAAGTTTCTGCGTCCTTGAAAAGAAATACACCCTGCTTTTCGCGTGAAGCGCCAGCTCCCGGCAGTTGGGATCATCATAATTTAAGATAAGATAATCGCCTTCATCCTGGTTTTCAAATATCCTGCTCTTTAACCTTATATAACTGCCCATGGATTTATGGCGGTCTATATGATCAGGCGTAATATTAAGAATAAAGGATATAAAGGGCTTAAAATCCTTGATGCCTTCCAGCTGGAAAGTGCTGACTTCGCTTACAAGAAAACCGCCGTTTTTCACGGCCTCAACTTCGCCTATCAACGGATTCCCTATATTGCCGCCCACAGCGGTATCAAAACCCGCTTTTTTCAGCAGTTCATAAGTCAACTTGGTTGTGGTGGATTTGCCGTTAGTCCCGGTAACGCCTATTATTTTTGAAGCTGACTGGCGGTACGCGAATTCTATCTCGCTTAATACCTCTACGAATCTTGCGGCCCTTGCGAAAACAGGATCATTTATATCCACTCCCGGGCTTAACAGTACAAGATCTTTATCTTTAAAAACAAGATCGGTATGACCGCCTGCTTCTACCTTTACCGGAATATCTTTAATCTGTTTTAGAACATCCAGAATTTCTTCATAAGGTTTTGATTCGCTTATAAATATATTCGCGCCTGATTTATGCAGGTATTTAACCAGGGCTATGCCTGTCCTGCTTAAACCGACAACGGTTATATTTTTACTTTTAACCACCATAAAAAAATCCCCCATTTTTATCAAACATAAAGACTTACTTATAAGTGCCGGTATTTATTAAAGAGCTTGCAGTCTTTTAAAGACCATCCAGTAGTAAAGAAGCAGGGTCGCGCCGGCACAGAGTGCATTTACAATGGCAAACCGGAAAGTAATTAAGGCCTCATGCACGCCGCTGAGTTCAAAATGATGGTGCAGGGGCGTCATTTTAAATATCCGTTTGCCTTTTGTTATTTTAAAATAAATAACCTGAATTATAACTGAGAGTGTCTCCGCGACAAAAATAACAGCTATAAAAGGAAGCAGAAGCTCTGTTTTAGTATAAAGGGCCTGGAATCCCAAAGGAGCGCCAAGCGCGAGCGAGCCCACATCTCCCATAAATATCTTCGCGGGAAAAAAGTTATACCATAAAAAACCGAGACACGCCCCGCATGCCGCGGATGATATAATAGCCATATTATCCATGCCCTGCGCGAAAGCTATTATCATGAAAGCGAAAGAACATATTATGTAAATCACCGCCGCAAGGCCGTCTAACCCGTCGGTTAAATTAACCGAATTAGAGCTTGCCACGACAATAAGCGCGAACCATCCCAGATAGAGATACATATTAGTAGTATTCAGAGAAAAAGGAGAGATTATATCATGACCTAATCTCCATACACCGTAGCCGACTACCACGGCAAATATTATCTGGAGCAGAAGCTTATAGCGGGCGGTAAGGCCCACGGAAGTTTTTAATCTATAGCATATCCAGTCATCAATAAAACCGATAAAACCGAATAAGAAAAGCATTATCATCGCGAATATCGGCATGGGATCATTAATGCCTGTAAGAAAAAGAGAGCTCATTATGGCTATTATAATGGCTATACCGCCCATTGTCGGGGTGCCGGCTTTTTTCTTATGCTTGCGCGGCCCATGGTCCCTTATCACTTTGCCCAGAGAAAAATATTTATCCAGTTTAATTATAATCGGTACGCCTATAAGGCTTATAACAACAGCTATAAAAAACGCTAAAAATATTTTAGAAGTCACAAATAACCTCTGTTATAATAATTCTTCGATTTCTTCAAGCTTCATTTTGCGGGAAGCCTTGAATAATACAACATCGCCTTTATTTAATATTTCTTTTAATTTATTTGCTATATCTTTATTATTCTTTGCTATATAAATATCCTCCAAGGCAAAACCGCCCTCCAGAGCCCCTTCTTTATAATTTTCCGCATTATCTCCCGTAAAAATTATAAAATCTAAGTTGCTCTTTGCCGCCGTAAGGCCCGTCTGGTAATGAGCCTGCTTTTCTATGGAACCCAGCTCAAGCATATCGGCTAAAACGGCTATTCTCTTACCCTCTGAGTTTAACTTACTTATAAAATCAAACGCCGCCCTCATGGATGTGGGACTGGCATTATAGCAGTCATCTATAAGCACAGCTCCCCCGGGAAGAAGCTTTTTCTCAAGACGGTGCCGCTCCGGTTTTATCTGCAAAACTTTTTCCTGCAGCTTTACGGGATCTATGCCCGTATAAAATCCGACAGCTATACCCGCCAGCAGATTCATAACGCTTGATGAACCTAAAAGGCTGCTTCTAAAATTAAACCGGCCATTATCTTTTACGCATACGTCAAACTCAACCCCGTCAAGGCCAAGCTCTTTTATATTCTCCGCTTTAAAATAAGCCTCATTGTTAACCCCATAAGTGAAAACCTGCGCTTTAGTTCTGCTTTTAAGAAAAGGTGAAAATTTGTCATCATTATTAATAACAGCGGCATCTTCTTCCGAAAGATATTCCAATAGTTCCGCCTTGGCCTCGGCTATCGCCTGATAAGAAGCCATAAATTCAAAATGGGACTCCCCTATATTAGTAATTACTCCTATATCGGGATCAACCACTCTGCATAACCGGCTTATCTGCCCGCTACCCCTCATGGCCATCTCCAGAACAAGCACTTCGCAGGAATCGGTAAGTTCAAATATAGTCATGGGAATGCCTATCTCATTATTAAATGAAGCTTCTGATTTTAAAACTTTATACCTGGCCTTCAGCAGCCCGGCTATTATTTCTTTCGTTGTAGTTTTTCCCACCGAGCCCGTAATGCCTATTTTCTTTATCTTGAAATTTTTAAGATATATCCCGGCGGCTTCAAGATACGCCTTAAGAGTATCATCAACTTTTATAACAACATCTATATCCCCAGGTATATCCACCCGCTCGCTTATTATAATGCCTTTAGCGCCCGCGGAAGCGGCCTGATGTATAAACCCGTGGCCGTCGTGATTCTCGCCCTTTACGGCAATAAAAAAATCACCCTGTTTTAAGGTGCGGGTATCTGTTGAGAATGATGATATAATATCATCCCCGCTTCCTCTTACAAGCTCTCCGCATGATGCATTTATAAGTTCCGATACCTTTATGGGATAAATCATAGTTTAATCCTTGCTTAAGATCTTAAGAGCTGTCTCCCTGTCGTCAAAATGAACCGTCTTGTCTTTAAATATCTGGTAAGTCTCATGCCCTTTGCCGGCTATCACCACAAAATCACCCTTGCCTGCCGACTCTAAGGCCTTCTTTATGGCTTTCTCCCTGTCTTCCTCTACAAAATAATTACTCGTTTTACTTACAACGCCCTCTTCTATCTGTTTTATTATTGAAACAGGGTCTTCGCTTCTGGGGTTATCCGAAGTAATAATAACAATATCCGAATATCCCGCGGCAATACCCCCCATAACAGGACGCTTGCCCTTATCCCTGTCTCCACCGCAGCCAAAAACGGTTATTATCCTGCCTTTGGATATCTTCTTTACGGATTTTAAAAGATTCTCAAGCCCGTCCGGAGTATGCGCGTAATCAATTATAATTTTAAAGCCCTTATCCGTGTTTATATTCTCAAACCTTCCCCTGACAGGCATAATATTTTCTACGGCTTTAATTACGGTATTTTTATCAATCCCGAGCTTTAAGGCGCTCATAATAGCCGCAAGGCTGTTATAGACATTAAAATAACCCAGGAGTTTTAAATTAACACAAACAGGGGCATCTTTCCCGTTTTTTAATAAATACGAGATCCCTTCTTCTTTTATATCAATATCCAGTGCCGTAATATCAGCGGGATTATTCAACCCGTAAGTAAATATTTCGGCTTCTGACGACTCTGTTATAAGGGGAGTTTTCTCATCATCGGCATTTAATACCGCACAGGGATCTTTATGTAAATTTTTATCCTTCCTGAGCGATTTAAAGAATTTAAGCTTGGCTTGAAAATAATTATCCATACTCCCGTGATAATCCAGATGATCCTGGGTGAAATTGGTGAATACGGCTATATCATAAGGTATGCCGTAAACCCTGTCCTGATCAAGGCCGTGAGACGAAACTTCCATAATTAAAAAAGAAGCACCCTTTTTAACCATCTGAGACATTATTTTTATAATATCCAGGGAGGAGGGTGTCGTATTTTTTGTTTCTATTATATTGTTATCAACTTCAATGTATAATGTGCCTATAAGAGCGGTTTTTTTCCCCGCCTGCTTTAAAATCTCATTTATTAAAATTGATGTCGTTGTTTTCCCATTTGTCCCGGTTACCCCTATAATTTTTATAAGCTTCTCGGGATGATGGTAAAACTCCATTGCGATTACCGGCAGAGCGCGTTTTGTATCAGCAACTCTAATTCCTGTTAGCTTGTCTCTAAATTTTGAAAATTTTTCCTCGTTGCTGTAAAGAACCGCTCCGGCAGAGACCTCAACTGCATTACCTATAAAGTCATGGCCGTCAAAAGAAGCGCCTTCTATGCATATAAAAGCTGAACCGGGAGTTACATCCCTTGAATCATATGTTATTTTTTCTACTTCAAAATCTATAAAGTTTGTTTTTGAAACTATATCTAAATCTTTAATAAGTTCGCTTAAAAGCATTTTTAACTCTTCTTTGCATTTTTAGATTCATTTTCTACCGGCATGCTGGGCGGTATTCCCATGTGCCACAGCGCAGCCTTGGCTACCTCTTTAAATACCGGACCAGCGACATAACCTCCCCATATTATACCCTGGGGTTCTTCAATTTTCACAAGAACCGCTATACGGGGCTCTTCCGCGGGAGCAAATCCCATAAAAGAAGCTATATATTTATTGGAAGAATATGAGCCTCCTTCGGCCATCTGGGCTGTTCCCGTCTTACCCGCCACCAGATATCCCGGTATCTGAGCGCGCTTGCCAGTGCCTTTTTCAACAACCTGGCGCATAATCTGAGTAAGTTCAAGTGAGGTTTTAAAGCTTATAACCCTGCGTACAACTTTGGGAGCAAATTCCTTAACTGTGTTGCCGTCCTTATCCACTACGGCTTTTACAATATGCGGTTTTAAAAGTTTCCCGCCGTTCGCGATTGCCGAGAGCGCGGCAACAACCTGGACGGGCGTAACTGATATTCCCTGACCGAATGATATGGTGGCAAGAGACGAAGGCGACCAGTCGGCTTTATTAAGAAGCAATCCCTCACTCTCGCCCGGAAGATCAACATCGGTTAATTTGCTGAAACCGAAGTCGTTTATATATTTATAGAAAACTTCTTTACCTATTTTCTGGCTTACTGACGCTGTACCAACATTAAAAGAATACGTTATTATTTCTTTTATGGTTTCTTTTCCGGTTTTGCTGCTCAACCCGTCATTCGCGTTGCATATTTCCCATCCGCCGATATTAATGGAATTTCCGCAGTAAAATTTTTCATCCATCGTAATCTTGCCGCTGTCTAAAGCCGCGGCTGCCAGAAACACTTTAAATGTAGAGCCGGGTTCAAACATATCACTTACGGCCCGGTTCCTTAAGTTAAGCTCGGGAAAATCATAGTAAAACTGGGGTTTAAAATCGGGTTTATTGGCAAGAGCTAAAATTTCCCCCGTATTAACTTCCATAACAACAACTGTACCGCGCTTCGCATTATACTCTTTAAGTGTTTTATCAAGTTCGCGCTCCGCGGCAAACTGTATGTTTGCGTCTATGCTCAGAACAATATTATGCCCCGGAACCGCCGGCGTAATCTTGACATTGCCGTGGGGAAGCACTCTGCCGTAATTATCCATCTCCGCTTCCACTGTGCCGGGTGCGCCTTTAAGATACGGCTCGTAAATCGCTTCTACGCCGTCAAGACCCTGATCATCTATACCCGTATATCCCAGAATATGGGACGCTAAGCGTCCCTGGGTGTAAAATCTCTTACCGTTTGATTCCTTTATCGTAAATACGCCTTTTATTTTTTTTGCTTTTAATTTATTAACATTCTCATATTCAACTTTTCTGCCAATCCACACAAAGGTTAATCTGGAATTCAGTTTATCAAGAACTTCTTTATAATCAATCCCCAGCGACTCTGATATAGCCTTTGCCGCGTGTTCTTTATCTTTTATCTCTCTAGGATTTGCCGCTACAGACAAAAGCTCTATGCTTTCGGCCAGCGCGATATTATTGCGGTCTAAAATCCTGCCGCGGATAGCGGGTATTTCTTCTTTGTCAACATGCTGGGATAAAGCAAGTTTTTTAAAACGCTGATTTTCCACCCCCTGGACGTAAACAACCCTTACCGAAAGTATAAAAAAGATAAGGGTGCAAATATAAAATAAAGCTATGATTTTGCTTCTTAGTCTGGCATTGTAGTTCCTCATTATGCATGCCCCCAAATTATTTCCGTAAGATAAGTCCCGTAGAGAGATTATCGAAAAGGTCCTAAAAGTATTCAAAAGCCAAGAATTTGGCTTTTGAATACAGCTTTAAACTCCGTTTATTTCAAGGACTTTTACATCCTTTGGCACATCTTCGCTGAGCGAAGAATATTATTTTTTAACCTTGAATGTCTTCCAGCTTCTTCTTTTCCAGATTTTTATTTCCATACTGTTTCCCCCTTAATCTTTTAATATATAAATTATAAGTTCAATGTCAAGTCTTTTTAGAATGATTTATCCATAGCCACGCGATTTCCTGCCGAAACAGCCACAGGTTGAGTAGAAATATTTAATACCAGGCTGTCAGCGGGCTTGCACATGCCGAGTCTTCTTTCGGCTTCCCACTGGAGTCTCTCAAAAGACTGGAGGTTCTGGACTTTAAGATCCAGAAAGTCAATTTCTCTTGACAGCTGATCCCTGTTTTCCCTTAGGTCGCTGATGCGGTACTGGATATCAACCAGCTGCGCGCAGTTACAGAGATATACGATAAGCATTAAGACAATGCTCAAAACGACAAAAGAAACAACAAACAATGCCCAGTTTATTTTAAATGCGCGTTTGGGCTTCCTTAATCTTGCCGCCCTCGGCGCGGATGATAATTCGGTATAATATCTGGAGACGGCTGACATATATTACCTCGTAATTTGCTTTAAATTTTTTCTGCACATCTTAGTCGTGCGCTTCTTGATTTTGGATTACCCTTTATTTCTTCCTCTGTCGGAGTGACAGGCTTTCGCGTTATAATTTTCAACCTGCTGTTTTCCGAACCGCACATACAGACCGGGATCCCCGGCGGGCACATACACTTGCCGCTCTCGGTCTTGAAAACAGTTTTTACTATCCTGTCTTCAAGCGAGTGATATGCCACAACTACTATTCTTCCTCCCGCTTCAAGCACATCTATTGAACTTTTAACGGCCTCTTCCAAGCAGCTAAGTTCGCTGTTAACCGCTATTCTGAGTGCTTGAAACACTCTTGTGGCAAAATGTATTCTGCCGTGTTTTTGTTTTGAAGGTACATACTTGCCTATGACTTTTACCAGTTCCCCGGTGGTTTTGATCCTTTGGTTTTCTCTTTCCCTTACTATACCGCCGGCTATTCTTTTTGAAAATCTTTCTTCACCGTATTCAGAGAAAATTTTTCCAAGCTCTTCTGCTGAAAGATCATTCACAATGTCTTCGGCGGTGACTTCCCCTTCTTTGTCCATCCGCATATCAAGCGGCCCTTCCCGGGAGAAGCTGAACCCTCTGGAGCCGTAGTATATATGATGCGTGGAGACTCCCAGATCAAAAACAATTCCGTTTACCGCATTAATCTTTAAACTTTGAATAACCCTTTTTACATTCTTAAAATTATCTTTTACCAGTACTACATTCTTGCTTTTTATGTTTCTTTGTTTAAATGCTTCGATTGCTTCTTCGTCTTGATCAATGCCTACTATAACTCCACAGGGTCCGGTTTGTGATAAAATTTTTAGAGTGTATCCTCCTCCTCCCAGAGTTGCGTCCACATATATCCCGTCTTTTTTTATCTTTAAAAAATCCACTACCTCGTTAACTAAAACCGGGTTATGTTCAATGTACATCAAATATTGCCTTTGTTGTAAATTTCCTGAGCTAGCTGTGAAATCTCTACGTCTTTATTTAAATCTTTCCAGCTGCCAGTTGACCATATTTCAACATGGCTGAGCGCGCCCACCAAAGTTATATTCTTGGAGGATAATCCTCCCTTTTGCCGTAATATTGGTGGAATAAAAATTCTGCCCTGTTTATCAATTTCGCAGATAGTGGCACTGGAGGTAAAAATTCTTAAAAATTTCTGACCTTCTTTATCCAGAGGATGGATCTTACGGAGTAATTCGTTTGATAGTCTCTCCCACTCATCAGCGGGATAGGCGCAGAGACAGGTTTCATTCAGGCTTATACTTAAATAAAATCTGTCGCCGAGAAGGCAGCGGAACTTAACCGGGATTATTACACGGCCTTTATCATCAAGAATATGTTCGAATTCACCGACAAATTCCCGCATACTGTCCACTGCACCCCATTCTCCCCCATTTTGCACCACTAACAACCCCATTATAGCTTATAGGCCCCACTTTGTCAATATGGTTTTTTCTAAAATATAAGGGTTTTTTACACAAAAACCACAAAATATAGTGGTATGTTTTACCTCAACCACTATATTTTGTAAAAATATTTTTCAAAAAAAATCTAAAGGTAAAAAAAGTAAAGAATTGCCTTGTTAAGTTATATATATATATTATTAGTAAACTAAAATTATGTATAAAACACTATTCCCCGGAACAAATAGCTTTTACTCCGGTTAAAAGTTAATAAAAAGGAACTTTTCAACTTAAAGAGAAAGATTCTCATAGTCAAAACCATTCTTGGAGGTCAAATATGCATAAAAAAATTGCCGTTATAATAATCGCGATATCAATCCTTCTTTCCGCGGCAATATCCGCAGATGAAAGCTCGTCCTGGCAGGTCAGCATTAACGGGAAAACAACGGCCATAGAACCCTTAACCGTAAACAGTGAAATATATCTGCCGCTTGTTCAGATAGCGGAACAGTTTAATTTTAAAATAAACACAGACCCGGCCAAAAAAATTATCTTCATCAATTTCAAAAATATGCCGGCAGACGCCCCATCTTCCGGAAATGCAGATGAATACGGCTCTATAATAGGCAACGTAAAGTTCAACATTACTGAAGAATCTTCAATGAATTTTAACGGCAGGGAAGCCGTCCTCACAGCCGTGGCTGATAAACCCTTCACCGAAAAAGAACTTAAAAATCATTTTTACGGAGGACAGAGCAGTTACTTTTATCATCACTTTCCCGTATATGAAACCAAAATAAACAAAGACGGGAACTTCACTTTTGCAAATGTAAAGCCAGGCGAATACGATCTTTTGGTATTCAATAAAGATGAAAGACCGTTCGGGTTTAAAAGGGTCGCGTGGAAGATGTATATGGATGTTGAACCGGACCAGAATTTAAAAATAAAACTGGATAACTATAACACGGCGGTAGATGATTTTGTATATCTTCAGAGAACTGATTAATTACTTAAATTTTAAAAATAGAAAAGCAAACAGGAATAAAAAAACGGCCTCCACGGCTGTTTTTTTTTATTCCTGTTTTTCTTCAGAACCGCAGCACGGGTGCTCTTTGGAATCCCCGTGACATTTTTTTATCTGTTCCTGGGTACATTTCTCCGGTTTGTCTTTTAATTCTTCATGATTCGGGCATCCGCATTCTTTACACATTTTTATCTCCTTTATTTTTAACTTTTCCGTTTTTATAAACAGCCATTTTCCTGAACCTTGAGTACCTGTCTTGTACCAGTTCTTCGCCGGAAAGAACTCCTAATTCTTTCAATCCCTCCTGCAGGTTAATTTTAAGGTTGGCATAAACAACTTCCGGCTCACGGTGAGTCCCCCCTAAAGGTTCGGGAAGTATTTTATCAATTATCTCTAGACCGATAAGATCCTGTGCCGTCAGTTTAAGAGAATGCGCCGCCTGCGGGGCTTTCGTGGAATCCCGCCACAGAATTGACGCACATCCTTCGGGAGATATAACGGAATAAATTGAATTTTCCAGCATATAAACCCTGTTGCCCGCGCCTAATGCAAGCGCTCCGCCTGACCCGCCTTCCCCTATCACGACAACGATAACAGGAACCTTTAAAGACATCATCAAAGCTATACTCTGGGCGATGGCTTCATACTGGCCGCGTTCTTCAGCTTCTATCCCCGGATAAGCGCCGGGGGTATCTATGAAGGTGATTACGGGGATATTAAATCTTTCCGCCAGCTTCATTATTCTCATTGATTTGCGCAGCCCTTCGGGGTTCGGCATACCGAAATTGCGTGTTAAATTTTCTTTTGTATCTTTACCTTTCTGATGGCCCACTATACAGATCACATCCCCGTCAAACTTTGCAAAACCGGCGATAATAGCCGCGTCCTCGCCCAGCAGGCGGTCGCCGTGAAGTTCGGTAAATTCAACAAAAAGATTCTGTATGTAATCCAGTGTGGTGGGTCTGTTGGGGTGCCTTGCGATTAAAACTTTATCCCACGGAGAAAGGTTCTCAAAAATATTTTTCTTGAGTTTTTCGGCTTTGCGTTCTAAAGCTTTTATTTCCTTTTCAAGATCAACAGAGCCTTCCTTGTTTACTCTTTTTAATTCCTCTATCTTGTTTTCTAGCTCTATAATAGGCTTTTCAACTTCTAAAATATGACCCATGTATATCAACTCCTTTTAAGACTTCTTTAAGGGGGTTACAAAATATTCCATAAGTTTTATTAATGTGGGTTTTATCTGCTTTCTTGATATAACTTTATCTATAAACCCGTGTTCAAGATAAAATTCCGAAGTCTGGAATCCGGGGGGAAGCTTCTGTTTTATGGTCTGCTCTATAACTCTTGCTCCGGAAAACCCGATTATTGCTCTGGGTTCGGCCAGAATTACATCACCCAAAGAAGCGAAACTTGCCGCTACTCCCGCAGTTGTGGGATCGGTCATCACACAGATATACAGTATGTTTTTTTCCTTTAACTTATTTACCGCGGCAGAAGTTCTTGTCATCTGCATTAAAGAAAGCATGCCTTCCTGCATTCCTGCCCCGCCCGACGCGGAGAATATGATAACAGGCTTTTTCTTCTCGACTGCAAGCTCTATCAGTCTTACAATTTTCTCACCCACCACAGAGCCCATGCTGCCGCCGCGGAAATTAAAATCCATTATGCCTATAAAAACATCAAACCCGCCGATCTTTGCCTCGCCGGTCAACACGGCATCATTAATGCCTGTCTTTTTTATGTCCTTATCAAGCTTATCAATGTATTCCTGGCCAAACTGGAGCGGGTCGGATGAATATATATCCTTAAAAAGCTCTTTAAAAGAATTTTTATTAACCGTTATATCCAGCCTTTCCCACGCGGTCAGTTTATGATGGTGGCTGCATTTGTCGCATACCTTAAAATTCTCAACAAAGTTCTTTTTGAATATAAGGGAGGAGCAGTTGGCGCATTTAATCCAGAGTTCCCCCTCTTTGCCTTTGCCAAGATTTTTAATCTTATTAAAGATAGTTGTCATATTGTACTCCATTAATAATTAAGCTCTTGCATTTTTAAAGCTATATTATATTATTAATTACTTTAAATAGCACTATTCCCTATTGTCCGTTTACTATCCTTCCATATATTATACCGTCCTCACGGTATAATTTAACCGATATTATCTTATTTATCAATCCTTTATCTTTCTTTACTAATACTTGTATATAATTAGGCGTATAACCCTGCAGGGACCCTGTTTTATGGACCGCACCCTCAACAAGGATATCCATAACCGTGCCCGCAAAGCTCATATTATAATCATTAAGCTTCCTCTGCGCAAGTTCCAGCAGTTCACTGCTCCTTAGCGATTTAACCTGCTCGGGAACCCTGTTTTTCATCTTCCCGGCTTCCGTAAACGGCCTGGGCGAATATTTAAAAACATGCAGGCGCGAAAAAGGCGAGCTTTTTATATAATCATAAAGAATCCGGTAGTCCTTATCTTCTTCACCGGGGAAACCGACCAGAATATCCGTTGAAACGGCAGCTCCGGGAATTTTACTTATAATCTTTTTTATTGTTATGTCATATTCTTTTAAATTATAAGGGCGCTTCATGGATGCCAGAATCCTGTCGCTTGCGTGCTGTAAAGGTATATGGAAATGCGGGCATATCCGCGGATGCGCTTTTATAAAATCTATAAGCTCATTATCAATATGATTTACCTCTATAGAGCTTAACCTTACCCGCTCTATACCTGTAGAATTACATATAGCTTCAAGCAGAGATTTAAGATTCAACTTTTCTCTTAAATCCGCGCCGTACAACCCCAGATTCACGCCTGTTATCACAATCTCCTTAAAACCTGACTCCTCAAGCCGCAGGACTTCAACCAGCACATCATCCAAAGACCTGCTTGCCGGAACTCCCCTTACATAAGGAACTATGCAGTATGTACAGAACTCGTCACAACCGTCCTGAACCTTAACAAAAGCACGGCTCCTGGACTGATTAAATTTAATTTCTTTCAGAAAATCAATATTTAAAATCTCTTTTAATCTGACTTTAAAATCATCTTTTTTATTATCAAGAAAAACAATCTTTCCGTTATCAAAAAGACCTGTAAAGCTTTCCGGGTTTCTCACCCCGCACCCCGTAACTATAACTTTTTCCGATACACCCGCAAGGTGCCTTATCCTCTGGCGCGCTTTCCTGTCGGCAAGATGGGTAACGGTACAGGTATTAACAAATGAAAAATCAACCTCACCGCTTTTGCTTTCTTTTAAGCCGCAGCTTAAAAGAAACCGGCGAAGTTCTTCGGTATCATACTGGTTTACCTTGCATCCGAATGTATGTATTAAAAAAGTTTTCATAACCCCAGCTCTTCCGATATCTCCTGCATTGCTTTTATCCCTATATCCATAAACTGCTCCAGGGTAAGGCCGACCTCTTCACATTCTTTCATCCCCTCACGGGAAGCCCCGGCGGCAAATCTTTTCTCCTCAAACCTTCTTAATGCAAACGAAACATCTAAAGATGAGAGTTTCTTGTCTTTAGTCATAAGGGCACAGGCAACAAGAAAGCCCGTTAAGGGATCAACACACCTTATCGTCCTATCCATCAGTGTTTTGCAGTATTTCCCGTCAAAATGCGATCTTACCGCATTTATAATCTCTTCACTGTAACCCTTCTCTTTAAGCATATCAACCGCGACTGCTGAATGAAGATCGGTATTATTCTGCGTTATTTCAACATCCAGATCATGCACAAGCCCTGCCATAGCCCATTTTTCCGCGTCCTCGTTAAAATGAACGGCCATTTTTCTCATAACGGCTTCTGTTGCAAGCATATGCTTGATTAAATTTTTGTTCTTCACGTTTTCTTTTACCAGTTCCAGCGACTTTGTTCTCATAAAATACCTCCTGTTACTACCCCTTTATTATATATATTATAAGGGATGAAATGTTAACAATTTGTTAACATTTTGTTAACAAATTGTTAACTTCTTAATAATCCTGATATATTATAATATATCTGTGATATATTTCAAATCCGCAAGTTTTGGAGTATTTATGAAAAGCATAAATGGCTCGGTTCAAAACGTTAAAAAAGACAATAATTTAGTGATAACAAGCCGCAGGTTTGCAACTGCACAGGCCGGAAAAATAAACAGTACGGCTCTTGAATATATCAAAAACAAACCCTCCTCCGGAACGCCCGTAAAAACAGCAAAGCAGATCGTAAAAGGCACAAGTCTTGTAAAACAGCTTAAAAAACTTCACAAACAGTGCGACTTCACAACTGCCGATCTTGTAAGATTTTACCCTGAGCCGATAGTTCCGCCCGGCGAGACACAGAAAGAGCTTGTATCCGTTATAGAAAATTCATTAAATTTAATCACCGATACACTAAACGAACATGCCTCTTTTCTGAAAAAAGACATAAACTTGTCTCCGGATAAAAACATACTTAAAATAGCCTTGGAAAATTTTAAATCAGAATCTTTACTAACCCGCCTTATACTTTCCGTATCTCAACTGCCTAAAAAATCTCAAACAGTTATATATATTAAAGAGATTTTTGAAAACGTATCAACACACGCAAAAGATGCGGTAAAATCCGGTGATCCCGAAAAGGCGGAAAAAGCAGGGAGATCCCTGGGCATTCTCAGTAAAGCATGCACCGATGCAAGAAATATTCTCGCGCTGGAAAATCAATCCAGAGACAAAACCGTAAAATATTCCATAGCCCTAATCGGTGATTTCGCGGGAAAACTATTTAAAATACCTACAGGCACAATCAGAAAAATAGCTGAAGATCTCTTCGCCAGTAAACCTCCTAAAGAAAATCACAGAAAAAAACTTATGACAAACTATTATGACCCCGGGCATGAAGAATGCTCCAGGAAACTTCTCTCGGGCTTTAATTACGGGAAAGCCCTGCTTGAGAAAAGCATATAATTAAAGAGGTGATATTATGGATAATATAAAGATTGCGCAGACAAATACCCGGACTGTTTATGTTAAAGAAGAAGAAAAGGAAAAACAGCTTGAGAAAGTAAACGCGAAGCTTAAAAAAATGATCCCTGAGGGCAAAGAAGCTGAAATAGTAAAAGGCAAGCTCACCTCCCCCAGGGCATATGAAAATAAGTTCTTTAAAAAATTAAACCCTGCCGAAGAAGAAAAAAAACATCCGGAAAGAATAACTTTTACCGGTTCTCTTCTTGGAGCCGCTGCTACATACGGCACCGTAAAGATACGGGAATACCATGAAAGAGCTAATGTCGCAGGATACCCCACAGTCGTGGGCGGGGGTACGGACGGGATAGATTTTCTGCCTATGGAAAGCTTTGTCCCCGCTTCTGCAACAGAAGCGTTCTTAAGCGACAGATCCAAATTAAAAGACCATGTTTTAGGCAATACGGTAAACGGCTGTATTATGACAAGTTTTATGCTGGCAGACTGGGCTAAAGAAAATAACCTGCAGCCGCTTGCTTTCTTCGCGGAGATGGCCCCTACCCTGATCCCGCTTTCAAGCAAGGGTGAAGTTAACGGAGCATTAAACAATTCCGCAAGAGGCTTAAATATTTCCGAAGGTTCTATGAGTTTATTCCTGATTACCAACTTATTCTTCAGGCTTGCACAGAAAGATAACTGGACAGTAAAAGCTGGTTCATACGCCCTGCCTGACGGAAATCCGGCAACGGGATTAATGTGGGAATGGTAATAAATAAATAAATAAATAAGAAAGAGGAAGAATTATGAATTTAGGAATTGGAAGACTAACAAATATTTATTCCGGTGGAACCGGTAAATCTGAAAAACTTTCTGCAACACTGGAAGTCCAGAAAAAAGAAACAGTAGAGAAACTAATCGATGATATGCTGAACAGCCCGGATCCGGATATACAGCTTGAAGCCACGAAAAAGCTCGGTAAATTCAGTAAAAATATGCCCCAGGAAGGCATTGATGCACTCATAAAAGCCATGAGGCGTGTAGGGTCAACAGATTTTACGGAACTCGAAGCAATAAAAATTCTGGGAAAGATAGGCCCGCGGGCTAAAGGAGCCATACCGCATCTTACAACTTGTTTAGAATATAACCATATGCCCTTTAAACAGGCAGAAGCAGCTAAAGCTTTAGGCGGGATAGGTATCCCTGATGAAAAAGCAATTCACTTTTTACGTGAAAAATTAAAAAAAGATGATGAACTGCCGGTTATAAGAAGCAGCGCCGCATGGGCTCTGGGAAAATTAAAAGACTATGGTGCATCCTCTATACTGGCAGATTGGGTAAATCACGATGAAACAGATCAGTTCATAAGGGCAAGATGTGCAGAAGCCCTGGGCAATCTCGGCGTTATAAGAATAAATGACAGATTAAATAAAGAGCTTGATGAAAAAGTTTCCGCAGGCCTTCTTGAAGCTTCAAAGAATGAAAATAAGTTTATCAGGTATGCGGCAGAACAGGCAATAAGAAAAAGAATAATAGATATGTGCCCTAAATAAAAAAGGAGAAACAGTCCATGATAAAAACTTTATCTAACAGCAATTTTATTTTTACAGACACAAAAGAAAAGAAGCTTTCTTATAAAGAAATTCAGAAAATAGTTGACCACCTTATAAATTTTGATGACCCGCTTATAATAGGCAGAGCTGTCCTAAAAATTGACAAAATGAATATCTCTAATGCAAGAAAATTCATCCCCGCGCTTACAACCGTTATTACGGATAATCACCGCTACTGTACAATCTGTATAGATTCCACAAAGGCTGTAATAGCATTACTGGGCAAAATCTGCACAAATAAAGACATTAAAGCGGTAAAAGCTCTGGAAGATACGGCAAAGGATGAAAAACAGTTCCGCCCGGTAAAAGAAGAAGCTCAGAGGTCCCTGGAAAAGATTAAAAACAAGAAATAAATTTACATTATAAAATCCGCCTATTATCATAAATAAGGCGGATTTTTATATTATAGGAATTAATATATTCTTACAGAATAACTAATTAATGAAAAAGACTGAAAACATTTTATCGGAAAAAACAATTATAATTCTGTTTATACTCTTTATCACTATATTAATAGTACAATGTTATCTTTTAACAGTTTTTACTCCTTTAGATATGGATGACAGCCATTATTTATATATAGGCAAGCTGATAAGCAGAGGATTTATCCCCTATAAAGATTTTATATGCGTGCACCCTCCCGCTTCAATGGGAATAGCCGGTATATTTTTCCGGCTGGGTTTTGATGTTACAGGCGTACAGGTATTATTCGCGTTTATAAATCTTTTAATATTATTCCTGGTATATTTCCTTAGTAAAAAATTTACGGAAGATAAATACCTGCCCCTATTTGCCGTTCTGCTTTTAACAGTCTCTACAGGCTATTTTACTTATGCTATAAGGACAGTATCTTTAAGGCATCTGGCTGTTGTATTTATTTTATGGGCGGTAATTCAGTTTTTTAATAAAAAATACTTCCGGAGCGGCATTATATTCGCTCTTGCAGGGCTTACGATATTTTTGTCTTACCCTGTTATAATATTATTCCTGATCGTTTTCTCTGTCTTCTTTCCCAAAAATATAAAAGATTATTTAAAAACCTTTACGGGATTTATATCCTTAACCTTATTATTCTTTTTTATTTTTTCTTTTGTGCCGGGGTTCTGGGATTCTATAATTACCTTCCAGATGAGTATGATATCAAAGCTTTATGTATCAAAAACATCTGTATTAAAAACCTGTTTTAAAATTAACTACATCCCTTTTATATTTTTTATTATAGGATTTATAACAATATTTATAAAGAAACAGAAGAAAGAACTGCTTGCTTTTTCAGTATGGGGCATTGCTGTTTTTCTTTCTTTTTTCCTTTTAGGGGGAAGAACTTCCGTGCAGAATTTCCATCTCTTAATACCTGTATTCTGCATTACGGGAGGGGCTTCTTTTTCTCTTGTTAAAAATAAAAACCTGAAACTTATCTTTTTAATTCTTTTAACTATATCATCTTTAACTTATCATATAACACTGGGATTAAAACCTGAAATAACCTCAGAAGGTCATTATATAATGGATATATCTCTCTGCAAAACTCTGGCAAGCGTTCCGCAACCTATACAGACAGGCAGATCTCCAATGATCGCATTAAAATCAGGGATTGAACTGCCCGTATGGTATTACGGCACTGATTTTTATTATTTTGAGCATTCTGATAGCTGGAAAACCCCCGGAAACTGGGACCAGATGCTCAAAAACACTAAATCAATACTTTACCAGAACGGTTTCTTTAAATTCATGCCTCAAAAAGTAAAAGAAGAGATTGCCCGCGACTTTATGCCCGTAAAAACGGAAAATACCTTGATTTTTATAAAGAAATAAAATATTCTACCTTAATTATTCTCCAAGCCAGTTCTTTAAAATTTCTCTCTGGAGTTTGTCCGGGTTTTTCAACTCGACAATCTCATATTTTTCAAATCCCTTTTTGCCCAGATAGACCTGTTTTGTCATAAGTACATTATTCCTGAATAAGGTTACTTTTACTATTTCATATGGCTTAGAATTGACCAAAAAACCGCCCTTATCTGCTTTAACGCCGTTAACGGCCACAATAACATCATCTATGCTGAGCCCGGCCTTTTCGGCAGGGGAGTCTCTGGTTATTTTTGTAATAATTATGCCACAGCCATACTCTTCAGCGCCTATGCCCATGTACGGGCCGGGCCATTTCTCTTCTATTTTCAACTCCAATCCCGCGTAATTCAGGTATTTATTATAATTCGGGATTTTAGTGCCTTTTACATAATCATTAATAATATCATCAATATTTACGCCTGTCGCTTTCACTATAATTTCGCCCATCTTTCCTTCAGGGACCCCTATATTTTTCATGCCGTAATTTTTATAAAGATATCTCATTACATCGTCGATGGACCTTTTATTGCGCGTACAGTGCCTTATTTTAAGGTCCATAAGCAAACCGGCAAGTTTGCCTTTCTGGTAAAAATTAAGAAATTTTTCGTCAAAATTCTGCGGCCAAAGAAAAAAGCCGCCGAAACTTGCATCTTCAAGGGTAATATGTTTGTTAGCTGCAATTTCTTCCGTCGCCTTTATCGCACCCGCTATATCTTTAAAAAACTCCTCTGGTTCCGTTTTCTTTATCCTTGCCATTACCATGGTATCATAATAGCTTGTAAATCCTTCAAAAAACCAGTACAGGCGCGTAAAATCCGCTTTATTGTAATTAAACGGGTAAATTACATCCGCATGAATATTTTTATCGTTCCACAGGTGAAAAAACTCATGCGCGGTTAATCCTAAAATCCCGTCTATGCCGAACGCAGGTTCCACAACCATAACCGCGTTATCGAAATGCTCCAACCCGCCAAAACCTTCTTGAGAAGCATACGAGTGTAAATAGAAAAATATATATTTCTTAAAGGGAACTCCACCCATCATATCGACTTCGTTTTTCACTATTTTTTCAACATCAGCCTTAAATGTATCCAGATCAAACTTTAATGAACCATCAAGCACTATTACATATTCCGCGCCTTTATACTCAAACTTTGTCTCCCTGAAATCCCCCAGCATTACGGGACGGTCAGCCATGAAATGATAATCGGGTGCGGTATAAATATTTTCACCGGCACTTTTAAGTGTTGTTGCCGTTTTCCACCCTTTAGGATATTTAAGACATAACCTGCACGGGATATCCGTCCTGTCTTTAATATACATAAGGATTGTGCCTTCGTTAATTAAAGCTTTATGGGTATTAAGAAATGACTCTACACAGCTTACCTCGGGCGCGTAAGCCTTATATTTCGCGGTTAGGCTTCCCGCATTTTCCGAATAAACGCGCCATGTATGCAGATCAATTTTCTCCCACTTTAAAGGTGCGCCTGATCCGTCAAAGGCGGAAAATTCCTGAACATTTTTAGCGTAATCCCTATAATGGTAAATCCCGGGTATAATCCGCGGCATGACCAGATCCGTAAAATCTCCCTCAGGAGAATCAATCTTTATTTCAACTTTAAAAAAATGATTCCCGGGATCTGTCATGTCAACCGTATAATTTACTTCGCTTACGGCATACGCCGAAATAGAAAAACAAAAACAACATAAGAGTAAAGCGATAAAAACCTTAAAATTTATTCTGTGAGTAGACATCTTTTATAACCTCCTTTGATTACTTAATGCCCCTCGCAGAACCGAGCGAGCGGTTTTCCCGCACTCGGCTCCACAAGAATACATCCTCAATTTGAGGATAGAGTGTAAGTCGAATGATATATTCTGGG
>JBDRKI010000031.1:0-40660 GCA_043814095.1 Armatimonadota bacterium | reverse complement strand
TTTTTTTTATTTTTTTTTTAATTCTTTTTAACATTAAATACAAGTTTTAATAAAACTTGTTTACTAGTCCAACCTATATTATTACACCCCCCCCCCCCCCGCATACGGATATAGGTCAAGTGGAGTATTTTTACAGGATATACATATAAATTACAGAATATTACTTTATTATAATATCATTATATTGAAGGTGATAAAATGAGCAAAAAAATCATTATTCCCATTATAATTCTGGCAGTTGTATTAATAATTATCTTTATATTCAAAAAAGAGGAAAGTAAGTCAAACGGCGCTTATCTTCTCCTGCACGGCAATGTGGAAGTTACCGAGATTAATCCCGGGTTTAAGATCCCCGGCAGGATTACCGCTCTTTTTGTTGATGAAGGTGATGCGGTTAAAGCGGGGCAGAAAATCGCAACCATTGACGACGCGGAGCTTAAGGATTTTGTAGCCCAGGCCGAACAGCAGTTAAAAGTAATCGTGGCTAATTTAAAAGACTTACAGTCCGGCTTAAGGCATCAGGAGATACAGCAGGCCCAGGCCAACTTAAATGCCGCCCAAGCCGATTTTGTAAACGCCGAGAAGAATTATAAAAGATATAAAGAGCTTTATGAAAACGGGGCAGTAGCCGCCCAGCAGCTTGATGAATCAACAAGAATGTATAGTACGGCTAAAGCCAAGCGTAAAGCCGCAGAAGAAGCCCTTTCTCTCGCGAAAGCGGGTTTCAGGTCAGAACAGATAATAGCCGCAGAGCACCGTGTTAAGCAGGCTGAAGCGGCATTGGCGCAGGCGCAGGAGCAGCTGAAAAATACAGTCATATATTCGCCGGTAGGCACTGTAATATTAAAAAAGAATGTTGAAATCGGTGATATTGTAGCGGCAGGTACACCTGTTTTTGTTATGGGAGATATGTCCGACCCCTGGGTAAGGGTATATGTAAACGAACAAGACCTGGGGCTTGTAAAATTAAACCAGAAAGCTCTTGTTAATGTTGATTCATATCCCGGCAAAGATTTTGACGGTTATGTCTCTTTTATATCAGGCAGGGCGGAATTTACGCCTAAAAATATTCAGACAGAAGAAGAAAGGGTTAAGCTGGTATTCAGAGTGAAAGTTAAAGTTAAAGACGAAAACGGCGATCTTAAGCCGGGTATGCCGGCAGATGTTAAGATATTATTAAAATGAATGAAAATGCCATAACAACAACAAATCTTACAAAATTTTTCGGTGATAATAAAGCCCTTGATAATTTAACTTTTGAGGTTAAAAAGGGCGAGCTTTTCGGGCTTGTCGGTCCTGATGGCGCCGGCAAAACAACCACAATGCGCATCCTTACGGGCATAATGCTTCCTTCAGGCGGAGAAGCGCAGGTTTCCGGCTTCACTCTTCCTAAACAATCCTCATTTATAAGGGATAAGATAGGTTATATGTCCCAGAGGTTCGGATTATATGAAGATCTTACAGTGATAGAGAATATTAATTTCTATGCAGATATTTATAAAGTGCCGGCAGGTGAGCGCGCTTCCCGCATTGAAGAACTGCTCGGCTTCAGCAACCTTACCCCCTTTAAAAACCGTCTTGCGGGAAACCTCTCAGGCGGAATGAAGCAGAAACTCGGGCTTGCGTGTGCGCTTATACATACCCCGGAAGTTCTTTTTTTAGACGAGCCTACAAACGGCGTTGATCCCACGTCACGCAGGGATTTCTGGAGAATACTTTACCAGCTTTTAAAAGGCGGGATGACAATTCTTGTTTCAACAGCTTACCTTGACGAAGCGGAGCGCTGCAACAGGGTGGGCCTTATTTATAAAGGGCGCCTGCTTATTAAAGACACCCCCGCGGATATTAAGAAAACAATTAAATTTCCGATGGTAGAAATTATAGTGGATGATATACATAAAGCTAAGCGAGTAATATCTAAAATTCAAGATGTAAAAAGCGTGAGCGTTTACGGCGAAAAAATACACGCGCTTTTGGAAAATAAAAAAACCGCGGATACAATATCCGCGGAATTTAAAAAAAACGGTATTAACATAAAAGCTTTAAAGCAGGTTGTCCCTTCACTGGAAGATGTATTTATAAATATGGTGGAAGCGCATGGATAATATAACAGTATCGGTTAAAAATTTAACTAAAAAGTTCGGGGACTTTACCGCCGTGGATCATATTAATTTTGAAGTTAAAAAAGGCGAGATCTTCGGCTTTTTAGGGCCTAACGGCGCCGGCAAATCCACAACCATAAGGATGCTCTGCGGGCTTTTATTTCCCACAAGCGGAGACGGCTCAGTCGGCGGGTATGATGTAAATAAAGAGCCGGAAAAGATAAAAACCCATATCGGTTATATGTCCCAGAAATTTTCACTTTACAACGATCTTACTGTTGAGGAAAACATAAATTTTTTCAGCGGGGTCTATAATGTCCCCGCTGAAAAAAAAGAGGAAAGAAAAAAACAGGTGCTTAAAATGGCTGGTCTTGAGGCAAGATGTTCGGATATTACTTCATCACTCCCGCAGGGTTATAAACAGCGCCTCGCGCTGGGATGCGCCATACTTCACGAACCGCCGATACTATTTTTAGATGAACCGACTTCGGGCGTTGATCCGATATCAAGAAGAAACTTCTGGAATCTTATATACGATATGTCGGAGAAAGGAACTACCATATTCGTAACAACCCATTATATGGATGAGGCCGAATACTGCGGCAGGCTCGCCCTCATATACAGGGGGAAAATTATAGCGGAAGGCACCCCGGCGTCTTTAAAACATGATTACATGAAAAAAGAAGTATTGGAAGTAGAAGTAGATAAATTATTTGAGGCGATGGAGGCCTTACAGAAAAACAATATTGATAACGCTGTTTTCGGGAACACCCTGCATGTTACCGTTACGGACGCGAAGGCGTCTTTATCTAAAATAGAAACGTTGTTTAAAACAGCAGGGATAAGATTAATAAAAGCCGATAGGATAATACCGTCGCTTGAAGATGTTTTTGTTGCATTGATTGAGGAATCGTAATTATGAGAGTATGGGCCATAGCCAAAAAAGAAATAATACAGATACTGCGCGATCCTTTATCTTTAGGGATAGCATTTTTAATTCCCGTTATATTGCTATTTCTTTTCGGCTATGCCATAACTTTTGACATAAAAAATATCCCCACGGTAGTTTATGATATGGATAAGAGCCGGTTAAGCAGGGAGCTTATATCAGGTTTTGATAAAAGCAGGTATTTCTCCATAATTGATTATATTAATGATGAGGACCAGATTAACGAATATCTTGATTCAAATAAGGCCTGGCTGGCGATAACAGTACCTTATGATTTTACAAAAAAGATTAAGACAGGGAGGGATGCCCATTTCCAGGTTATACTTGACGGCTCTGACGCAAATACCGCAAATGTGGCGCAGGGTTATGTGCTTGGGGTAACGGACTTATTTATGAATAACCTTGCAAAAGTTAAAGTTAAGCCCCTTATAGACGTAAGGCAGAGAGTCTGGTTTAATCCGGAATTAAAATCAAGGAATTTTATAGTGCCCGGTCTTATAGCCGTTATAATGGCCATAATAGCCGCCCTTCTTACATCATTAACCGTCTCGCGCGAGTGGGAGAGGGGTACAATGGAGCAGCTCATATCCACCCCGGTGAGAAATTACGAGATTATACTCGGCAAACTTATACCTTATTTCCTTATAGGTTTTATAGATATGTGCATAGCTTTGTTTGTGGGCATTATCATATTCGGGGTTACATTTAAGGGTTCCCTTATGCTTATAATACTGGCCTCATCCGTTTTTCTTTTCGGTGGCTTAAGCTGGGGCATATTTATATCAATACTTACAAGATCACAGCTTCTTTCAAGCCAGATGTCCATGGTATCAACATTTCTTCCCGCGCTTCTTCTTTCGGGTTTTGCATTTTCCATATCTAACATGCCGAAACCCATACAGCTCGTGACTTATATAATACCTGCAAGGTATTTTGTATATATATTAAAATCCGTATTTTTAAAAGGAAGCACGCTTAATTTTATTATAATTGAACTCCTGCTCCTGGCCTTATACGGGGCAGTTGTATTTATAATAGCGAACAAGAGTTTTAAAAGGATAGTTGCTTAATGTTTGAAAGAATAAAAAGCATAGTAATAAAAGAGTTCCTGCAGGTCTTCCGCGACAAGCGCCTGCGCACCCTTATTTTTATTGCTCCCGTCATACAGCTTCTTGTGTTCGGGTACGCGGTGAATATGGATATTAAAAATGTGCCTACAGCTTTTTACGATATGGATAAATCCTATTACAGCCGTACTCTTGCAAGCAAACTTAACGCTTCCGATTATTTTGATATAAAATATTATCCTGAATCCACACAAGAGATAAACAATCTCATAAACGAAGGGAAATGTACCTGCGCCATACAGATAGATAAGGATTTTACAAAAGATATTAAAACTAAAAATAGCGCCAACCTCCAGCTTATAGTTGACGGCACCGATTCAAACTCCGCCCTTATCGCCATGAGCTATCTCCAGCGCCTTATTGCCCTGTACAGCACGGAGATCAGACCGGTTAAGGTTAATATAGATATTGAGACCCGCGCCTGGTATAACCCGGCTCTTTTAAGCAGGAACTATAATGTTCCGGGGGTTATGGCCCTTCTTATAATGATTTTCAGCGTTCTTCTTACGTCAATGGCTATAGTAAGGGAGCGTGAGATAGGCACAATGGAGCAGATTATGGTAACACCCATAAAACCATTTGAGCTTATACTCGGAAAAACAATACCTTTTGCCATTATATCGCTTGTGATAATGTTTCTTGTCACCGTGGCAGGGGTATTTATATTCAATGTCCCCATAAAAGGACACTTATACATTCTTATTTTAGGGGTGCTTGTATATCTGCTCTCTGTTTTAGGACTGGGATTATTTTTATCAACAATTGTTAAAAACCAGCAGCAGGCGCTTATGGGCACATTTATGATACTCATGCCTGCGGTCCTTATATCCGGCTTTATATTCCCGATACAGAACATGCCTAAAATAATACAGTATATAACGTATTTTAACCCCTTAAGATACTTTCTTGTGATAATAAGGGGGGTATTCTTAAAAGGAAGCAGTTTTGATATATTATGGCCCCAGTTTTTAGCCCTTTTTATACTGGGAGGCATCCTCTTTACATTAAGCTCTTTAAGATTTAAAAAGAGAATAAGTTAAATAGCAGCAGAGAAATAACTAAAAACACCATTATTTAAACCTTTTTTATTTGATTTTAAAAAAGGTGCTTTTGATAACTTTGCCATTAACACACAAATCAATTTTCCAATCGCCTTCAGAGAAAGGATTGCCAAGATTAACTGTTCCAGATATAGAACTCTCGCCTTTCTCAGCGTCAATGTAAAGCTGTTTATTTTTAATCAACTTATCATCATAATACCATTTGCCTTCCAGTAAAGCATTTGACTCTACTTTATCAAAAGAGCACCAGATACTTAAAGATTGCGTTTCTTTTGAAAAAACCGTATTTACTCCAACTGGATCTCCGGTAGAACTTATTTCTTTACAAATAATAACGGCATTAATATTTAAAGGAGGCTTATCCTGCTTAGTCACATCACATACTTTTTCATCCTTCGGTTTATTCTCTGCCGCATCCTTTGCTTGATCTTTTCCATCGGAAATATCCTGCGCTGTATTGGCACATCCGTAATCAGCAATAAGCTGATCCGCTGTAATTCCTATATCCACATCATTCCTTGTATTCACATACATTTGAGTCCCCGCAGCTATATGGGCTTCCTTGCCTTTTGTAAATCCGAACAGCAAAAGAGGCAAGAATATCAAAGCTCCGATAACAGGCAAAATAACTCCTGACTGTTGCTGCGCACCCTGAGCAGCTTTTCCGATCTCTACAGGAACACTTACTCCGTTTACAGTTTTTAGCGAACCAAAGCTTATTTTAAAATATCCGCCTTTGCCCCAACATCCAGCGCGGTGAACTTCCTCAATAGCGCCTGCCCCCTTGGTGCCGTAAGGAATCAGCACAGCATTATTAATAACGACATTTTCTCTTATTTCAAAATGAACTTTATCGCCTGTTTTATTAGTACCGGAATCGATAGTATCAAGTATCTCAACTAAAATAACCTTATCTTTAGGAATTACAATGTTGCCTTCTTGAGAAAATGCATCCACATGCATAATTAATAATAGAAAACCGATGATTACCAAAACAGCTATAAATCTTTTAATTTTCACAAACATTTGCCCCACCTTTATTGTTTATTTATACCACACGGTAATATTATAACCAATTTATATCCCAACTTCAATGTCCTATTCTTAGCAATTTAGAAATGTCACATTTTCATCTTTAGGCTACCTTTTTGGTCTCCCCGGCTTTAGCCATATTTTTGGTTATGGGAAATCTTTTCCATGGGTGATCCACAGCGGGCGCATATGTTCTTTTAAAAGGCAAAAAAGGCAGCTTACAAGGGCTGCCCTTTAAGTTAATGCAATAATACCCATCATCCTGCCGGTTATGCCCTTATCTCTCCTGTGCGAGAAGAAAATGTCTTTATTGCATGATGTGCATAAATCAGCCATAGATATATTACTTTCTTTTATTCCCTCATTTAAAAGAAGCCTTTTATTTATATTATGCAGGTCTATGGAATATTTATTCCATTTTTCTGTATATAAATCACTATATTCAGGATATGTATTATTAAATTCTTCATAAACTTCTTCATTTACGAGAAAGCAGCATTTTGCTATGCCCGGAGATACGGCTGATAAGCAATTCTCCGGCTTTGTATTATATTCTTTTTTCATTTTTTCAAGAAGCACGCCGGCTATGTTTTTTACTGTTCCCCTCCATCCGGAATGGGCTATGCCCGCGGCTTTATTAATAGGGTCTAATATAAAAATTGCGATACAGTCCGCAAGGGATACATTTATTCCCAGCCCCTTTAGATTAGTTATAACCCCATCTGCGTAAGGGAACTTCTCTACCCTGATATCTTTAGTAAAATCATCCGTATAATCAAAATTATCAAATTTCACTATATCAATGCCGTGGATCTGGAAAAGGGGTTTTGTGATAGGCTTATTTATAATTTTACTGAATCTTTTCCTGTTCTCTATGACATCATCTATATTATCATCGGTTGATAATCCTAAGTTTAAGGTATTATAAGGAGGGGGGCTTGCCCCGCCCTGTCTTGTGGAAAATACGCATTTTGCAAGCTTTGTTTTTTCAAAAGTGGGAAAGGAAATATATTTAATCCCGTTTTCTTCAAGGATTATATAATCTTTATTCATCGTCTTTTGTCATTATATTCAATAACGCGCTTACGATACTGAATATTAATGCCGCCCAGAACGCACCCCAGAACCCGTCCACATTAAAGCCCTGCACAAACTTAGAAACTACGAGAAATATAAAGCCGTTGATAAATAAGGTGAATATTCCCAAGGTAAGTATGTTTATGGGCAGGGTGAGGATAATAATAACAGGCCTTAGAAAGGCGTTTATTAAACTTATGACAAGAACAGCCACAAGGGTTGTAACCCAGGAGTTTGTGCTTACCCCGGGCACGGTGTATAAAACCACTAAAAGTGCTAGACAGCTTACAAATAATCTTATTAAAAATCCGCGCATGTTATTTGCCTCCTTTTTTGCTTTTTTTGTTGTTTTCTGCTAAAATAATGAAAATTCCTTGTATTAAGGAGCAGTAAATAAGATTGAATAAGATACTTGTAAGCGGATTGATAAATATTGAAACAACTCTTAAAGTTGATTCTTTTCCCATTGAATATGAACCCGTAAGATATCCTTTTTTCGGTGTAAACAGCACTGTATCCGGTGTTGGGTATAATATAACTAAAGCTTTAACAGTACTGGGAAATTCCGTTAATTTTACATCGGTTATAGGTAAAGATTTCGCCGGAAAACTGGTTAAAGACACGCTTTCTTCAATCAATATAAATACGGACTATATTCTTGATTTAATGACCAGGACTCCTCAGTCCGTAATTATATTTGATAAAGAAGGAAAAAGAGCAATTAATACGGATCTTAAGGATATACAGGATATAATATATCCCGCAGAATCATTTGATAAAGCTCTTTCAGAATCATCTATTGCCGTATTATGTAATATTAATTTTTCAAGGCCTCATCTTGAGAAAGCAAAGAAAACCGGTAAAATTATAGCAACTGATGTGCACGCTTTAACTTCCATAGGAGATGAATACAATCAGGATTTTATGAAATACGCGGATATATTATTTTTAAGCAATGTGAATCTTGAAGAAACACCTGAAAAGTTTTCAAAAAAGGTGATAAATAAGTTCGGCAATGATATAATCGTTATAGGGCTTGGGAAAGAAGGGGTACTTCTTTGTGTCAAGAAAGATAATTTTTGTGAAAGAATTCCGGCTGTTAATCTCCGTAAAGTTGTAAATACGGTAGGCGCGGGGGATGCACTTTTTTCCTGCTTTATCCATTATTATAATAAAACAAAAGATCCTTACGGGTCAATAAAAAAAGCTCTTGTTTTTACGGATTATAAAATAGGAACAGAATCCGCATCCGAAGGATTCTTAACAGAAACTGAGCTTGAAAAAATTATATAGAGGTGAATTATGTTAAATATTACCAGAGAACAGATGTTAATGCTCCCGAAGACAGATCTTCATGTGCATCTTGACGGATCGATTGACGCAAAGCTTTTTGTTGAGCTTGCCAATAAGCTTAAAATTGATATTGTCGCAGAAGCAAAAAAACACGGTATAAAAGATCTTATAACGGGAAGCGTTGAGGAAATAAATGAGAAAGTATTCAAAAAAGAATATAATAATCTTATTGAATACCTTATGCCTTTTGAGCTTGTAAACTGTGTTTTAAGAACTCCGGAAACCTTGGAAGAAGTTGCCTACAGGTTTGCCTGTGATGAATTTTCCGAAGGCGTCCGCTATTTTGAGGTCCGTTTTGCCCCGCAGAAGCACTGGAAGCCAGATTTCGGATGGGAAGAGATTATAAAGTCGGTTGATAAGGGACTCCGCAGGGCGATGGATGAGTTTAACGCTAAAATCAAGGGAGAGCTTCCTTACAGGTGCGGCATGATTTTATGCGCGATGCGCATGATTAACCCTTCTGTTGCGGATTATTACGCAATGCTCCATAACCTGCAGACAGGCAAAGACCTGCAGTCTTTAGCAACCATGGCCGCGATGGAGATCGCACAGCTGGCCGTTGACTCAATGAAAAAAGGATACCTTGTGGTAGGTTTTGATCTTGCGGGGCGCGAGGACGGCTACCCTGCCGGCGCGCACGGCGACGCGTTTGAATACTGCTACAATAACGGTATTCAGACTACCTGCCACGCGGGCGAGGCATACGGACCTGAAAGCATAATGGATGCGGTTAAATACTGCCATGCGAGAAGGATCGGCCACGGGACACAGCTTTTCCGCTGGAAGAATATACAGTTTAAAAATCCGGACGGGACCGAACTTACAGAAGACGAGAAAAAGGCTTATGTGCATACTATAGCCGAGCGTCTAGCAAGAGAGCGTACTGCGATAGAGGTATGCTTAAAATCCAATGCAGATACAATACCGGCTTTAAGAGACCTTAAGAACCATCCTGTAAAGGACTTCTTAAAGTATAATTTGAGAGTTGCATTATCGACTGATAACAGGGCTATATCAAGAACCACTGTTACCGATGAATATATGACTCTGGTTAAATTATATGATATAGATGAAGATACTCTCCGCCAGGTATGTATAGCTGGCTTCAAAAGCGCGTTCTACCCGGGCACTTACGCAGAACACCGTAAATATATGCATGACGCCATAGATTTCTATGATGAGACCTTTAAACGCATAACCTGTGCAGTGTAGGTTATTATATATAAGTTATATAAAGATATAAGGATAAATATATTAAAAGAGCCTCCTGTTATAGAAGGCTCTTTTAATATATCTTATTTTAAACTATTTGTAAGCTCTTTTCCTATTATTTTTCAAAAATACTCCATTTGACCGATATTATTTATCCCCATCCCCCCTTATAATTAAAATAGGGATAACTAAGGGAGTAATATTTATGGCAATAAATATAGTGGAGTGGCTTCATTATCATAAATATATTCCGGTAGGGGATAAGGCTGAAATAGATATATCTTCACTTAGACCGGATGTCAAGGAAGAATTAATTGGCTTAATAATTAATCAATACGGAGCTGAGTTAACAGTTAGCGAGCAGGAAGCTTTGTATGATGATCTAGGAAAGAAAAACAAGATAAATACCAGGGATGTTACTGAACTGTTTAAGAAATATAAAGGAGAATTATTTAAACCGGGAAGAGATTTAGCTTCTACAGACGAAGAAGATTTTTAAGAAAAAAGCATAATTTATATAATTACTATCTCCTTGTACGAGGCCCGTCTATGGCGGGCTATTTCGCTTTCCCTTGATTTGCGACCGACTGCATAGCCGCTTTTACGGCTTCTTCGTCACCCAGATAATAATGTTTTATCGGTTTAAGAGTCTCATCATCAAGTTCATATACAAGCGGTACGCCTGTAGGTATGTTTAGTTTCGGTATCTCTTCATCTGATATGTTATCAAGGTATTTAACCAGTGCTCTTAAACTGTTCCCGTGCGCTGCTATGATTATTTTTTTATTGTCTTTTACCTGGGGAACAATTACATCATGCCAGTAAGGGAGAAACCTTTCTACGGTGTCTTTAAGGCATTCGGTTAAAGGCAGTTCATCTTCTGTTAAGTTATGGTATCTTGGATCTCTGCCCGGATAGCGGGGATCGTCTTCTGTAAGGGGCGGGGGCGGTATATCATAACTTCTTCTCCATATATGAACCTGTTCTTCGCCGTATTTCTGTGCTGTTTCTGATTTATTTAATCCCTGGAGTGCTCCGTAATGTCTTTCGTTCAACCGCCAGGAATTATATACCGGTATCCACGTAAGATCCATCTCTTCCAATGTAATCCATAATGTTCTTATTGCTCTTTTCAATACAGATGTATGCGCTATATCAAATGTATAGCCGAGTTTTTTTAAGGTTTGCCCGGCGCCGTGCGCTTCTTCCAGTCCTTTTTCGGAAAGATCAACATCGGTCCACCCCGTGAACCTGTTTTCTTTATTCCAGGTGCTTTCACCGTGCCTTAAAAGTACGAGTTTTTTCATATTAACCTCCATATAAATAAAAAGAATAATCTCTAAGGGTTATTCTTTAATATTATTATCAATAATAGAGGGATGGCACTTAATACATCCCCGCCCGCTTACTTTAGAATGCGATCCTTTAGTTGTCCAGTTTGTTGTTTCGTGTTTGATTATAAAGGGGAAGAGAAAGGCAAGTAAAGTTGTTATTATAAATATTATCCCTATTACGGTTCTTACAGCTTTACTTTTAATCATATCTTTATAAGTGGTTGCGATCCACTTCCAGTGCAGAATTATATGTATGAGAAGAAGTATTATGAAGATAATAGAGAGTATAAAATGAATTTTTCCCCACCTGTAGCGGTTCATGCCTAGAAAAGTTATGTTTAATCCCGCGCCGTGGGCTGTTGCTTTATATATTTCTCTGAAATATTTTAATAAAACCCCGATCCCTGCCGTTAAGGCAAGCGATAGTGTTAAAAGCGCGTTAATTATGAAGTTTAAATTGTTTTTGTCTTTCATGTTAATACACAGGTTTAGCTTTTTTTAATACAGGTATTATTATGTCTTTTAAAAGATTATACAGCTCAGGTATCCGCTTTTTAAGTATTTTTCTCCTCTGCGGGTTCAGGTAAAACTGCACCCCGTATGCGAATACTTCTTCAGAGCCGCCTATCTCTTTTCCGAGGAATTTTTTTGCAAGGACTATCTGCTCGGCAAGGTTTTCATCTGCGGCCCAGAGTTTGTATTTATCGTAGTATATCTTTTCTATGACTTTTTTAAGGACTTTCAACTGTTCTTTTTCGTCTTCCGGGACATAATTTTTTTTCAGCCAGTCCGCGAACTCCATATGAGCTTTTTTCTGTTTTTTTCTGTAATCCACGGAGATTTTATGCAGCATATTGTCATATTCTTTATTTATTAAAGTATGGAAATATTTTTTTCTGTCTTTGGGGTTGGGAACAATTATATCGTCTATAACATGCAGAAGTTCATGAAGGAACACATCTTCCGAATAAAAACCCAGAGCGGATGTATTAAGAAGTATCATAACTTTATTATTGCCGAAATGAATTGTTTTTCCCTTAAGCTCATCAAGACTGGTAAGTGGCTGGCCCGAGTCTTTTTTTAAGGATGTTGTATAAATCAATATGGAAAAATTCTTACTGGGCTCACCCATAATAAGGGGGAGAAAATAAGGGTTGAGCTTTTCAAGTTTTTTAAATGATTTTGCAAGGTGTTCAATTATTTTTTTATTCGGGGGCTTAAGCTGGCATAAGTTTTCTATGAGCATAATGGCTAGATCTTCTTCTCCCGGTGTTTTATGCTCTTTTATATCAAGCACTCTTGTGCGGGCGCGTATTAAATTTTTAAGCTGTTTGTCTGATATTTTTTGAGGCTTTTTGCGCTTAACTATAATATCTTCGGCAGACACGGGCATCCTTACCTTATTTATTAAGCTATTTATTTTTTCTTTATCTTTCATAATTTTATCTTATATTATTTAAATTACATAGATACAAACATTTTATATACTTCTCAAAGCAGTAACTTCTGTTATTCGGGTAAAATTCCTTGTTTTTCAATCCTTCTTGATTTTAATATACAATTGGGTTAGTATAGTTCCTATGCTGGATAAAGTTAGAAATTTCTGTATAATAGCTCATATTGACCACGGCAAGTCCACCCTGGCAGACAGGATACTGGAGATGACCGGCACTATTGATCCGTCCAAGATGAAGGAGCAGGTACTGGATAAGATGGACTTAGAGCGCGAACGGGGCATCACCATAAAATCCTCTCCCGTAAGGATAAATTACAAAGGGCAGGACGGGGTTCTGTATGTGCTTAATTTAATTGATACACCGGGCCATGTTGACTTTACTTATGAGGTTTCAAGGAGTCTTGTCGCATGCGAAGGCGTCCTTCTTATAATAGACGCATCCCAGGGAATTGAAGCACAAACCCTTGCCAATTTTTATCTTGCAAAAGGGCTTGATCTTAAAATTATACCCGTCTTAAATAAGATAGATCTGCCCCATGCCAATCCCGAACGGGTTTTAGGGGAGATAGAAGAGCTTCTAGCGATACCCAGGGAAGAAGCTCTTTTAATAAGCGCTAAAAAAGGACTGGGCGTTAATGAAGTTCTGGAAGCGGTTATAAAGAGAATTCCTCCCCCTCAGGGAAGCAAAGACAAACCTTTAAGAGCGTTGATATTTGATTCCCAGTATGACACATACAGAGGGGTTGTAGCTATCTTCAGGATAGTGGACGGGCATATAAAATTTGGCGATAATGTAAAATTTTTTTTCAGCGGGAAAACATTCCAGATTAACGAGCTCGGGATTTTTAGCCCTGATATGACATCTGTTAAGGAATTGTCCGCGGGAGATGTAGGGTATTTAACCGCGCAGATAAAAAATATTGAAGACACAAAAGTGGGAGATACCATAACTCTTGCAAAAAATCCGGCTAAAGAGCCGCTGCCCGGCTACAAAGAGATAAAGCCGATGGTATTCTGCGGGCTTTATCCCACTGACAACAGAAACTACACCCTTTTAAGAGAATCATTAGGCAAGCTTAAACTAAATGACGCATCGCTTTATTTTGAGCCGGAGACATCAGGCGCGCTGGGGTTCGGCTTCAGGTGCGGGTTCTTAGGGCTTCTCCATATGGAGATAATCCAGGAAAGGCTTGAAAGGGAATTCGGTTTTGAGCTAATAGCGACCGCCCCTAATGTTATATACCATGTTATGACAAAAGACGGTGAGTTTTTAGAGATTGATAATCCGGCAAAATTTCCCCCGACAGGCGATATAGATGATGTGGAAGAGCCGGTTGTTAAAGCGACGGTATTTACTCCCGCTAAATATATGGGCCATGTTATGGAATTATGCAAATCCAAAAGGGGAGAACTGCAGAATATAGAGCATCTTACCGATAACAGGGTTGTGATACACCAGATACTTCCCTTGAGCGAGATTATCGTTGATTTCTTTGATCTTTTAAAATCCCAGACACAAGGGTACGCCTCGCTGGATTATGAAGTATGCGGTTACAAAAAAGCCGATCTTTTAAAGCTAGAGATACTTATAGCGGGCAAACCTGTTGATGCCTTAAGCTCAATTGTGCATAAAGAAAAAGCCCACTATATAGCTAAAGCCACGGTTGAGAGATTAAGAAAGGTTATACCGCGTCAGCAGTATGAAGTGGCTATTCAGGCCCAGGTCTCGGGGAGAATAATATCAAGGGAAACCGTAAAAGCATACAGGAAAAGCGTTTTAGATAAATGCTACGGCGGTGATATAACCAGAAAAAGAAAACTTCTTGAAAAGCAGAAAAAAGGCAAAAAGAGAATGAAGTCCATTGGGAATATAGATATCCCTCAGGAAGCCTTCCTATCAGCCATAGGGGCGAAGAAATTACAGCAATAGACTGTGTTTTATAAAATCAATTCAATTATATTATAATCAGGACGGAACGGCACAAAATTCATCTTTTTAGCGATCTGGGCTCCCGTGTCGCTTAAGACAAAATCTATGAATTTTTTTACTTTTATATAATCTTTAGAATTTACATAGAAATACAGAGGCCTTAAGTAGGGGTATCTTCCCACTGATGCGTCTTCTACAGATGGTTTTATGTAATCATATTTTGCTTTTATGGCGAGGGTCTTTACATCCTTGGTTATATCTGTTGAGAAAAGATATGATATGGCATTTTTATTGGTCGATACCATGCCTGCTATATCGGCAGGCATGGGGAGAACTATTTTCTGGGCTTCATTGTAACCGTTAAGTTTCTCTTTCCCCAGCTTTATTATCCCTTCCACGAAATGATCATAATCACCGGGGTTTATCTGGCGGAATATTACGTCAATCGGAGCATCAGCGCCGCCCACCTCTTTCCAGTTTTTTATCTTGCCGGTAAAAATATCGTGAACCTGTTTCGTTGTAAGCTTACTGACCGGGTTTTCCGGATTTACAACCACGGCGTACATCGCAAAGCCGCAGTAAAATTCTTTAAGTCCAATGCCTTTCTGGATTGATTCAACAAGCTCCTGCGCGCTTATTTTTCTTGAGGACGCGGCCATATCGCATTTGCCGTCAAGCAGGCCCCTTATGCTTCTGGCCGATCCTACGCCCTCAACGGTTATTGAAGTGCCCGGGTTTTCCAGCATGAACACGTCAGCCCACCTGCAGCATAAATCCTGCATTATTGTTGAGCTTTTGATTAAAACGGCGTTCTGTGCGGTGGTTACAGGCATGGAAAAAACCAGTCCTGTTAAAAGCAAGGATATTATAAGGAGAAGAAAGGCTTTTGTTTTGAAATTCATAAAAACAACTCCTTTTTTATTTCTATTTGGATGAAGCGCCCGAATTTTCTATCTCATGCGCGGCTAAAAGCTCGGCAACACGTTTTTTCTCCGCGAATGACAGGAATGCTACTGCTACCAGTATAAAAAACAGGCTCATCCAGTCCTTCGCGTTGGGAAATCTCATTTTAAAGCATATCGCGCATATGAGGGTCGCGGTTGTTCCGGCGACAAGAGATGTAAGCCTGTTTACAAGCCCGGCAAAAGTTGCGGTCCTTCCCTTAAAAAGAAAGAGGAATACCGAGAAAAACGCGACTATCCCGAAAGCAGTTCCGGCAACAACCGCCCAGACCCATAAGGGCGCCGGATTTATTATTGCGTCTCTGAAAAGTATGACCTGGTCAGCTGTCCATCCGAGCCATTTGGGCGAATTAAATATTACTATGCTGAGCACAACAAGCGTTGATGAGGCGGCTATCTGCTCAACAGCGAAAAATCCTTTATTATCCTGTTTTACGCCCGGCGCGCGGGTATTTTTAAAATAATTCATTATGTAAAGTCTTATCGCGTATGCCAGCAGGTAACTTATCAGGATAATAACCGCGGCTTTATTTTTCACAAACTCAAATCCGTTGCTTCTTACCCCGAATATGTTTATGCCGGCGGCAATGAGGGCGAAAAGTACGGCCACATCTTCCTGCCAGTAAACTTTTTTATGCAGTATTTTCTGAAATATCTGCACCGCGTCAATAAGCCTGCTTATGATTATAATGCTTGCCCGCATGATAATCATGGCTACCATGACGGAAATGGGCAGGGTGTACATAAGTGTTGTTGTGGGGATCACGACGGCTGTGCATATGCCGGAAGGAATAATATAGAGAAATTCGTACGGGAAGGTAAAGGGACCTACCGTTATGCGCTTATTTGTCTCAAGCTTGAACCAGCGCAGCGCGAATATTATAAGGAGAGCTATGCTTGTTGACCCGAGAGTGCTGTAAACAAGATACTGGATCCCGTTCATTCCCGGAAGACCGAGGTCGGGTTTTCCCAGGAAGTATTTTACGGTTATGCCGGTTATTACATAGAAAAACCAGTATCCCGCGCATAATTGAATAAGCCGTTGAGTTGAACCTTCAGATGATTTCCAGCTCATAATTATACCCCTTTCGTTATTAATAATTAGGATGGGATATATATAATCATTATAAATAATAAATATATTGCCTATTGATTTGTTATTGTAAGTATTTACATTTGATCGTTAAAAAATCCTTTAAAATATGGAAATTCTTTTTTTCACAATCTAATGTAATAAGCCGCTCTTTTTGAGAGCGGCTTATTAATACAAATATAATGCCATTTTAAGTTTAAGGATTATTTTGCAACTGTTGCCCTGCATTCTGATCTTGCCGCGGGTGTTGTTTCGCTTTCCTGTTTTATCATAAGCTTTTCGGTTAACGCTCCCGTGGGGCATATTTTTACGCATTCCATACAGTCATCGCATTTTGTTTCGGCCAGGGGCTTGCCGAAAGGAGGGGTAACCATTGTTTTGAAACCGCGGTAAGCGAATCCCAGCGCGTGAATGTTTTTAATCTCGGAACAGTATCTTACGCATAACCCGCAGAGTATGCATTTTGAGTATTCTATTTTAATCTTCGGGTGTGATTCGTCAACCAAACTGGGTTTGCGTGCTCCTATAAATTTTTTCGGGTCAACTTCGTAAGTTTCCGCGAGCTGGCGCAGTCTGCAGTCATGTGTTTTATCGCATCCGCATTCAAGGCACCTTTGGGTTTCCTGTAAAGCAGCTTCGTCGGAGAAAGTAGCGACAACTTCTTCAAAGGTTTTTGTGCGTTTTTCTACGGGGATCTCGCTGTTTTTCTGTTTTTTGATATCTTTCGCGTTTATATAGAATTCTTCGTCAACATCTTCTATTTTACCGCGCGAGACGTTATAGTCATGATGGATTCCCGTTATTTCCTCGCCTTTTAAGAACTGGTCTATGGATTTTGCCGCAAGCTTACCGCCGCCTATCGCTCTTACTGCAAGGTCGGGACCGCTTACACAGTCTCCGGCTGAGAAGACATTCTTTATGTTTGTATGGAGGGTATCGGGATTTACCAGCACTGTATCCCATTTAGTTAATGCTATCGACATATTTTTAAGTTCTGTCGAGTCAACTTTCTGTCCGATTGCGGATATTATGGTATCAGCTTCCAGGGCAAATTCCGAGCCGGGCATCTCTATGGGTTTTCTTCTGCCTGTCGCGTCAGGCTCACCCAGCTTCATTTTTACGCAGTGCAGCAAAAGTTTCTCGTCTTTATTTTTTTCAACTTTTATAGGAGCTGCCAGGAATTTAAATTCTATATTTTCATGCTCGGCTTCTTCAATCTCAAATTCAAGGGCTGGCATCTCAGCTCTTGTTCTTCTGTATACTATGGTAACTTTGGGATTGCCCATGCGTAGCGCGGTTCTGGCCGCGTCTATCGCGGTGTTTCCTCCTCCGACTACGATTACTTCCTTGCCCACATTTATTTTTTCGTTATTTGCTACCCTGTAAAGGAAGTTAATTCCGGGGTATACGCCCTGCGCGTCTTCTCCCGGCGCTCTCATTTTTGAAGCAGACCACGCGCCTATCGCCAAGAGGACCGCGTCATATTTTTTCTGGAGGTCTTCAAATTTTATGTCCTTGCCCAGTTTATTGTTGTAATGTATTTTAACGCCCATTTTTTCTATGAGTCCTATTTCCGAATCAAGTGTTTCTTTGGGGAGCCGGTACTGGGGTATACCGTATCTTAGCATCCCGCCGCCTTTGGGCTGGGCTTCAAATATATCAACTTCATGTCCCATTATTTTCAGCTGGTACGCGCCGGAGAGACCTGCCGGCCCCGCGCCTATAACCGCTACTTTTTTGCCTGTTGAGGGAGCCGTGGAAGGCACATAAGGGGTTTTAATCTCAAGATCCTTATCCGCCGCGAATCTTTTTAAAGAGCATATGCCGACAGGACCGCCTTTCGGATTTCTCCTGCATACCGCCTCGCATAATGCCGGACATACTCTGCCGATTGAGGCGGGTATTGGTATTGTATCTTTTATAACTTTTACGGCTTCTTCGTATTCACCGCGGTATATGTGCTGCACGTAACTCTGGACATCGCAGTTTGCTGGGCATTCTATCGTGCAAGGCGAGAAGCAGTCTCCGCAGTGGTCGCTTAAAAGAAGTTCCAGGCATGTTTTTCTCGCTTCTTTTATATAGTGGCTTTCTGTTGTTATGTCCATGCCTTCGGCCGCTTTTGTGCTGCATGACGGTACGGGGAGCGGATGCCCTTTTAATTCCACAATGCATATAAAGCAGGAAGTAAAGGGCTTGAGCTGGTCATTGTGGCATAAGGTAGGTATATCTATGCCGTTTTCTTTCGCGGCTTCATATATTGTTTTTCCGGCTTCACAGGTTATGTTTTTTCCGTTGATTTTTAAATTTATCATACTCATAATTTCACCTCTAATTCTTGATTACCGCGTCAAATTTACATACATCAAAGCAGATGCCGCATTTTATGCAGTTTTCCTGATTTATTTTATGCGGGTGTTTAAGCTCGCCCGTGATCGCGCCGTTGGGGCACGCTCTTAAGCACGCGGTGCATCCCTTGCAGCTTGAAGCGTCTACAGTGAAGGTTAAAAGAGCTTTACAGTGTCTCGCGGGGCATTTTTTATTTAATATATGAGCCATATATTCGTCCCTGAAGTATTTCAAAGTTGATATTACGGGATTCGGTGCGGTCTTGCCGAGCCCGCAGAGTGAAGTTCTGCTTATTTTTCCGGCGAGGTCTTCCATGAGCTCAAGATCCTGCATTGTGCCTTTACCTTCGGTTATCTTTGTGAGTGTCTCAAGCATCCTTTTTGTGCCCACCCTGCAGAAAGTGCATTTCCCGCAGGACTCGTTCTGCGTGAAGTTAAGGAAGAATTTTGCTATGTCTACCATACAGCTTTCTTCATCCATGACAACGAGCCCCCCTGAACCCATTATCGCACCGGTTTTTGTTACTTCTTCATAGTCTATTTTTGTGTCAAACATTGTGGAAGGCAGGCATCCTCCCGAAGGTCCGCCTATCTGTACCGCTTTTACTTTTTTTTCGGTTGATGATCCGCCGGCGATGCTGTATACGATTTCGTTTATTGTTATTCCCATAGGAACTTCAGCAAGCCCCCCTCTTTTAATTTTGCCGGCAAGGGCGAATATTTTCGTGCCTTTGGAGTTAACAGTTCCCATTTTCGCGAAGCTTTCTGCCCCGTTTGTTATTATCCACGGCAGGTTCGCGAGGGTTTCCACGTTATTTATAATGGTGGGTTTGCCGTTAAGGCCTGATACCGCGGGGAAAGGAGGTCTTATATTAGGCATGCCGCGTTTTCCTTCAACAGAACCTATAAGCGCGGTTTCTTCACCGCACACAAAAGCGCCAGCTCCTTCTTTAAGTTTTATCTCAAATGAAAAATCTGTTCCGAGTATATTTTTACCGAGGAATCCTTTTTCTTTTGCCTGGGCTATAGCTATTTTAAGGCGCTCTACGGCAAGCGGGTATTCGGCTCTTGCGTAGATATAGCCTTCATCAGAGCCTATGGCGAATGCGGCTATCATCATCCCCTCAATAACGCTGTGTGGGTCGCTCTCAAGAACCGACCTGTCCATAAAAGCGCCGGGATCTCCTTCGTCCGCGTTGCATATGACGTATTTTTTATCGCTCTTAACAGTTTGCGCGAAAGACCATTTTTTCCCGGTAGGGAAGCCGCCCCCTCCGCGTCCACGCAGCCCGCTCCTTGTTACTTTGTCTATGACTTTCTCGGGGGTAAACTGGTTAAGAACTTTTTCTATGGCTTTATAACCGCCTACTTCTATATAGTTTTCTATTGATTCGGGATCAATTTTTCCGCAGTTTCTAAGGACAATTCTTTTTTGCTTTGCCATGAACCGGCTTTCGTTGTTATCGGGAATTTTTTGTGTGCAGTCCATAAGCAGTTCCGCGACAGGGGCGCCTTCCATTACGTGGCTTTTAAATACTTTATCAGCCCGGTCAAGATTAATATTCTGATAGGTATAGGTTTTATAATCATCCGTTATTAAATCCATTATGACTTCACAGTAGCATAAGCCTATGCATCCTGTTTTTGTAAGCGCTGTATTAAGTTTATTTTCTTTTATCTTCTCTTCAAAAAATTTGTAAACTTCATCTGCTCCGGCCGCGATCCCGCAGGAACCGTATCCTATTCTTATTTCTTTTATCATTTAAACCTCCGTAATAAAAACTAAAAAAACCGGCTCAGTTATCCCGGTTTTTTTCATATTTCTTTATTATTTCTATAGCTTTTTTGGGCGTGAGATGCCCGTAAATTTTATCGTTTATCATCATAACAGGGGCTAAAGAACAGCAACCTAAGCAAGCTACGGCCTCCAGTGTGAATAAACGGTCAAGGGTTGTCTGCCCGAGATTGATTTTTAAATATTCTTTTAATCCTTCCGTTATTTTTTCGGCTCCCACCACGTGGCATGCTGTGCCGTGACAGACTTTTATGATATTTTCCCCCGCGGGGTTAAGCTTAAACTGCGAATAGAAAGTCGCAACACCGTAAATCTGAGTTTCTTTAATATCGGTGTTTTTTGTTACATATTCAAGAGCTTCTTCGGGAAGGTATCTGAAATGTTCTTGAATATCCTGAAGGATGGGTATTGTGGCGGACCTTGTTTTTCCTCTTTTTTCTATTATTTTGTCCAGTACTGCAGTATCCATAAAATCCTCCTTTTTTGCTGGCAGGTTACCGCGCCAGATATTCTATATATTATTTTAATAATCCTCTTTTTTTATATTTTTTACAGTTATTTCTTGTGATTTTATATAATTTATAAAAAAAAACGGAGGCAAGAGTAATTTTATATATTATCAGACTAATTGTCAAACCGATACAGCATATTATATTATAGAAGTATAAAAGGAATAGTACAGATACACTACGAATTAGAAATTAATTATAATTAAATGCGACCGATTACCGGAGGATATTATGAAAAGGGTATTTTCAGGGATCCAGCCCTCAGGGGAGATACATATAGGAAATTATCTGGGAGCCATAAAGAACTGGGTAAGCCTTCTTTCTAAATATGACTGTATATTCTGTATAGTGGATTATCACGCGATGACAGCGCCTTATGATCCGAAAGATTTCCAGAAAAGGATATTTGACGCGGCTGTTGTTAATATCGCGTGCGGGCTTGACCCCGATAAATGCACTTTATTTGTCCAGTCTCATGTTAAAGCCCATACGGAGCTTGCGTGGATTTTGAACTGTGTAACACCGATAGGCGAGCTTGAGAGGATGACCCAGTTTAAGGAAAAAGCTAAAGAATTCAGGCAGAATATAAATGTGGGGCTTTTAGATTATCCGGTGCTTCAGGCCGCGGATATACTCCTTTATATGGCCGAACTTGTGCCGGTGGGCGAGGACCAGGTCCAGCATATAGAGCTTACAAGGGAGATAACCCGGCGTTTCGCGACAAGGTACGGCGGGTTTTTCCCCGAGCCTAAAGAAATTCTTACCCCCACTGCCAGAATTATGGGTGTGGACGGAAAGAAAAAGATGAGTAAATCTCTCGGGAACACCATAGGGATTCTGGAAGATAAGGAAGTTATCTGGAATAAGTTAAAAACAGCTCTTACCGATGAGAGAAGAATAAGAAAGACAGATCCCGGGGATCCGGATGACTGTAATATATATACCATACATAAAGGGTTTTCAACTGGTGAGCAGCTTGAATATACCGCAAAAGAGTGCAGGCGCGCAGGGATAGGATGCATAGACTGCAAGAAAATACTGTTTGAAAATATTGAGAAGGAAACAGACCTAATGAGAGAAACAGCAGAAAACTTAAGAAAAGACCCTGATAAGGTATATGATATACTGGATAAAGGCGCTAAGAGGTGCGGGGAAATCGCGGATGAGACCATGGAGAAGGTAAGGAATCTAACAGGTCTTTCTTAAAAAGGTATGATATGAACGGTTTTTTAAAAAAGAAAATTATACTTAGTTGTGTTTTTGTTTTTGTGTTTGCTTTAATATTGAATGCGGCTTTATATGCCTCAGGCCCTGATGAGAAGATTATAAGGGTTTTGATAGGGGATTCGCTTTCAGAGTGTGTTATTTCGTCTTCCGCCGGTTTTGTTGTTACCTCAGACGGCAAAGAAAGAGAAATCCCCGGCCCGGAAATAAAAGCAGTGGTTAATAAAGATAAAGTTGAACTGTTTGATGATAATGATAAGAGTATTTTAATTTCAGATAAACCTGTTGAAATTTTTTCGGGAGAGGCAGACGGGAAGCTTAAGTTCAGGGGGAAGCAGTACAGGGGATCTGTTGTCTTAAATCCCGGGAAAAATTATTTTAGGCTTGTAAATTGCGTAAAGCTGTCGGAATATCTTTACGGGGTTCTCCCAAAAGAGATGTATACCGAAAATGCGGAAGCGGCGAAAGTACAGGCGGTTATATCAAGAACTTTTGCCGTGCATAAGATGGTTAAGAATAAAGATAAGGATTTTGACGTGTACGATGACTTAAGAGACCAGTCTTATGTCGGTTATGACATAGAGAAAGATATAATGAATGACTCCGTGGATTTAACAAATGGCTTGATATTAGCTTATAACGGGCGTCTGGCTGAAAATTTGTGCTACCATTCCACCTGCGGCGGGACTACCGCCGCCAGCAGTGATGTTTTCGGCGGGAAGCCAGTAACTCATCTTTCTTCCGTAAAGTGCGATTTAAGCGGTTTTCTTGCTTTTTTGAAAGAAAAAGATAAAGATAAATATGATGAATTTAAAAAGAAGAATAAGCTGGATAATGCAGGAATTAAACTTCTGTCAGAGTCTTTATGCAGCAGTTCTAAATATTATAAATGGAAGATTTTGATTGATAAAGACCAGATATCCGAAAACCTCCCCAAGCACAGTTCGCAAAGGATGGGAGGCATAGATAATGTTAAGGTGCTCTCAAAAAGCAAAGACGGCAGGAATTTGGAACTGCAGATTACAGGACCCGGCAGAAATATCCTTATAAGGGGAAACAAAATGCGCTGGGTTATGGCATTTAAAGACGATAAAGGAGTAAAAAGGATACTTTACAGTACAGCCTTTGATATAACGGACAGAAAAGGGGATGTTTTTGAAATCCATGGAAGCGGATGGGGGCACGGTGTCGGATTATGCCAGGTAGGCGCTTTAAAGCTGGCGGATATGGGCGCCTGCACGGAAGATATAGTTGAGTTTTATTATAAGGGCGTTGAATTAAAAAATCTGGATGAAATATAGATATATAATGAAATGAATTTAAAAGAGCCCCGGAGAACGGAGCTCTTTTAAATATGGTAATATTATTTTTTAAGGCTTACCGATATTGAAGGTTTGCTGTCCAGATCAAGATATAATTCTTCCGGATACGCGAAAGCCGGTATCTCAAATACCAGATATCCGAAATTTGTCCCGCCAGGTTTTAATGCTATTACCCATATATTGCTTAAACCGGTTATCCATCCGTATTCTTTACCCTGATCATCTTTAAGGCGGAACCTGCCCAGATAAGTCTGGAGCTGGTCTGAGATATTATGCTGTGAGAAGTAAACAACCACGAATTTAAAACCTGGTTTTGCCGAGTAATTTCCCTTTACCATCTGGGCGACTTCCATGTTTGTTACGGTGACTTTAAACACATCATTTGAAGCGCTTCTGGGTATGAAGGGCTTTGATTCATCATCTTCATCATCATCTTTGGAAGAGGTTTCCTGGGTGGTGGTTGTTTGTTTTGTTTCGGTCGTTTTCTTGATTATGATAGTTTCGGTTGCGACAACTTCATCTCCGTCAACGGGTTTTATTTTTATAACTTCCGTTTTTTCATAAGTAGAAGAAGTAGATGCCTTGTCAGGGCAGTTTATTCTTAACGCGTTTGTGCTGGCATCATAATAAACAGTGCCGCCGGCGGCCTTTACCACTGAAGCTACTGGCAGGTAAGTTTGCCCTCCTCTTGTTATGGGGTCGGCTTTTAGCCTTACGATTTCACCGTTTACTTTTACGCAGTTTGCAGGCGAGGTATACTGTATTTTAGTCTGCAGAAGAGAGGATAATGTTTTTATTGAAAGGTAATTAACATAGTTTTTAACTACGGGTGTTACATTAACCTTTGTGTCATTAAGGTATACCGAGGGTGAGCCGGCTGCAAATACTGCTGCAGTAGTTATAATAAGCAGCAATGTTGCGGCCAGTACAAACTTGGAATTTCTTATAAAATTCATAATTTCTGCCTCCGATTTTGTGTTTTGACGGCTTGATTTGGTAGTTTTTTCTGATTATACTATGTTTTCCGGATATTTTCAAGTGTTTTCCGGAATGAATGAAAAACAGAGTTTAGCAGGAAAAAATGCCTTTTTGACTAATGTAACTGTTTAAGCTCTTATATAATATAGTAATATTATATATAATTAACTATTTTTGTCTGAAGAACGGTTAAGAGGTATTTATGGATATAAAGCGTCTTTGCTTAAAAGAGAAATTAAGCAAAGAAACAAAATATAAGTTAAGCCGGTATCTTAACAAAAAGCATCATTCACTGCTTGCGGATCTAAAAAGAAAATACCTGTCGGAGTTTGGAATAAGCGATATTAATGACGGGATTGAAAGAGATGCCGATTTATTTCTTTTAGACGGCAAGAATATTAATTTTTATTATTTTTCTAAAGATTATGATTATCTGGAAATAGGGACTTTTTCTTTAGATGAACGAATAGGCACCGGATTTGAACCGTTTAAAGATGATGTAAGAAATGTACTATCCTCTGATATTCGCAATAATATTATGTTTGAAGGAACGGAGGAATCGCCTTATTTTAAGTATGTCAAAGAAGAAACCCATCCGTTTGATCTTAACAAAGAACAGCTTAGAATCGCGGATGAACTTAAAGATGAAGATGTAAGATGCGTAATTGAACAGATAAAAGAAGGCATATGGATAAATGAATTTAAAAATACGGACGGTGAAAAACTAGAAGAAATTTTAAAAAAACTTGAAGAACACGGCCTTATAAAAAGGGAGTATGTTGTTTTCTGTACGGAAACCAAAGCCCAGATTATACGCGTTTCTTCTTACGATATAATAGAGGAGTCCCATGGCCGCGGTTTTAAATGTTTCTCATGCGGCAGGATGCTGGATGAGGAAAAAATAAATCAGTTTATTACAATGACAGACGCAGGCGCCTTATTTGCCAGGAAAAATTTCTGGGCCGGCTTTATCATAGCCGCTTACCTGCATAATAACCTTAAAAGAGACTTAAAAGTATTTTATAAAGAAGAAACAGAGAGAAATTCACTTGATTTAATTATAAATTATCAGTCTAAATTAATCCTGCTCCAGATAAAAGAAGAAGAACTTGATCTTGCCGACCTGTATTATTTTATGAGCAAGAAGCAGTTTTATAAAGCCGACCTTGGAGCTGTTTTTTCATTAAGCGAGCCCCCCCCCGCGGTTAAATATTTTTTAAAAAATAAAAACGAAGAAAATATAGCGGTTTATACCAGCTGGGATGAATTTTATAATAATATTACGGAAGTATTAGATAATGCATGCGTAAAAAATATAAAAGAGCTGATAAGCATTTTTACAAATTGCACAAAAGTGGAACTTCTAACTTATATTAACCAATTTTTGAAAGAATCTTCCGAAAAAGGCGCGGAAAAGGTTGTAAAAGAAGAGAAAATCATACATGAATTTAAACCTGAACTCCCAAAAGAAATAAATCAAGTTAAAGCCCCGGTATATAAAAAAGTCATATCCGATGAGAAAGGTTTGTTGGAAGAATATTATAAAGCCGAGGAGATCGCGGGATTTATTTTTGACGACATGATAAATTCAGATTTATCAGGTGTGAAAAACAAATTAAAGAAATTTGATAAAATTAAATCATTCGGATGTTCGGTAATAGATTTTTTATCAGGGCTCGGTTTGTACAGCTCATCGGCTGATATGGAGCAGGAGACTGAAAAAATAGTCCCCTATATAAGTGAAGTTATTTCCGTCTCTCTAGATATAGCCCGCCATTTTGACGCGGGCGAGGTCCGGCGCTTTTATTTTGACATAAAAGATAGAACTTTAATGCTTTATCCTGCAGGGGAGATGGCCGTTCTTTTATTAAATAAAAACAGAAAAATAAAAATTATTCCTGATATTAATAATGAAATTATAGCTTTAAAAGGCGTTAAAGGAACCTTTCTTATGGATTCAAAGGGATCGGTTAAAGAAGTTCAGGTAACGGAAGATTTTAATCTGGAACAGATAAAGGAATTTATACTTGAATTATATAATATTGCTATTGGTTTTTTCATAAGAATGAACATAAAGACAATAGAAAAGTTTATGGTGGAATGCGGCAATTATAAATTTATCGTTTGTGTTGACAAAGACGGGTTCAGAGTTTTAGTAGCGGATAAAAGCTTTGCGGCGGAGGCGTTATGCAGGAACAGCTGAGAGAGTTTGGCGGGATACCCGGGTTTAAGGGGGCTGTTGTTTTCGGGAAAGACGGTTTGATAATCGAACAGGAATGGGCGGATATTAAAGACGCGGATTTTCTTGCCGCCAGTCTGGCGGACCTGATCAATCTTGTTGATCAGATTGCACAAGCAAGATTGCTCAGGAAAGGTTTTGACCTGTTAAATGTAGAAGGAGAAGATTATAACTTTTTCGTAAAAGGTCTGGATTCGTTCACGTATTTAGCGGTGTTTCTTGAAAAGAAAGCCAATATGGGGCTTGTAATGCTGGAACTTAAAGAAAAAATTAATAAGCTGCAGGAAGTGATATAGTGTCAAAAGGCAAGATATTGGTGGTAGATGATAATCCAAACGTGGTTAAATTGCTTGAGATTAACCTGAATTTTGAGGATTATGAAGTTGTCAGCGCTTATGACGGGGCTTCAGGTCTTGAGAAAATAGAAATTGAGAAACCGGACTTAATTGTTCTGGATGTTATGATGCCTAAAATGGACGGCTGGGAGGTTTTGGAAGCAATAAAAACAAATCCCAGAATCAGGAATATTCCCATAATAATGTTAACGGCTTCCCAGACTAAGGAAGATATCAGCAAGGGCTACTCTCAGGATATAGTTGATTATGTAGCCAAGCCGTTTAATACTAAAAAACTGGTGGAGCTTATAAACCAGACGATATTTAAAAAAGAGATAAAACAGGACAAAACAGGTACCGGAACAACTGATACGGAGTTAGTTAATATAGCTATTATAGGGAGCGGCAAAAGAGGCATAAATATATTAAGAACCCTGTCAGGTAATCCTAAAGTACAAATTCTGGGGTACGCGGACCCTGATATAGAGTCCGAAGGCTCTAAGCTTGCAAAAATGCTGAACATATTATTTACGGATAATCCCCAGAGGCTTCTAAAGCTCCAGACTTTAAATATAATTCTGGATTCCAACCAAACACCGGATCAGGAAATAAAAGGGAAAATAGAGGAAAAGGGCATTGAATACATAGGTGCGGCAGGTCTGGATTTCATGTTAAAAATGATGGAAGAAAAAGAAGTAATATCCGACACAAAAGGTATATTGTTAAAAGAGCTTAATATGCGGGTAAAAGAACTCTCGGTTCTTTATGATATATCCAAATTTTTAAATTCGCGTCTTGATTTAAGGAAAATATTAGAAGGCGCCATGCGCTATCTGCTTAAAATAATTCCTATATCCGGGTGCTGTGTATATCTTTACAGTGAAGAAAAAGAAAACTTTGTTCTGGAACAGAATATAGGACTTCCGGAAGATTTTAAATTAGATATGCTTGATAAAAACGATAATTTTATACAGGCGGTACAGGATGAACATACCCAGAGCGTATCAAGTGCCGTGGAAAAGGAAAAAAAATCATCCTTTTTAGAAGAACTGGAGCGCTGCGGTTTCAAGAGCGCGGACTGTTTCCCCCTGTATTCAAAAGACAGGCTAAGGGGATTCTTTATTCTTTTTAGCAAGGAGACTCATTCTCTGACCCCGCAGGAAGCCTCCCTTGTATCTACTGTGGCCGCGGAGATTGATATTTCCATCGATAACGCGTTATTAAATGAGCTTGCGACAGTGCGCCAGAAGAATATTGAGAAGCTTCTTTCCCAGCTTATATACGCTCAGGAAGACGAAAGAAGAAGAATAGCATCGGAGATTCATGACGGCACAGCACAGTCTTTAGTCGGGATTTTAACCAAGATCCAGATGAGCATTGATCTTGTAACACAGAATCCCGACAAAGTAAAAAATATGCTGGAGCAGGTAAAAACAGTCATTATGGACAATGTAAAAGAGATAAGGCAGATTATTTTTGACCTGCGTCCTACATCTTTAGACGATTTAGGGCTTGTATCGGCTATCCATGTGTATGTTAACAGGTTTGTAAACGAGAAAAACATAGAAGTTAATTTTAAGTCAAATCTTGATAAAGTTAACGTTTCGTCGGCATTAACCGTGTCGGTTTTCAGGATAGTACAGGAGTCGCTTAATAATATAAGCAGGCATTCTGACGCGACAAAGGTTAAAATAGATATGGTCTTTGAGAATAAATCGTTAAAACTTGACATAGAAGATAACGGCAAGGGTTTTGATATGGACAAAACCAGAGAAAAGATTCTTATGGGAAATTCCTTCGGGCTTGCCGGCATGCGGGAACGGGTTGCCATGCTGGATGGCACTTTTACCGTTGAATCTAAAGAGAATCGAGGTACTAAGATATCAATAAAAATACCATATGAGATTATAAACGAATAAAAATGTGCCGTAAGAGGCATTAATAAGGAGTAAAAATATGGAAAAAATAAGAGTACTTATTACGGATGATCATACTCTCGTAAGAGAAGGCTTTGCGAACATGATATCCATGGAAGAGGAGATTGAAGTTGTAGGCCAGGCGTCTGAAGCCAAAGAGGCGCTGGAGATGGTTGAAGAGCTTAAACCCGATATAGTCCTTATGGACATAAAAATGAAGGGTATGAACGGGCTGGAAGCCACCCGCTTAATTAAGAAAAAATACCCCGATATAGAGGTAATTATTCTTTCTATGTATGATGAGGAAGATTATATAAAGCGGGCTGTTGAATACGGGGCGACAGGCTATGTTTTAAAAGATATATCAAGGGATGAGCTCTTAAGGGCTATTAAAGTCGTAAGCGGAGGCGGTTCTCTTATTCAACCCGCTCTGGCCAAGAAAGTTTTAAAAGACCTTACCCAGAAATCCAAAGAAGGTGTGTATACGAAAGAGCTTTCTGACAGGGAGATCCAGCTCATACAGCTTTTATCTGAAGGCAATACCAACAAAGATATAGGCGACCAGCTTTTCATAAGCGAAAAAACAGTTAAATCCCACTTAAGAAGCATCTTCAGGAAACTGGAAGTAAGCGACAGAACGCAAGCGGTGGCAATGGCCATGAGAAAAGGCTGGGTTGTTTAAAAAATAAAATTAAGTCAATTAAACAATTTTTTACAAATTAATAAAATAACACCTGCCGTATGCGGGTGTTATTTTATTTCAGGCAGTAAAGGGTCTTTTTTTAAGGTTCTTTTAAGCCCGTATATCTCGTCGCGCAATGCCGCGGCTTTCTCAAATTCCAGGTTTTTAGCGCAATCGTGCATATTTTTTTCAAGGGTTTTTATAAGTTTTTTAATCTGGTCAGGGGATATCTTGCCTTCTCTTGCCTTTGTTATCTTCTTTATTTCTTCGAGAGGCGTTTCCAGTATATCCCGTACTGCTTTTCTTACCGATTCCGGCTTTATGTTGTGTTTTTTATTGTATTCAAGCTGGATATGCCTTCTTCTTGATGTTTCTTCCACCGCTGATTTTATGGAGCCCGTTATATTATCCGCGTAGATAAGAACAGTCCCGCTTATATTCCTTGCCGCGCGCCCGATAGTCTGGATAAGAGAAGTGCGGCTCCGCAGGAATCCTTCTTTATCTGCGTCAAGTATGCCTACAAGCGATACTTCGGGAAGATCCAACCCCTCCCTTAAAAGGTTTATCCCGACAAGGCATTCTATTTTGCCGGTGCGCAATTCCCTTAATATGGCGATTCTTTCAAGGGTGTCTATATCCGAATGAAGGTATCTTACCTTTACGCCCAGCTCAGCAAGGTATGAAGAAAGGTCTTCGGCCATTTTTTTTGTAAGCGTCGTTACAAGAACCCTTTCGTTTTTCTTTGTGCGCTCTTTTATTCTTTCTATAAGGTCATCAACCTGGTTTTTAACCGGTTTTATTATTATCTCGGGATCTACAAGTCCGGTAGGGCGTATAATCTGCTCAACTATCTTTTTTGAGTGTTTAATCTCGTATTTTCCGGGTGTCGCGGACACAAATACGGTCTGACCCGTGCGGGATGTAAATTCATTAAATGATAAAGGCCGGTTGTCCGCCGCCGAAGGCAGGCGGAACCCGTGCTCAATAAGGGTCTTTTTTCTTGATGCGTCGCCTTCTCTCATGGCGCCCAGCTGGGGTATCGTGACATGCGATTCGTCGATTACCGTAATAAAGTCATCAGGGAAAAAAGAAAGCAGAGTGGCAGGAGGTTCTCCGGGTAAGCGTCCCGTAAGATGCCTGGAGTAATTCTCAATCCCGTTGCAGTAGCCCAAATTCTGCAGGAGTTCTAAATCATACTCTGTGCGGGTTTTCAATCTCTGGGCTTCAAGATCCTTGCCCTGCTTTTTAAGGAATTTTAACTGTTCTTCAAGTTCTTTTTTTATACTTTTAATTGCCAGTTCAAGTTTGTCGTCAGGTGTTATGAAATGTTTTGCAGGATGTATGATACAGCTATCCGAGCCGCTTTTTATTATTCTGCCTGTTACCGGATCAAGTATCTTTATTTTTTCAATTGTATCTCCGAAAAGGTTTACCCTTATTATCTTCTCTTCATCAGCGGGATATATTTCCAGTACCTCTCCTTTTAAGCGAAACTGGCCTCTTTCAAGGAGCATGTTGGTCCTTGAATACTGCATTTTTACGAGCTTTCTTAAAATATTATCCGTATTAATATTATCATTTTCTTTTAAGGACAAAACAGTATCTTTATAATCTTCAGGGCTTCCGAGCCCGTATATGCATGATACGCTTGCCACGATTATGCAGTCCCGCCTTGTTAAAAGAGCAGTTGTGGCTTTATGCCGCAGACGGTCTATCTCATCGTTTATTGAAGAATCTTTCTCAATATATGTGTCTGTCTGGGGAATATAAGCTTCGGGCTGGTAGTAGTCATAATAGCTTACAAAATATTCAACGGCATTCTCGGGGAAGAACTCCTTAAATTCGCTTGTCAGCTGGGCAGCCAGCGTTTTGTTATGGGATATAACAAGAACCGGCCTGTCAAAATTAGCGATTACATTGGCCATAGTATATGTTTTTCCGGAACCCGTGACTCCCATAAGGGTCTGGAATCTTATATCTTTTTTTATGCCCTCGGTGAGTGCTTTTATGGCTTTTGGCTGTCCGCCCTGAGGGGGGTAGGGTTTATGCAGTTTAAATATTGACATTAAAACTTCCGGATAAATGGATAAGAACTTTGATTTTGTGTTTCTGAGCAAATTATAGCAAAAACAGGGTGTTATGTCCAATATTTTAGGAGAGAATGAGTATTTGCATAGAAAAGCACCAGCAGTGAATAGAAGTTGGACGATAAGTCAGAAAATTTCAGATAAAGAAATGATTTTGGGACATACTTAACCTATCCTGTCTTAAGGATAATCATGACGCCTTGAGAATTTCATCTTCCCGGACCGGGAATTCCCACAAATTAAGAGAAAGAAGAATTGCCTTAACTGCCCGCAGTTCTTCTATAAACCCTATAATTCTCATCTGACCGGAACATTTGGGACAGATGAGCGAATCATCCTTATAAACCTTCTTAATAAAATATGCCCATTTTTTTTGTATAGTGTGGAAGATAAAACTGGTTTTATTATGACAGGTGGTTCATGAATCGTCTCTGCTTTTTTCCTCATACCCCTTAACTTGCTTGACCACCATCCGTAATATATTACCCTGTGTTCAAATCTGTTTGCGATGTGGCTTGTAGCAAGGGCAAGAAAATCCATGGCATCAAAAACTTTGTTTTTCCCTTTGGGCTTGCCGTAGATGACCTTGCCTTAGCACACCTGCAAAGTTTTGAATAAAGTTTATGGTCAAACTTAAAATAGGGCCTTAACATTTTAGGAATGGTAAAAGTGCAGGTTCTTACTGTAACATCACCGAGAATTTTATCCGTAACCATTTCTCCAAATTCAAGGGAGCGTCTTTGGTTGCAGGAAGGGCAGAAACATCTTGTTTTGCGGGAGAAAGAAAGAAGATATTCGCCGCTGCAGGCATCACAGCGAACTCTTGCAAAACCTTGATGCAGGCTGCCGCAATCCAGAAATTTGTATAGAACATCGCGGATTATAGGGCGCCAGTAACCGTATTGACGAAGGCGATACGATAATCAACACATTGTAATATTATGAAGACTAATTTAAAAAGTCAAATTTTATCTTGACTTTTAATAAAAAAAGATATATACTCCTAATTGGTAATACTAAAATGGAGGACATTCCGAAATGAGAGACATTAAACGAATACTGAAAATAGAGCTTCCTGATAAACAATCTGCATTTTTATGGGGTGCCAGAAAAACAGGTAAAACTACCTATCTAAAGAAGCATTTTCCCCATAGCATCAGATATGATTTTTTACAGACTGATCTTTTCATTGAATTATCCAAAAATCCGGCTTTGTTCCGCGAAAGACTGCTTGTAAAAGATGAAAACCTTCTCAGATATCCTGTAATTCTTGACGAGGTGCAGAAGGTTCCTCAACTGCTTGATGAGGTACACTGGTTAATTGAGAATAAAGGTTTAAGTTTTATTCTCTGCGGGTCAAGCGCAAGGAAACTAAGAAGAGGGCATGCTAATCTTTTGGGAGGAAGAGCATGGCGTTATGAAATGTTTCCGCTGGTTTCAGCTGAGATTGGGGATGTGGATCTGCTTAGGGCTCTAAATCATGGTATGATACCTGCACATTATTTACAGGATAATGATTATAGGAGGTCTTTAAAGGCTTATGTGCAGGATTATTTGAAGGAAGAAGTTTTTGCCGAAGGATTGACGCGGAACATTCCCGCATTTTCAAGGTTCTTTGAAGCTTTCGGTTATTCACACGGCGAGCTTACAAATTATTCCAATATTGCGCGTGATTGCGGGGTTGATTCAAAAACAGTAAAAGAATATTATCAAATACTAGTTGATACGTTGATAGCCGTAAGAATAGAGCCGTTTAGAAAGAGACAGTCGCGGCAGGTTATAACCAAAACTCCAAAGTATTATTTATTTGATGTGGGCGTTGCAGGGTATCTAACGAAAAGACACCTGGAGGAAGAAAAAGGTGAGGAGTTTGGCAGGGCTTTTGAACACTTTTTGCTTATGGAAATTATTGCTTACCGGTCTTACAACAGCCGGGATTTTGAGGTGAATTTCTGGAGAACAAAGTCCGGTGTAGAGGTTGATTTTGTGCTTGGTGCCGGAGAAGTTGCCGTGGAAGTAAAAGGGTCAAAGCGAGTGGATAGAAAAGACTTAACCGGAATCATGTCTTTCGCACAAGAGTATTCTCCCAAAAAATCTATTGTTGTCTGCAATGAAAAAGAAAAAAGAATACATAATAATATAGAAATACTGCCATGGAGGGATTTCCTGCACGAACTGTGGGAAGGAAAAGTTTTATAATTTAAATACATAAACTTTAAGTTTTAATACAAGGAAAAAAACAACAGAAAAAGAATTAAAATAAAAAAAGCCTGTCGTAAATAGGGATTGAGCGATTAAGGATAAAATTTCAGATAAAGAAATGATTTTAGGATATACTTAACCTATCCCGTCTTAAGAATAATTAAGACGCCTTGAGGATTTCATCTTCATAGACGGGGTCTTCCCCGACTGGATCTTTGCAGTACGCATCCCAGCCGCAATCAATATCCGCAGAGTAATCCGCTGTCGGGGCGGGTTACAGTATTGTATTTACCGATGTGCTGGTTAAATTTTAGGCCTAAATTTAATGCGCTTGATGCGCTTAAATAGACTTGTACCGCTTCTTATAGCCTTGAATCTATTAACTTTGCCTGTTGCTTTTCTAGGTTTCCTTTTGACTTTCTTATCTAAGGCTTCTAATTTGAAACGGAGTAGTTTTTTGTTTTTTGCTTGATATAAAATGGTTTCAAGTATATCGGTTGTAATTTTTTTTCCAGATTCTTCACTCAATAAGTCGGCATATATAGACAATTTTCTTTCAGGTAATTGTTTAAGTCTTTTTAACCAATTGGTAAAATTAATATCATTCAAGTGAAGCCTGTGTGCAGTAGTTGTTCTAGATCCTTTTGTTTCAATAAGTGTCTTTAAAATAGCTAATTCATTTAATGTTCCGAAACGCCTTTTCTGCTTTTGAAATTTAGGGTCTGATCCCAAAATTGCATAGATTTACGATAACAAAAATACCCGCAAAAGCAGGTATTTTTACATTTTTCTTATCCCTTATTCCTTAACACTACCATATACCAGATTGTGTAAACCATGTGCCCGGAATATACCACTAAGGCTTTCACCTTTTTACTCTTTGTTTTTTACTACCAGGTTATATGCTTTGTTTTTAGGTATATCATATTTTTCGGATATGAATTTTGCCACTTCTTTGGCAGGGATATTTTTATATTTTTTTATTTCCTTTAAAATTATTTCTTCTTCAAAATCCCTGTTTTTTTCTTTATTCCCTTCAATTATTATTATATATTCGCCTTTTACCTTCTCAGGGAGCGTTTTTAATATATTGCCTATACTGTCTGTTGTAAATTTTTCATGTATTTTCGTTATTTCCTTTGCAAGGCATATTTTTCTTTCCCCCAGCATATCATGCATTAATTCAAGAGTTTTTCTCAGTCTGTGAGGGGTTTCATAAAAGATTAAAGTCCTTGCCTCGTTTTTTATATTATTCAAAAGAGTTTCAAGTTCGCTTTTTTTACCCGGGAGATATCCCAGGTAAGTAAATTCCGTTGTCTCAATCCCCGAAGATATTAACCCGGCTATGAATGAGCAGGCTCCCGGCACGGGGGATAACTTTATTTTTTCCTTTACACATCTTGCTATTAGAAACTCCCCGGGATCGTTTATTGCGGGAGTGCCGGCATCTGATATAAGGGCGATATTTCTGCCTTCTTTTAAAAGATTTATAAAATAATCTTCCTGCTCCCTCTGGTTGAATTTATAATAAGGGATAAGTTTTTTTTTGATACCATAATGGTTAAGCAGTTTTATAGACACGCGTGTATCTTCACACGCTATGCAGGCAACTTCTTTTAAGATACGCAGAGCCCTTAGGGTTATATCCTCAAGATTGCCTATGGGTGTTGCTACAATATATAATATGCCGGGCATTTACACATACATCCATTTATGCATATCAGGGCTGTATTTTGATATATCTTCTTCTGTAAAGAATATGCCAATCTCGTATTTAGCGGATTTTTCGCTGTCAGAGCCGTGAACAAGGTTTCTCTCGGCTCTTATCCCGAAATCGCCTCTTATTGTTCCGGGCGCGGCATCCTGCGGGTTGGTAGAGCCCATCATTTTTCTGTATTCATTAATAACATTTTCGCCTTCAAGTATCATTACTATACACGGGGATGAAGTCATGAATTTCATAAGAGTGTCATAAAAGAATTTACCTTTATGTATGGCATATAATCTAGAAGCTGTTTCTTCATCCATATGGATCATTTTCATGGCTGCTATTTTATAGCCCTTGTCTTCTATCCTGGATATAATTCTGCCCGTTAATTTTCTCTGGACTGAATCCGGTTTTAAAATTGCGAATGTTTTTTGATGCATATATACCTCCAAGATATGATTGATGCTATTACAATTTTTCTTTCTTCTCTGTTCAGTTATAATGCTCCTCTTTGGGAAGGTGGTTTTTAAAATATTTAGAAGTATTACCTTATGATAAAAAAAATCTTATTTTTAACAATATTTTTACTGTTTCTTGCGCGTGTTTCTTACGCGGATAATATACAAGTCTACTGTGAGAACCTGCTCTCTAAAGACAGGATAAAGGGGAGTATAATTGTTTACGATGTTGATAAAGATAAAATAATCGCCGCTACGTCGCCTTCAATAGCTTTAAAGAATTATTATCCTATGGGTTCTGTTTTTAAGATTATAACATCGTTTGCCGCGTATAAAGAAGGATTGATAAATATACATGAAGTGATAAACTGCGGGAATTATTATAAAGCAGCTGATAGGGTTTTTAGATGCACAAAACCTGGAGGCCACGGTCAGGTAGATTTATCCCGTGCCGTAGCTTATTCGTGCAGTATTTATTTTTACAAATTATATCCCGAACTTAGCACAGGGAAATTAATAAAATACTCAAGACTTATGCTTGATAATAATGAACATAAATGTAAAATAGGGAATCCTGCGGATTCTTTTGAAGGACTTAATATGATGATAGGGGAGTCGGTATTTGTAAAGATAAAGCCGGTACAGATGATAACTTTAATAAAGCATCTGATAAAGGAAGACCTGGATATAGATAATGATTATTACACCGCGCTGAAAAATGGAATGGAACTCTCGTGTGTAAAAGGCACATCACAAAGGATAAACTTTAACGCGGCGGGCAAGACAGGCACGTCCACGGATATGAATCATAACGGCAGGTTTCACGGCTGGTTTGCCGGGTGGGCTCCCGCCGGCAAACCTAAGATAGCCGTTGCCGTGTTTTTAGATAACGGCAAGGGATTTGAGGCCGCGGAAATAGCCGGGAAGGTATTTAAATACTGTTTGAAATGATAAAGCCCGGATACCGGATATAATATGTATATTATGAAAAAAATAATTTTAACATTATTAAGTATACTTTTGCTTGTAATTCAAGCGGATGCGCGGGATTACAGCGTTAAATTATTTTCACTTGATAAAAATATTCAGAACGCCGTTGTTGAATTTGACAAACAAGCTTATTTATACAGTTATAATAATAGAGTTTTATTTAAATTTAAGCCGTATAAAGAATATGATATTAAATTATATGAAAACCTTTTCAGGATTAACGCAGAAGCCTATAGAGGCAAAAGCTTTATAAAGGCGGATTGTATAACTAAATTTAAGGTAAATAATAATACAAGGCAGATTTTTTGTAAAAAGATATATTTTAAAAAGGGCAGTGTGGTTGTAACAACCGATATAGAGAGTCTTACATCGGCCGTAACTTTATCTGAGGCGCATACTTTTTCCCTGGCCGAATATATAAAAGCGCAGGCTGTAGCCGCGCGCTCCTATATAGCGGCAAGCACGGGAAAGCATATTAGTCAGGGTTATGATTTCTGCGACAGTACATGCTGCCAGGTTATAAAGAATATCCCATTTCGTAAAGATATGGAATATATAATAAAAAGCACGGAAGGCGAATATTTATGCTGTAAGGATAAAATACTGCCCGCTTTTTACCATTCAACCTGCGGAGGAAAGACGGCCCTGCCGGGGGATGTTTTTAAAAATAATATCCCGGGATTTAATTCCATTTATGATATTTCTTCACGGGATAAAGCTGCCTTATGTTCAGAGTCTCCCCATTACAACTGGGGATTTATTGTAAATAAAGAAGATTTGAAAAATATTCTTAATAAGGATAAGGAATATTATATCGGCAATTATATTTCGGATATAAAAATAAGCGGTATTAATAATAACAGGGTAAAAAATATTGAATTGATAGGGCAGAACAGCAAGAAAATATCGGGTTATGACTTTTACCTGCTTATGGGCAACAGTTTAGGATGGGGTAAGCTTAAAAGCACGAGATTTACCGTAAAAAAAAGCGGCGGCGATTTTATATTTACAGGATACGGGTTAGGGCACGGCATAGGGTTATGCCAGTACGGCGCGGCAAAGATGGCAGAACTGGGATATGATTACAGGGAGATACTTAAGCACTATTATCCTTATGTGGAGATTGTTAGAAGATAATTTTATCTTGCATTAAAAAAGTTTTTTGTTGACTTTAAATATTTGACAAGTATAATTATAAAGGTAGGGGTTAATTAAAAAGAATTATGGAAACAAACAGCAAAAAAATAATTTTTACCGCTCATTTAATAATGCGTCTGAAGGTTAGAAATATAAAAAAAGAGCATATTTATGAAGCTTTTCGAAAAAATAAGGGTATAAAAAAAGGATATAAAAAAGCAAATTTAATTACGGCCAAGGTAAATAACAGTAAAGAATTAACCGTTGTATATGAAGAAAAATTAACTACGATAATTGTTATTACGGCATATTGGGAGGTTAAACAATGAATATAAGTTATGATTCAGGGACAGACGTTTTGTATATTTGCTTAAAAGATAAGGGTAAATTTTCGAAAAGCAAAAAAATTAATGAAAATACTATAGTAGATGTAGATAAAAATGGTGAGTTTTTAGGAATTGAAGTTCTTTTTGCCAGTGAGAGGTATGATATACAAAAATTTACTATTGAAAACCTACCAGTTCAGAAAAAAGCTGCTTAATTGCATTGGTAAACAGTAAGAATAAAAAAGACTGTCTCAAAAACAGAGACAGTCTTTTTTATTCTTAGGTCTATTTTAAAATACAAATTTATTAATATTCCATAGAGTCAACTTTATAGATATCTGCCTTACCGTCCCGGTTTAAGTAAAAAAGACTGCTGTTTGAATTTTTTGTAAGAGTTATGGGAGTCACGGATATTAATTCTGAAGGATTATCAAGTCTTATCTGCGCGAAATTTATTATCTTTTTGGACGTGAAGGTATCTACTGCAAGCGTGGTTGAAGGCGCGCCTACCTGGGGAAGCATCTTGGCTATCACGTAATTTTCATTACTGTATTTTAAAGGTATGATTTCCCCTGTTATCTTGCCGAACCATTCGGGATTAGGCGCGGTGTTTTCTATGTCCAGTGCCGATATGTTGTTCATCTGGTCAAATACCTTTTCTTTATAGAGCTTATTATTCTGGTAGGATAGAATTTTGTATCTGGACGGCTCAATATCAGTCTGCCCCAGTTTGATAACAAGCTTGTTTTTCTTTTTGTTGTAAATATCGGCTATACACTGGAGCTTGTCGGGTGCCGGTTCGCCGCTATAGGAGAAAGTGCCGAAATAAACGGCGTTAAATTCTTTTTTATCAAGATTGCATTTGTATATAATAAGTGAAAGGTTTTCTTTAAGGGCGTATTTATCTTTTTTATCGGAAACAAACGCGACCAGTTCATTTTTGCCGTCATTGTCTATATCTCCGATAAGCGCTTGCTTCGTGTAATATTTTACCGGCAGCTTAAATGTCTGCTTTTTCATTTTTTTGCCGTCGTATTTATATTGATCCACTTTGTCGTAATTAAATACATATAACGCGTTGGAGTTATCATTGTTCAGGTCGCCGTACGTGAAAGCGTGTTCAAAATCATTAAGATTCGGCCCTCTCCATATAAGCTTCGCTTTTTTGTCTTTGATGTCATAAACCTTGATTCTGTAATAGGAAACCAAAGCGGATTTTACCTTTTTGGAGCCGTTATCGCAGAGCAGTATCAGTTGATCAGAATCAGATGATATGGATCCTGTAAAAACCTGAAAAGGTTTGTCTTTAGAGAAGTCTAAAGAATATTCTTTGGAAAGTTTAATTCCGTATGTGCTTATTTCCCCGGCATTCGCGGACAAAACCAATACAAATAAAAATACAGCAGCTAGTGCTAAAACATAAAGTTTTTTCATGATTGTTATTTGTTATTCTTCGGTTTTGTTTTCATCTACGAATTTTTTAATTTCTTCGTAATTTTCAACTATAAGTTTTGCCTTGCTCAAGCCGAATGAGAAAGGAAATCTGTCTTCTTCAGATCTTTTAAGCACAAGTATAGGTTTTCCCTGGAATTCGCCTCTTTCTACCATGTGGTCCCTCCAATGATTTAATATACTTTTAATATAATATATTATATTAATAAGGGAGGTATATGTCAAGAACAAAAAAGAGCTTATTTCAGCCCTTTTTTGCTCTTATCT
>JBDRKI010000030.1:0-3628 GCA_043814095.1 Armatimonadota bacterium | reverse complement strand
GCATAAAGTTCTTTATCTTCGACAAAAGCTTTTGCTAAATTTTCCTTCCTTACCTTTAACCTCGTTAAAAGATCTTTGCTGAAATAATCCTCCATCCCCTGCGGAACTTTATGCATATGTTTTATAAGGATTGACTCTACTACCCTGACGGCTTCTCTGTCTTCAACCAGGGCATCCTTAAGCTCGGGATCAAGCCCGACTAAAACTCCTCTGGGCTCCTGTTTGCCTTCTGCCGGGAATATAGTATCCCTTGCCCGGTTAAGACTGCCGTTCTCGGGAAGCTTCCGTAGCGGAGGATTACCGCCTCTTAGAGCATTATAAAGGGCTTCCCTGCGGTCTATATAACCAAATATGCTGTCAAATACTTCAAACCCGCCTCTAGATTCATTTATTGACGTAGGGAGCGGTAGTTCTTTAAGTTTTTTTCTTTCAGGATCATGAAGCCCGGGGTCTGTCTTCTTCGGGCTGACTCCCAATGAGCTTTCCAGATCATTAAAGCTGTCCGGTGTGGCAAAAACAACATCGGATTCAGCCAGCATATTTTTGCTGAACTTAACCGGATGATATCCGTCGGGAATATCTATCGAAGTTCCGCCAGGCATTACGGCATATACATAGTTTTTTACTCTATTCATCTTAACGGAACTGCCTGCCGACCTAACGGTAAATATCCGGTCTGCCTCTTCTCCGTATTTACGCCTTAGCAATTCCTTGAGAAGAATTTCGGCTCCGGCGCTGCGCACCTCATTGCCTATACATACCAGGACAATATTCCTTACAGGATTACCCGCTGCTTTTGAGATAAATTCCTGGGCAAGTTCCGTACCGGCTTTTTCAAGTTCGGCTGCGATATCTTTAAAAAACTGTATATGACGGGATTCATCCAGTAAAAATTCGCCTCTATGCTTCCAGAGTATAAGTTCTCTTAATTCTCCCCCGAAACGCTCTACACCGAACTCGTGGAATATGGATGAAAGCCTGGTAAAACTGTACTGTATCCCATAATCCTTCATTAGCTTCTTAGCCGCAGATTTAACAGTCTCTGTTTTAATGGTTTCAAGTATATAAAGGCCGAGATAATTTTTCTCCGCATTAAGCGAACATAACCGTTTACAGAACTGGGCTGTTTTCTCCCACCCGTATTTACTGTCAATTGCCTTAAACAGCCGTTCAACCGGTCCTTTATCAAAGCCGTCCACAGGCGGGGTCCAATCTCCTATATCCAGTCCCATATCACTCATCAACTGCCGTATATCCTTATCTATTTCAATATGGCCGTATTTAATACTTGCTCCTTGTAGTTTTTGCATATCTTCATCCGGTATTAAACTGAAAGATGCTTCGTATATTCTTCCAAAAAATTCATCTGCTTTGAGCCATCCGTATGATTCATAAATTTTTACGAATAAATCCGGAACAGAGCCGGTATACTCTACGGAATCTATCCCCATCTGCTTCATTATAAGGGAGAGCTTCTCTTCCAGCATACTGCCATAAAAAATACCAGCAGATGCGGCCTTAGTTGAACCTGCCCATACTGCGGAAGGATATACTTTAGCTCCTAATTCATACAGAGACGATAATTTGCCCCAGCGATCCATATGCATATCTCTCTTATTAAGAACAGGGGTACTTGTATCCGGGTCTTTAGTGGACCATATACCGGAAGTTTCATCATTACCCAGTCCCTGGAGCTCTAATTCCCTGCCGGCACGTACAGCCTGAGAAACTTCCTCATCTCCCGGAGACATAAGCCTCTTGTAAATAAGAGCAAACAGTCTTTTAGTGCCTACATCAAGTTTTATAAGATCATCAAAGTTAAATACCTCTATTTTCTGTTCGCTAAGCGGCTTTGCGGGATCATACTGCCTGAAGAAGCCGCCCATAACAGAGATAAATAAATTCTTGTAATAAAGCTCCTTGTTTTTATCGGTTAAAGCCCCCGGAGACTTAAATACTTTCTTAAAAAGCGTTAACTCGGGATCAATTGCACCCGCTAAATTTTTATTACGGTATATAAATTCACTAATTTCCTTATACAGGTTGCTCCCAAAAATTCTTCCGGGCTGCCCTCCTGTAAAACTTTTGTATTCAATCCCGAAAAGCTTAAAATCCCCGTTTAGATAACTCTCTGCAAAAAGTTCCTCCATTGTGGTTTTACCGTCAGAAGTATTAAATTCATCAATCAATACAATCCGGTATCCCTCTTTTTTCAACTCTTCTATCACCGCGGAAGGCAGTTTTTTAAGCCCCCTTATAATCTCCAGCCTTTCTTCGTGCGAAGAAGCACCCAGAATCAAACTATTAAGCTCCTGTTCTTCAGTTGTAAGAGATGCATAATAATTTTTTACTTTTTCCAGATACTCTTCCTGGAGCCGGTCTATTCTACCCCTTATTACAGGAAGCATTGAATTACACTCATTAAGTAATCTGTTAACATACGTGAGTTGATCACTGCTTAAATGCTCAGCAACTCCGTCTCTTAATTCTAATTTTCTGCCGTCTGAAGCTAACGGGAACGGCTCATCAATGCCTTTTGCCTGCAGCATATTATCTATCTCTTCTCTTAACCTGCTTCCGGACTCAGCATGCTTACGGATAGCGCCGCCTACTTCATTTACAAATCTTACGGAAAAATTATAAGCTGTTCTATCGTGTTCCACAGGAGTCCCTATTGAAGCGCCTTTGCTGTGTGTCTCCCTTTCTTTCAGATAACCGTTAAAAGAAGCTATCGCTTTATTTCTCAACTTGCTCTCGACTTCACCGGCCGCACCCATAATACCCATTGCATCAGATGCAACTAAATCCATGATCATATTAAGTTCTTTTGCGATATTTTCAACTAATCCGTAGAATTCTTCCGGGGATGAACACGCCATATTTATAAGGTTATGGATATGAGCATTAAAAGCCTCATCATTTAAACCTAAACCCTGCATAACTTCCTTAAAACTCCGGGTAGTACTTAAAAGAGTTTTCATTACGCCGGCATCTGTTACTGTGCCTCTTGCCCCTTCAGAAAAAGGATCATGCAGTATCTCATTATCGGGATCCTTCCATGCTCTTCTCTTGGGGCCCTGCGGCGGACCCTCTATGGGTGCAGGCGCGGATGTTGCCGGACCGGGCGAGCCGTTTTCTTTTCCGCGCCAGATAGCGTCAAATTCCCGCATAAGATTGAATATTTCGGGATCTACTTTTTGAAGGTCATCCAGATAACTACAATACTTATCATCCGCCAAAGTTCTGTAATATGTCACAAAGCAGTCTGCAAAAAACTCCTCTCTTGTTTTGCGCAGAGACAATTCTCCATCTAAAACAAGGCCTTTAAATTCTTTGCCGCCTATCTTCGCTTCTACAAGCTTAAAATAAGAAGCAAATCTTGCAATCTTTAAATCCGCTACGGAGGGAGTTTCAGAGGACTGCTTTTTTCCTGAAACATGCGCTTCTATAATTTTCCTTGTTTTCTCCCTTTCTGTAAGAATGCGATTGAATTTGTCCACAAAACTCTTAAGAGGTTTATTCTCAGTTTTGCCGGCAAGAATACGATTGAATATATAATCAGACACTAAATGCGCAAATTCATGCCATGTAGTTTCAATCTCGCCGCCGCGAATATACGCTTTATTCT
>JBDRKI010000029.1:0-4485 GCA_043814095.1 Armatimonadota bacterium | reverse complement strand
TAAGCCGCTTTAATTCAAAAGCTTTACACATGATAATGTCCTCTCTGGTCATAATTCCCTCCCTTTACAGGATATTATGACCTATAATTTTGTGACATTTCTACTTTGGTTAATTAGGACATTATCATTTTTGTATTACATAGTAATGCGGGCTAGTTGTTTTACGGAAATATGCCTCTTTCTTTATACACCACTTCAAGCCGGGTTAATGCAACAATATAAGCGGCATTCCTCCAGTCGGTTTTGTACTTTTGTGCCGACTCTTTAACCCTTTCATAAGCGCTTACTATTATTTTATGCAGGCGCGTGTCAACCTCGTTAAGATCCCAGAATTCGCTGCGCTTGTTCTGCAGCCATTCAAAGTAGCTGACTACCACGCCGCCCGAGTTGCATAAAATATCCGGTATTATATCAATTTTTCTTTCATTTAAAATCCTGTCACCGTCTAAATCCGTGGGGCCGTTCGCCCCCTCGGCAACAAGCTTTACATCAAGTAACGGAGCCGTCTCTGCCGTTATCTGGTTCTCCAGTGCCGCGGGAATAAATATATCGGCCTTGGTCTTTAAAAATTCTTCATGGGAGATGTGCTCCGAGCCCGGGTACCCGCTTACTCCCTTGCTCTGTAAAACATGTTCATAGAGATTTTCCGGATCTATTCCCTCAAAACTTCTTATTGCCCCTGTATGATCTTCAACGGCAATCAATTTAGAGCCGTGAGACCTTAAAATTCTGGCGGCCCATGAACCCACATTTCCGAAGCCCTGCACCATATAAGTTGCGCCTTTTAATTTAAATCTCTTATCTTTTGCCCACTCTTCAATGTTATACACAACGCCCTGACCCGTAGCTTTGTCCCTGCCTACGCTTCCGCCCGATTCTATGGGTTTTCCGGTAACAACATGGATACAGCGGTTTCTCTCGCTGGGAGGCATCATCTGCAGGTATGTATCCAAAAGCCAGGCCATAATCTGCGCGTTTGTATTTACGTCAGGAGCCGGTATGTCATATTCAGGCCCTATGTTGCTGCCCAGAGCGAACGTAAAGCGGCGGGTAATTCCTTCCAATTCGCTTTGTGAATATTTTGCGGGATCTATCTGTATGCCGCCTTTTCCTCCCCCGTAGGGAATATTGGCGATAGCGCTTTTCCATGTCATCCACGTCGCAAGGGCCCTGACTTCGTCTATGTTAACGGCGGGATGAAACCTCAACCCTCCCTTAAAAGGGCCCAGCACATTATTATGCTGTACGCGGTACCCGGAGAACATCTCAACGCTTCCGTCATCAAGCCTTACCGGAAAATTCACCATAATCTCGTTCATAGGTTTTGATAATATTTTCCTTATGTCGGGATCAAGCCCCATGGTATCGGCCGCTCTGTTAAACTGGGCAATCACATTTTGATAAACGCTTTTTCTCTCGCTCATTTTGACCGCCTTTCTTTAAATAGAATATTCCTTCTTTAACCGCGAACTTATCTGGAGGGTATACTGTATTATCTTCTCCGTGAGAAGCTCTGTTGCCGAACCCATGCCGCAGCTGGGGGTTATAAAAGAATGTTTTAAAACATCTTTTACGTTAAACCCCGCGTCTGACAACACGGTTAAATATTTGTACATCCTGCCTGTCATATAATCAAGATTCGTGCCTTCAACTTCTTTATTTGAAGGCACTATCCCCCATGCGAGTATGCCGCCGTTATGCATAAAATGCTTAAGCTGTTCGGTATGCTGCAGAAGGTCCTCCCCGAAATTATAAGCGTCAAAACTTATAATATCAAACCCGAGATCCATAATAAAAGACCAGTCCGTGCTGCCGCAGCAGTGAACTCCCAGAAGAACATCTTCTTCTTTAATTATGTCAACCACATCTGTGATATATTTTTTAAGCTCTTCCGGTTTCAGGTTAAGCATGCCCGACCCCATACTGCTTAAGTACGGCTCATCAAGGAAATATATAACATTCCGGTTTATCTCTTTAAGCTTTTTTATCTGCCACTGGCTTTTCTTAATCACCTGTTGGACTATAACCTCCATATATTCCTGGTGGTAAATAACGGGTTTTTTATTCTGATCATGAAGACCCAGGGCAAGACTCACAGGTCCTGTTATATGTCCCTTTACCGCTAAGGGTTCCATAATTTTTATCCTGTCTTTCTGTTTTAAAAATTCGGTTAAACCTTCGGCGAAATCTTCATCTATAGCAAAAGCGCTTAGATCCTCAACCATCGTGCCTTCAAAATAATCAGCTATCTTCTCGTAAATATCATCATCATACTGGACATAAAAACTCTTATTTAAGTTATTAATAACCAGCCCGGGCAGGAGCTTGGAATACTGCAGGTACATCTCCTCCTTAAAAGACCTCTGCGGAAGCTGGGGCCATAAAGGTATCTTATTAAAGTACTTAAAAATCATATCCAGCGCCGCTGACGCGTCTTTATTGGGGAAACTGCCTATAGCCAGGGGCAGGCTGTTTGCTTTAACTCTTGTTTTAATCATGATATTTTCTCCCTTATAAGCTTTTTTTCACGGTAATTATTCCCTGTTTTTATTATTATATCCTCTACAATAAAACATTACAAAAAATATGAAGAAATTTATAAAAAGGATTTTAACATATTTAAATAAAATAGTAATTACTGATTGAGAGGTATTAGCATGAGCGCAATAATATTAGACGGAAAACTTCTGGCAAATAAAATACTTGATGAAGTTAAAATAAAAGCTGAGAATTTTAAAAAACAGCATGAATTTCCGCCGAAGCTCGCGACTATACTCGTGGGCGAAGACGAAGCGTCAAAGCTATATGTAAATTCTAAAACAAAAAAATGTGAATCTTCGGGGATTTGTGCGGAAAATATATTCTTTAATGAAGATATTGATGAAGAAGCACTGCTAAACAAAATAGAAGAGCTTAATAACGACAAAACCGTACACGGGATGCTTGTACAGCAACCCTTCCCCAAAAACTTCAACACTTTTAAAATAATAAACGCCGTCTCCCCCAAAAAAGATGTTGATGGTTTTCATCCCGCAAGCTTAGGAAATATTCTTTACAATAAACCTTTATTCATACCGTGCACTCCTCTGGGAATAATGAAGCTCTTAAAAGAATACAATATAGATATAGCAGGCAAAAATGCCGTTATTCTGGGAAGAAGCAATATTGTCGGAAAACCATTAGCCCTTCTTCTTTTAAACGAGCATGCCACGGTAACAATATGCCATACAAAGACTAAAGATATAAAACAGACCGCACTTGGAGCGGACATCCTTATAAGCGCCATAGGAAGGCCGAATTTTGTAACCGGAGATATGATCAAAGAAGGCGCGGTTGTTGTGGATGTAGGCATAAACAGGATAAACGGAAAAGTTACAGGGGATGTTGATTTTGAAAAAGTAAAAGAGAAAGCTTCTTATATAACACCGGTTCCGGGTGGAGTGGGGCCCCTTACAATAGCAATGCTTTTAAGTAATACAGTTACGGCTGCGGAGTTAAGCATTAAATAGTATCAAATATATATGACATACTCACGGGATTAAACCCTCTCTTTAAATCCGCTTAAGAAATCCTGATAGTACACTTCATTATTTAAAAGAAGTTCCGCTGTTTTTGCGGCTTTCATAAGATCCGCATCAAGAGGATCGACTATTGTGGCAGTAAGGCCCGCATACATCGCCATGGCAAGAAATGTCCTGTTTATAATCTTCCTGTTTTTTGCCTGATGGGAAATATTTGAAAGCCCTACAATGTAATAATTGTACAGATGCTGGCAGGCATAATTATTACAAAAAGTGAGAATTAACTTGCTTTTTTCAGTATAAAACTATCAAGAGGAAGAGATACGGCCTCTAATTTGCGAAGCTCTAATATTTTACTCGCGTTATCTATGTCTATTCCTGCTAAATGACCTTCACTATCAAAATCCAATATTATTCCCGGAGAAACTTCTTTAGAATCTACGCTTTCTTTTTCGGAAAGATCTATGTATAAACTGTCTGTTTCCGGATAATAGTTAAACTTCATCTTATTTTGCCTCCTTAAAGCTTCTGTCGGGAAAAGCATTATGTATGGTTTCGCCGTCATTTAATGTGACTACTCTTAGATATTTTTCAAGTTCAGGGATAAAAATCCAGTGGCGTATCCGACCATCTTCCTGCGTCTCTTTGTGGTAAGGGTTTTTGATCGCTTTTTTACACCATGCAATTTTTATATAAGGACGCTTTCTTAATATTTGTTCTTGAAAATAACGGGTTGTTTTCAATTTATTGTTTCCTTGTATATTTTTTCTTTGAATTCAATTATACCTAAATATTTAACAAAAAGCAATTTATTTTTAAATAACTGTCAAGGCAATTTAGAAATGTCCTATTCTTAGCAATTTAGAAATGTCCTATTTTCGCATAACGCTCCTTAACTTTTCGAAGATATTTATTTGTTTGGTTTTTCAAAAGTCATTTATATTGCCTTGTCTTCTGAAAGCCC
>JBDRKI010000028.1:0-38544 GCA_043814095.1 Armatimonadota bacterium | reverse complement strand
CTATCCCATAAATAACCAGATATCAGAGATAAGATTTTGGCGCAGAGGCAAACTTATAGATGTCCAGAGAGTTAAAAATAGTGAATTACAGCTTGTGCACTTTTAATTCTTAAAGTGTGCACTTTTAAAATTTAACTAACAGTATATTTTTATTTTTGTCATTTAAGAATTAAAAGTGAACCGTTTTAATGGGATTTAAGATTTAAAAGTGCACACCTAAAAAGCTATAATCTATAGTAAAAAACAACAGAAGATTTGACTGTAACTGGAAATTTATAGATAGATAGAAACAATTAAGCTGCATAACGCAGAATTTCAAGCTCAGCTGTTTCATCTTATAATTTAAAGTAAATTCCTATATTTTTTTTAAATGCCTTTAATTAACAATTATAAATCAAACAAAGGATAGAAACGGTAAGTATTGAATAATAAACATTAAAATTGGAGGATTTATGAAAAGACTATTTATTATAACTTTTTTATTTATATTTCTGTCATTATCTTTCGTCGCTTGTTTCTCGGACGCCCCGATAATGCCTCTTGGCGAGATAGTCCCCGGGATGAAAGGGTACGGGTTAACCGTTTTTAACGGCACAAAGATAGAGAAATTCCCGGTAACTGTGCTGGGCGTTAGCAGGAAATATAATGACGGTATAAGCACCATATTAATTGAGGTTGACGGCGGGTACTGCCTCCAGAATCAGACAGGCCCAGTTGCGGGAATGAGCGGGTCCCCTGTGTATATTGACGGCAAACTGATAGGCGGTATAGCGTACGGTTCACCTTTCAGCAAAACAACAATATTCGGCGTTCAGCCGATAGAAGAGATGCTTAAAGTTTTAAATAAGCCATCTAAAGCCGCCGGCACCTCATCCGGCGCCGGAAGAAAAATCACAATTGAAGGCAAAGAGTATAAAAATGTTAAGATCTTAAACAGTTGTGACGCGGAGAAAGCCAAAAAAGAGAAGGAAAATTCTTCTTTAGTAATGACTCCGTTAAAGACGCTGTTCCAGGTAAACGGTTTAAGCGAAAAAAATATTGACGCTTTGAATGAAAAATTTTCCGATATAGCGGTGTTTAAAAACACGGGCGGCGGCTCTTATTACAAAGACGCTGAGTATGAATTATCGCCCGGCGCCGCGGTCGGCGTACAGCTTGTTAAGGGCGATATAGATGTGTCATCGGCAGGCACGCTGACTTACTCAAAGGACGGCAAATTCCTGGCATTTGCGCACAGCATGCTTAACCTGGGATCGGTTGATATGCCGCTCAGTGTTTTTTACGTGCAGGCGATAGTGCCTTCGTATTTTATTTCCACAAAAGTTGCTTCGCCCATAAAAGAGATAGGAACTCTTACAAATGATACATGGGTGGCCATCTCTGGAAGCTTCGGCGCTTCTGCCCCCATGCTGCCCATGACAATTAACTTAAAAGACGGGCCGAAAGTTAAAAAATTCAATATAGAAGTCGCAAGGATAGATCATCCGATTGTCTCTTTTGTTATGAGCTCCGCCATAGGTGAAGCCGCTAATGCCGCCCTTATAGGGGACAGCGCAGGCGCGGCGAAAGCGGATATAAAGTTCACCCTCTCGGACGGCAGGGTTATAGAATACTCGGATGTGTTTTATGACAGACTGGGCCCTTTATACAACATACAGTCTGTTTTCGGGGTTCTTGCCGGCATTATAAAAGAGAATGAATTTGAAAAGGTATCCTTTAAAGATGTTGACGTGGATATAGAATTTATAGATAAGAATTTAACCGCCCGGATTGAAAAGATTTACCTTGATAAGAACAAAATTGATAAGGGAGGAGATATTTTTCTCCATGTAGTCATAAAGCCCTATAACGGTAAGGTTTTTGAAAAGACATTTAAGGCGGAAGTCCCTAAAAGCATACAGGCCGGAGAGATTAATATAGGCGCCTGCGGGGGACAAGTTTTTGATCTTCTGGAAAAAAGGCTTCACCTGCCGCGCAAAAAAATTACTGATTTCAACCAGCTTGTAAACAGGATAGAAACCATAGAAAAAAATAACCAGCTGGTTATTAAATTTGTTTATCCTACGGATACCGTGAATATTTCGGGGAGATCATATCCTTTTATGCCAAAGTATCTTGTTGGCATACTAGCTTCTTCCTCTCAGAGCATTATTGAACAAGAGCCTAATGTCCAGACGCAAACCCTGGATACCCCTTATATAATAACTAACTTTGAAACAACATGGGTTTCGGTATCCCAGGAAGTATTAAAGGAAAAGAAAAAAGAAGATACGGCCCCGGAGGAAGAATCACCGGCCGAAGAAGAATCACAAAAAGAATCTTTATGCACAAGGAAATTTAATTTTCTTATGCTTAACGAAAATGGTAAGCCGGCAGAAGATACCAACAAAGCAGAAGACGAAAAAGATAAAGACAAAGAGAAAGATGCCGCGGAAAAGGAATTAAAAAAAGAAGAAGTTAAAGACAAAAAAGAAGAGACTCCAAAAGAAGATAAAGATAAGGTTGTGCCCTTAACAAGCTTTACTTCCAAAGATACGGAAGTAAAAGAATTTTTTGCGGGACAGATTAAAGAAACAGCGATCTCCGACGCCGGCTATATTACTTTAAGCAAGGAAAAAGATATTCTGTATAAGCCGGACTCCAATTTCATATACTGTTCCGATTACAGCTCAAAGCTTAAAAGTTTAATTATCGCGGACCAGGACGGCAATATAATAAATGCGGGCACAGGCAGAGTGCTGGCAACGCTCCCCGGCGGCATTATAACTTCGGTATTAAACCTTCCCGACGGGTCAATTCTGGCTTCTTCTGCGCCATCCGGAAAGATATTTAAGGTTTCCCCTTACGGTGGCGAGGTCTTATTTGCCTCTCTGCCGGTAAAATATATATGGCAGCTTAAATATAATAATGACGCAGTATGGGCGGCAACCGGCATCCCTGCAAAGCTTTATAAGATAAGCTTAAGCGGTCACGCGGCTGAATACGCTTCGGCGGATGATCTTCACGTAAAAGCTCTCACATTCAAGTCGGGGCTCCCCGTTATAGGTACCGCGGAAAGAGGAATAATTTACGCTGTTAACGGACCCGGCAGGCTTACTCCTGTTTGCCAGTGCGAAGGCGAGGCGGTTCTTGATTTATGCGCTGATTCCCGCGGCAATATATACGCGGCATGCGGGCACAGTTTAATTAAGATCAGTAAATTAGGCGCGTTTTACGGCTACAGCGTAAAAGAAGATTATATTACATCGGTTGAGGTTGATGAGAACGACGAGCCTGTTTTCGGCACAGCAAAAAGCGCTAAAATATATAAACTTAAAAAGAATGAAGAGATACTTTACCTGCATGACTTAAAATGCGGAGAAATTTTTGATTTTTCAAAAGACTCTTCGGGCAATATTTATTTCACCACGGGAGATTACGCTTCGGCGGGGGTATTAAAAACGGGCTGCGCGCCTAAAGGGGAATTTATATCGCGGGTCTTTGATCTTAAAAATACATCCGATATGGGTGTTTTTGAATGCGAGAAAAATACGCCTTCGGCGGCATCCGTATCGGTTTATACAAGAAGCGGGCAGTCTGCCGATCCTGACTCTAAATGGTCCGGATGGAGAAGTTTAAATTTTTCCGGCGGTAAAGCAATGATAAAATCCCCGCCTGCCGAGTATTTTCAGTATAAAGTGGAATTAAAGTCCGGAAATTCAAGCGCGGCTCCCAAATTTTTCGGGGCAAGCTTTAAACATAAGCCCTTGTTTAAAACCCCGTTCCTCGTATTTCTATTCCCGTATACTTTTGATGCATGGAGCGGGGAGAAGGATATAGAATGGATATGCGGCGACACATCGCTTGATCTTGTAAGATTCAGCCTGTATTACAGGTCTGAGGCTTCAAATAACTGGACAGAGATAGATATGGATATCCCCGTTTCTTTAAAGAAGAAAGATATGAAAAACGGGAATAATCCGGTTTCCGCGGACATGGCATATACCTGGGATACCAAGAAAATCCCTGACGGAAAATACAGAATAAGGCTGACGGCGTATAATGTTTTAGACAAAAATCTGAAAGCCGAGATGGTTTCCAATCCTTTCCGGATATGCAATACGAAGCCGGAGATTAAAGTCGTGAATAAAACCGTTAAAGACAATATTCTTACGGTAGAAGGCATGATAACCTGTAAGAATGTGCTTCCCGAATATGTAAGCTTCTCGTTTGATAAAAAGTCCTGGTATACCGCCATACCCGTAAACGGCATGTTTAATAATTTTGAAGATTTCTTCATAATAAAAGCCGCGATTCCCAAAGACAGTAAAAACAGAAAAGCTTATATAAGGGCAGAAGATGCATCGGGAAATAAAGCAGAGAAAGAGATTGATATATAATTGCAAATTTATGCCAGCCTGGCCATATAATTAAAACCCAGAAAATAATTCTGCCAGGCTGTATCGGTAGAACCGTATTCATTGTTAAAAGCAAAATAGTCAGCCAGTACTTCGTAAAGACGGGTCAGTTCTCTAAGACGTTTTTTGTTTTTGTTGTCGGAAATGGTTAAGCTGAGAAGCTCTAAAGCGCGTTCAAACGCTTTTCTGCTGTATTCGGGATTGTTTTTGTTTTTCCAGTTAATGGTTCTGATTACTTCGCTTCCAATATTAGCCATCTGAGACGGAAATGAAAGTTCAAACCATCTGCCGTTTGCTAAGTCTTTATGTTGATAACTCATCTTGCCACCAGCTTATTAATTATGACTTTTATTTTTTCTCTGTTTCCGGGATTATCCACTCCTCTTGTACGGTTTTCCTGAGAAGGACGCAGGTTAATCATTGAATCAAATTCAATAAAATCTTCTCCCGGGAGTTCCGGATATAAATTTATGCCCCAGAGGTTTTTCTGATTAGAACCGTTTTCCAAAAGCAAGGCTTTTTCGTCAGAATGAAGTTCGGCGTCTACCGCTATGATTTCATTTTCAATATCAACAACGGCTTTAATAAAGTTTCCGAAACTGTTATCAGCCATTTCTTTTAGTTCTTTTATCCGGATTTTATCTTTTACGATTTTCACTGTTCTGCTTCCTTATTATAGATATAAACTTTAATTTTACGATAGAAGTATTGTCTATTTTAAAAAATTATATCAAAAATTTGCCTGCAAGTCCAATACTTTAATGTTTCCCCGGGCATTATAAGGTATAAAATGTTAACAATTTGTTAACATAAATAAACGGAAAAATACTTTATTTAAATTTCCAAAACGGCTATAATATCCTTATAATTATTTTTATCCCGTCATTTATTATATAAACAGCCTCTCCGTTTTTATCATTATTTCTGCCGTCCTTAATATACTGTTATTTTTTATAAGGTTTTTTTATGAAGAAGCAAAAAGGCATAGCAGTTATTACCGTCTTAATGATTCTTGTAATTATTTCAATTATGGGGATGGCCTTTCTGGAGACAGGAGGCGCTGATTATATATTCGCGGTCAAGCACAAAAATGATACCAGAGCCTATTTCCTCGCTTGGGCCGGGGTGGAATACGCATGCGCTGTATCAGAAGAAGGAAATAGCGCCGATAACATTATTAGCAATATGAAAGACATAAAACTTTTGACTGGTGCCTGCAGTATAGAAGCGAAAAAGATTGATGTTAAAAAGATTGAAGTTGCCTGTACGGGCAAGCCTCTTAATTCAAACAGAACAAAAACCATAACCGCGGTTATACAGGACGGAGTGGTTCTTGACTGGCGGCAGAGATGAAAAAGAAAGATAAAAAACTTAAAGGTTATTCTATCGCGGAAGTTTTGATTATAAGCGCGGTATTTCTCGCCGTTATGACAATATCGCTGACAATACTTTTAAGGGGCTGGAACATAATAAGCAGTATGGAGAATAAAACCATGCATCTGCGTTCGGCGAGGGAAGCGGTCGCGAGAATGAGCAATTATTTAAGGGAAGCAGAGATTATTTATTATCCGGATGATATAAAAAAGAGCCGCAATACCATTATATTCGCAAAAAGTACCGGCGAGTTATTAAATCCCCAAAAAGAAGTTCTGGGATTTAAACATATCCCCGGCGGAAAGGTAAATTTATTGATATACAGTCCGGATTATCCAGATACAGACCTTATTCTGGAAGAAAAACTTATAGCCCGGAACATAGATCACCTTAACTTTGAGTTGTTTAATGAAAATAAACAAGGCGAAGAGTTTGAAACAACCATGGTGCAGATAACGTTAAGAAGCATAGATAAGTCGGTAGAAAAGAATCAGCCGGAGATTAAGTTAAACGCGCTGATAAAATTAAAATAATGGGGGACTGCCATGAAAAAAAGAGGATTTACGTTTTTAGAGGTAATGATCGCTCTGCTTTTATTAATGATAGGGATTGTTTTTCTTCTTGATTTATTTCCTGTGGCATTGAGAAATTTCAGGAAGGCAAAAGATATAACCATGGCAACAGTAGAGATGCAGAATAAACTTGAGGAGATAAGGGGTCTGCCCGAGGATACGGATATTAAAGAAGGGGAGTTTAATATTAATTCGGATCCCAACCTTAAAGGTAAAGTTTATATACATGAATTTGAGGGACGCGATGATTACAAAGAAGTGGAAGTTCGAGTTAAAAATATTATAAGCGGAGCTTATGCGAACGGGAGTACTGTAAGGAGAAGTTCGCAATTAAAGGGTGATATGTTTACCTTAACCGTACCGAGATCTTCTCCGTATTATTATAGTACTATAATTTTTGTGACTTCCCCTGATGATAGTAAAATTTATTACGCGGAAAATAAATACGGGGGAGGATATTATACCCATAACAGCGGATGGAAGCCTCTTGATGCGCCTTCCGGCAGTTATTCGCCCGATCAAATATCCGCATCATTGTGTTTTGTCAGGGCTACAGGTCCCAGTGGAGGAGTTACGGTGGCGGAGAACCAGATATTTCTATGTGTTACCGATAAGAACACTAAAGCCGTATACGGAGCAGTGCTTCAGCCTAATTATACAGATTCCGGAATTAATCTTGCTTTTGCAAGATCCTGGTATGAACTCCAGACAGGTGCTCCGTGTTATAAAAAATAGGAAAGAAAATAGGAAAATAAGAAAGAAAGATTTAAGAAGGAGAGGGCTATGCCGTCGGTAAAAAATACCTATAATTTAAAAACAGGCAGTCTGAAAGAGGTCTTGGAGTACATAGAAAAAGAGACCCGCAGGCAGAAGAATAAGTTAAGGAGAAAAAACTCGTCTTCAGAGCTTGTTAAAAGCCTTGCCGCCAGAGGCAGGGAAGACGCCCTTTATTACGACAGGAGCGCCAGATCAATTTTAACAGGCAGAAAATTCCTGCAGATATATCCTTTTAAGCTTAATTTAAGGTATGACTTAAATTATATAAAAGATAATATCAATGACCGGGTCAGGGATTATCTTGATAAAGCCGACAGGGATAATGTTTTTAAGTCTTTCTTCAGGGAGATGGCTGTTATGTTAAAGTCGGGGATATCCATAATTCCCGCTCTTGATACCGCGAAAAAGCATACAAAAAGCAAAAGATTCGGGGAAGTGCTTGAACGCATGATGTATGATTTAAAAGCCAACGGCGCTTCCGTTACGGAGGTTTTTGCCAGGTTTCCCAATTATTTTTCAAATATGCATATAAGTGTTATTAAGGCGGGGGAGAAATCCAGCAATATGCCGCTTGTATTTGAAGAGCTCGCTCAGCTTGAGGAAAAGAAAAGATATCTCATGGGGAAGCTGAAGGGAGCTTTAATATATCCGGTAACAGTAGGCATATTTTCTTTTGTAATTCTTTTTATTATAGCTAAAATGCTTGTTCCGGCCATTTTAGCTTTAAGCAGTACAGTTGATATTATGAAGATAAAAGGTCTTGCGAAAGCCGTAATATTCACGGCTAAAGTTTTCTCGTATCCTCTTACGGGGTACATGCTTACCTTTATGGGATTAGCCGTCATATATATGATCTATTCATATATAAAAACGCCTGTGGGCAGGTATAAATGGGATAAATTTAAGATAAGCATCCCTTTTATAGGGGATGCGCTTTTAAAGATGTATGTCATAAATTTCTGCATGACGCTCCATATGCTGCATAAGGCAGGGATTAATATTATACCGGCCGTAAAGATTTTATCCGGAATCTTTGAAAATACTTATGTAAAAAGAAAGCTTGATGATTTTGTTTTTTCAAAGATACCCAGCGGTGAGAATTTAAGCACCGGATTAAAGATGGTCGGGTTTTTTCCTCCCGTCGCTCTCCAGCTTATAAGAACGGGGGAGGAATCGGGGCGTCTTGTTGAACTTCTCCAGAAAGTCATAGATATTTACAAGATGGAAGTAGAGGATGTGTTTATAAGATTGTCAAATATATTAGAGCCGGTGATTATCATTATTTTCGGCATTGTTATATGCTTTATTGCACTGGTTGCCATGCTTCCCATATACCAGATTATTTCTGTTTTTTAAGGAAGGTAATATGGCTGATGAATATATAAGATATAAGGTTAAAAGAGATGATATCCTTCTTGATATCGCGGGCAGGTATAAAACAAGCATGGATAAAATTCTTAAAGCCAATCCGGAGATAAAGAACCCTGATTTAATTAAGCCGGGTGATGTAATAAAAATACCGGTAACCGAAGCTCTTAAAAGGTCAAGAGCCATGCTTTTCAAAGGAAAAACTAAAGATTATGAAATCAAGCCCGGGGAGAATTTAACATGGATAGCAGATGATCATAATATAAGTTTAGACCTGCTACTCAGCGCTAACCCTAAAATAGTAAATCCTGATTTAGTAAAGCCCGGGGATATAATAAAAATTCCCGTTGTAAAAACTCCCGAAGTTAAACCAGCGCCTGTTGAAGAATCCGGCATTAAAGGGGATGCTTCAGAAAAAACCGTTCCAAAAAGAGTTAAAATAACCTGTAATCATATAAGCTATAACGACAGATTCGGTAAAAATATCGCATTAACGTTTGATGACGGGCCCAATCCCGATAATACTCCTAAAATTCTTGATATTCTCAAAGATTATAATATTAAAGCTGTATTTTTTGTCGTAGGCGAGATGGCGGAAAGAAATCCCAGGCTTACGCGCAGGATTGTAAACGAAGGCCATATTCTCGGCAATCATACCTACAGCCATCCGGATATGGATAAAGTAACCCGGGAAGAACTGGAAGAAGAACTTATAAAGACGCAAAAAGCGGTTAATAAAGCTCTGGGTTATGAGTATAAAATGACCAAATTCCGTCCCCCGGGAGGCAGGTATAATGAGGTGGTTTTAAATGCCGCTGAATCCTCAGGCCTTACGGAGATTGTGCTCTGGACAGTAAATTCTTTTGACTGGGAGAATCCCGGTAAAGAGTTAATGACTAAGAATGTTGCGGATGGGGTTGCTAAAAAAGGCGGGGTAGTTCTTTTCCATGATCTACAGCCTTTCTGCCTTGAATGCCTTGCCGATATTCTGGATAAATTACAGGAAAATGAGTATAAATTCGTAACTGTAGACGATCTTTTAAAGATGAAATATAAAGGAAAAAAAGAGACCGCAAAGGGCGAAAAAGCGGGAAAATAACCCCTGTAAAAATACCGCAAAATAAGAAATTTTTAACCCTAAAACGTTAACGTTTTGTTAACATAAAGTTAACATTTTGTTAACATTTTTATATTGTAAAAACACCTTCCGTGCCTTATAATATACCCACAACAAAGAGAGGACCTACTCTCTTAATTTTTGGGAGGCGGAATGTTTAACAGAATTAATGATAACTCGGCAATGAATAGTGTCATGGCTCAGGCAAAGATTTTAACACAGGCAAGTCCCAAGACTGACTGGCAGATAAAAAAGCCCGATTCAAATAGATGGGATATCGGTCCGAGTGTTTCATGGTCTAAAAACGGTACTATCAATTTGGGAGGCGCTTTAGGATCCCCCAATACATCAAGAGGCACATTTGCTATGGGTGCCGCGATTAATTCATTTTTTCAGAAATGGTAGTTAATAACTATAGATAAATAAATAAAAGAGGGTTGATTTATCAGCCCTCTTTTATTTATTTATACAGTTTTTTATATTTTAATTTCTAGACCCCGGCTTTATAAGAGGTATCTTTTCGGCACATAAAGGGCATGCTGAAGGATCATAATTTTTAACTTCTATCTTTAAAAGGGATTTCGGCTCTACAGGCAGGTTTAAGTCCCGGGAGCTCCTGTTTATTAAAGACCCTATCCCTATAATTCTGCCGCCTGCTTCTTTAATAACTTCAATTACTTCTTTTGTGGATTTTCCGGTGGTAAGCACATCTTCAACAATAAGGACTTTCTCGTCTTTTAATATCTTAAATCCACGTCTTAATCTCATAACGCCGTTTTCTCTTTCGGTAAAAGCGGCTTTTGCATTAAGATGTTTTGCCGTTTCATAAGCCAGAATTATCCCGCCTATGGCAGGTCCTATTACTATATCGGGTTTCTCATCTTTAAAAAGCTCTGCCAGCTTTTTTGATAAAAGTTCTCCCGTATGAGGTTTTTCAAATAAAAGCGCGCATTGAAAATATGTATCTGAATGAAGCCCTGAGCTTAAAAGGAAATGCCCTGTAAGCAGGGCGCTGTTCTCTTTGAATATATTTATTATTTCCTGTTTTTCTTTTTCCATTGGTTTATACTCTCCAGTATTTCTTTTAAAGCTTTTTCAGGATCCTTTGCCTTTGTTACGGGCCTTCCTATAACAAGGTAGTCAGCTCCCTGTTTTGCGGCTTCTTCCGGGGTTGTTATTCTTTCCTGGTCGCCTTTTTTAGAATCTTTAGTCCGTATCCCGGGTGTTACGGCAAGAAATTTACCCCCGCACGCCTTCTTTATAATTTTTATTTCATGAGGCGAGCATACTACGCCGTGCAGGCCGCTTTTTTTAGCAAGCAGGGCAAGGTGTTTTACCTGTTCTGCGAGCTTATTTTTTATTTTAAATTCTTCTTTTAAATGTTTAGGGCTTAAGCTTGTAAGGAGGGTAACCCCTATAAGTTTAGGCACGGCCATTTTTAACTGTTTTGCTTTTTCTACTGCTGATTTTTTAAATGCTTTTAAGAGGTTGCTCCCGCCCAGACAGTGCGCGTTTAGCATGAAAATAGAAGGATGCATTACAGCTTTTACTGCTCCCTCCACGGTATTGGGTATATCATGGAATTTAAGGTCAAGAAATATCTTCCCGCCTTCTTTATGCACTACATCAAGTATTTTTTTACCCTGCGAGTAAAACGCTTCAAGCCCTATTTTAAAATAAGGGGAGAGGCCTTTTAAGCTTCTTACAAGTCTTGTGATTGTTTTTATATCATCCGTGTCTAAAGCCGTAATAACATAAGGAGTTTTCATGTTTTTAAGCTCCCTTTTAGATCTTCAATTCTTCTTATTTTATTCTTTTTCATATAATCTTCCATGCCTTCTATAATCTCTATACAGGAGAAGGGGTTTAGAAAATTGGCGGTGCCTACCTGCACGGCGGACGCTCCCGCTATTATAAATTCCAGCGCGTCTTCATAATTTGTTATCCCGCCCAAGCCTATAACCGGTATTTTTACGGTTTTGGATATGTTGTAAACCATCCTTAATGCCAGGGGTTTTATGGCCGGCCCGCTTAATCCCCCCGTTATATTTCCAAGCTTAGGCTTCCCGGTATATATATCAATAGCCATGCCTGCAAATGTATTTACCAGCGATATGGCTTTTGCGCCTGAAGCTTCAGATACCTTTGCCGCTTCAACTATATCAACATCATTAGGGGTAAGTTTTATGATTAAGGGATACCTGCTTATACGGGATAATCTTTTTATTAACTTTTCAGTCATCTTCAGATCTTTTCCTATTATCTGGTGATGAACATTAGGGCATGAGATATTAACTTCATACGCGGATATTTTAGTCAGTTTATTTAATCTTAAAATAATCTTAGAATATTCATCTTCCGATTTCCCCGCTATGCTTACAATAAGAGGTATTTTTAATTTATTTAAAAATGGATAATCATCCTTTATAAAATTATTTAATCCGCTGTTCTGCAATCCTATTGAATTTAATACTCCCGATGCGGTTTCACAGGTTCTTGGCGGGTTATTCCCCATAGTGGGGTATAGGGTTACGGATTTCGTTACCAGCGCTCCCAGATTATTTATGTCAAATAATTCATTATACTCGCGTCCGCAGGCAAATGTGCCGGACGCGGGCATAACGGGATTCTTCATCTTTATCCCGGCTATATTTACGGACATGTCGGGTGTTTGGTTTGTTTTTTTCATTTTAAAAAACCACATTCCTTAAATTAAATACAGGGCCGTCCGAGCAGATCTTTTTGTAAATAAAAGTGTTTTTTTCTTTTATCTTTACCGCGCAACCCAGGCATACCCCCATACCGCATGTCATATGCGCCTCAAGACTGCAGTAAACCGGTATCTGTATGTCTGAAAATGCTCTCTGCACTTCTTTTAACATAGAGTTTGGACCGCAGGTGCAGGCGTAATCATATTTCTTTTTTTGGGCTGAATAAATATTTTCAAAAAAGTTTACGACAGTCCCCTTGAAATCAGCTTCCGCGACTCCTCCTTCAACGGAGACAAGAAAACCGGTGGGAGGTATATAGGCGCAGCGCTCTTTTAAAAAATTAAACATGGACCGCTCTTTTAGTCCGAGAAGAACTGTCACGTCTTTTTTGCATCTTGCAAGCTCATCCGCGAAACAGGCCAGCGGCGCTATGCCGACCCCGCCCGCTATGAGGATGACATTTTTAATATATTTAGGGTATTTGAAGTAGCTGCCCAGAGGCCCCAGAATATTTAATTCTTTCCCCTTGGGATAACCGCTTAAGAATTTTGTCCCTTTCCCCTTTATCTGGTAAAGAATTGAGAAGGTTTTTTTAATTCTGTCAATTTCAAAGAAAGAGAAAGGCCTCATTAACAGGGGATCGGTATTCTCGGTTATTTTAACCTGCACGAACTGGCCGGCTCTTGCGTACCTGACAATCTCTTTAGAGAAGAACTTTATTAAGAAGTAGCCTTCGGCAACTTCCTTGTTTTCTGTTATTTTGCATTTTGTATAAATCAATTTTTGTATGCCTTCCCGTTGACCACTGTCATAAAAGGTTTGCAGTTAACTGTTTTTCCGTTATACGGGGTATTCTTTCCCATGGTAATAAAATCTTCTTTTGAAATTTTATCTTTAGCATCAAGGTCCAGTACCGTTAAATTAGCAGGAGAGCCTTTTTTTATCCTGCGGTCCGGCAGGTTCAGTATTTTTGCCGGATTATGTGATAACGCGTCAACTATTCTCGCGAGCGGTATGTTATGGTTTTTGTAAAGTTCTCCGAAAGCGAGAGGCACAAGCGTCTCAATCCCGCTTATGCCGAAAGGAGCTAATGAAAATTCCACTTCTTTATCTTCATATGTCCACGGGGCGTGGTCGCTTACAAGGGCGTCTATCGTGCCGTCGGCTAATCCTTTAAGAAGCGCTTTCTGGTCTTCTTTAGATCTTAGAGGAGGGGAGACTTTTAAGTTTGTATCATAATCGGCTAAATCTTCTTCTGTGAGCAGGAGGTGGTTTATTGTAACTTCGCAGGTTATGTTAATTCCGTCTTTTTTCGCCTGTTTTATAAGGGCAAGTCCGTCTTTTGTGGAAAGGTGCGCGATATGCACTTTGCCGCCAGTAAGCCTGGATAAAACTATGTTCCTGTAAATATGTATTACTTCGGCTTCTGCGGGGTTTCCTTTTAATCCCAAAAGAGAGCTTGTGTAGCTCTCATTCATGACCCCGTCTGATTTAAGGTTGGTATCTTCACAGTGGTCAATTATTGGGGTATCCGTTACTTTGGAGTATTCCAGCGCCCTTCTCATAAGTTCTGTGCTTGCAACAGGCGCGCCGTCATCCGAGAAAGCTACTGCCCCCGCTTCATAAAGAGAACCCATCTCGGTTAATTCTTTCCCTGCTCTTTCTTTTGATACGCATCCTATGGGATAAACTTCAACAGGGAGCGTTAAACCGTTCTGTTTGTAAAGAGCTATCCCCCCTATATTATCAAGCGGCGGGTTTGTGTTAGGCATGCAGGCTATCGCGGTTAATCCTCCGCGGGACGCAGAGAGCGCTCCTGTCCTTATTGTCTCTCTGTTTTCAAAACCCGGTTCGCGGAGGTGCACATGCATATCAATTAAGCCCGGTAATACAACTTTTCCCTTAAGATCTATTACCTGCCCGCATTTAATTTTAAGATCTTTCCCCATTTTCTCTATTTTGCTGTCTTTTATGTATATATCAAGAACTTTATCTAATTTCTGGGCAGGATCATAAATTCTTGCGCCTTTAAGAAGCATTTTAATTACCCCCTAATAAGTGATTTAATAATGCCATCCTGACAGCGACACCGTTACTTACCTGTTCTATTACCCCTGAAGAAACGCAAGTCGCCACTTCTTCCGATATCTCAACCCCTATATTCATGGGACCGGGATGCATTACAAGTATATCGTCTTTGCATTTTTTTAACCGGTCTTTATGGACGCCGTACAGCTTTATATACTCCAGTAATGAAGGGAAGAGACCCTTTGCCTGGCGTTCAAGCTGTAACCTTAATATGTATAATACATCAAGTTCGGGAAGTACCTTATCTAAATTATAGCTTACATCAACCCCGAATTTATCAACTTCAGCAGGCAGAAGGGTGGGCGGGGCAATAAGAGTTACTTTAGCTCCGAGTTTTTTAAAGCCGTATATATCCGATTTAGCAACGCGCGAATGCGCTATATCCCCGACTATTCCTACATGGAGCCCTTTTATCTTTTCTTTTTTCTCCATTATCGTGTACAGGTCAAGAAGTGTCTGGGTGGGATGTTCATGTGTTCCGTCTCCCGCATTTATAACGCTTGCTTTTGTGTTTAAAGCGGCAAGGTGCGGCGCTCCCGCCTGGCTGTGTCTTATTATTATTGCGTCTACCCCCATGGCTTCTATCGTGCGGACGGTATCTTTAAGGTTCTCGCCTTTGGCTACCGCGGAACTTGATACCGCGATATTACTCATATCGGCGCTTAATCTTTTTCCAGCTAGTTCAAAACTCATTCTTGTTCTTGTGCTTGGTTCATAGAATAGAGTAACAATTGTTTTTCCGCGGAGCACTGGGACTTTTTTGATGGGTCTTGCGAGAATTTCTTTATAGATGGGAGTCTGGTTTAGGAGGTATTCCAGTTCTTTTTTGGGAAGGTCAAAGATTCCTAAAAAATCTTTTTTCTGCATAAAAACCCCTTTAATTCTGTTTTTTTGTTTTTAAAATTTCCACGAATTCCGATTTATCGGATTCTTCCAGGTGAACAGATACTTCTTCATCTCTGGAAGTAGGGAGGTGTTTTCCCGCATAGTTTGCCTGTATGGGAAGTTCCCTGTGCCCCCTGTCAATTAAAACCGCAAGCTGTACTTTGCCCGGACGTCCGAGATCCATAATCTCATCCAGAGCCGCTCTTATGGTTCTCCCTGTGTAAAGGACATCATCAACAAGGATAATATCTTTGCCTTCGATGTTGAAGGGAACATTGCTTTCTTTTACTACCGGGTGTGTAGGAGATATGGATATATCATCCCTGTAAAGGTTTATGTCTATAACACCGAAAGGAACGGATAGGTTCTCTGTCTTTTCTATTATATCGGCTATACGCTTCCCGATATGGACGCCTCTTGTATGTATCCCTATAATAGCAAGATTTTTATGGTCTTTGTTTTTTTCCAGGATTTCATGAGCGATACGGTTAAGTATCCGCTTTATATCATTTGAATTGAGGATTTCTTTTTTACCCATATAATTCACCCCCATGGTAAATTTTGCTTCTTAAAACTTTCGTTTCGCAAACTAGAATTCTTGATAGGGACTTTAAATCCTTTTCTATGGAATATTTTTGACTTTATACACAGGAATTATTAGTTCTTTATATATGGTTTCGCGCCTGATAAAAAAGGAGTATTTTTCATCCAAAAAGAAGATTTATTACCGCATACAGTGAGGTGCTTATATGAAAAAATTTACTTATGATACATATCTTTCAACATTTACTTACCGGTATGGTTCTCCTGATATGAGATCTGTTTTCTCGCAAAAGAAGGAGAAGCTTTACTGGAGACGTGCATGGACAGCCCTTGCTAAAGCCCAGTATAATGCAGGGCTTTTAACAAAGACTGAATTTACGGACATTAAAAAGAATAATGAAAAAGTTGATATATCAAAATCACAGGAGATAGAGAATAAGATCCAGCATGATGTTATGGCTGAAGTAAAGCTTTTTGCTTCACAGTGTAAAAAGGGAGGGGGTAAGCTCCACCTTGGCGCTACATCCACCGATATAATTGATAATGCTGAAGTTTTAAAAATTAAAGAAGCATTGGGAATTGTAAGGAAAGGAATTGTTGATTGTTTAAAGGATCTAAAGAATCTTATTAAAGAGAATAAGGAAGTTGTTAATATAGCTTTTACGCATATACAGCCCGCGGAAGTTTCAACTTACTCCTACCGGTTCAGCAACTACGCTCAGGAACTTTTAATGGATTTAAGTTTTCTTGACTTCCTTGAGGATAATTTAAAAACTAAAGGATTAAAAGGGGCGGTAGGCACATCGGCAAGCTACCTTCACCTTATGGATTCTGATATTTCAAAAGTTAAAAAAATGGAAGAGAGTTTTTTAAAGTATTTAGGATTAAAAGCGTTTGACGCAACAACTCAAGTTTATCCCAGGAGCCAGGATTACCAGATAATGTGCATGCTCGCGTCCTGCGCACAGACGCTTCATAAGATAGCGCTGGATATAAGGGTGCTGCAGTCTCCTGTAATAGGAGAGGTATCGGAGCCTTTCGGGAAGAGCCAGGTGGGCTCAAGCGCTATGCCTTTTAAAAAGAACCCTATTTTATCTGAGAGAGTCTGCTCTATTGCCGAATATGTTAAGGTTCTCCCCGGCACATTCTGGAATAACGCCGCTGATACTATTTTAGAAAGAACACTTGATGATTCGGCTAACAGGAGAATTATTTTCGCGGAAGGTTTTCTTGCAGTTGATGAGACACTCCGTCTTATGCATAAAATTTTATCCGGGCTTAAGATAAATAAAGGGAAGGTGCAAGAGAATTTAGATAAATACGGACCTACAGCCATGCTTGAGCCTGTTATGATGGAGCTTGCGAAAAAAGGATTGAACAGGCAGATACTTCACGAGAGAATAAAGAATATAAGTTTTAATGCAGGGCAGTACGCGCCTCTCGGTGTTTTCAAAAAAGAACTTTTATCTGCATTTAAAGGCAAACTTACACCTGGTGATATTGATAAAATCATGGATTATAGAAAATATACGGGCTTGGCAAAGTTAAGATCCGGTGATATGATTAAAAAGATAGATAAGGCGGTAAAGTCTGGAGGAGCAAGTTGAAAGTTATAGTCTCAGAGCGCGCAGGTTTCTGTTTCGGCGTGCGCCGCGCGATAAAGATGAGCAGGGAGACACTGGATACCGCTAAGAAAAAAGCAACCCCCGGCGTGTATACTCTCGGTCCTCTTGTTCATAATCCGGATGTTATAGAACAGCTGGAGAAAGAAGGCATATTCTCAATTGATAAGCCTTCAAAAATTAAAAGCGGCTGTCTGATTATAAGGACGCACGGCACAACTCCAAAGATATATAAAGACGCCTTAAAAAGAAAGCTTAAAGTTATTGATGCCACATGCCCGCTAGTAAGAAAAATTCATAATATCGTAAGAGACCTTTCCAAACAGAAATACAAGATAATCATAATAGGGCATAAAGACCATCCCGAGGTTAAGGGTATAGCATCTTACGCACCTTTTGGATGCAAAGTTATTGAGAGCGTCCGCGAGGCGGAAGATTTAAAGATGGGAAAAAACGGCAGGATTGTTGATAAGCTCGGTATTGTTGTCCAGACTACTTTTCTTCTTTCCAATTTCCGGCAGATTGTGCCGATCCTTATTGATAAAGCGCATGAGTGCAGGATTTTTAATACAATCTGTTCTGAGACAAAACTCAGGCAGGCTGAAACCCTTGATTTGGCTAAAGAAGTGGATATAATGATAGTTGTAGGCGGGAAATCTTCGTCCAACACGAGAAGATTGTTTGAGATATGCAGGAAGTTCTGCCCTTCAACTTATCTTGTTGAAGGAGCATCCCAGATAAAGAAGAGCTGGTTTTCCGGAAAAAGAAAAGCAGGGCTTACGGCCGGAGCATCAACTCCCGACGGAGCCATAGAAGAAGTATTAAATAAGGTAAAAAAGATATAAACGGAGGATATATGAATCTTCAGATAGCATTTGACTGCACAAATCTTGAAGGGGCGCTGGAGATTGCGGAAAAGATTAAAAACTACTGCGATATCATGGAAGTAGGTACTCCCTTAATAAAAAGCGAGGGAATAAAAACGGTAGCAGAATTTAAAAAAAGATTTCCAGATAAAATTATAGTGGCTGACATTAAAATAGTGGATGCCGGGAAAATAGAAGCAAACCTGGCCCTGTCCGCGGGAGCCGATATAATCACGATGATGTCATGCGTGAGCGACCAAACCAAAGAAGCCGTATATAATGAAGTAAAAGAAAAAGGCAAAAAAATAATGGTGGATCTTTTGGGTTCTCCGGATACCTTAGAAGCCGCCCTGCGTTTTTCCGAGAACGGCGATATAGATTATCTCTGCTTCCATAAAAGCACGGATGCTTACGGGGTAGCCACCAGTCTTGATGAATATACAAGAATAAAGAAGGTTGTTAATCTTCCCATAATTGTCGCGGGAAGAATAAATAAAGACAATATAGATATAATTTTAAAATTAAAACCCCATACGGTTATTATAGGGGGAGCTGTTACAAGAAGCGACAACCCATTAGAAGACGCGAAATATTTCTATGAACTTATAAAAAGCGTTGAGGCCCCGGCTTAAAAGTCCCGCAGTTTATCTTTGATAACAGCTTTATACTTTGTATGTTTCTGTTTTATTGAAATATCCAGAGCGGTTTTTAAAATTTTCTCAGCCTTTTTTCTTTTATTTTCCGATATGTAAAGATCCGCCAGATTTACGTAAGCGGGTATAAAATTTTTATCCAGACTGATTATGGCTTCATATTCTTTTTCCACAAGATTAAGTTTTTTAAGCTCCGTGTAAGCAAGCGCAAGGTTAAAGCGCGCTTCAATATAACTTGGATTGATTTTTAAGGCTTTTTCCCACTGTTCTGCGGCGTCGTGGAATTTATTCTGCTTTGCCATTGCGATCGCGAGATTGTTGTATGTGGTGGGATTGGAAGGTTCGATTTTTATTGATTTTATAAATGCTTTTACGGAATCTTCAAGCTTGTTCGTTTTTAAATAAATAATACCGAGGTTGTTGTAAGCAGGGCCGTTATTCGGGTCTAATTCAACGGCTTTGCTGAATTTTTCAACTGCGGCGCCGTATTTTGACATAAGATAATACGCAAGTCCCAGGTTATTGTATAAAGTGGAATTATGCGGGTTAAGCTTAACGGCTTTTTTGTAGTAAACAACAGCCATTTCTTCTTTTTCGCATTTAGAATAAAGAAGTCCCAGCTGGCTTAGAGCGTGAACATCATCAGGATTTATATTTATGGATTTTTTATACTGGTTTATGGCTTTATCGGTTTTATTGGCCAGCGTGTAAGTGATCCCGAGGTTGTTTGAAGCCTGTATGTTTTTAGGGTCAATTTTCAGCGTCTTTTCAAATTCGCGCACTGCTTTGTCATATCTGCCGGTTTCAAGGTAAGCGAGTCCCAGATGGTTATGGGCGTAAGAATCATTATCGTTTACGAGAGTGATTTTTTTAAATTCCCTTATAGCCTTATTTAAAGAGCCGTAATGCATATAGGCCTGGCCCAGCTTATTCCTTGTGTATGTATCCTTGGGATCAAGCTTTAAAGCGGTTTTAAACATCTCTACCGCTTTGCCCCAGTTATTAAGATTCATATACAGCTGTCCGAGGTTGCCTAAAGCGTAAATGTCTTTAGGGTCCTGTTCAAGGACTTTGTTAAAATGAGTTACGGCGTCCCCGAACCGTCCCAGTTTAATATAGACTCTCCCTATATTATTGTTAAGGTATATATCGCTGGGGTCTATTTCCAGTGCTTTTTTAAATTCATTAAGGGCTTTTAAGTCTTTGCCCTGGCTTTCGTAAAGTTTTCCCAGGTTATTGTGCGCGAACACGTCTTTAGGATCAACCTCCAGCGCTTTTTTAAACAGATTCTGAGCTTCGGCAATTTTATTCTCTTTGATGTATAAAAGTCCGAGGTTATTAAGGGCATAGCTGTCCTGCGGGTTTATCTCCAGCGACTTTTTATAATATTTTTCAGCCAGCGTTAGCTTGTTTAATTTTGTGTATGTAAGCCCAAGGTTATAGTAGGCGTGGGCGAAATTTTTATCTGCCGATATTGCTTTTTTCCAGTATTTTACGGCTTCATCAATATTATTTTCCGAGATATAGACTGAAGCAAGGTTATTATAGGTATGGGCGTCTTTGGGGTTTAAAAGCGCGGCTTTATGCAGTATCTGTTTAGATTCTTCCGTAGATTCCTTATGCATAATGCTGAGCATTAAAAGCGCTTTGGAAAACGCGGGATTGATTTTTAAGGCCTGTTTATACATTCTCCGGGCAAAACCGGTCTCGCCTCTCTGCAGGTAAAGCATCCCGAGCTCATAGCAGAGATTATAATCGTCAGAATGATGTTTTAACTTATTCTTTAACTTTTTTATTTGTTCGTTTACAGGATCCAATCTACCCCCTATAATACTTCCGATACGTTCAAACCGATATGGTGAATCGCGGCGGTATCCAGAAACGCTTTTAATGTGTCCATCACATATCTTAATACAATATCCGAATTTATTTCTTTGAATATAAGTTCACTTTCTCTTTCGTTATCTACAGTGTCCCAGGAAGGGAATATCCCCAGTTCTTTTTCAAAAACAATTACTTCATCCTTGGTTGTCTTCCCGAAAGTTTTCCCTTCTTTTTTCCATAGGTGTATGAATGTATGGGGTATCTCAACCAAAGAGCGCTGTATTACTATGCCTTCTTTCCTAACGCAGAACCTGTACGCTTCATTGCCGTGAGCAAAGAGCTTTTCTTCTTCTCCGGCCCACGGATAGAAGTAGGGTTCTTCTTTCTCGTCTCTGGCAGGCAGGGTAACGGGATTTCCTTCATAATAGACGCAGGCTGCGGGCCATTTGTTTTTTCTAGCGTTTGAAGAAATCTCTTCAAGTTCCTGCTTTATCTCCTGCACTTCGGCGAAAGAGAGTTTCGCGTCAGTGAAATTATATTCCAGCAAGGGAGAATCGGGAGAGTTTATTTTTAAGTAGTTTAAAAGAAGGTTAAGGTTAAATATTTCTCCCTGGCAGCCCTGCTGGAGCGTATATATATTTAAAGGGCATCCGTCACATATCTGTTCAAGAACCTCATCCCCGCGCAGGAAATAGTTTTCTTTTATAATGTCCCAGGCAACCTTAAGTTTTCCGTCATCAAAAGAATCAACTATCTGCTCCTGATAAGGCTTGCAGTTCCTTATTTTCGCGTTATATATATCCAGTGCCAGTATATGTATTGCTTCCATAATGTATCTTAAGTTTATTTTTTTTATGAAATTTCCTGCAAGAATAACAAAAAAGAACGGTAAAATTGAAAAAACATAACATAATAAGTAAGGGAACAAAAATATAAGAAAAAGGCGGCCATGAAGACCGCCTTATCTCAACACTAACTTAAAGTATCTGTTTAGGATTCGTCACATAATGTGAAGGTTATGACTCTTGAACCGTCAGCGGGAAGACCGGCTGCGACATCAGCATCTAAAGTTAAGGTGTAGTTTATGCTGCCCTGTGCAACTGTTTCTATGCTGGTTACTAAGCTTGCCGCTGTAGCATTAAGTGTTACCTGGCCGGCACTGGAACCGGTTGAAGGTGCTCCAGCAGTTACCATAAGTCCGGTACTGGCAGGCATATTGGCGTTAAGCGCGCCTGTTATCTTTTTACCGGCTGTTTCGTTTGTGGTTATCGCATACTGACAAACCACGCTGTCCAGATCTGGTTCAGAACCTGCTGTTGCTGAGTTAATTGTTAAGGTTTCATCCGCGTCAAAAGCAATTTCGTTAATCGCGTCAATTTCAAAATACACGGTCTGAGTGTCGGTTGAACCGGCAAACGCGGCCGCGCTCATGAAAGCTATCGCGATAAGGACTATTATCAGCTTTTTCATTTAGGTTTCCTCCTTTCTTTTTGTTTTATTTAATGGCTTTTTATGCCTTTAAATCTTGCTTACGGGAAGTGTCTTTCCCCCTTCCCACTTATATTATACCCCCCCCCGTGCATATACGGATATAGGTCAAAAGGAGTATTTTTTTGTGTAAAATATAGGTCAAATGGAGTATTCTTAAGTTTTTTGGAAAAAGAAGGGAGATATTGCGGAAAGTAGAAAATATAGTGTAAAATCACCATTATTTTTAAGGGTTTATGAGGTATAATTATGCAGAAAAAGTTAATAAAATGGCTTAAAAACAAGGTTAAAGAAAGCGGTTCAAAGGGCATAATATGTGGCCTGAGCGGGGGGATAGATTCAGCTGTTGCGGCTGTTCTTGCAAAGCGTGCCTTTCCTAAGAACTCTCTTTTTCTCTTTCTGCCGTGTAATAGCAACCCCCATGATAGAAAACACGCTTTTATGCTTAAAAGAAAGTTTAATCTTAACCTTAAAGAAATAGATATAGAGCCGGTATATAATGCTTTTTTAAAGATTCTTAAAGTTAAGAAAGCTTCAAAACTTCCCAAGCTTCTATTAGCCAATTTAAAGCCCCGGATAAGGATGATCATGCTGTATTTTTACGCTAATAAGTTTAATTATCTTGTGGCCGGCACAGGGAACAGGTCAGAGCTTACAGTAGGGTATTTTACAAAATACGGGGACGGCGGTGTTGATATACTGCCTCTTGGAAATCTTTTAAAAAGAGAAGTAAGAAAGCTTGCTGAAGATTTAAATATTCCTGATGAAATCATAGAAAAGCCGCCAAGCGCCGGCCTCTGGGAGAACCAGACAGATGAGAAAGAGATAGGCATAACTTATGAAGAGCTTGATTGTATAATAGAAGCTCTGGGCAGGAAAAGAACGCCTAGGGTGTCCGGCAAAAAGGTTGAAAAAGTAAAAAGAATGAATAAATCATCCGCGCATAAGATGAAAATGCCTGAAATATTTACCTTTTAATGGCCAAGTTGACATATTAATAATAAAGTAGTATTCTATATCCGATTTTTCAAAAAACAAGTATAAAAAAACAATATAATGCAATGTAAAAAAGAAGGATATTTTAAAACATAATAGAAACATTTTTGCTGAATGAGTAATACACTCGTTTTTTATTTAGGCGTTACTTGTGAAAATAAGCACAATCATGGAGGGTAAGATGCCGAAAGCGTATAAAATTACAAAAGAGAATCTTAACAAATTTTTGGACGGAGCCTCAAAGAGGTTTGATCTCTGGGCGCCCGTGTCCAATAATGATAAGGTAAGCTTTAAGCCTGTTGAAAATGCCGTAGAGATAGATTTAAATTTTATAAGGACTACCCAGTCCGTGAAAAAAGTTTTCCACCCCTCAAGCAATATCATTTTTGAATATACCGCCAAGGAAGGCTTCACCTCAAAAGAAGATACCCCTGTTAAAGACATAATGGTATTCGGGGTGCACCCCTGCGACCTAAAGGGACTTCTTCTTCTTGATAAAGTTTTTGCCGATACAGAGATAGAGAACGCTTATCTTAAAAGAAGAAAGAACGCCGCTATAATTGCACTTACCTGTAATGACTGTGATGAGTACTGTTTCTGCAGCTGTATGGGTTCGGGCCCTGACGCAAAAGAAGGTTTTGATCTTCTGTTTACCGATCTGGGTGATTCATTCATGGTTGAGACAGGAACAGGCAGGGGAGAAAAACTCTTAGAAGGCATTGATAAAGAAGATGCAGCCGATGCGGAGCTTTCTAAGAAAAAAGAAAAAATAGATTCTATTATAAAGAAGACAAGCCAGAAAGAATGCGTGGCCCATCCACCGAAAATGAGGGAAGCGCTTATTAAAAACTCCGAGCATCCTTACTGGAAGGAAGAATCAGATAAATGCTTATCGTGCGCTTCATGCACAAATGTGTGCCCCACGTGCTTCTGTTACAGCATAAAAGATAATCTTGACTGGGACGGCAGAACAACAAGAAGGGAAGCTTACTGGGATTCCTGTCAGAATAAGGAGTTTGCCGGAGTCGCTCACGGTGAGAATTTCCGTCCGGAAAGAATTCAGCGTTTGAAGCAGTTTGTAAACCATAAATTAAATTACTGGCATGATCAGTATAATGAAGCGGGCTGTACGGGCCGCGGCAGGTGCATAGAGATCTGTCCTGTTGATATAAGCTTGCTTGATATAATTGAGAAAATTTCAAAATAACGAGGTGAATTATGCATCATACAGGTAATATCCCCAAAGAAGCGGTAATCAAAAAAATAGAGCAGCAGACTGCCGATACCTGGACATTTACCCTGGAGCTTAAAGACAGCGAACATAAAAAATCGTATTCGTTTAAGCCCGGACAGTTTAACATGGTGACAATACCCGCGATAGGCGAATCGGCCATATCAATAAGTTCAGACCCTGCTTCTTCCGGCATGCTGGAACATACCGTAAGAAAAGTGGGCTCGGTAACAGGAGTTCTCTTCGGATTGAAAGACGGTGATGTTTTAGGTATAAGGGGCCCTTACGGCACATCATGGCCTGTGGAAGAAGCAAAAGGCAGGGATGTTGTTATTATTACAGGCGGTATAGGGCTTGCGCCTCTGCGCCCCGTTATATGCCATATTCTGAATAATAGGAAAGATTACGGCAAAGTTGATATTGTTTACGGCGCGAGAACCTGCAAAGATATGCTTTATACTAAAGAATTTACATCCTGGCAGGATAAAAAGAATGACATCAATTTAGTCTTAACCGTTGATAAAGTTGAAGACGGAGATAAATGGGATAAAAATGTCGGTGTTGTGACAACCTGTTTTGATAAAGCAAACTTGGATCCCAAAAATACCGTTGTTATGACATGCGGTCCCGAGATAATGATGAAATTTGTTGTTAAATGCTTAAAGGAAAAAGGTTTTTCCGATGAACAGATTTATGTCTCGCTGGAGAGAAGGATGCAGTGCGGGGTCGGGAGATGTGGTCACTGCCAGATAGGCAAATATTTTGTATGTAAAGACGGCGCTGTATTCAGATATGATCAGGTTAAGGGTCTCCCGGATTTAGGGATATAATATTAATAAGGAGTGCTGACTATGGAAAAGAAGAAATTAAAAATAGGGATATATAAATTTTCATCCTGTGCCGGGGATCAGGTTGAACTTCTGCATTATGATGAGCATCTGCTTGATGTGCTTGAGCTGGTTGAACTAACATATGTGCATGAATTCAGAAGCTTTAATGTTGACGGTCCTTTTGATGTAGGGCTTGCAGAAGGTACTGTTACATGTGATGAAGAGATAGAGAAGATAAAACTTTTAAGGGAAAAGAGTAAAATACTGGTAGCTTTCGGCGCGTGCGCTACATACGGAGGGCTTCCCGGCTTAAAGAACTGGAAAGATATAAATAAGCTCATTGATATTAAATATGAGAAAGCCGAGAATGTGGGAACAATACCGACAGGCTATCCCATAGATAAATATGTCAAGGTTGACGCGTATCTGCAGGGTTGCCCTATAGATAAAAACGAATTAGTGGAACTTATTCAAGCTGTATATTTAGGCAAAACACCCAACTTACAGCCTCACAGTGTATGCATGGAATGTAAAGCAAAGGATAATGTATGCATACTTGTTCATGAAAAGAAACCCTGTATGGGCCCTGTTACAAGAGCCGGCTGCGGCGCATTATGCCCGAGCTTCAATAGGGCATGCTACAGCTGTCACGGTCCCATGAGCGATGCAAACGTTAAATCTTTTGCCGATCTTTTAATGGAAAACGGCGTGAATGATCAGGACGTAATAAGAAGATTTAGAAGTTTTACTCCGTGTGCCGAACAGTACGCAGAGGTTGCTGACCAGAAATTAACAGGATGGGATAAATAATTGGAGGGAAATATGGCTACAAAGGATTTAAATATCAATATTGACGCTTTAACAAGGGTTGAAGGCGAAGCAGGCATTAAAGTTGAGGTTAACCGCGGCGGTGAGGTTCAGGAGATAGAAGTTAAAGTATTTGAACCCCCGAGATTTTTTGAAGGCTTTATGGTGGGCAGAAAATATGATGAAGTATCTGATATGGGTTCAAGAATATGCGGTATATGTTCCGTACCTCACCAGACCTGTTCATTATACGCCGTTGAAAAAGCTATGGGCGTAGAAGTCTCACAGCAGACAAAAGACTTAAGAGACCTTATAAACATAGGTGAGATGATTATGAACCTCTCGGTTCATATGTATATGCTTGCAGGCCCGGATTTTCTCGGATACGAGAGCGTCTTAAGCTTTAAAGAAAAAGATCTTCCCATACTTTTAAGAGCGGTTAGGTTAAACAAAGTAGGGGATCATATATTAAAAGTTGTGGGCGGCCGTGAGACTCACCCCATATCAATGATACCAGGTGGTTTTTCCGCTGTTCCCACGAAGAAACAGCTTGATGAAATAGTAAAGATGCTTGAAGAAGTTAAACAGGATGCAATTGACAGTGTTACATTTACAGCCGGTTTAAAATATCCTGAATTTAGCAGGAAGAGCGAACTTATCGCCATATCAAATCCCCGCTATTATTCATTCACGATAGGCGACTTAAAATCAACTAAAGGCATAGATGTCCCTGTTGAGAAGCACCATGACTTAATAGAAGAGATACATTACAACAGGCCTCATGATCATGTCATGCATTATAAAGTAAAGGAAAGAGAATCATTCCTGGTAGGGCCTCTTGCCAGAGTTAATCTTAATTTTGATAAGCTTTCCGAATCTGCAAAAGAGCTGGCCAAAAAATACGGATTTACATATCCTGAATTCAATCCGTTTAAATCACTCCAGGCAAGAGCGCTTGAGCTGGTTGATACTGTAGACCAGGGAATTGAACTCTGCCGGAAACTTAACCCGAAAAAAGAAAAGATAGATGTTGTGCCAAAAGCCGGTCACGGCATACATATAGTTGAAGCTCCCAGAGGCAGCCTGTATTACGAATACAAGATAAACAATGACGGTATCGTAGAATATGCCGATATCATAACTCCTACAGCACACTTTGTCTTAAATCTTGAGAATGATCTTAAGTCTTATGTGCCTCAGCTGGCTGAGATGACACCTGAAGACGCGAAATTCCATACAGAGATGCTGGCAAGATCATATGATCCGTGTTTCTCTTGTTCGGTGCATTAAACTAGTAAATACAGTACAAAATAGCAAGTAAATTATGATAAAATAAGGCCAAGAAATTGGCCTTATTTTATAGGTGCGTCCGACGAAAAAACTTGATTTATCTGGGTTTTTTCTTTGTTAGTGGAATTAAGTCTTTAAGTTATTCTTGACTTTTCTCGTATAATCTCATACAATCTCATATAGTTAAAGTATGAGGTGAAAATATGCCGGAAAAGAGCTTTGATAATCGCTTAAAATACATACCTCCTGAAGTTTGGGCTAAAATAACTAAAATTGATGAATTAAAGGGTCAATGGATAGGCGGGGTGAATTTTGCTCCTCAGGTGCTTGGGAGACTGAAAAAGACAGTGCTTATTACTTCTGCCGGAGCATCTACCCGTATAGAAGGAGCCCGGTTTTCGGATGAAGATGTTGAAAAACTCATGCGCGGCCTATCTATACAAAAATTTTCTGACCGCGATAAACAGGAAGTGCGGGGATATTACGAACTTTTAGAAAAGATATTTGATTCATGGAAGCATATTTCATTTTCCGAAAATTCAATAAAGCATCTTCACCAGGAAATGTTGAGATATGTTGAAAAGGACAAGCTTCATAGGGGGGATTATAAAAAGATTGAAAACAAGGTTGAAATGATAGATGCTTCGGGAAATTCTATAGGCAAGCTTTTTGATACTACCGCAGCGTATCTTATCCCTAAAGAAATGCAGGAGCTTGTCGAATGGACAAAAAATGCGCTTGGTGAGAAAAAATACCATCCACTCCTTCTTATAGGTAATTTTATTGTTGAATTCCTTGCAATCCATCCTTTTCATGACGGAAACGGGCGCCTTTCGCGCATACTTACAAATTTACTTCTGCTTAAAAGCGGTTATTTATTTATGCCCTATATTTCCCATGAGAAAATAATAGAGGTTAATAAACCGGATTATTATATGGCTTTAAGAAAAAGCCAGAAAACATTCAAAACTAAATCCGAAGACATTACAGACTGGCTGAGTTTTTTTTCAAATGTACTCCTTACTCAATCTTCATATGCGATAGGATTATTTACCAAAGAGAATATCGAAAAAATATTATCACCTAAACAACTAGCCGTGTGGCAGTATTTACAGACTGTAGAAGAAGCTGCTCCGGAAGAAATTTCCAGAAATACCCTTGTGGCGAGAGTCACTGTAAGCCAATCGTTGAATAAGCTATTACAGCTAAATAAAGTTGAAAGAATAGGCATGGGAAGAAGCACCAGATACAGAAGAATTTAAAAAATAATCCCTAAGTAAGGCCAAGAAATTGGCCTTACTTCTTATAAGGTATAAAAAGTTAACATAAAGTTAACATTTTATTGCCATAAAATCCTTGCTATACTGGGTGTTTATTGGATGTAATTATATCAGCTTAAAATAAAGGGGGATTATTATGAATATTGGAAGAACAGTTTTAAATCCTATAGTAAATAACCTGGGAAATAATGCAAAAGACAGCTTTGAAAGAAAAGAGAGTGTAACAAAACAAACAGTAGGACTGCCTCTTTCTAATAAACCAGGAGTAGAATATACTACGGAAACTATTAAGTACAAAGTTCCCGGCAAGAAGGGTTCTGCCAGTTTAACTGTAAAATCTAATTCTGCGGATAATAAAAAGAAAATAGATTTTACGGTGCCGCAGAAGGGTTTGCACTCCTTATGACTTCAGCACATTTTACTTATGAACTGCATCATGACGGTGAAAAATATGTATTTGATAATGCGTATATGTTCTATGAATCAAGACATGGTTATAATAAAGCAGCTATACCGGATAAGAAAGTTAAGAATACAATTATGACATGGATAAAAAAAGCTGCTGATAAAGAGACCAACAAGGAATATAAAGAGATACTTGATGTGATTTATAAAGGGAGCAGAGATCTTAAAACAAAAGAAGAATTAAAAAAGAGCTAGATAATAGTATTTTGCAGGGAAAACTGTATAATAATTGAATTATTAAATAAGGTTAAAGAAATTTAACCTTATTTTTTTAAGGGAGAGATCTTTATGAAGATAGCTGTTATAGGAGCAGGCCCGGGCGGAGTTGCCGCTGCGGTTTCTGCCGCAAAGAAGGGATATGAAGTCACTGTTATAGAGAAAAACGGGCTTGGAGGGACCTGTCTTCAGCGGGGGTGCATTCCCACAAAAGCATTGATAGCTGTGAGCAAAATTTTTGAAAAACAGAAGAAAAAGGAAGATTTTGGTTCTTCAAAGCTTGATTTAAGTTTAGATCTTAACCTTGTTGTAGATAGGAATAAGAAGATAATAGGCGCGCAGGTTAAAGGTATAGAACTTACATTTAAAAATATGAATATTAATCTTATAAAAGGGGAAGCGGTATTAGATAAAGACGGTTTATCCGTTATAAAAGAAGGCGGTTCTAAAGAGAAAGTTATTGCGGATAAGATAATACTTGCAGCGGGCTCTAAAGCAGCTAAACCTTCCTTTTTTGATTTTAATAATGATAATATAATAACTTCCGATGAAGCTTTAAATCTAAATAAAGTGCCTGAGAGTTTGTTGATTATAGGGGGAGGGGCTATTGGATTGGAATTCGCGTCTGTATTTAATTCTTTCGCCAGCAAAGTAACAGTTATTGAGATGATGGAGCAGCTTCTCCCGGGTATGGATACAGAGCTTGCCAGTAGTTTGGCAAGAGAGCTTAAGAAAAAAGACATAAAAATTATGACAGGCACAAAGGTTGAATCTTTGGAATATAAAGAAGGAAAGATAGAAGTTAAAGCTTCTTCGGGAGAATTTAACGTTGATAAGGTGCTTGTTGCCGTAGGCAGGATTCCCGATACTTCTTTTATTAGTAAAGACGCGGGAATTAAAAAAGAGGGTAAGGGATTTATAATAACGGATAAGAATTTTAAGACATCATCGGATAATGTTTACGCTATAGGCGACCTTATAGGGAACCCCATGCTTGCACATAAAGCATCATTTGAAGGACATGAAGTAATTAAAAGTATATCAGGGGAGAACTGCTTTATTGACTATAATGCGGTACCGGGGTGTGTATATACAATACCCGAAGCGGCTTCTGTGGGATTATCGGAAGAAAACGCAAAGAAATCCGGGATTGATTATGAAGTTAAAAAATTCTTTACAAGAGCGCTTGGTATAGCATGGGCAGCGGGGGAGATTGAAGGATTTACGAAAATATTGATAAATAAAGGAAATAATGAGATTATAGGAATGCATATTTTAGGAGCTACCGCAACCGAACTTATAAGTCTGGGCGCTGTCGCGGTAAGGAATAAATTAAAAGCTTCAGATATTTCAGAAAGCGTATTCCCGCACCCTACATTCTCTGAAGGCATATACGAAGCATTAATAAATTAATAGGAGGAAGCTGTGAAAGCGGTTGTGGGTAAACTGGGCAGAACTATTGCGGGCAAGATGGCTTTCGGTGCCGATCTTTTGGAAGAACTTGAGAAATTTGTTATTGATAATGATATAAAATGCGGTACATTTTCAATTATAGGAGCTGTACAGAAAGGCAGTTTCGGTTTTTTTTCAAGGGAAGAGAAAAAATATGAAACGGTTGAGGTTAACGAGCAGTGCGAGATACTGCACTGTACAGGCAATATTTCCTTAAGAGACGGGAGTCCCTTTATACACGCGCATATAACCTTGTCCGATAAAACAGGTAAGGCTTTCGGGGGTCATCTTGTAAAAGGATGTGTTGTTTTTGTCGGGGAAGTGATAATACAGGAAATTGTAGATATAAACTTGGTAAGGGAATATGATAAAGATACCGAACTGTATTTATGGAAATTATAATTTTTAAGTTTTTTAAATAATTAAATAATGAAGGGAGAAAATATTATGCACAAAGATCAGTTGGATTTTTTAAAGAAGCTTATTCAGACACCGTCACCCGCGGGGTTTGAGGCCCCGGCGCAGGAGGTTTTTAAAAAATATGTTAAACCTTATGCCGATAAGATTGAAACCGATGTTCTCGGAAACGTGACCGCTGTCGTTAACCCCAAGGGAGAGATAAAAGTAATGTTAAGCGGGCATGCCGACGAGATAGGATTTATGGTAAGATATATTGATGAGAACGGTTTTATCTCTTTCTCGGCTATAGGCGGGGTTGACCCCGGCATTATTGCGGGACAGCGCATGCATATCCATACTAAAAAAGGGCCGGTTCTTGCAGTTGTAGGCAAAACCGCTGTACATCTCCTGGAAGAAGATCAGAAGAAAAAAGCCATGAAAGTGCATGAATACTGGCTTGATATAGGCGTTAAGAAGAAAAAAGAAGCCGAGAAGACGGTAAGCATAGGTGATCCCATAACATTTGCGGTTTCATATGAAGAACTTCATGGAGGGCTTGCCGTAAGCAGATCTTTTGACGACAAGGCGGGCTGTTTTGTGGTTGCCGAAGTTATAAGGAGACTGAAAGGCAAGAAAATCAAAGCTGCTGTTTACGGCACATCAAGCGTCCAGGAAGAGCTGGGCAGGCGCGGTGTGCGCACCTGCGCGTACGCGATTGACGCCCAAGTCGGTATAGCCGTAGATGTTACCCATGCAACAGATTATCCCGGAGCTTCAAAGAAAAAAGTAGGGGATGTATCTTTAGGCAAAGGCCCTACAATATCGCGCGGCGCGAATATGAACCATAAGATATTTGATCTGCTTGTGAAAGCTGCATCAGGACATAAGATACCCCACCAGATAGAGGGCTCGCCGTGTGATTCCGGGACAGATGCTACTTTAATGCAGCTTAACCGCGAAGGTATGGCAACCGGCCTTATAAGCATACCTAACAGGTATATGCATACACCGGGAGAAGTTATAGCCCTGCAGGATCTTGAGAATGCCGTGAAGCTCATAATCGCGTTTATAGAGAAACTTGACGGAAAGATGAATTTTAAACCTGTGTAAAGTTATATAATACGGAGGTAAAAATGGAAGCAAGAATTAAAAAAGTAATTGATGATCAGATTAAAGAAGGCGGATGCGAGAAGTGCCAGTCATCCTGCCAGACTGCATGCAAAACTTCAATTACCGTAACCAATACACACTGTGAAAACGAAAATAAATAATAACCTTCATTATTTTAATGTACTGGATGAAGATCTTATTGTAAATAAGAATACGGGCGCTGTTTATGAGATAAGCCCGGATATTGCTGGTTTTTTTAAAGACTTTAATGAATATGAAGATACATATAATGAAGTAATCAAAGAACTGGGTTCTTTAATTACTGATAAAAAGTCTATAGAAGATTACAGGAAAACAGCTGAAAGACTTGAGAAGGAAGATATAGCGCCCAATTCGTTATGTCTTATCATCTCAGGCAACTGCAACTTCCGCTGCAGTTACTGTTACGGGAAATACGGCAGGAAGAATACCCCTTCTTATGACATGGATGAAGAGACTTCTTTAGCGGCTGTAGACTTTTTATTTACGCAGAACTCCGGAAATATTGAGTTTGATCTTTTCGGCGGGGAACCCCTCTTAAACTGGCCAGTCTGCGTCAAAACTATAGAATATATAGATAAAAAAAAGAAAGATTCGGATAAGAAAGTAAAGATCGCGCTTACTACTAACGGGTATCTTCTTTCTGATGAGAAAATAGCGTTTTTAAATAAATATGATGTTAATCTTGTTTTCAGTCTTGACGGAGATAAAAACTGCCATGATAAGATGAGAAAACATGTTAACGGCTCGGATACTTTTGATAAGGTTTATGAATCCCTTGAGAAGCTTCTTAAATCAAGAAAAGATAATTATTATGTTAGAGGCACATATGCGGGAAAGACGCTTGATTTTTCATCTTCTTTTAAGTTCTATATGGATAAAGGCATAAAATATTTCTCCTTAGAACCCATAGTCAGGTCATCTGATGAATACGGAGTAAAAGATAGCGATCTTTTAAAAGTGGATAAGGAATATGATAAGTGCGCGAAATACCTTATAGAAGCGAGTAAAGAGGGCAGGGAGTTTGATTTTTATCACTTTAACTTAAATATTTATAAACCGCCGTGTGTTGAAAAAAGATTAAGAGCCTGCGCCGCGGGTGTTAAGTATTTTGCAGTTGATTATAACGGGGATATTTATCCCTGCCACCAGTTTGTCGGCGTTAAGGAATTTAAGATGGGCAGTATAACCGAAGGCGTTATCGATAAAGATATTGCGGATATTTTTAAGAAGAACCATATTTTTAATAAAGGTGAGTGTTCTAACTGCTGGGTAAAGGTGTACTGTTCGGGCGGGTGCGCCGCGGCAAATTATTTTACAAACGGGGATATACTTAAACCGGATAAGATAAGCTGTGATATTATGAAGATAAGGACAAAATACGCTCTCGCTTATAATATCCTTAAACAACGGGGATAATTTATGACGGATTTTAACGAAATAGCACAAGGGTATGAAAACTGGTATTTTACCGATAAGGGCAAGTTCTTATCTGATATGGAAAAGAAAGCTCTTATGGAGTTTGTAGAACCCTATAAAGGGGAGAAACTGCTTGATATAGGGTGCGGCACCGGTTTTTTCAGCACCTATTTTCAGGAGAAGGGCTTTAATGTTACGGGCGTGGATTCTTCATTAAAGATGCTTGAGATAGCGAAAAGCAAAGATACAAAAGCAAGCTTTGTAAACGGGGATGCGAAGAACCTGCCTTTCGGCGACGATGATTTTAATATAAGCACCATGATAACAAGCCTGGAATTCTGCGAAGTTCCTGAAAAGGCTCTCCAGGAAGCCTGCAGGGTTACCCGTTCAAGAATAGTTTTGGGCGTATTAAATAAACTCAGCTTCCTTGCACTTGAAAGATTCTTTAAAAAGAACAGCATCTACAGGAAGGCCACTCTTTATACCCCGTGGGGGCTTAAAAACCTTATAAAAAGGGCTTTAGGGGAGAAAGTTAAGGTTGAAGTAAAAATTCCGTTCTGCACCTTTATGGCTGTAAGTATAGATATAAATAAAATTCCGCAAGGATAATATTGCTTCTCTTCTATAAGACAAAACTGTCTCTTTAACTGCCACTTATTTTATTCTAAGTTCCCCCGGAACATTATCGTATGACTGTGGGTTGCAGGTCTGGCGCACACCTTCATAAATAATATTGCAATTGTAAATATATTCAGCCACACGCGGAGTGGCATATAAGTTCAACTCTTCAGCCGTTATGATGCCGTCACTATTTAAACCGGCTTTAGCTTTTAGTCCCTGATTTATAAAGTATACAAAAGCACTGCTTTGCAGTTCCCAGGTTCCCCATGCAAGTTCATTTCCTTTGCATGCTGCCATAACATAAGTATTAGAAGATCCTACTATAGATTTAATAAATTTTTCGCTGTCAAATTTAGGTATAAATTTTTTTACAAAAACTGCACCTGTTTTGGAACTGTCTGCTCTCATAGTTTTATCTATAAAAGAACCTGCATGACATGTAGATAAAAGAATGCATTTTTTTGACTGCGCAGGAAAATTATCAAGCCAGAATCTTAATTCTTCTTTGGTTATATGCGAGCAATTATAATAAGTTGTAATGTAGTCATTGGCTCCGTGCCCGCCATATAAAAATATGAATAACCCGTTTTGATCAATATGATTTCTGGCGTTTATAATAGCTTTTTTAATTTCTGCTTTTGTTGCTCTGATATTTTCTTTAATTTCCACTTTTGAGCCTTTCCATAGGGAGGTGCTAGATATTATTCCTTCGTCGATCAGTTGAGCTGTAAAATTATTCATCTCTATTACAGGAAATGGCAGATCATTTTCTGTACCGGGATAATCTGCTATGCCGACAAGTACAGCGTATGCGGAATTATCTGGTTTTGATATTGTAATTATTGTGTTTCCGGCTGTTTCCCCGCAGGATCCGCTTTTTAGATTGAAGCTTTTATGACAGTTTTTATAATATGATTTTGGTATCTGACTTAAAATATCGTTATGCATTTGGGAGGCGTGATATCTGACATTTAGTGCTGTATAGAGCCATAATTCTCTAGGAGTTATTGCATTATTTGAATCAGCATCAGCCTCACCTATTATGCCACCGTCTTCTCCGAGTCCTTCACAGACATAATACATGAAAATACTGTTCTGCAGGCGGTCATCTTCAAGGCTTGACTCTTTGCCGCTTGCGGATATCATTACATAAGTGTTTAATGATTCAGCTAATGCTTCGGCGAACATATCATTATTGTAAACAGATTCAGATTTTGAATCTGCTATTTTACTGTTAAAATCGGCTTCCATTAAAATGTATTTTTTAGAACATAAAAAATTATCAAGCCAGATTTTTAATTCTTTTTCGCTTATTCTTTTCCTGGGGTTTTGTTCGCCGCCGCGGGGCAGTAAATAGCCTTTGCCGTCGGAATTGCCGCCGTTGCCTGAGTATGCAAATATAAATAAACCGTCTGTATCTATTTTATTTCTGGCAAGCGATAAAGCTATCTGAATCTTGCCTTTTGTTATCTGGGTAAAGCTGTTGGAATGCACTTGAGCGTCTTGCCATAGTGGATTGTCGAGGAGCGCATCTTTAAAATCAAATGCGTCATTTGAAGCAAATTTTGATCCATTGCCTTCACTGCCGCATACACCGACAATAACGGCGCATGCTGAACGGTCTGGTTTTGATATTGTTATTATAACATCCCGTCCGTAATTCATAAAATAGCTACTTACGGACTTTATTTTTAAGGTTTCCGCGCAATTATCATATGACTGCGGATGCTGGCCTAAGGCATTTTGTTCAACTCCTCTAATATAATTATCTGCTTCTTTGGGGACATAGCAGCTTAATTCTTTTGCTGTTATGATTTTAGGCGGGGTAAGTTCGTCATAAATATCTGTTGTAGAGGGTAGGTCTAGATCAGTGTCTGCGGAACCAACTGTGCTTTCATCTGTACCTAGTCCCTCGCAAAGGTAATAGGTAAAAACTCCGTTTTCAAGAACATCGCTCTCCCAGCAGGCTTGAGTTTCATTAGCCGCTGTCATTATATAAGTATTAGAAACTTCGAGCAGGGTCCTTGCGAATTTTTCACCGCTGTAGGAATTATTGGAATTTTTTGCCTTGATAAATTTGGAAATCATCGGAGAGACAGACAATCGGGTATATTTATTATTTCTGAAGGCTCCGTAAAAACCGTTAAAACAGGAATCTATAAGGATGTATTTTTTTGTGTCTGAAGAAAGATCTTTAAGCCAGTTTTTTAATTCGTTGCCGCTTATAATATTGTCTGAATTGTCCATATTTCCCTGAGGCGCAAGATATCCCTCGCCGTTAGCGTTGCTTCCGTAGCCAGAATAGAAAAATATAAACAAGCCGTTCTCTGAAAGATGTTCTTTAGCTTCTTTAATGGCTTCTTGAATTGTTGATTTAGTTACTTTGCTTTCTTCACTTAAGATTTGAATTTTTTGAGTAACTAAAGCATCTTTAAAATCCACGGCATCATTCGCGGTATGCAGTAGTTTATTCTCAGCTCCCGGACAGCCGTTTGCGCCTACTATTACCGCGTATATAGAACCGTCACCGGCTGATAGAGTAATTAAAATGTTTTTTCCATCTGATTCCGGCTCCGGCTCTGTTTGCGGAACCGAAGCGCTTGATGCAGAGGAAACAACTGCGCCGCCGCCCGAAGAGGCTCCGCCACCGCCGCCTCCGCAGCCTGTTAAAATCCATGGAAAAAGCAGACATAAAGTTATTGCAAAGATGATAGAAATAAATTTTTTCATTTGCTCTCTCTCCCCAAGTATAAAATATATATGTTTCAAAGATAAAATAGGCAGATGGTTATATAATAAGTAATGAATTTTGATAATTTTGGGTGAAATTTGAGGGAAATCTTTTTCCGATTTAATTATAGCACGCGAAACTTTATTTTTTGTTGCCGATTTGTTAACAGAATGTTAACAAATTGTTAACAATTTGTTAATAAAGTCCGCACAATAATAATAAATATATAAAAAGGAATTATTAAGCATAAGTTAAATGAATAAGATGTAAATTTTGTTATCAAATGCGAGGTAAAATATGGACTGCAGAAGTTTGGCAAACCAGGCGGAATGTACCTGTACTTATGCATCATGCGATAAGAGAGGGGTATGCTGTGAATGCATACTTTATCACAGAAGGAGAAAAGAGATACCGGGCTGCCTTTTTCCAAAAGAATCGGAAAAAACATACGACAGATCAGTTAAGGCTTTCGTAAAAGCCCATGCAAGGTATCTTTAATATTATTGGTTCTTTCGTAAATAAGTTGCACTGATATAGCTAAAAGCGTTATGGAATAAGGAGAAAAAGAAAGCATCGACTACGCAGTAAAACCTGATATAGTTTAGTTGAAGAAAAAAACAAATCAGGTGGTAGCCGATGCATAAATATACTATCAAAAAAATAATAAATATACCAGAGTATAAAATAACAGAGATAATATTAATAAACGATAAAGAGATACATTTACGGTTAGAACCGTATAAAAATAAAAAAGCTATCTGTTCTGCTTGCGGGAAACAACATAAAAAAGGATATCACGGCTCTAAAGAAATCGTGGTTAGAGATTTATCAATGTGCGGCAGAACCGTATACCTTCATGTTGTGAAGCGCAGATACAGATGTTTGGACAAGGGTGGAATATACACAGAGATTGTCCCTTGGCTTAAAAGATATGCGAGAGTAACAAGCCGCTTTGCTGAGAAAGTTAACAGATTGACCGCGATAACAACAAACCAAGAAGCGGGTTGGTTTTTGGGCTTGGACGACGAGATGGTATATCGCATAGACAAAGAAGTTTTAGAAGAAAAAGCAAAGCAACTTTTATCTCCGCCGCCCGCAGCAACTAATATAAGCGTGGACGAAGTTAGTTATTTAAAATACCATAGATATTTAACAAATGTGATTGATGTGGACAGAAGGATTGTAATTTGGAACGACAAGGGCAGAAAGGCCGAAGTCCTAGATCGTTATTATTGCATATTCCACGCTAATCGAATGATGATTCCAGAGGAATCCGAATGTCAATTCCAGAGATAACCGAATGCCGATTCCACGGATAACCGAATGCCGTTTTTTTATGGTGTCGGGGCATTCATTTTATCGGCATACCGGAT
>JBDRKI010000027.1:0-19971 GCA_043814095.1 Armatimonadota bacterium | reverse complement strand
CAAATCTCTCAATCCTGATGAGATCGACGAGTTGCTAAATACCCGTATCCAGATTAGATTCAATACTTCTTAAATAAAAATTTTTGTTCCAGTCCTTCCTCCGCCGTCTTTAATAACTATTCTACAATATGGGGCCATATATCCTTTTGTGTTGCTCTTTTAACCAATAAACTTTTTACCCAATACGATAAAAATGTCATTTATGGACACCTTTATTCTTCATCCCTGTTGACTCCCCTCTGCTATTGATATATAAATATATATGTGTTATAATCACTCGGTTGAAAAATATCCTTATATTTATAAATAAAAGTACATGCATAATCATACGGGAGGAAAATTATGGATTACATAAACTTACTGCAAAAAGAACAGCTTAGGAAAGATATAGCTGATTTTAAAGTCGGCGATACCGTTCAGGCTAAAATTAAGGTTATAGAAGGCGGCAAGGAAAGAGTGCAGGCTTTTGAAGGCATATGCATTGAAAGAAAAGGATCAAGCACCGCCGAAGTTTTCACCTTAAGAAAAATAGCCGTACACGGCATAGGCGTTGAAAGAACCATACCTTTACATTCACCCAGATTAGTGGATATTAAAGTTACCAAAAAAGGCAGAGTAAGACGCGCGAAGCTTTTCTACCTCCGTGAAAAAGTAGGTAAAAAAGCAAGGGTAAAAGAAGAAACTTCCTAGATACTTAAATAAGAAACTGCTATAAGGGCCAAAGTCACAACTTTGGCCCTATTATATCCGGATACTTGAAAAACCAAAAATAAATAAAAGGATGATTGTGATATGCCGTTTTCCATCACCATACCTCAGCTGGCAGCTTTTATCGGGATATTATTCGTAATAAGACTTTTTCTTTACTTTTACGAAAAAAAATGCAAAACACAGAACAGGACTTTTTTCCTGTCAGAGAAGGCAAATGCTGTAATAAAAGAATGGGTTGATTCTATAATTATAGCCGGCATATCTGCAATAATCATAATACAGTTCATAGTACAGCCTTTCTATATACCTTCAGAATCAATGTACCCCACGTTAAAAAAATGGGATTTTATACTTGTCAATAAATTTATCTACCGCTTTTCAGATCCCCAAAAAGGCGATATAGTGGTTTTCTACCCCCCTCCGTCCGCGCACGCCGGAGACAAAGAATACATAAAAAGAATAGTGGCTCTGCCCGGGGATACCGTGCAGGTAAAAGACGGATACCTTTACCTAAACGGCAAAAAACAAAATGAGGTCTTCGTTAAGAACCTTGCCGATTACGAGCTTGAGAAATTAACCATCCCGAGGAATAAATATTTTGTCCTCGGGGACAACAGATCAAACAGCGGCGACAGCCATGTCTGGGGATACCTGCCTCAAAAAAATATTGTAGGCAAAGCCTTTATAATCATATGGCCGCCTCCGCGGATCACAATTTTAAAATAATCATTAAATAATATTATGCAGTATTTAAACAGCAAAGAATTAAAGCATCTTTTTTTATTTACCGTTAAAGTCCTTATCGCTGCGTTCATCATTACCGGCTTCTTCTTCAGGGTAAACATAATATACGGTAATTCCATGTCTCCCTCTCTTAACGAAGGCGCTAGAATCATAACAAACCTGTTCCTGTACCGGATTGCAAAACTCAAAAGATTTGATGTTGTAATTTCAAAGTGTCCTTACAATCCCAAAAAAGAAATTATAAAAAGAGTCGTAGGGCTTGAAGGAGAAAAGATTCAAATAATTAATGGTTTACTGTATATAAACGACAGCTATGTGCCGCAGGATTTTAATTGCGGATTCTTCAGGGAAAATTACGGCCCCGTGAATATAAAAAGGGGGTATGTTTTCCTGATGGGAGACAACCGTACCGAAAGTGAAGATTCAAGATCTTACGGCCCAGTAGATAAAAATTTAATTACCGGCAAAGCTCAGGCAAAAATATGGCCGCCGGGAAGAATAAGGTAATATGGAGCACGAATTCAGGAATCAGGGGTATAAAATAATAGCGGGCGTTGACGAGGCAGGGCGCGGTCCTCTGGCCGGTCCTGTTGTTGCCGCGGCGGTAATACTGCCCGAAAGATTTGACCTTAAGGGTTTAACGGATTCAAAAAAACTAACGGCTTTAAGAAGAGAAAAATTAAGCAAAGAAATAAAAGAAATCTCCCTTGCGTGGCATATTGAAACGGTAAGCGTGGAATATATAAACGAACATAATATCCTGAAAGCCACTCTTTACGCCATGAAAAACTGTATTGAAAAATTAAATCCCGCACCCGACTGCGTTCTAATAGACGGCAACCAGACCGTACCCGGAGTAAATATACCGCAGAAGGCCATAATAAAGGGGGATATGAGGTGCAAAACCATATCCTCCGCCTCAATTCTTGCCAAAGTGCACAGGGATGAAATAATGCAAAACCTGCATATACGGTACCCGCTCTACAAATTTGATAAAAATAAAGGATACGGCAGTAAAGCCCACTTAGAGGCGCTTAAAGAATTCGGGGCAACTCCGTGCCACAGAAAATATTACGCTCCGGTCGCCGAGATAATAAACACAGAAAACAAACAAATGGAATTAATGATGAGGCTTTAATGCAGCTTGAAGGCGTTGTAGAACATATTACTTACAGGAACCAGGACAATCATTATACGGTTGCCAGATTCCTGGTTTATTCCCACAGGCATCCGGTTACGGTTGTGGGATATTTCGGCAAAATAAACACGGGGGAAAACTACAAACTTACCGGGGAATGGACCACGCACCACCAGTACGGACACCAGTTTAACGTAAAGGGCTATGAAGAGATAAAACCGACGACCGTTGATTCCTTAGAAAGATATTTGGGATCAGGGATAATAAAAGGACTGGGACCCGCCACCGCGAAAAAACTCGTAGAAAAATTCGGCATGGATACTCTTAATATAATAGAAAAAGATCCCGGCAAACTCGCGCAAACCCCAGGCATAAGCGCTAAAAAAGCAGAAACCATAAGTGAAACCTACGCGCAGCAGAAACAGATAAAAGACCTTTTCGCGCAGTTCTCGGAATTTGATATATCGCCTTCATTAAGCGCTAAAATTTATAAGAGATTCGGGGATGAATCCAGAAACATACTGCTTGAAAACCCCTATAAACTGGCCGATGAAGTATCAGGCATAGGATTTATGACCGCGGACAGGATAGCTAAAAAAACAGGTATACAGAACGAATCTGGAAACAGGATTTCATCCGGGGTGATTTACGCCCTTAAAAACGCGTCCGAACAGGGACATCTTTATCTGCCTTTAAAAGAGCTTCTGAAAAACGCTTCTGAGATATTAACCGTAGACCAGAATCTTATAATCCAGGCGATAGAAGCGCTTTCATCGGAAAATAAAATTATCATAGAGGAAGACTGCGTGTTTTTTACCCCGTTATACGCCATGGAAAAAAAAGTGGCAAAAAGAATAATGCAGTTTAATATGCTTACCTTTAATATGCATCTTACAAGGCGTCACTTTGAAAACTTTTTCGGTTCACTCTCCATAAACCTTGCCCCGTCGCAGAAAGAAGCCGTTGAACAGGCCATAAGGTCGGGCATCCTTATCCTTACGGGCGGACCGGGTACTGGAAAAACAACAACCATAAACAGCATTATAGAATTCGCGAGAATGCTTAAATTAAAAACGATACTGGCCGCGCCCACGGGACGCGCCGCCAAAAGAATGGAGCAGGCAAGCGGCCACCCTGCGAAAACAATACACCGCCTCCTGGAATATTCGCCTCATACTCACACTTTTAACAGGGATGAGAATAAAACAATTAATGCCGATCTTTTCATCATAGACGAATCATCCATGATTGATATATACCTTTTCAACTCTCTCCTGAAGGCAATCCCCTACTCGGCGCGCCTTATCTTGGTAGGAGACGCCGACCAGCTCCCGCCCGTGGGACCGGGGAACGTGTTAAGAGACTTAATAGCTTCCAAAAAGATTAAAACAATACACTTAAACCAGATATTCAGGCAATCTGCCGAAAGCTGGATAGTAAGAAATTCGCATCTTATTAACCAGGGCAGTATGCCGGTATTTGAACCCGGCTCCCATGATTTTCTATTTATAGAAGAAGATGATCAGGAAAAAGCGTCTAAAGAAATAATAAATCTTGCCCTGCGCGAGCTGCCTGAAAAATACGGGCTCAACCCCGTTGAAGACATCCAGATATTATCCCCGATGTACAGGGGGACCATAGGAGTATCATACCTTAATGACGCCCTGCAGAATATGTTAAACTCCCCGGAGGAATATAAAAAAGAGATAAAGCTTCCCCACGGGAGATTCAGGACAAACGATAAAGTCATGCAGATAAAAAACAATTACGACAAAGGCGTGTTTAACGGGGATATCGGCAGAATAACACAGATTGACGAAGAAGACCATATTGTTTACGTGGATTTTTCGGGGGGGCATCCCGTAAAATACGAAGCGCATGAGCTGGGCGAGCTTGTTCTCTCTTACGCGTGCTCGGTGCATAAATCCCAGGGAAGCGAATACCCCTGCATAATACTGCCCCTTACAACTTCCCACTACATTATGCTGCAGAGAAACCTTCTTTATACCGCCATAACAAGGGCAAAAAAGCTTGCGGTTCTTATAGGAAGCAGGAAAGCCATATCCATAGCGGTGGGAAATGACAAGATAGAAAAGCGCTATACTAAACTTTCACAGCGGTTATATGAAGCTCAGAACCAGATGAGTATGTTTGATATATAATTTTATTTTTTATTATACAACTTCTAATTTTCTCTTTCCAAGCAAAGATGATATAACCAGAGGAGCATCAGCAACTAATTCTGAATCTTTCTCATCAAATAAAAAAGGTTGTAAATTTTTTGCCAGTTTTTTAAGTTCCTGAGAAGAAAAAGAATTAATTCTGTCTAGAATAACTTTGTCCGGAGGTTCTGTTATGTTATTATTCAAAAGTACCTTCTTGCTTACTGGAAAACCGGCAGAGAGCATAAAAATTACATCATAAATATGACGCCCCCTGTTTTTTTTAATCAAAGCGTCTATTTTCTCGGCAAATATACATTCTTTTTTCATACAAAGAATCGGAAATACCTCTCCAAAACCAGAAAGAACCTCTGTTTCTGTCTCTATTTTATAAGAAGGAGAATTTGTTTCAATTTTAATTATAAATCCTTTATGTTTATAATTACTTTTAACATTGTACCTTTCTTCTATATCGGGAAAAATCATATTAGCAGTTAATAAGTTGTTTCTATATTTAAAAGTTGATTCGGAATTAATCCCGAATCTTTGAAGTTCTGTTTTTACAAACCGAATAAGTTTCTCAAATTCTCCCTTATTCATGCCGAATACATTAAAATCCAAATCTTCAGAAAATCTTCTCAAGTTATGAATAAGTCTCAGGTAAGTACCCCCTAAAAAATAAATCTTCTTACCTGATTTAGAACGTGATATTTCTTTTAAAATAAGGATCTGTATATATTCCCTTAATATACCCCTTAATTTATTTGCGGGCATTTCCCTGATCTTGGCCTGACTAATCAATGTCTCGTAAGTAAGCATAAAACCTCTTTAAATTAATATTGCATAATTCGGCATAATACCTTAACTTTCTCCTGTTTAATTTAGATAGTACGTCCTTTTCAAATCTTTCTTCTTCAAAATCTACACCCTTATTAAAATACAAATAATCTACCAAGGCCTTTTCCGGCTCAGCTATTAAAACTTCAAAACCGTTCTGTTCTAATATTGAATATCCGGTAAAAAGTACGGGCTTTACAGTGCGGTAAGAAAAAAAACCGTGTTTGTTTTTAAATTTTCTTGTAGGTTTTGTAGTTATAGAGGTTGCCCCCATGGCAACTTCAGGAATAATACTGTAATACGACAGGGCTGTTTCCAGAGAAATATAGGACGGCGCATACAGGCGGTTTGCTATATATAAATCAGGAATTATAATATCCTGGGGATAAGTCAACTCATACAATCCTTTTTTAATTGAATAAACCCAACCTTTCTTTTTCCATGTATAAATACGTTTTTCAAGATTACTCTTATTTTCTTTCGGAAAAAAAGTCAGTATATCATTAAAAGAAAAAATATAATATTTTTTCCTTACAAGCGCTTTATAAAAATCCTGAAATTTCATTTCATTTTCTTCCTGTTTATGGCCTAATACTGAAACACTCTTTAAGTATAATATAGAAATAGATTCCTGTCAAGAATAAGGATTATCTCCAGCTGACAGGCACGCGGAACCGCTTGCCTTCATGTTCTGCAAAAACATGGCCCATCTCTTTGCCGTATTTATAAAGCTCATGGGTAATTTTTACGTCTTCCATGCAGTAAGATATAAGTTGTTCCATCTGTTTATTCCTGTACCACTCCACAGCTTCCAGGCCAGAACCTAATTTAGATTTATTTAACGTGTTTTTGGCAAGATTATTCAAACTAATCCTGCGGCCCATGTTTTTCTTAACTTCCCAGGAAAGGTCTAAAGTCTTTATCTGCCTTAAGTCAAGATGGGTATATGCCTGCAGCACCTTGTAATCAAAGTTTATAATATTAAACCCTATTACAAGATCAGCACCAAGAAGTTCTATGATAAGATCCCTAACTTTATCTTCGGTAAAAACAAGTTCTTCGGAAGTATCAAGATTGTAAACACAGGCAACGCTGAGCAGCATATCTTTAATATTGCCCCAGCCGCCGACTTCATCAGCTAATTTCTGGGTTTCTAAGTCAAATACAAGCTTTTTCATTGGAATTAAATTATACCATAAAAAAAGACTCCTGAAAACAGGAGTCTTTTAATTATCTGATTTTTTAATATTTTTCTATACTAAACCGTCAAAACCAGAGCCGAAATTCTTGGAAAGATTAAGCCAAGTTTGTTTCTGCGGGTCTGTATAGGCGGCATATTTAAATAATTTATTGTCTGCATCAACACCGTCACCGCGGTCATGCCATGACTCGTGAATCTTCTCCGCGGGAGCCTGGCCGAAGCTTATAGCGCCCTGTGCGGCTCTAGAAACATCTACATTTAATCTTGTTTGTTCTGTACTCATATACTGTCCTCCGGTTAAAACTTGAAGCTGTCGTATTCAAGTTCGCCTTTTAAGTTGAATTTTCCAAGTTCGCTGACGGCTTTTTCAAAAAATTTCACTGTTCCCGGTTCTGCCTTTTTTCTTGCTGAAGCAGTTACGCTCCCGTCTTCTGATTCCAGATTCTCTTTATACTCTATAGGTATTTTGAAAAACTCTTCCAGTTTTCCCTTTAATTCTTCGTCTTTTACATCTATTACTGTTTTGTTGTCTTCTAACCTTACTTCTCCTATAGGTTCATTGGTTGACGGCTGTATTAATTTTATTTTCATTTAAATAAATCTCCTGTTATGCAGTTTTCTGAACATTGCCCATTGCTATCTGTTTTGCTATACCTAATTCCGTAAACAGAGCATTAAGTAAATTATACTGCTTCGGGTCGGTCTTTTTCAAGACCTCTGCCTTAGGCGGATAAAAGTAAGCTGCTACTGTTTCTGCAAAATATTCTGATGCGCATGTGCTTGAATAAGGAGTGATGAACTCATTCGTTCCGTTCGGATCTATATTTATAGCATCCTGGTCTTTCTCCGCATTTTCTTTATAATATTCTTCAACCTTTTTAGTTATACTGTTGCCCACATCAGGCACTAAATCCTGCAATGACTTTTCAAGCGCGTGTGCCAGTTCATGAACTGCCACTTTGCCTGCGTCTTTTTCGCTCATTACTTTGCCTAAAACATCGTCTTTTAAATAAAGAGTCTTATCGGTATTTGAATATAATGATTCGATCTCTCCGCTGTCCCATGCCCTTATTACTTCATATTCCTGCGGTCTGTAGTACTGTCCGTCATGCTTAACTGGCAAATTTCTTGCCGCTTCCCACATATTGACAAGCTCGATCAATTTTTCTGTTTTCTGCAGGTCTTCGGGTTTATCGGTTTTGCGCTTCTCCAGATATTCCTTAAACTGCTTAGTCTGAGCTTCGCTTGAAAGAATTTCCGCCATCTCCGCACCCATTGATTCATTGCCGGATACTGAAACGGCTTCTTTCGCGATCTGGTCTTTAAATACATCTATTCCTTTTACATCGGTGGAATTTTTATCCGGTGAAACATAAGTCATCTTTAAATCCGTAAAAGTTTTACCTATTACAGAAGTATCAATATTTTTAAATCCGTTATTTTCTTTTACCTGATTCAAAACCCCTACTATATCTGAAATCGTTTTTTCAGCCCCGCTGGAATCTATGACCTTAATAACCCCCATACCCTGCAGTGAATCGCCTTTTGTTGATATCTTAATCTTTGTCCCGTTCTTCTTTAAAAGTTCCAGTGCTTCAGTAGGAACGTCTTTCAAGTCTTCTTTTAGTTTCTTAATCTGCCCTAAATAATAAATGTCGGTTTTTGTAAGAGTATTAGGATCCTTTGCCACAAGCTGGGCTAATTTATCATCAAGCAAACCGTTTATCAATGCTTCTCTATCCTGGGGTTCCGCGCTTAAACTTGCCGAAATCTCCTGCGCGCTTGTGTGTGTTTCCTCTATCGTGGGTTTGTTTATAACTCCCGTTGCAGTTGATGCATCCACACCGGAATTCCAGAAAGAATTAAGTCCGCCGTACATCGGGATTGAACCCACAATGCCGCCGGAGCTGCCGGGAGAGCCCAATGCGCCCTGATTTATCATCGCAAACTTAGCTGCCAGCTGTGACTGCATCTGGCTGATCTGGCTCTGTATATTATTATCTACCTGTACATAAGGATTGGTGAGTTGATTTATTCCGTAATTTACCGCGGCTCCCAGTATGCCGTTAAATAAACCGTTTAAATTCATAATTCACACCTCTTGCAAATAAGCAAAATAAACAAGTCTAGATTGCCCGCTTTTTGCTTTAGTTATATTATAAGGGGAAAAGCATCTTTTTTCAATGAGAAAATGTTAACATTTCGTTAACTTTTTGTTAACAAATTGTTAACATTTCGCCCCTTATAATAATACTTAAAAAGCACTTATAAAATAAGGATTTTATTTGTTTTTGACCGTAAATGCAAGCAAAAATGCCGAAATTACGGCTAAAACAGCCCCAAATGAGAATGCTGAAACTACCCCGAACTTCTGCCATAAAATACCCATTATTAAGCTTGCGGGGAGGGCTCCTATGCCTATTATGAAGTTATATGCCCCGTAAGCTGATCCGCGGATATTATCATCAACCAGATCCGCCACATAAGCCTTTTCCGCGGCTTCCGTTAGAGCGAAAAAGAAGCCGTAAACCGCAAATAACAGCCATATATGATATGAATTACCGGCAAAGGCAAAACCAAGATATGCAAGAAAATATACAATCCATCCGGCTATAATGATTTTCTTCCTCCCGAGCTTATCGGATAACGCCCCGCCCGGACCGGCGCCGACTGCTTTAACAATATGAAGCAGCATCCATAACACGGGCAGAAAGACAACCGGTATACCCAGATCCTTTGCCCTGAGTATTAAGAAAGCGTCTGATGAGTTGCCTAACGTGAAAATGAAAATAACAATTAAGAATGTTTTGAAATTTTTATCAAAAATCTTAAAATTTAATTTGACGGGTTCATTCTTGCAGATATTATCTTTTTTCTTTTCTTTTATTAAAAACAAGACAATAAAAACAGCTATTAACGCGGGGATAAATGAGAGCGCGAAAACAAGCCTGTAATTATTTGTAAAATAAAGAAGAAGCAGATACGCGGCCAGCGGCCCTATTACCGCGCCGGCGTGATCCATGGCCCTGTTAAAACCGAACGCTTTGCCCTTTTTGTCTGGTTCGCAAGTATCTGCGATTAAAGCATCCCTTGGGGCGTTCCTTATGCCCTTGCCGACTCTGTCCGCAAACCTTATAAAAAGAACCTGCCACGGAGCGACCGCGAAAGCAACCATGGGCCTTATTATTGAAGAAATAGTATATCCTGTGGCGACAAAGACTTTTCTTTTATTTGTCTTATCCGAAAGCCATCCGAAGACAAGCTTCAGTATGCTTGCCGTGCTCTGGGCTATGCCCTCAACCACACCTACGAAAGCAAAAGAAGCGTGAAGAACCGAAGTTAAAAACACGGGCAGGAGCGGGTATATCATCTCGCTGGAAAAATCCGTAAAAAAACTTATAAGCCCTAGATTGAAAATATTTTTAGAAAAGCCGAATATCTTTTTTTCTTCCCGCATACGTATTTATAATTATTCTTTCCCTTAAAAAAACCTTTATAAATAACCAGCATAATTATATCCACGGAAATTTAAATCTTTTAACCTTAAAATTCTTTATTTTTATTCTAAAACACCTTATCCCGCGCATGCCGCCTTTGGGCTTGTTTAATCCTTCAAAATTAGAAACAGAAGAAGATTTTACTTTTACGTTTTTTCGGAACTTGTCAACACCTGCTGCGGGAACAGTCCTGTTAAGTCTGGCAGCATATTTTTCCAAAAGAATCTTTCCTTCCGCATCAAGAGCGGCAGAGTCCAAAACAAAGTCCGTAACATATTTAGCGCCGAAGACGCCAGTTTCAATCTGGGTTTTTATTCCATCTAGATTACAGCATAACGACAAAAAAGTATCATGCGCTTTTTCTACCGTAAAGATCCTGACTATAAATTTTGGAGTATTACGATCCATAAGCATCTCATTTAAAAGACGCTCCCCTATGCGGTTAACTTCGGTGCTATTGCCCCCGGAAAGAAAACTTACAATCCGCTCCTGCTCTGTAACGCTAAAGCCACTGTTTACTTTCATCCATTTATCGTTTATCCTGACAACCAGCCTTCCCTGAAATTCTTCCGTAAATTTACTCAACGATTGGGTCATTAAATCCAAAGTTTGATCCCCAAACAAATTTTTAAGATATTCTCTGGCTTTTGCTCTTTGAGCGCCGGGCAGCTGTTCGGATAAAAGCTCATGGGTTTGCCGTATAATACCATCACTCATAAAATTACCTTTTTATTTCAGCATTTCAGTCCCGTCAATGACATAATTAAGCACGGTAACTATATCTTTATTCCCTTTTTCTTGCTGATCCTCTCTTATTTTCGCCAACCTTGGCAGAATAATCTCTTCCTTGCTTGTTTTATCAACACGGTCTACGGTAAAATCCCACTTATCACCGGACCCATCGTACTTCATGCCGCGGATATATGCGTTTATGAATGTAAATTTCCCGTCTTCCAGCTTCAGTTTATAACGGAAAACCCGTCCTACATTGTAGGTCTGCGTTGGCCCTAAATCCATCTCGAGAATCATGTATTTTATTTTATCGGTAAACTTATCTTCTTCGGGATCAAAAACTTTTTCTGTTATCAGATCCGTTTTATCATCCAGTTCAACTTTGCTTAACCATGTCTTGTTTTTTATAAGCCTGCCGGGTTTCTCCGCCTTGTTAAAGTTATGGATTGCGGTCTGTGAAATATTGCTTATCATCTTTATACCCCCTTTAATACAATTTACACTTTAAATTATACAAAATAATCTTTCTTTTGTCTGTTAACAAAATGTTAACTTTTTATACCCTTTACCATGTTAAAAGCAGGGTAAAACAGTAAATCATAGAAATAAGCTTTTATTACTATTTACGGAGCTTTTTATGGATAAACAAGATTTAAACACAATTGACACTGAAGAATTTTCAACTTCAAAAGGGCATAACTCCGGGGCCTCGGTTATTATACAGGAATTAAAAAATATACCCGATTTTAAAGATTCTTTCATGCTCCCAACCCCTTATAATTTCAATTTCCAGGCTACGAATAAAGAGGCCTCATACAGCGGATGCGGCACAATCTTCAGTTTTTTAAATGACGGGGGGGGTATATACGCAGTATTTAAAAAACAGCTTGAAATTAATACGATACTTCTGCTTAATATACTTATAAATAAACTCCAGTTAAACATAATAGGTTATATCGCAAGCATAAAACAGACAAAGTTAAAGGATATTTATCTTGCTCATGTTATTTTCAAGAATTTATCTTCAGAAGACAGAAACAAGATACTGCGCTTTATAAATCCGCCCGAAAAAGATGCTGGTGATAAAAGGCAGTATATAAGACTGCATAAAACCATACCTGTTATATACCAGGTGTTTAAACAGGATAAAACCTTATCTGAAAACACGGCTGTGGTTTACACAGTAGACATAAGCAGGGGCGGGGTTAAAATAGCATCAGAGGAAAATCTGTCCGTAAACGAGTTATTATACATACAGCTGAAGAACGGGAATAAAACCGTTTACTGCACGGGAAAAGTTATCTGGGCGGAATTTTCAGAACAGCATAATAAGTATTTTTGCGGCATAAAATTTATAAACCTTACGAAACAAATAAGTAACGATCTGATCGAGATAGTCAGTGATTTTTAATTATGAAAGATAATTTTTTCCATTTCATAACGGCAGGCTCAGGACCTGCCGGGTCAGCCGCGGCCTTGAATCTGGCGCGCGCGGGATATTCCGTCGCAATTATAGAGAGAAAATCCCAGCCCCGCTATAAAGTATGCGGTGGGGCGGTCCCGGCATACCTTAACAAGCTTTTTGACTTTGATATATTCGGCTCTATTAACTGCGTTCCCATAGGATCGGTATATTTTACGTATAAAGGCGGCAAAGACATTTATTCAAGAGTTGACGAAACCGCTTTATACGGTGTAGACAGAAGCGATTTTGATTTTTTCCTTTACAAAAAAGCGGTTGAGGTCGGCGCGAAAAGCTTCACCGGTGAAGTTATCCTTGATGCACAGGAATTTGATGATTATGTCCAAGTAAAAACAAAGAGCGGAAAAACCTTCAGGTGCAAATTTTTAATTGGAGCTGACGGAGCAAATTCCATTGTCAGGAGCAAGCTTTTTTCGAAAGAATTTAAGGGCATAAAAACAGCGTCATCCCTTGTATGGGAAACGGATAATTTCAGTAAAAATATCTTTAACAGGTACCATAACTGCACCCATATGGATTTTAACTGGCTGCAAAAGGGGTATTTCGGGTTAATACCCAAATTTGACCATTTCACCCTGGGCGGTTATGTGGCCGGATATGAAAAACCGGAAAAATTAAAAAAAGCACTGAAAAAATTCTGTGAATATTTAAAATTTGACACATCCGGCTTTAAACCGGCTATAAGATATTATCCTTATTATGACAGGCACAGAACTCTTAACACCGGAAGAACGGTTCTTTTGGGAGATGCGGCGTGCCTTGTAGACAAATTAAGCGGTGAAGGAATAAAATACGCGGTTATGAGCGGCATAAACGCGGCAAAAGTGCTTGAATGCGCCCTGCACGGCAGGATGAGTCTTTCGGAATATACGCGGCTCATCCATTCTATCATAGGGAAAGAGCTGCTTTACGCGAAGAAGATGGCCCGCATTTCCTATTTATTCCCTTCCATAGCTTATGAAGGACTTGTGCGCGTATCCGAAGAGGCAAACAAGATATTAAACGGACAGATGAGCTATTCCGTATTTATAGAAAGACTGTCCAACAAGATAAAAAGGAAAATACTTAATTTCATAAATCCTTTCAAGAAAAAATCCGCCCTGTAAAACCGGATGGATTTTAAATACAATATTTTTATTTTGTTTTTTTTTTACTTCCCTACGACACCCTTTAAATAATCATATTCCAGCTGTTTTAATTTATGTTTGTTGGGGTCGGGGCATTTAATTATATAAGTATCATCTTTTAATTCATATACGTATTTTGCTTTACATACCGGACATGAGAAAACCTCGGGTGAATCATATTTTTCTTTTATAAGGATATCTATGTTCTCGGGAAACTTGCCGTCATTCTGCTGGGCATAAAGCTCCACATCGGTTGCCAGTCTTTTTAAAAGATCAACGCATATGGAAATGCCCATCTTTCTTCTTTCCTCGCCGGCATAAGTGCTCATCCATCCCCAGTTTAACGCGGAGAGCTCCAGCTTAGGAACGCCGTAAAGCTTGGGATCAGGCACCATTAAATGATAATTAGAGGTCTCCCCTTCATCAATTTTATAAACAAAATCCTTACCGCTAGCCGGATCTTTCGGTATTTCAATCTTATTTTTAACTTCCGCTGTTTCATCCGGTGAAACATTATATGATTTATACAGCTGATCCAGTGACTCGGGATATATACCCGACTGCAGGTAATAATACTCAATAAGGGTCTGTACTTTTGATATATTTTTCACGCAGTTTTCCAGAAGATTGTTTTTGCCGGCATCATTCTCGGTGTTTGCGGCGACTTCCTCAGAAAAACAGACCCCAACGGTAAAAGCAAAGATTATTAATATTACAAGGGTAAGGATTCCATATTTTTTCATATATAACATCTCCTTAAGCCGAAATTATATTTTATCCCGTAAGAATAAGTCGTAAATAATACAGATATATTTCTTTTTTATCTTATTGATATATGATAATTCCACGGAAAGGAAAAGTCAACACCTTTTATATTAATTGTATCAGCTTTTAAAATTATTTATAAACTTTGATATATTATCCACACAAAAGCTTATAAATTCTTTATAACTGCCTTTAACTATGTTTTTTGCTTCAACAATTAAAGACTTTACTTCATTGAGATCAACCTTTTCAACACCGTGCCTCGCCTTAAGAACCTTCGCATATTTTGAGGCCAAAACAGCCTCATCCGGAGCCTCCCTCGGGATAACGGATAAAAACCTATCTAAGGATTCTTTTACAATATTCTCTTCCGTCTTAAAATACTGTGCCGTAAACTTAATAATCTCCCGAGGGGCATTCTCCACCGCATTATAAATCAGGGGAGATAAGGTTTTATCTTCGGATGTTAAGATGATTTCCACGCCCATCTCTATAAAATTATGCGCCGCCCAGAGTGAGGCCTCTTTCCTTACGCCGCACACATTCAAAGCATCCTCTTCAATTTTCTTTCCCAGCTCAAAAGAATAGCCCGTATCAAAATTTTTATATTTTTTATCGCCGTAATAATCCACCCCTTTGGTGTCAACCGCGTGGGAAAAATATCCTTTAAAAAATCCAATGTATTTCTTTTTTAAATGCTCGGGGAGGCTTTTATAGAAAGAAAGAGCGCCGGTATGGCTCTCATGCCATTTTATGCGCTTTGAAGTCATCACATCGGGAAATACCGAACCTAAACAGTTTAAATCATCCGGATATTTTAAAATTTTCTTGAGAATATATAAATGCGTGGCTGGAAACATCTCACTGGGTCATCCAGTAGTCTTTAAGCCATTTACTTCTGGCGGGGTGCCTTAATTTGCGCAGGGCCTTTGCCTCAATCTGCCTTATCCTCTCGCGCGTAACGCCGAAATCTTTGCCCACTTCTTCCAGCGTCCTGGGACGTCCGTCTTCAAGTCCGAAACGGAGCTGAAGAACTTTTTTCTCGCGGGGAGTAAGGTGTTCTAAAATAACATCCATTTTCTCTTTAAGGAGCATAACCGAAGCCGCCTCCGCGGGAGATGTGGCGTCATGGTCCTCTATGAAATCGCCGAGGTGTGAATCTTCTTCCTCGCCGATAGGAGTCTCCAGAGATATGGGCTCCTGGGCAACCTTCATTATCTCTCTTACCCTGTCTACGCCCTGTTTCTTTCTTTTATCTATCTCGGTCTCAAGCATATCTTTGGTTATATGGGCGTTCTTGCCCATCTGCTCCTTCATCTGCGCGGTTACTTCTTCCGGCAGAATAGGGAACATTCTCTCGGCTATTTCTTCAACAACAGGGTCTCTCCCCAGCTCCTGAAGAAGGGATCTTGATGTTTTTATAAGGCGGTTAATGGTCTCTACCATGTGCACCGGGATTCTTATGGTTCTTGCCTGATCGGCTAAGGCGCGGGTTATTGCCTGTCTTATCCACCATGTTGCGTATGTGCTGAATTTATAACCCTTGCGGTAATTGAATTTCTCAACAGCCCTTATAAGGCCGAGATTACCTTCCTGTATAAGATCAAGGAAAAGCATTCCCCTGCTTACATATTTTTTCGCGATGCTTACTACAAGCCTTAAATTAGCTTCTATGAGCTGTTTTTTCGCTTCTTCGTCCCCGCGCTCAATTTTTTGAGCCAGATCTACTTCCTGCTCTGAGATTAAAAGGTCCACCCTGCCTATCTCTTTTAAATACATCCTTACCGGATCATCATAAGGAACGCCTTCGGAAACTAAAACTTCTTCGGCCTCTTCTACCTCTTCAGGGGTAATTTCGGAACCTTCATCTATTATTTCAATGCCTTCATTAATAAACTTTTCCAGTATTTCATCTACCTGTTCGGGGGTGATGTCTTCCCTGTCGCCAAATACGGAACTGATCTCTTCATATGTAAGAGACCCCTTTTTCTTGCCTTCTTTTATCAGTTTCTTTATTTGACCGAGTACTTCTTCATTAAGATCCATTATTTGAGGTTCCTTTCAGTTATCTGCTTCTAAAATATTTTACAAGCCTCTGGTACTCCTGAAACTTATCATCTTTACTGTTAATCTCGCCTTTGGTTATAAGTTCGGAGATCTCTTTTTCCAGGTTCTCAAGAATAATCTTGAGGCGCTCGTCTTTAATCTTCTTTAAAATACCCTCTACAAACTCTTCTGACAGGGGCTCAAAATCTTCTTCCATGCTTATCCTGCTTACCAGCGAAAGAAGCCCCGTGTCTTTAATCTTCAAATTAATATGCTCTATTAAATCCTTCTGATCCTCAAATTCTTTTTCGCAGGCCACTTCAAACAAGCAGCTGAATTTCAAATCCTCAAAATTATTACCCAGCTCGGTTCTTACCCGCTCAATATAAGCGGGATTTAAAAAGATTGCTTTAAGCAATCTTTCTTCAAGCTCCGGTATCTTAAATAATTTTAGAGCCTGCCCCCTACTTACTTTTTCTTCCGCTTTAGTATAAGACCTTATTACCTCTTCCCTTACCTTAACAAAAGCCGCAATTTTTTTTATATACTCATCTCTTTTTACAGGCTCTTTTATTTTATGAACCGAAAGCATAATTTCTCTAATAAAGTCGACTTTTCCTTCTGGCGTACTTAAATTATATTTTTTAGAGCCCAAAATCATCCTAAAATCGATAATATTTGATGATTTTAAAAGTCCGGCTTTAAACTCTTTAACGCCCTTTTCGCGCAAAAAAAGGTCAGGATCAAAACCACGGGGAAGAACCAGTATTTTAACATTTAAGCCCGCATCCTCGAATATTTCTATGGCTCTATCCGCGGCTTTCTCTCCGGCTTCATCTGGATCCATTGCCAGAACTATATTTTTTGAATATTTTGATAAAACGCCTGCCTGCTCCCTGCTTAAAGCTGTACCCAGGGACGCGACTGTATTCATAAATCCGAACTGGTGCATAATAATCGCGTCAAAATATCCTTCCACGACAATAGTATAATCTTTTTTTGAAATATGGCTTCTGGCAAAATTAAGAAGATAAAGGTTTCTTCTTTTTAGAAATAGCGGGGATTCGGGTGAATTTAAAAACTTCGCGGCGCTCCCCGTAAGAGTCCTGCCTCCGAACCCTATAACCCTGCTCCTGTAGTCAAAAATAGGAAAAACCACCCTGGCTCTGAAATAATCGTTAAAAACACCGGCATTGTCATTCTTCCTTATAAGGCCCGCGGAAGAAGCGTCACTAACGGACAAATTATTTTCTTTTATGTATTTATATAATCTGTCCGGATAATCCGGAGCCAGCCCGAGCTTAAACTTTTTTATGGATTCAGCGCTTATCTTTCTTTTATAAAGGTAATCAAGCGCTCTTTTCCCTTCGGGTTTGTCTAATAAATTTTCATGATAAAAAAGAGAAGTTTTTTCCAGAACTTTTAACAGTTTATCATAAATATCTTCTTTTTCTTTTTCTTTTTTGTCAAAATCCAGCTTTATACCGCAGCGGTCGGCAAGAAGTTTAACAGATTCCGGAAAAGACACATTCTCTGCTTTCATAAGAAAGTGAAGCAGGTTCCCGCCCGTGCCGCAGCCGAAACAGTGCCATATATTTTTCTCCGAACTGACCGTAAAAGAAGGGGTTTTCTCGCTGTGGAAAGGGCATAATCCCTGATAATTCCTGCCTTTCGGCCTTAATGAGACATATTCGCCGATAACCGATATTATATCGGCACTCTGCAGTATCTGCTCTATTTTGTGTTCGGATATTCTCATGAAAATCTCCGGAAGGATTAATCCTTCCTTTTAAAGAATTTTTATCTATCAGTAAGGAGGCGACTTATGATTAAAAAAATATTACTTGCCACTGACGGCTCAGCTTCTTCCCTTAAGGCCGCTCAATATGCGCTCCAACTTGCCGGCCAGACAAAAGCTTCTGTTACTATATTAACCGCCGGACCGGTCCCTATAATGGACCTGATGAATTACCATCCTTCTATGGCGGAAGACGATATCCTTCCTAAACAGGTTGAAGAAAGAATAAAACAAGCCGGTGAAAAAGCCATTGATAACACCCTTGAAGTTTTTAAAGGCTCCAAAATTAAAGTTGACACCCATTTTGAATACGGCCATCCCGCGGAAGCTATCGCGTCTTACGCGGCTAATAACGGCTATGATTTAATTATTATAGGAAACAGGGGCTTAAGCGAGATTAAAAGCCTCTTCCTGGGAAGCATAAGCGACAGGGTCCTGCATATAGCCCATTGCCCTGTACTGGTAGTGAAGTAAACAGATGCCCGGGGGGCTTAAATGATTAAAAGATTCTTTAATATTTTTCTAATACTGGGTCTTATGTTTATAGTACTGGCACAGGCATCTTTGGCTTTTGAATATCAATTTGAAGTTGACCGCTATACTGATGCTATCCATGATAATGTCAACGAACTCCCTGACTGGAATAAAGGATTCGAAAAAGCCAAAAAAAATATTGAATCCCTTGAACAGTGCCTTCATAATATTTCTATGGAGATAAAAGAAAAAAGAAAATCTGATCCTAATTATACGGTAGAAATTATTCTTTTAAATCCTGTATTTGTCCGTATAGCATCTTTAGAAATCGATAAAGCCACTGTTAAAGCTTATCTAACCAAACTCCAGAATGATTATATGGATATGACCGAGGGACGGTTGAAAAATGAAAGCAGGATTATCACTAATGTAGGGAAAGCCATGACAAAGTGGGCAAGAAGAATTGGAAAACCAAGCATACAGGACTTAGATTTCTCTGAAGAAAAAAAAGATGCAAAAATCCTGGAAAATGACATAAAAAATATAAATGATCTTCCCGATATGATGAAATACAACCGTAAAGAATACCGGCGTATGCTGTCAGTCTATAACAGGCTTCTTGATATGATTGAAAAAATAGAGCCTTTAAATGAGCGCATGAAGCAGATTTTAGAAAAATATAAAGACATCGGAAAAAAAGAACAGCTTCAGCTCAGCTCGGTAAAATTTAATGGAACTTATAAAGGAAAGACATCTACCTCTTCTGTAATGGGGCAAATTATTCTTAACATTTCAGGCAGCACTGTTTCAGGAAAACACTGGGGCACTTTTTACGTAAACAAGGATTACGGCCCCTTGAAAGGCACATGGAACGGCGCTTATGATCCCACAACCAATACCTTAAAAGGAGATATTACGGGTAATTACAGCTTTACTACCATAAACAGGTCTTTATCTCCTGGAAAAATAAGGGGTATCTGGAAAGCTAGTTTTGTTGAACAATCTAATTTTAAAACAGGTAAAACTGAATTAATTTTAAAAGGCAGCTATATAATAGAAACTTCCAGAGGAGACCGCTTCTGCGGATATTTTTCGGCAAAACCCTCTAAATAATATGGTTCTTTCGTAAATAAGTTGCAATTAAGTTACAAATCTAGGATTTAAAAGCCCGCAATGTTGGTGGATTTTTAACCTAAAATAATAAATGTCTTTATAGCCGTACGCCATGCGCTTAAGTCTTTTAATTTTGTTATTGA
>JBDRKI010000026.1:0-14248 GCA_043814095.1 Armatimonadota bacterium | reverse complement strand
GCCGTAATAGAATACCAGAAAAGAGACAGGCGCTTCGGAGGAGGTGCTCATGCTTCTTAAACGCGTTATAACGGGGAGTATTCTTGCCTTCGGAACTTTAGCCCTTATAATATGGAGCCCTACGGCGTTTTGGTTTGAAATCGCCGTTCTCGCCGTTCTTGGTTTAAAAGAGTTTTTTTATTTAAGGTCCAAACAGGATAACTCCAAGAGGCCCCTTGTTTATACTACGATAATTGCCGCGGTTACTTACATGGCCAGCATGTATTATTTTTTATATTTTTTTAAAGGCGACGGCAGGTATGCCGCCGAGAGCAAGGTATATCTTTTCGGCGACGCGAGAATGCTTTACCTTCTTACCATAATTATAATAGTGGTTCTTGTCGTTCATCTTGCAAAGCGCAATTTCCAGTTTACCCAGTTTGCGGATGTAAGCACAGCAGTATTCGGATTTGTTTACGTTCCTTATTTTTTATCATACCTTTTTATGTTAAGAACTATCCCCGGTGAATTTATTGTATGGGGGACTGAGGTTTCCGCAGGGGCATGTTTTGTAATCTATCTTATATTCATTACCGCTTTCTGTGATATGGGCGCGTTTTTCGTGGGCAAATATCTGGGCAGAAACAAACTCTGGCCTCAGATAAGTCCCAAGAAAACAATAGAGGGCGCTGTCGGCGGACTTATATGCTCAATTATAATCGCTTATTTCATGGGGAAACTGCTCGGGATGCCTGTTTATAATCTGTTCGGGATCCCGGTATCTTTCAGTATATTTTTAGGCATGACTCTTGCCATAGCCGCTCAGTTAGGTGATTTATTTGAGTCTTTACTTAAAAGAGAAGCAGGGGTAAAGGATTCCGGTTCTATTCTAGCAGGTCACGGCGGGATACTGGACAGGTTTGATTCGTATTTCTTTACAGCCCCGATAATGTATATACTTATTAAAATATTTGTTCTTCCGTAAATTACTATTATTTAAAAAGAGAATACTAAAAATATTAAGGGATATGTATGAAAAAAGTAGTTATATTAGGTTCAACGGGATCAATAGGATGCCAGACCCTGGATATTATAAGGAAAAGCAGGGGGAAGTTTAAGGTTGTGTCTCTTTCGGCAGGCAGAAACTGGAAACAGCTTGCCAAACAGATAAAGGAATTTTCTCCTTCTTCTGCGGCTATTGAGAGCAGGACGGGTTTTAAAAAACTTAAAAGGCTTTTCCCGGAACTGAAACTTTATACCGGGGATGAAGGCGTTAAAAAAGCGGCAGGGACTCCTTCGGATATAACTGTTTTAGCTCTTGTGGGCGTATCCGGTCTTGTTCCTTCACTGGAGGCGTTATCCGCAACTAAGCTTCTTGCTCTTGCCAATAAAGAGGCTCTTGTTGTCGGGGGCGAGCTTGTTATTGAAAAGGCGAAGCAAAACAAAGTTAAGATTATTCCCGTGGACAGTGAGCATTCGGCAATATACCAGTGTTTAAGGGGAGAAGATCCTAAGAAGATAAACAGGGTTGTTTTAACTTCATCGGGCGGGCCGTTCAGGAGATACACGGCTAAGAAGATGAAGGGAATAACACCTGCAAAAGCGCTCGCTCATCCCACATGGAATATGGGAAAAAAGATAACCATAGATTCCGCCACCCTTATGAATAAGGGGTTTGAAGTTTTAGAGGCAATGCATCTTTTCTCCCTTAAACTGGACAAAATAGATGTTATTATTCACCCGCAGAGCATTATACATTCGATGGTTGAATTTATAGATACTTCGGTTATGGCACAGTTGGGCATCCCGGATATGCGGCTTCCCATAGGATACGCGCTTAATTATCCGGAAAGAAAAGAGCTTAAGCTTAAACAGCTTGATTTAAGCAAAATAGGGAAACTTGATTTTGAGAAACCTGATATGAAGAGGTTTCCGTGCCTTTCCTACGCGTATACGGCCGGGAGAAAGGGCGGGACACTCCCCGCGGTATTAAACGCGGCAAACGAAGCCGCGGTGGAACTCTTTCTTGAAAATAAAATTAAGTTTCTTGATATACCGGTGATTATAAAAAGGGAGATGGATAAACATAAAATAATAAAAAATCCCAAACTCCCCGACCTTATAAAGACGGACAGAAAAACAAGAGAAAATATTATCAAAACTTACGGATAAAATAAGGAGCAGGTTATGGAAAAAGTATTATTATGGTTTGCGGTAAACTGGCTTGCATTAATAAAAGTTATACTGGTTTTCGGCGCTATTATTTTTATACACGAGCTGGGCCATTTTATTGCCGCCAAAAGAGTTGGCGTAAGGGTTCATGAGTTTGCCATAGGTATGGGGCCTAAAATATTAGGATGGAAAAAAGGAGAAACCTTTTATGCATGGCGGTTATTCCCCATAGGCGGCTTTGTGTCCATTGAGGGCGAAGATTCAAAGTGTGAAAGCAAAGAAGATAAGGGTAATTTTCAGAACAGGACTGTATGGGAGAGGTTTAAAATTATCTCCGCCGGATGCATTATGAATTATCTTATGGCAGTAATTTTATTCTTTGTTATTGCTTTTTCATTCGGCGTTGTTAAAGTTCCTTTAACTGTTGAAAAAGTAATACCCGGCACCCCCGCTCAGTCGGTAGGTCTTCTTCCGGGAGATAAAATAGTAGCCGTTAACAATGAATATATGAATCTTCCGAATATTATAAATTATATGCATACGCATCCGGATGAAGATGTTAATATTACGGTTGTCAGGGGCAAAGAAGAGCTGAATATTAATACAAAGATAGGTTATGATAAAGAATACGATATCGGCAGGATAGGGGTTATACCCAGCAGGAACGCCTTTGACTTTTATTTTAAAAAGGCAACGGTAGGGGAAGCCGCGATGTTCAGTATTGAGCGTACTTATGAGATAACAATGACTCCTTTTTACATTATAAAGCTTATAGCTTCAAAACAGGTATCAGGCAAAGAAATTGTTAAAACAGCGGCAGGCCCTATAGGTATAGGTCAGATTATCTTTGTTATAGCCCAGAAAGGGCTTCCCAACCTTATATATTTTGTGGCAATATTAAGCGCGCTGATAGGCATGTTTAACCTTCTGCCCCTGCCTGCGCTTGACGGGGGAAGGATAGTATTCCTTATAATAGAGGGAATAAGAAGAAAACCCATAGACCAGGAGCTTGAAGGCAAGATCCACTGGGTTGGCTTGATTGCCCTGCTCGGGCTTGCATTGCTTATATCATACCAGGATGTAATGAGAATTATAAAAGGAACACCATTAATAAAATAAGGGATAAGCATGAATAGAAAAATATTTATAGCTTTATTAGTATTGATTTTTATAGAGGTGATTATGCAGATAGGAAGAGTTTACGGACAGCCTGAATGGGGGAAGAAGCCGGAATCAAGACTGGTTGCGCAGAATCAGGAGGGCTTAACAGAGCCTGCATATAGAATTGAAAAATATGGGATTAAATCGGGTGAAAAACCAAATTTAAATAAAGATAAAAACGGTAAAATTTTATTGGAAGAATGGTCTGATTTAAGAGGTTTTAATTTAAAGCGTCATAAATTATATGAACGATTTCAAATTATAGATTTCAGCAAGCTCTATAGTATTTTAGTTACGTGTATCTTTGACTCAGAAACTCCCTGGCCGCCTAAAGATAAGCTTCCTCCTAATTTTGATCCGAGCAAAATTATAGAAATCGGGAAAGAACCGGGGCTTGGAATAAAGGGGTTGCACAATCAAGGCATTACCGGTAAAGGTGTTAAAGTTGCAATTATAGATCAGAATTTATTTCAAGAGCATAAAGAATATAAAGGTAAAATAGCAAAATATACACCAATTGGTTATACAGAAGAAGAAATTAAAAATGACATAGATAAGATAGCATCTATGCACGGCCCGGCTGTTACGAGCATACTTGTGGGAAATGAATGCGGTGTTGCCCCGGGCGCATCTTTATATTATTGGGCGCAAAATACAAGAGTTCTAACCCAGGATGATTACACTGCCGATACAATTAAATCAATAAAACAAATCATTGATTATAATAAAAACAAGTCCATATCTGATAAAATAAGAGTCATTAGCATTTCTAGTGGTTGCGCATATAATGATAAAAATCGAGGGGAGTGGGATCGAGTTAAAAAAGAAGCGAAGGAAAGCGGTATAATTATAATCTCTTGCTCTTATGAAGATGATTCTCTTGATGGTATACTATGCCCTGTAAATAAAAACAGAAATAATCCAAATAATTATGAAATGAGGTATTGGAATCAATTTTTATTGCAAGATGCAGTTAAAAAGCAGAACAATAGATATCTTCAGTTATTTGATCAAACTAAACAAATACATGTACCTATAGAAAATAGAACCTTTGCAAGCGGTTTTTGCGGCACAAATGGTTATGAATTTGAAGGAACTGGCGGTCAAAGTTGGGCTCCGCCGTACCTAGCCGGAGTTATGGCTCTTGGCTTACAGATCGATCCGACTTTAGACGAAGAGACTATTTATATGTATTTGCGTGAGACCGGAACGCCATTTAAGAAAAAGCTTCACGGGAAAGAATACGATCTTGGATGGATTATTAACCCCAAAGGCTTTGTTGATAGAGTTAAAAAAGAATTAGAATTAAAGAAAGTAAAATGAATAAAAGAAGAAAAACAAGAAAAATAAAAGTAGGCAATATCTATATAGGAGGTAATGCTCCTGTTGTTGTCCAGTCTATGACCAAGACTGATACAAGAGATGTTGCTAAGACTGTTGAACAGATATTGAAGTTAGAAGAAGCCGGCTGCCAGCTTATAAGATGCGCTGTTCCCGATATGAAGGCGGCTAAGGCTCTGGGGAAGATAAAGAGGAAGATTCATATCCCTCTTGCGGCAGATATTCATTTTGATTATAAGCTTGCACTTGAAGCGGTTGAGCAGGGTGTTGATAAGCTTAGACTTAATCCCGGGAATATAACTGATAAGGATAAGATAAAGCTTATTGCAAAAGCGTGCAGGAAGAATAAGGTTCCCATAAGGGTAGGTGTTAATTCAGGCTCTTTGAAAAAAGAGATATTGAAAAAATATAAAGGGCATGTAACTGCTCAGGGTGTTGTTGAAAGCGCAATGGAAGAGATAAGGATTCTTGAAAAAGAAGGATTAAAGGATATAATAGTATCTTTAAAGATCTCAGATGTAGGTAAGACCGTAGAAGCATATAAGCTTCTCGGCAAGAAGTGTTCTTATCCCTTCCATATAGGCATAACAGAAGCAGGACCGCTTTTTTCGGGGAGCATAAAATCATCCGTGGGTATCGGCATATTATTATATGAAGGGCTGGGTGACACGCTCCGCGTGTCTTTAACTGATGATCCTGTTTATGAAGTAAAGGCGGGTTACAAGATACTGCAGTCACTGGGACTTTCTAAGAAATATCCTAATATAATATCATGTCCTACATGCGGCAGATGTACTGTTAATATAAAGAGGATTGTGGAAAAAATAGAAGATAAATTCTCAGGCAGGGAGCTCTCCGCCACAATAGCCGTTATGGGATGTGTTGTTAACGGTCCGGGGGAAGCCAGGGAGGCTGATTTCGGGGTTGCCTGCGGTAAGAGAGAAGGCGTAATATTTAAAAAAGGAAAAATAATAAAGACCGTTAAAGAAAAAGAAATTGTTAATGAACTGGCGAGGTTATTATGAAAATGTCAAAGGTATTTGCTCCTACTTTAAAAGAAGTGCCGGCAGAAGCAGAATGTGTATCGCACCAGCTTATGCTAAGGGCCGGTCTTATGAGAAAGCTGGCATCAGGCATATATAATTACTACCCTCTGGGTTATAAGGTTATTAAAAAAGTAGAAGATATTGCAAGGCAGGTCTTTGATGAAATAGACGGCCAGGAGCTTTTAATGCCGGCAATGCATCCGATAGAATTATGGGATGAGACAGGCAGAAACCCCGAGATGGGCGATAATATGTTCCGCTTAAAAGACAGAAGCGGACGAGAGTTCTGTTTGGGTATGACCCATGAAGAAGTTATAACTGATATAGCAAGGAAGGAAATCCGCTCATATAAACAGCTCCCTATGTCTTTATACCAGATACAGACTAAATTCAGGGATGAACCGCGCCCCCGTGCAGGCCTTATAAGGGGCAGGGAATTCATAATGAAGGATATGTACAGCTTCCACCGCAGGTGGGAGTGCCTTGATAAATATTATGAGCGTGTTTATGATGCCTATACAAAATTGTTTAAGCTCTGCGGTTTAAAGACACGTGCTGTTTTAGCGGATTCCGGCCCTATGGGCGGGGATGTATGTCATGAATTTATGGTTGAGAGCTCTGTAGGGGAAGATACATTATTTGTATGTCCTAAATGTGATACCGGGTGGTCTTCCGCTGTTGCTAAATACCACAGGGAAGATAAAGAGATTATAAAAGAGGGCTTGGATAAGATGGAGGAAGTATCCACTCCGGATGTTAAGACTATTGAACAGCTTACGGGTTTTCTTAAAAAAGCGCCTAAAGATTTTATAAAAGCGATAGTGTATAAAAGCGGGGATTCATATATAATGGGTCTTGTGCGCGGGGATCATGATATAAATGAAGCGCACTTAAAATCCGCGCTCGGCGTTAAAGAGCTTGAAATGGCGGCGGAAGCCGAGATAGAAAAGATAACCGGCGCTCCTATGGGATTCTCGGGGCCGGTCGGTGTAAAGAATATAAAGGTTGTCGCCGACAAGGACATAAAAGGAGTTCTTAACGCGGTTATAGGGGCGAATAAAAAAGACACCCATTTTATAAATGCCAATATAGAGAGGGATTTTAAAGTTGATCTCTGGGCTGATATAAGGGTCGCGGTTTCCGGAGATCTTTGTCCCGAGTGTAAAGTGCCTATGGAGCTTAAAAAAGGCATAGAGCTTGGTCATATTTTTAAACTCGGCACGAAATATTCGGATTCTTTAAAAGCTCATTTTGTTGATGAAGACGGCACGGAAAAGCCCCTTATTATGGGATGCTACGGGGTGGGCATATCGCGTATTGTCGCAGCGGTAATTGAGCAGTATAATGATAAAGACGGTATAATATGGCCTATGGGCCTTGCCCCCTATAAAGTGGCGGTTATACCTGTTATAGCCACGGAGAAAGAACAGATGGGCCTTGCTCTTGATGTATACAACATGCTCCGTAAGGAGGGCATTGACTGCCTTCTTGATGACAGGGACCTGCGTCCGGGCGTGAAATTTAAAGATATAGACTTAATGGGCATACCGGTTAAAATAGTTATAGGAGCCAAAACAATAAAAGAAGGCAAGCTGGAAGTAAAGACGCGTAAAGACGGGAATACCGTTTTTGTGGAGAAAGAAAAAATAATAGATATGGTAAGGGAAATAGAAAATGAACAAACTAAAGTATTACAAAATTAAAAGCGTAAAAGATGATAAAAAGATAAATGCTGTTGCTAAGGAGCTTAAAAACGGCGCTATTATAGCAATGCCTACGGAGACGGTTTACGGGCTTTTTGTTAACGCTCTTGATAAAGACGCTGTAAACAGGCTCTTTAAAATAAAAGAAAGAAGCCTCCAGAAAGCCCTGGCATATCATCTGGCAAGCCCGGAAGATATAAGGAGTCTGGTTTTAGAAATACCGGAATATACTGAAAAGCTTATAAATAAAACGATGCCCGGCCCGATAATGCTTCTTTTCAAGAAGCAGAAAAGAGTTCCTGACAGCGTAACCGGCAGTTCAAAGAAAGTCGGTGTAAGAATACCGGCAAATGAAGTAACCCTGGAGATAATAAAAAGATCCGGCATACCTGTTGCCGGAAGCAGTGCGAATATTTCGGGAGAGCTTTCTCCCACAAGACCCGAACACGTGCTTGCTTCTTTTGCCCCGCCCAAGGAACAGATTGACGCTCTTGTTGACACGGATCAGGAGCCGATAGGCGTGGAATCCACAATATTAGACGTAAGTACGGCCACCCCGAGAATTTTAAGGATGGGGTTTGTATCCGCGGAACAGATACACCAGCTTACCGGTATAAGGCCTGTCCTTTCAATAAACAACGAGAAAGAAGCCGGGTTTCCGGAATTTAAGCCCGAAGGCAGAATTATACTTGTTGAGGGTTATACAAGGACCATAATTCTGAAGATAAAAGACATTGTAGATGCCAATAAAGACAAAAAAGTGCTTCTGGTTCTGACAGATGAGTCAGCCCAGCAGTTTGAAGACCAGAAAGTTATAAAAATGGGCACGATAACGAGTTTTGAAGTTATAGCCAAGAATATATTCAGTGTATTAAGAACAATAGAAACAAAAGCCGCCGACCTTATAATCATAGAGGGCATACTGCCCGCCAATATAGGTGCGGTTGTGATGGATAAATTAAGGAAAGTTGCCAATGAGGTGGTTCAGGCCAGATAAGATATGAGTAATAAACATAAAAATATATTATTTGTATGTACGGGAAATACCTGCAGAAGCCCTATGGCTGAAGCAATGTTTAAGGGTATGACGGGCGAGACGGGGGAAGAGATAAAAATTTCTTCTGCGGGCACATCCGCTATGCCCGGGTTTCCCGCGGCTTCTGAAGCCGTTGAAGTCATGAGGATGAAAGGTCTTGATTTAAGCAAACACAGGTCAAGGCAGACAGATGAAAATATAATTGATTCAGCGGACATAATTTACTGCATGACAAAGAATCATAGCGATATTCTTAAAAACAGATACCCCGCTTCATCTGAAAAAATTCTGGTTTTAAAAGAAAATGAGGATATTTTTGATCCTATAGGCGAGCCGCTTGAAGTTTACCGGCAGTGCGCGTTAATAATAGAAGAGTCCTTAAAGAAGGTATTTGAAAACCTTTTTAAGAATAAGATTAAATAATTTTTGGAGGTAAAATATGGAAAAGATAGTTATGGCGGCAGATCATGCAGGATATCATTTAAAAGAAGAGATTAAAGAATATCTTAAGGAAAACGGTTATGAAGTTATAGATGTAGGGGTAAATTCTCCCACTACTTCAGTTGATTATCCCGATTACGTTATAAAAGCTATAAAAGTGATTAATTCGGGAGACGCCTCCCGCGGGATAATAACCTGCGGTACCGGCGCGGGTACGGCAATAGCCGCTAACAAAATTGACGGCATACGCGCCGTCGCGGCATACAATACCATAGGCGCTTATTACGCCGCCGCGCATAATAATGCCAATGTTCTTACTCTCGGCGAGCGCCTAACCACTCCTCTTGTTGCGCGCGAGATTGTTAAAACATGGCTTAATACCCCGTTTGAAGGCGGGCGACACGAGAGAAGATTAAACGTAATTAAAGAAATAGAAGAAAGACACGATGTCTTAATTAAAGGCAAATAATCTTAAAAATACTTTTTTGCTTCTGTGTAAATAAGGTATTATAAATAAGGATAAAGCATGGCGGTTTGGTATTTAATAACAGCGCTTGCTGTTATATTTCTTTTATGGATCTTAGTGAAACTTTACTTTAAAAAAGTCGGCGATTGTGATATCTGTATAGAATCCGATATTCTCCAGGACGTATGCTACCGCGTTAAAGATCATTATATATACATAAGAGGAAGGGGCAGATTTCTAAACAGGGGCAGCCAGCAGGGCCTTCTTATTGACTGCTCGGTAAGTCTTCCGCATTTAGAGCTTGATTATGAGAGCCCCGATATCGATGTTAGCGTAAACAATCTTTCAAATTTGAGAATTGACGGCTACTGGGAAACATATATTATCAAACCCGGCAAATTTACGGATTTTGAGATTACCGTGAAGTATCCTCTCGGGAGTAAGACCCCCGAAAAATTCATAAGCATGGTTAAAGAGTTAAAAATTGATATAGAATATAAATTTTACTGCAGGTATCCTGTAGTTTCCCGGCAGGAAACAATAAAAGCTGACCTTTCGGATGTTTCTGAGAAAAAAATAGATCTTTTTCATCAGGATGATGAACCTTCATCTAAGGAAGCTCAGGTGAAAGACGTTCCGGACAATGTTGTTTTAATAAAAACCCATCTTTTAACCGAGAAAGATGATATTTTTGATGTTATTGAAAAACTTGTAAAACCGAAAACTTTCCCGGGCGATATAATATGTATAGCGGAAACAGCGCTTGCCATTATGCAGGGAAGGTTTAGATTTGTTGACGATATAACTCCGGGTTTCTGGGCGAGGAATTTAAATAAATTTTTTGATCAGAATTCTTCCATGTCTTCTGTTTACGCACTCCAGATGGCGATAAACGAGGTTGGGCCTGTAAGGATTATTTTAGCTGTTTTTACGGGTATTCTGGGTAAATTTATAGGCCGCAGCGGGGATTTTTACAGGATAGCCGGTAAAGATGTGGCCGCTATTGATGACTGTTCCGGTACACTCCCGCCTTACGATAAATGCGTTGTTATGGGCCCCAGGGACAGCTCCGGGGTTGTAAGTGAGATAAAGCGGAAAACAGGTATTGACGCGGCAGTGGTTGACGCTAATGACCTAGGGAAAGTTGATGTTTTCGCGATATCGGATGATAAATATAAAAATCTGGTTATGAGGTCTCTTGTAAAGAACCCGCAGGGCAACGCAAGCGAGCAGACCCCCATCGTTATAGTCAGAAGCGTAAACTTCTAGCGTTTATATATATGCGCGAAAGTTTTCTTTAATGCCGGTATAAATCTCATATCTTTATAATGCATAATAACTTCAACAAGAGTAAAGAATAAAAAAGCTGCCGCGGTTGATAGTCTTGTTTCCGGTATCAGGAACTGTACAAACCACAGTGAGAATATTACAAAGGCATTCGCGCGGGTGAACTTAAATTTTAAAAGACACACCGATCCGTAGAAAGTCATAATAAGGGTAAGGAGTACTTCATGGTTAAGATGTGTATTAAGCGGTATGAACATTGCCTTTCTGCACGAGAGAGAATATACAATGGGAACCATGGCTATAAGGAGAGTCCACTGGTTAACCTTTGACGATATCATGTTTAAAAGAGCCATGGGTGCGAGTTTTACTCTTGATGCCCAGTAAAAAGAGGTAAGCTTCTCAGGAAATTCGGTTAAAAATGGCGCAACCCACTGAACGAATAAAAACGCGGATATGCCGCAAAGAACCGCCATCGCTTTCATGCTTTCAAGGAATGGGTGTGCTATAAAGGTTAGCGTTATCCCGCTGAGTATAAATATTGCGAGCACATAAACAGCCCTTTTTGTTTTGTTTTTTACTTCGGCAAGAATTCTTGGCGGGGGTATAAGATCTTTTATGTTTTCTTCTTTCTCCGGGGAGAGTTTTGAAAGGCACCAGAAATAATAGGCAAATATTATAATGAAGATAAAAGAATCAAAGAGTGTTATTTTATTTGTAAGCAGTATTTTTATAAAGTATAAACTTCCCGCAAAAAGGGCGAGAATTTCTAAACTGTGTTCTTCTTTAAGCTCTATTTCTCTTTTTGGTTTGCGTTTATATTTAAAGCAGTGAACGTAGTAATATATGAAAAAGATAGCCGGCCACCCCAGCCCCATAAGGAGGCGGTTTGAGCCGGTGAAGTTTGCGAGCATAAGCTCCACGTTTTTACTCCAGGCTATCACGGCTTCAACGAAAAATTCAGGCAATACCTGCAGGAGGGCTATTATCGCAACCGCAAGCCCCTGGCTTATCATAAACTGTGCGGCTTCCGCTCCCCACCCTATAAGAAGTGCTGCCGCTATTATTGTGGCGAAGCTTATTAATGCGGTTAATACAAGCGTGTCGTTAAAAATATTGCAGTATATTATTCCGAAAAGGCATAATGCGACCAGAAAAAGATACAGCAGTATGATTATGTTTTTTGTGTTTTTATTCATAACTGCTTTTAAATTTACACATTTTCAATAATTATTCCTTTAAAGGTATAATTATTCATCTATTGAAATATTTTTATAATCTACCGGAGGATTAAATGAAAAAATTTCTTAAGACCGCTAAGGATGCTGCTCTTTCCGCAGGGGAGTATCTTAAAGGGCATTTCGGCAAAAAACATACAGTTTCATATAAGGGCAAGATAGATCTTATTACCGAAGTTGATAAAAAGAGCGAAGATATAATTTCTAAGATTATAAGGAGAGAATTTCCGGATCACGCTCTTGTAGGCGAGGAAGGTACGTCTGTTGAGTCGGGCAGCGGTTACAGGTGGTTTGTTGATCCTTTAGACGGGACAACCAATTTTGCGCATAATTTCCCTGTTTTCTGCATCTCAATCGGACTACAGAAAGAAAACGAGATGATAACCGGTGTTGTTTACGCGCCGGTTATCGGCGAGCTTTTTTATGCCGCAAAAGGGGAAGGTGCGTATCTTGGCAAAAAACGGCTGAGAGTATCAAAAATCAAGCGCATTAAGGAAAGTCTGCTTGCCACAGGATTTCCTTACTGGATAAAAGATAAAAAATCAAATAAGGTCTTAAAGCTTTTTAAAGATTTTGTAATGCGCGCCCAGGCCGTAAGAAGAGCCGGCGCGGCGGCTTATGATCTTGCTTCTCTTGCGGCCGGGAGGTTTGACGGCTTCTGGGAAGAGGGGCTTCATCCGTGGGATATCGCGGCTGGGATATTAATCGTAAAAGAAGCGGGCGGTATTTTTACGGATTTTAAAGGCGGCAGGCTTGATTTACGCGGCAGGGATATTCTGGCAAGCAACGGGCTTATTCATAAAGAGATGATAAACGTTATAAACAGTTAATGCGGTTTTAATCAAAAATCTTTTTTATGTAAGAAATAGTTTCCCTGAATTCTTCGTCATCTGCGAGCTTTTTTATTTTTATTATAGGGCTGTGCAGGAGCTTTCCGATGAGATTTCTCCCGAACTTCTGAAATTTTTCTTTTTTGTCTTCCGGCACTTTACAGAGTGCTTCGGAAAGAGCATCCTCGTATTTATTCTGCAGATGCTGTATAAGGGGCACGGTTTTCTGGATATTTACCGAATGAATAAAGCTTAAGAATTCATGGTTGATGATATTTTTTGCTTTCTCTGCTTCCGAGCCTCTCATATCAAGCGTATCGTTAACAATCCTGCCCAGATCGTCTATATTATATAATGTTATGTTTTTTAAATTTTTCACTTCAGGATCCACGTCTCTGGGTACGGCAATGTCTATTATAAATAAGGGACGGTGGTTATTTAGAGAATGTGCCGCCTTTATTTTATCTTTTGTCAGGATAAAGTGAGGTGAAGAGGTGGAAGATATTATTATATCAACTTCTTTTATCGTATCTACCAGTTCCTCGTATTTTACGGGGATGCCGTTTATCTTTTCGGCTACCTGTGCCGCTTTATGGTGTGAGCGGTTGGCGAGAAAAATAGAGCTTACCCCGCTCTGACACAGGAACTCGGTAGTCTGGTATCCCATTTTTCCGGCGCCTATGACAAGTATTTTCAGTTCAGACAGGTTTTTAAATCTTTTCTTTATAATATCAACAGCGGCAAGGCTTATTGAGCTTGCCCCCCTGCATATTTCAGTCTCATGGCGTACTTTTTTCCCGGTTTTTATGGCGTGCATGAATAATTTATTAAGGAAATCTCCTTTTGCGCCGTATCTTTTTGAGTATTCAAAGGCCTGTTTTACCTGTCCCAGAATCTGTCCTTCTCCTATAATCATGGAATCAAGACCTGAAGCCACTCCGAAAAGATGTTTAATTGCTCCGTCTTCGGTTAAGCAGTAGAAATGTTTGTCTGTATGTTTTGCGGTAATGCCATGTATTAATAAAAGGTAGCTGTCAAGCTGATCCTTTCCTTTTTTAATATTATCCGTATGTATATATATCTCGGTTCTGTTGCAGGTAGATAGTATAACCGCTTCATTAATATCCGGAAGGTCCAGCAGGGCTTTTAATGCGGCTAGAACCTGTGTTTCTATTAATGCAAAGCGCTCCCTTATGTTAATGGGCGCTGTTTTATGGTTTAACCCGAGACATACTACTGCCATTTTTTATTCTTTCTTTTGTAAGTTTAAAGTTATTTGAAGAATCTTTGATTACGGAATAATTAAAGAATTTTTTCCAGAAACTCTTCCCTTTGTTTTTCTTTCTTAATTTCTCCAGGCCGATTATTATATTCCCAAAGCTTTTTTTAAAAGTTTTTTCCAGTTCCAGCTTTAAGGCCAGGGAGAGGGCCGGGCTTTTACCCGAAGTTGATATGCCTATATTCAAATCCCCGCTTTTTATTATCGCCGGCATTATAAATGAGCTTAACTGCGCATCATCAACAACATTTATAAGTATGTTTTTCCTGCGG
>JBDRKI010000025.1:0-11081 GCA_043814095.1 Armatimonadota bacterium | reverse complement strand
GTCTGGGTATTATTCCAAGGCCTGTAACTGTCGAGGGATTGTCTGTTCCTGTGATGGATGCAGCTTCTAGGCCTGTAACTCCTGTTAATATGGCAATGAGCGGTAATGCGGCACCACCTGCTAATCCTGTTCCTATGAGCCCTGCCTCCAGCTGGCTATTAGAACATCCGAGGGAATTTGAGCCCCAGGAGATTACGTTGGATGAGATTGAAATAGAGCTTCTTCAAGATGTTTTTGCCGAAGGCAAGATTGAATTAAGAATAGAAGGCGGAGAGTATGCCCCTTTTCCTAGATTAATAGAGAACATTAGCGGATATGATGCTGAGGTTATAGTTGGCAGGCTTAAAGGAATAATGAAAAAGCTGAAATTAAAGAAGATAAAGGATATAAGGAAATCATGGCAGGCATATCAGAGTACAGGCCGTTTTTACAAGATTCCTAAAAAACCGTTAATGTATTATATTTTAGATATTCTGGAAAAGTTTGGTACAGATAGATTTAAAGGTATGCAGGTTACAGATATTTCCAGAATAATAACTGGTGATCTTAATAATGGCTACAATATAAAAACATCTGTAGGAACTTTAAAGAATAATTTTTTAGATTTATTTAAAATTTTTAGAACAAATGATCTGTTTGATATAGTTAAGGACTGGAAAATGTTTAAGGAAAAGGGCAGGCTTCCTGCCAGATACTTAAAAAAACAGCTTCCTTTAACTTCTGTACAGGTTGAGATGCTTGAGAAGCTTTCTGAAAAGCCGGAAGAATACAGGTATTTATTTGAAGCAAATATGACTACTCTTGCGAGAAAGCTGCTACAGGAAAAAATGATAACCTCAGGCAGTGAAGAGAGCCTCCGTAATGAATTACTTAGCCTTAAAAACAGGTTTAATACGGAAAATTTAGTTGAATTAATCGGCAGATATGAAGAACTTGTTCATAAAGATCAAGTTAATCTAGGTGTAATGAGAATGCGAATGCCTTTTTCTTCTGCACAAGTTGAGATACTGGATAAACTTGCCAAGAATGCTGAGAAATATAGAGAAATATTTGATGATGAGGGTTATAAAGTTGTTGCCGGAAAACTGGCCGAGGAAGATATGAAAACCATAAACAGTAAATGGAGTATTCGTAGTGAGTTAGTTGACCTTAAAAATAAACTTAATGTGAATAGTCTGGATGATTTATTGGACAAGTATAGAGACTTTGTTAATAAAGGAGAAGTTAATCTAGGTGTAATAAAAACCAGAATTCCTTTAGGATCTGTCGAGATTGAGATGCTAGAGAAACTTGCAGAAAACACTGAAGCATACAGGAGCTTGTTTGATAACTTAAATTATACTGTTATGGCGCAGAAACTTCTTAGAGAAAAAATGAAAACTACGGATAGTGAGGGGACAATACGAAATGAACTGGCTATTCTTAAAAGCAGGTTTAATGCAGATAGTTTAGATGATTTGCTTGGTAAGCATAAAGAACTGGTAGATAGGGGAGAGGTTGATTTAGGAAAGATGAAAAGACAGGTTTGTTTGAATTCCGTACAAGTTGAAATACTGGAAAAATTATCTGGGAATCCCAAAAAATACAGAGCTCTGTTTAGTCATGCAAAATATACTGCCCTTGTGGAAAAATTAATTACTGATGGCATGAGGACAACAAACAGCAAAAACACCGTGAGGAATGAATTAGTCAGCCTTAAAGACATATTTAACTCAAGCAACCTGGATGATTTATTGGGCAAATATAAAGGATTGGTTAATGGAGATGAACTTAATTTAGGCATGTTGAGAAGATCCCTTCCTCTAGGGCCGTTGCAAACTGAGATACTGGAGGAACTTGTCAAAAATACCGGGGAATATAGAGAGTTGTTTGATAATGTAAATTATAAGGATCTTGCAAAAAAAATGTTCGAGGGAAAAATTAAAACGACAAAAAGTAAAGAAAATATACAGATAAAATTATGTATAATTAAAAGCAGATTTAATGCGGATAGTTTAGATGATTTGCTTGGTAAGTATAAAGAGCTTGTTGATAAAAACGAGGTTAATCTTGGTGTAATTAGAACTCAGATTCCTTTAACTCCTATGCAGGTTGAGATATTGGAAAAACTTTCCGAAAATTTTGAGGAATACAAAAAGTTGATAGATAATGATTATGTAGCTATTGTGGCTAAATTGCTGGGAGAGGATAAAAAGGGCATGAGGACAAGCGGGAGTGAAACAACTGTCAGACATGAATTAACCGTGCTTGAGGAAAGATTTAATGCGGACGGATTAAAAGATTTGCTAGATAAGTATAAAGAGCTGTTGGATAAAGGCAAGGTCCGTCTTGGTATAATGAGAAAACGGTTTCCTTTGTCTCCTATGCGGGTTGAGTTGCTCGATAAGTTATCTAAAAATCCGGATGGGTATGTAGAATTATTTGAAACCAATATAAAAGCTCTTGCGGAAAAAATATTCATGGAAAAGATGAAAACATCTAACAGCGTAAAAAGCATAAGGAGAGAGCTGACTGAATTGCCTAAAATATTCCGCCTTAAAAACAAAAAAGATCTTATGGAGCTTCTTAAAAAATGGGAAGAGTTGAAAAGAGAAGGTAAGATATTAGGGTTTAATTTCTTTAAAAACAACTATATTACTTAAATTTTTATTTTTATCACTTATTTATAACTTGCAATTTATATATTAATAATATATATTTGAGCAGGTTTAAATATATATAATATTAGGAGAATTAAATAAAATATGAATTCTTTAAATAAGGAAGAATATATAGTAGAAATAATGACACCTTCTGATGCTCCCGGGGTTACTAACTGTATGCTCCGTACCTATGGCAGGAACTATCCTACCCATGAGGTGTATGAGCCTAGAAGGATAGCTCATCTTAATAAAACAGGTGAGATGGTATCTGTAGTCGCCAAGACAAAAGACGGGGAAGTTGTAGGCCATTACTGCATAATCATAGAGAATGTTGAATCAAGATTAGGGGAGCTGGGCCAGGCTGCTGTTGATCCTCTTCACAGGAAGCGGGGGCTTATGAAAAGGATGAGAGTCCTGCTTGAGAAGAAAGCTTCATCTATGGGCCTTGCCGGTCTTTACAGTGCTCCTGTTACTACTCATACCTACAGCCAGAGAGTTAATTATGAGTTCGGTTCAAGGGAATGCTGTATAGATTTAGGATATGTCCCTCCGGGACTTACCTTTACCAATATACCCGGTGAGGATAAATATCCCCAGAGAGAGACAATAATTGTATTTTTTAAGCATCTAAAGGATGATAATATACATAAGGTATATCTTCCCGAAGATCATTATAAGATTATAGAGAAGATATATTCTAATCTAAAGACAGACAGAGTATTCATATCGGAAGCTGAAGGTTCACTTTCTGAAAATACCGATTTTAATTACCGTATATCCCCTAAATGGGCATGTTCATGGATAGGTATTTTCAAGTACGGGAAAGACTCTAAAGATGTATTTAAAAGGACAGTAGAGGAGATTTTATCTAAAGAGATAGATACAATTCACCTTGATCTTCCGTTAAATGACCTGCTTACTCCTTCATACTGTAAGTTTTTTGAAAGCTTAGGCTTTTTCTTTATAGGGGTTATACCTAATTTTTTAAGAGGTACGGATGCCCTGCGTTTGCAGTATATTGTCTCACAGAAAATAGATTTCTCGCGCATAAACCTTTATTCTGATTTTGCGGGGAAGCTTTTTGATTATATAAAAAGCGAGTATGAGAAGGCAGAATCAAATAAAACTGTATCTTTAGAAAAAGCTCTTGAGGAAAAGGCCGGGGTATAATAATGAGTACCGAACTTATTTTCAATAGAGAAGATGTTTTTTTAAAAAATGAAAAAACGGATAGGCTGTTTCTCGAGAGTATAAAAGAAACAGTTAATTTTCATTATAATAACAGTCCTTTTTATAGAAATTTATGCAATCAGAATAACTTTAATCCGTCTAAGATAAAAAAAGAAAAAGATATTGTAAATATCCCTTATATTTTTGTTGATGTATTAAAACAGTATAAACTTTTATCGGTTCCGGAGAAGAATATAATCTTTGAGCTTGCTTCAAGCGGTACAAAGGGAACTGTAAGCAGGATAATGTGGGATAAACTATCTATGTACAGGCATAATTTCATGAGGCAGCAGAGTATGCGTTCTTTGGGCCTTGTATCAGATAAAAAAGCACATTATGTAATGTTTACTTATGATTATGACCAGAGCAAGGGCAGGGGCGCAGCTTATGCCCATTACATGTATTCTGTTTTTGCTCCTGCAATAGATAGATATTACGCATTAAGAAAACGTAAAAAAGGTGAGGATTTTACATTTGATATAAATGAGGCAGGAGATTATCTTAAGAAAGCTGCGGAAAGCGGTGAACCTGTAAGAATTATAGGGTTCCCGTCTTTTACGTATTTTACCGTAAGAAAGCTTATGGAAAAACATAAAAAGCTTCCCTTGCATCCCGAGAGTCTTGTAATAAACGGGGGAGGATGGAAGCTCCATACTGGGGATGCCATACTTAAAGATGAATACAGGAATCTTTTATCTTCCTTTTTCTGTATCCCTGAAAGCAGGATAAGGGATGTATTCGGTATGGTAGAACACGGTGTTCCATATATATCATGTCCCGAAGGCAATTTTCATGAGCTTGTTTACTCAAAGATACTTGTAAGGGATCCCCTTACGGAAAAGATAATGCCTAATGGGAGTGAAGGGCTTCTCCAGTTTATAACACCTTATATAAGGAGCATGCCGTCATTTAATATTTTATCATCAGATCTGGGTTATATATCTAAGAGTAAATGTAAGTGTGGTATAAAGAGGCCGTATTTTACAATCTTAAGACGCGCGGGAACAACCCTTTATAAAGGGTGCGCTCTTACGGCATCGGAGTATTTAAAATAATGGATAATCAGGTTTTGAAATTATTTAAAAATAAGAATTTTTTTCTGTTATGGGCAGGCCAGGTGGTATCACAGATAGGCGACAGGATACATACTATCGCTTTTCTGTGGTTCCTTTATAATTACACTGGTTCTGCTCTTGATACAGGTATAGGCCTTATATGTGTCTCTTTACCTGCTGTTTTATTAAGCCCTATAGCTGGTTCTTTTATAGACAGGTATGACAGAAGAAAGATTATGATAATAGCCGATATAGGCAGGTTTATTGTAATAGGTTTTGTGGCATATCTTGCATACCAGGAAACTTTAACCCCCATCTGGCTTTATGTAACAACCGTAATAGCCTCTATATTTAATACGTTTTTTAATCCTGCTCTTTTATCATCTATACCCAATTTTGTTGAAGATAAAGAGCTTGCTCCCGCAAACTCTTTAATGCAGGTAAGCACAACTTTATCCGGTTTTTTAGGATTCTTCTTAGGAGGGGTGCTTATAGCCGTATCCGGTGTTCCTTTCGCGTTTACCATTAATGCTGGTTCGTTTTTAGTATCTACCGTATTTTTAGTTTTACTCTCAATCCCGAAGCATACAGTACGGACAAAAGAGAAGAATTTATTTAAGGATATAAAAGAGGGGATAAAATACCTCTGTGTTAACAGCGTGTTCGGGAAGATGCTGCTCTTTTTCGGGGTGGTTAATTTCTTTACGGCTTCAATACTGGTGCTCTTACCGGTATTTACTAAAACTGTTTTGAAAGCAGAAGCAGGGGCTTTCGGTATTTTAAATTCAATGGTTTATGCCGGTATGTTTGCAGCTACTTTATACGCTGCGGTTTTTTCGGAGATTAAAAAGAAAGCATTGCTTGTTTCATTAACCATATTTGTAATGGGGTTGGGCTATATTTTTCTTGCCTTTGCCGGCAATCTTATACAGGGGAGCATCTCCCTTTTTGTATTCGGGAGTTCCTTGGGTCTTTTAAACATATACCTTATAGTAATGTTTCAGAGGGCGGTACCGGACGATATAAGGGGCAGGGTATTTTCCATTATAAATTCGCTTGTTTTTTCAATGCAGCCCATAGCGTACGGGTTTATAGGGGCAGCCGCTGATTTTGTATCAGTACAGAATATATTTATTATATCGGGTGCAAGCATTATTCTCTGTTCTTTTCTGATATACAGGATTAAGGGTTTCTCAGATTTGTAGAAAGGTGATTATTATGAGATCATACATATTCGGTAAATTTATAGATAATGTATCTAAAGTATCTATAAATAAAGTTTTAAAAGAAGCCGAAAAAAAAAGAAAAAGGGTAAGAAATTATCCTGTTGAGAAGATAATTAATATTCTGGATAAAGTATCTTATCTATGGGAGGATAAAAATTATCACCTGCGCAGGAAAGCTTTAAAGTTAATGCCTGCTCTTACCGGTTTTCATGAAAAAATGATAGAAGAAGAGATTGATTTTTTAGTTGATCTTCTAAAACGCGAGAATCTTGAAAAAAGAATTGCATGTGAGCTTGGCAATATGGATATTCTTAACTCCTGGAGCTACTGTAGTAAGCTTTCAGGTTATACCAGAGCAGAACCTAGGGGAGTTGTTATTCATATAGGCGCGGGGAATGTATTTGTAGGCCCCCTAGACAGCCTTACCCAGGGCTTTATAACCAAAAATGTTAATATCCTTAAGATGTCCTCTGATGATCCGGTTTTCCCGCTTCTTTTCTGTGAGAGCTTACAAGAAGCTGATACAGAAGGCATATTATCATCTTCTTTCAGTGTTATTTCATGGAAAAGCGCAGATAAAGAAACAGAGACTCTTGTTAAGAAAAACGCTGATGCGGTAGTTGTTTACGGAGGTAAAGAAGCGGTAGAAAGTTACAGGAAAGATTTAGGTGTTTATACACGCCTTATAGAATATGGGCCTAAATACAGCTTAGCCCTTGTTGCAAAAGAATTTTTTGATAAAAAAGATATTGCATACGGGATAGCTCTTGATGTATCAAGATGGGAACAGAGTGCATGCGCATCGCCTCATGTTGTATATGTTGAAAAAGGGAAGGTCAAGTTTAAAAACGCAGAAAAGCTTGCAGAACTTATCGCGGAAGTTTTTAAAAAGATAAATAAGGTTCTGCCTCAGAAAAAATTAAGTATTGATGAGAAAGTTGAGATAAAAAAGGTAAGACAGCTCGCTAAAGCAGCAAAAGCGCATGATGAGGCCGAATATTTATTCGGTAAAGGCAATGAAAGCTGGTCGGTAATATTAGAAAAAGAAGAAGGTTTTACCATATCGTGCCTTAACCGTACCTTATTTGTAAAAGAAGTTGATAATCTTTTTAAAGTGCCTGATATATTAAAAGATATGGGCAGGTATATACAGACCGTATCAATTGCCGCGGATGAGGAAAAAAGAAAGAAAGTAGCTGACCTTTTTGCCTTTACAGGGGCTGATAGATTTACCTCCATAGGGAAGATGACAAGCCGTGTTCACGGTGTTCCCCATGACGGTGTATACTCCTTAGAGCAGCTTGTAAAATGGGTGTCTTTAACAGGTGATAAAGAAGAAATTGTTAAGGATAGTTTAAAGGAATTAGTTTTGTTTGCAAAACAAAACTCTCCTTTTTACAAAAAGAAATTTAAAAATGTTAAATTTGATAATATAAAAACAGAAGAAAGTAATAATTCATGGTGGGAGAAAGTTCCTTTAACAGCTCCTGACGAGTTAAAGAAAAACCTGCCTCCTAAAAACACAGATGCTCTTACACAGACCCAGCCTAACGGGTATGTATTTACAAGTGGTGGTACGACAGGTGATCCTAAGTTTGTGTTCCGAACCGTAGAAGAGCAGGACTATAATGCCGGGTTTCTTGCAAAAGGGCTCTTGTCAGCCGCGCTAGATAAAGGAGATACGGTTGCCAATCTTTTATTTGCCGGTAATATGTGGGGTTCATTTTTAAGCTTCTCAAAAGCCATTGAGAAAGCAGGATGCATTAACCTGCCTATAGGCGGGAATATAGAAGCAGAAGAGATATTAAATTATCTTGTTATGTTTAAGCCCGATGCGGTCTTGGCTATACCGTCAGTGCTTATGTCCATAGCTTCTCTTGCCAAAGAAAAAAAAGTTAAGATTAAGATACCCAAGATATTAAGCGGGGGAGAGCATATATTCAAGGAAAACCTTAATTATATTAAAAAAGTATTCTCCTCAGAAAGAATAGCATCAATAGGTTATGCAACGAATGATGTAGGTGCCATAGGATACCAGTGCAGGCATCTTTCAGGGGGTCTGCATCATATTAACAGTAAACTGCAGTATGTTGAGATATTAAATTCCCAAACTTTAAAACCCGTAAAAAAGGGAGAAGAAGGTAAAATTATAGTTACAAACCTTAACAGACGCCTCCAACCGGTAATAAGATATGATGTGGGAGATATGGGAAGATGGGTTTACAAAGAATGTCCCTGCGGCGTGAAAGGGCCTTTATTTGAACTTCTCGGCAGAAGTGATGATGTCCTTATAATAGGCGGAGGGAATATTTATCCCGAAGTTATAAGGGAGGCTATAGAGAACATAAAGGGCCTAAGTCCCAACTTTTCTTTAACGGCAGAGCTTAATAAGGGAAAAGACCAGCTTGTAATAAAAGCGGAGGCTTCAAGTTCATCAGCAGATTTAAATGTTTTATCAAAAAAACTTGAAGAGAAGATATATTCTAATTCAAAAGAGCTTACTACAATGCTCTCAAAAAAATTGATAGCCCCTATAACTGTAGAGGTTCTTCCTCCCGGGAGCATTCCCAGGAACAAAAGAACCGGTAAAATAAGGCTTACAGAGGATAAGAGGAAGTAATGGTCGCGCTTTAAATTTTCTTTTTATCTGTCCGGGGCCAGATTAAATCATAACGAATATTACGCCCTTTACCCGGTAATTGGTATAAGATTTTTTTCTTAATCATTTCCGATATTTCTCGAAATGCCGTAGCACGGCTGACCTTGGCAATGCTTGCATATTTGCGTGTGGTTAGGCCGCCCTCAAAGCCTCCGGGGCCTGCCTCCAGCATAGGGTTTAAAACTTTTTTCTGGCGTTCATTAATTCCCGACTGCGCATGTTCCTGCCAAAACTCGGCTTTAGCTAAGACATTTCCAATAATGTTATTGGATTTTTGTATCGCGCGTTCAAAGCACTCTAAAAACCAAACAAGCCATTCGGTTATATCTGTGCCGTTACTATTAGTGCATTCTTCAAGAATTTCATAATATTTTTTTCTTTCCTCCATAATTTGGGAGGAAAGACTGTAATAACGAATTTTTGATTTTTCGTCCTGTGCAAGAGCCATATCTGTTAACGCGCGTGCTAGACGGCCGTTACCGTCATCAAATGGATGAATAATTACAAAATAAAGGTGAGCTATGCCTGCGCGCAAAATCCCGTCTGTATCTTTACGGCTTTTTCCCCACCAGGTTAAGAAATGCTGCATTTCGGATTTCACTATTTCCTCTGGAGGTGCTTCAAAATGGATTTTTTCTTTGCCTATTGGTCCTGATACTACCCGCATTGGCCCTTTTCCGCGCCATTGGCCAACCCGAATTTTATGAATACCGGAATATCCTGTAGGAAAAAGTGCAGCATGCCACCCTTTAAGTCTGGCCGCAGAAATAGGACTGTTATAATTCTGAGTGGCATCTAAAATGACTTCAACTAAGCCGTCCACTAATCGGGTGGAAGAAGCTAATCCTGCCTCTTCCAAACCTAAATGTCTGGCAACTGATGAACGTACTGTTTGAGGATTTAATCGTTCTCCCTCAATTGCTGCTGTTTTAATTGTTTCTTCTGTAAGGATATCCACCTGTGCCTCTTTGTCCAGGTTGAGTCCGAGTCGTTTTATGCGGCCAAGGCATTTTCCCTGTATAAGGCGTGCTTTTCCTAATAAGGGTAGGAGAATATCGCTATCCCAGCTTAATTCCGGCCATGGGTCGCTTTGCCATATATATTTCATTTTATCCTCGCTTTTTCATGAAGCGATTAGGCCTATTAATCGCTTCAGATTATGATACAATTATAGCATTAATCGCTTCAAAAAGCAAGTTGAGGTTTGTAATCTTGTCCTTCTGCGGGGTTATAGAAAATACTCCGAAGACCGGAATCTCAAATGCGCTAGAATATTCTTGTATTTATTGACTTATTTCTTGAAAAATGATGCTATAATAGTATAATGATATAAATATTGTCAAAATTATATCAATATACTGATATAAAGGGAGTAAAAAATGAGCTTAAATCCTATAGATATTTATAATACAACATTAAAAAGGGTACCTGCATATAAGAAGTTTTTAAAGAACAAAAGCAAGCGCATTCCCAGAATAAAAGATATGAATGACTTTAAGAAACTCCCTGTAACAAGTAAGAAAGATTATATATTAAAACATGATCTTACAGACCTGTGCATTGACGGCACTTTATCGGGCAAACATTTTATTTACTCCTCATCAGGTACAACAAGCGAACCTGTTTACTGGCCGAAACTTCCCGAAGAAGAGAAGAACCTACCTTACTGGTTGGGGCTTGGCTTGGAAGAAGCCCATAATATAAGCAAAAAAGATACTCTTATCATAGTAGGGTTAGGGCTCGGCAGCTGGGTGAGCGGTGAGCAGACATCATGGGCTATGAGATCATTAGCTCTTTCCGGTAAAAATATTACTGTTATAACACCGGGTTCAAAACAGGATGAGATAATAAATATTATGAAAAGGTTTGCGCCTTCTTTTTCTCAGACCCTCCTTATAAGCTATCCGCCTTTTACAAAAGAAGTGCTTGAAAAAGCCAAAGATATGAAGCTTCCTTTAAAAAAGTATAATTTAAAGCTGGGGCTTGTAGGGGAGAGCTATTCAGAGCATTTCAGAGAATACGCAGGCAGACTCTTAGGCCATAAAAAAGAAGATATAATGGCAGTATGGTCAGGATACGGTTCTGCGGATTTCGGCGCTGTCGGGAGAGAGACGCCGTTAACTATTATTATAAGGAAATTATTGTATAAGAAAAATATCTGCAAGAAGATTTTCGGTCAGGACCAGATACCTGCATTATGCCAGTATGATCCTTCTTCTCTGTATCTTGAAACATTAAAAGATGAGCTTTTAATTACAAGATCTCAGGC
>JBDRKI010000024.1:0-5773 GCA_043814095.1 Armatimonadota bacterium | reverse complement strand
AAAAACGCTCTTGAGAAAATTATTTTTTAAACTTTTTTAATGGTGTTCTTTTGAAAAGTCGAATCCCTGCACATTCACTTGCTTTAAAGGCAATATGCAGGGATATTAAGGGTGAGAAAAATTTTCATTCTTCAGGGCTGGGAGTCAAGCCTTTTTAACTTATTTTTATTAATCTATGGCAAGATGGTATGAAAGAATGGCTAATTCATTGGTAAGATCAACATTCCTTATAATCTCGCTGTTTTTGGATAAAAGTTTTTTCCCCGAGAAATTAAGCACTGCTTTTATTCCGCTTTTAACAAGCAGGTCATGCACGGTCTGGGCGTCTTTGCCGGGAACGGCTATGATGGCAAGCGGGTACCTGCATTTTTTTGGGAAATTTTTAATATTCTTAACCTTCAAGCCGTTAACCTTTTTGCCGACTTTTTTGGGATTTTTATCGTAAACTTCGCATATGTTAAAGTTCCATTTCACAAATCCCGGATAATGAGCAAGAGCGGAGCCTAAGTTTCCCAGTCCTATCAGTATCACGTTATTTTTTTTGTGGAGGTTCATTATGGCGGATATTTTTTCAAGGAGTTGCTTGGCATTGTAGCCGTAGCCCTGTACGCCGAACCCGCCGAAGTAGGATAAGTCTTTGCGGAACTGTGAAGCTTTAATTCCGGTCATTCTTGCGATCTCTTCCGATGAGACCATCTTCTGGCCGGATTCTTCAAGTTCTATCAAGCATCTTGAATAAATGGGAAGCCTGCTGACAGTAGGCCCCGGTATTTTATTTTGTTTCTTTTTTGGCGTATTCATAACTACCCCCAAAAAGGCTTTGTTTTTCCATATTTAATACTATACACCATATCCGGTTTCCTGCAAAGAGGGTGATTGAATTTTGAAAGGATTTATGTTATAAGATACGTAAAATATAAATATAGATAAATTATTATGAGGTTGTGATTATGGCATTAAGCGGACTGGATATTTACAAACTGCTTCCCAAGACCAATTGCAAGGAGTGCGGTGTGAATACCTGCATGGCTTTTGCAATGAAAGTGGCCGCGAAAAAAGCCCAGCTGTCAGGGTGTCCTTATGTTTCCGAGGAAGGCAAAGCCGATTTTTCTAAGACAAGGGAGAACCAGATAAAACAGGTCAGGTTCGGTCCGGGTTCAGGGGTATTAACAGGCGGCGAGAAAGTTTTATACAGGCATGAAGAAGCTTTCTATAATAAACCTGTTATATCTGTAGAAGTAAGCTGTAAAGAAGATATAAACGCAAGAGTGAAAAAACTGCTGGGTATAAAGCTGAATATATTAAATAAAGAAGAAACTATAGACGCGCTGACGGTTAATGGCGAAGATTCAAGTCTTGAAGATTTTAAAAAATGCATAGAAATTATATACAGCCATAAAAGACTACCCCTTATACTTAAAATGAACAGAGAAGATATTTTAGATTATGTTATTAAAAATTTGCCGGATGATAAGCCCTTGATATGCTTTGATAATGAGGATATTAACTCATATATCGAGAAGATAAAAGAATCAAAGCTTCCTGTTGCCGCATTCTCAGAGAAAGCTCTACAGCTCTTTATTGATAACGGGGTTGAAGATATTGTTATTGCATTTACGGGAAATTACAAAGAGCTTGATTCGGCAAGAAAGCTCGCTTTAAAATATAAAAAGAATGACCTTGCTTATCCTGTTTTTGTTGAAGTTCATGATTACCTTGACTGCGCGTCATATATATGCAGGTATGCTTCAATAATAAATCTTCCTTATGCCGAACCCGAATTTTTACTGTCTTTGTTTAACCTCAGGGATAACATTTACCAGGATCCGAGAAAACCCATACAGGTTGAAGCTAAATTATATGAAATCGGCAATGTTGACGCTTCTTCACCCGTTGTTATTACAACCAATTTCTCATTGACCTATTTTGCAGTATCTTCTGAGGTAGAAGCCAGCCGTATCCCGGCCTATCTTTTAATTGTTGATACGGGTGGGACATCTGTTTTAAGCGCATGGGCATCGGATAAGATTAATGCAGGCAAGATTAATAAGGCATTGAAAGAGTCCGGTATTGAGAATAAAGTCTCGCATAGAAAAATGATCCTGCCCGGATATATATATCCAGTGAAAGAAGAGCTGGACGAAGTAAGCGGGTGGGAGTCTTTAATAGGGCCGAAAGAAGCAAAGGATCTGGGTTTGTATTTAAAAAGTATTCAGTCAAAAGTTTAATTCCGGAGATATAATATATGAATAATTTAGAACTTTTAAAAGAAAATAATTTTCCCGTTGCGGAAGTTAAATTCGGAAAAGATAAAGCAATAGGTGGAGAGAAATATTTCCCCTTTCTTAATTATGATAATGAGAAATGCACCAAACCCCTTGTGGCTATGGAAGTATTTGATAGAAGATATGATAATATGCCCCAGGCATTAAAGAGCAGTATAGGCGAGGATACAGCTTCTGATCCGGTAAAGTGGGCAGAAGCTTGCGAGAAAGAATACGGAGCGGACGCAATGCTTATCCGACTTTTAAGCCTTCTTGAAGAAGGAGAAGAAGATAAGTCTTTGGAGACGGTAAAAAGAATAAAAGAAGCGGTAAATATTCCTTTAATTATATGGGGAGCGGGAAGCAGAAAAGATACGGAAGTTTTAACCCGGGCTGCTCAGCTTTTAGGGGGAAACAATATTCTAATAGGACCGGTTAACCAGAATAACGTAAAACTGATGGCCGAATCTTCCGTTAATAATGATCACGGCCTTATCATAGAAACACCCCTTGATATAAATATAGCCAAGCAGATAGCCCTTTCGTTAAATAATTCAGGCGTTGATTTAAATAAGATGGTAATATATCCCACAAGCGGTTCAATAGGGTACGGTTTTGAGTACGCGTATTCAATATCGGAAAGAATCCGCCTTGCCGGTTTTTCCGGAGATAAATATTTATCACTGCCTTTGATAAGCATGCCCGGCGAAGTTGTATGGGGTCTGCGCGAAACCAATGAAGAAAACCCCGATTGGGGAGATATAAACAAGCGCGCTTATATATGGGAAGCGGTAACAGCTCTTTCATATATATTAAGCGGATCAGATATAGTTGTTGTAAGGCATCCTGAGACAGTGAAAGTGTTAAAAAAGAAGATAGATGAATTAAGCGGAGGCTAATATGTTTTTAATAGGTGAAAGAATAAACGGCATGTTTACATCTGTTGCCGAAGCAATAAAGAACAAAGATGAAAAATTCATACAGGATTTAGCCGTAAAGCAGACAGAATGCGGCGCGCACTGTCTTGATATAGCGCTGGGGCCTGCCATTAAAAAAGATGCCGATAAAATTATGGCATGGATGGTAGAGAAGGTATGTGAAGTTACCTCTGTCCCTTTATCCATAGATAATCCCCACGCCGGCATAATAGAGGCCGGCCTTTCTGTTTGCAAAAACCCCGCCATAATTAATTCCGCTTCACTGGAGGAAGAAAGATTTAACGGTTTAACTGAGCTTGCATTAAAATATTCGGCTTCACTTATAGTGCTTGCCATGAATGAGGAGGGTGTCCCCCAGGCGGTTGAAGATAAAAGCGCAATGGGTCTTGAGATAATAGCAAGATGTGCCGAAAAAGGGCTTGATACAGATAAGATATATATAGACCCCATACTTCTGCCTGTATCCGCGGCCCAGGATCAGATAAAAGTCACGCTTGATACCTTAAAAGAACTCCAGCTTATTTCAGACCCCGCTCCAAAAACAATTGTGGGGCTTTCAAATATCTCCCAGCAGGCAAAAAACAGGAAGATTATAAACAGGACATTTCTTACTATGGCAATGTATGCGGGGCTTTCGGCGGCGATAGTTGATCCTCTTGATACAGACCTTATGAAAACAGTAAAAACAGCGGAGCTTCTCTTAAATAATGAAGTATATTATCAGGATTTCTTAAGCGGGTTTAAGGAAAAGGTTTAACTTGGCCAAAAGCGAATATGGATAAGCGGGTGAGAACTTTGATTTTGAAATTCCGAGCAAATTATAGCAAAAAGAGGGACTTGTGTCCGATATTTTTAGAAAAAAATCGGTGTTTGAATTAAAAGATGGTCGTTGTGAACTATAATAGGACAATGACGGGAAAATTTCGGACAAGAAAACTGTTTTTTAGACATAGTTAATCCAATACTGTATTTAAGAATAATTACGATGCCATAGATATTTCGTCTTCCCAGACGGGGTCTTCCCATATGGGATCTTTCCAGTAAGCCTCCCAGCCATAATCAATATCTGAGCAGTAATCCGGGCAGGCTGAGACAGCTTTTTTAGGCGGCGCCCTGTCGTTTTTTGTGTCCTCCCTGGCCGGGAATTCCCACAAATTAAGAGAAAGAAGAATTGTCTTAACTGCTTGCGGTTCTTCTATAAACCCTATAAGACGCATCTGACCGGAACATTTGGGACAGATCAGCGGATCATCCTTATAAACCTTCTTAATAAAATATGCCCATTTTTTTCTGTATTGTGTGGAAGATAAAACCGGTTCTATTATGACAAGTGGTTCATGAATCGTCTCTGCCTTTTTCCTCATACCCCTTATCTTACTTGACCACCATCCGTAATATATTACCCTGTGTTCAAATCTGTTTGTGATGTGGCTTGTAGCAAGAGCAAGAAAATTCATGGCGTCAAAGATTTTCTTTTCTCCTTTATGCTTGCCGTAGATGACTTTGCCTTCTTCAGGCAGGTATGTCATCTTTTCAAGAGATATCGGAGATCTTGCTAAATATCTTGCTGCGGCTTCTTGTGCGTTTCTGTTTTGCGGTGAAATCACACCGCCGAAATGGACATTGAAGCCAGAATGATGCCAGCTCATTATCTTATCGGCGATAACCTTTGTAATTTTATTTTCCTTCATCATCATTTCTAAAACCTTAAGCCCGAAGATATCTGAAATTTCCTTGTTATCCGGAATTTCGGGAAGAAGATAAAACTTGCCGTTTTTGTCAAAACAGCCGTCCGTGACAATGCCGTGAAGGTGGGGATGATGATTCAGCAGGCTACCGAAGGTGTGAATGGCGATAATCATTCCCGGCAGGATTTCTTCGCTTTCAGAAATAAGCTGAAACATCTCAAGTATTGTTTCGTAAGCACACCTGCATAATCTTGAATAAAGCTTATGGTCAAATTTAAAATACGGCCTTAACATTTTAGGAATAGTGAAGGTGCAGGTTCGCACAGGAGTATCATCGAGGATTTTGTCTGCAACCGACTCTCCAAACTCAAGGGATCGTCTTTGATTGCAGGAGGGGCAGAAGCATCTGGTTTTGCAGGAGAAAGAAAGAAGATATTCACTGCCGCAAGTTTCACAGCGAATCCTTGCAAAACCCTGTCGTAAGTCGCCGCAATCCAGGAATTTGTACAGAACATCGCGGATTATTGGACGCCAGAAACCGTATTGACGCTGGTAAAGTTCATCGTAGCAATTTTCGAATGTCTCGTGGTAATCTTCTACAAGCTGATAAAGCGGGGAAGTTCTAGGATTGCGGGGAGAATAATTCCTCATAGCCGCACCCCGCAAAGATTAGACGGCTAACTGAATCCTGTATACATAAGTATACAGCATGTATACTTATGTGTCAAGTTTACGAATTGCCTCATCTAAAATCTATATGAAACCTATTCGTTGCCTCATTAAAAAAATCTATACGAAAATAAAGTAGATTTACAATCGCTTCCCAATTAGACTTAGCTAAAGGGAGGTGCTTAATGGGGTTAACAATTATGGAAAAGCGTTC
>JBDRKI010000023.1:0-74391 GCA_043814095.1 Armatimonadota bacterium | reverse complement strand
TATAAAGAATATTTATGTGTTTTGGAGGATTTCCGGGTGTTTTGCAGTGATTGTAAAAAAAGATTTGCGACTGTACATATTACGAAAGTAGTTAATAATAATGTTGCCGAGCTGCACCTGTGTTCTTTGTGCGCGAATAAGAAATTCGGCCCTCCGGAGAATATGCTGCAACCGCAGTTCTATCTTCCGAATATTATAGCTAACTTAATTAATGCGACAGCGGCAAATCAGGCTCAGGTTCAGTATACAAGGGATAAATGTCCCGTATGCGGGTATAGTTTTACGGATTTTATAAATACCGGCCTTCTGGGATGCAGTAACTGTTATTCCATTTTTTCGTCAGAGCTTAAGGATATCATAAGGAAAGTACACGGATCCACGGAGCATACCGGCAAGATCCTGAAAAGAAGGCACGGCGGGTTGAAAACAAACCGCTCTGTGGAAGACTTAAAAAAGCAGCTTGCCGAAGCAGTGAAAAAAGAAGAGTATGAGAAAGCCGCCAGGATAAGGGATAAGATTAACGCGCAGAAAAAAAAAGAAACAAAGAAGTAGAATTATGAATAGATTTATGGATAAAAAAACTTTAAAATGGATTAAGGGCGACGGCCCTTATCCGGATATTGTATTTACAAGCAGGATACGCCTTGCGAGAAACCTTGTAAATATCGCTTTTCCTCCGAGAGCCAGACGCGATGACCTTAAAAAATCCCAGAAACAGGTAGACGCGGCATATAGCTCCCACCCTTATTTTCTTGCCAGGAAAGGTTCTTCTTATAAAAACAGGTTTGTAAGGCTGGAACTTGATTCGCTTTCCCAGATGGATAAGGTTCTGCTGGCGGAAGAGTATATAGCAAGCCCCGCCTTTATAAATGAGAAAGGCGCGCGCAGTGTTTATTTTAATTCCGACGCCTCCGTTTCTTTTATGGTAAATGAAGAGGATCACCTGCGTATGCAGGCTCTGCTCCCGGGGCTCCAGATTGATAAAGCGTGGGGTCTTGTAAATAAGCTGGATGACGCGCTGGAAGCAAAACTTGATTTTGCGTACAGTAAGAATCTGGGATATCTTTCCACATGCCCCACAAACCTTGGGACGGGCATGCGGGCCTCCGTTATGCTGCATCTTCCGGCTATTACTATGATGAACTTGATCGCGAAAATTGCGCCCAGAATTTTTCAGCTCGGGCTTGCCATACGCGGCATTTACGGCGAAGGAACGGAAGCCCAGGGCCATTTTTATCAGATTTCAAACCAGGTTTCACTGGGGCTTAAAGAAGAAGATATAATTGAAAAAATTAAAGGCATTACACTGCAGATTATTGAACAGGAGAACAAAACAAGGGAGAGCATTTTAAAAGATTTATCGTGGCAGGTTAAAGACAGGGTCTGGCGTTCATGGGGCATTTTAAAAAGCGCCAGAATTTTGTCAATGGAAGAATCGCTGGAACTTTTAAGCATGATACGTCTGGGAGTGGGAATGGGAATTCTTCCAAAGATTCCCGTAAGCATGCTTAACGAGCTGGTTCTTCTTATCAGGCCGGTATATTTGCAGAAGACAACAGGCCGGATTCTGGATCCAAAAGCCCTGGAGCTTAAAAGGGCGGATGTTATAAGGAAAAGAGTTTCAAAATACTAAGTAAATATTTTAATTGGGCTTAATGAAGAAATAATTATAAATAACAGAGGAAGTAACTGACATGAATTAGAACTTATATATAATATATTATAGTAATATTAGGTTGCTTTTCACTGTTTATTAAAAATAGGAGGAACAATGTGGGAACCTTTTACGGAGAGAGCCAGAAGATCAATTATTTTGGCGCAGGAAGAAGCTCAGAAGCTAGGCAATAATTATGTCGGCACCGAGCATCTTCTGCTTGGCATAATAAGCGAAGGAGAGAGTGTCGCCGCGAAAGTGCTGGAAGCCCTGGGCATTAATCTGGACAATGTCAGGGGAGAAGTTGAGTCTATCGTCGGCAAAGGCACTTATAAAGGCGGCGGGGATATGGCATTTACTCCCCGGGCTAAGAAAGTTATAGAGCTTGCTTTTGAAGAAGCAAGGTCCCTGGGCCATAATTATATCGGCACCGAGCATCTTCTGCTCGGCCTTGTAAGGGAAGGAGAGGGTGTTGCCGCCAGGGTCCTGTCAAATTTAGGGATTGATCCGGTAAAGGTAAGAGATCAGATATCCCAGCTTCTCGGCATAGAGACTACTCCCGCGGCTACTAAAGAGAAGACAAAAACTCCTACCCTTGACCAGTACGGGAGAGATCTTACCAAGTACGCCATAGAAGACAAGCTTGATCCGGTTATAGGAAGACATTCAGAGATAGAGCGCGTTATCCAGATTCTGGTAAGGCGCACGAAAAATAATCCGGCGCTTCTGGGAGAGCCGGGTGTCGGTAAAACCGCGATTGTTGAAGGGCTTGCGCAGAAGATTATAAGGAATGACGTGCCCGAGCTTTTGAAGGATAAGCGCGTTATACAGCTGGATCTGGCCGGTGTGGTTGCCGGAACAAAATACAGGGGAGAATTTGAAGAACGGTTAAAAAGGATAATGGATGAAATAAGAGCCGCGGCAGGAGAAGTGATTCTGTTTGTTGACGAGCTGCACACAATAGTCGGAGCCGGCGCCGCCGAAGGCGCGATAGACGCTTCCAATATATTAAAACCTTCGCTTGCAAGAGGCGAAGTACAGTGCATAGGCGCGACCACGCTTGATGAATACAGGAAGCATATTGAGAAAGACGCGGCGTTAGAAAGAAGATTCCAGCCGGTTCTTGTAAATGAACCGAATATAGAGGAAACAATAGCTATTTTAAAGGGCCTGCGCGACCGCTATGAAGCCCATCATAAAGTTATGATAACCGACAGCGCATTAGAAGCGGCGGCTAAACTCGCGGACCGCTATATTTCAGACAGGTTCCTTCCCGATAAGGCGATTGACTTGATGGATGAAGCCTCATCCCGCGTGAGACTCCAGTCTACACTGCCTCCTCTTGAATTAAGGGAAGCCCAGGCTGCTTTAAAGCAGGTAAGACAGGAAAAAGAAGCGGTTATTAAAAACCAGGAATACGAGAAAGCCGCTGATATAAGAGACAGGGAAGAAAAACTGAAAAATAAAGTTGAAGAACTTACCCAGAGCTGGCAGAAAGAAAAAGAAACAAAGGGCGATCAGAACAGGGTTGGCGATGAAGAAATAGCGCACATAGTCGCGACATGGACAAAAATACCCGTATCAAAACTTAAAGAAGAAGAAAGCGCCAAGCTTATAAAGATGGAAGACACGCTTCATAAACGCGTTATAGGGCAGGATGACGCGGTGCGTCTGGTAACGAAAGCCATAAGAAGAGCAAGGGCCGGATTAAAAGACCCGAAGCGGCCCATAGGCTCATTCCTGTTCTTAGGTCCCACCGGCGTCGGAAAAACCGAGCTTGCCAAGACGCTTGCGGAATTTTTATTTGATGATGAAGACGCGATGGTCAGGATTGACATGAGCGAATATATGGAAAAATTCGCCGTATCACGCCTGGTCGGAGCGCCTCCCGGATATGTGGGATATGAAGAAGGCGGCCAGCTTACCGAAGCGGTAAGAAGAAAGCCTTATTCGGTTATACTTCTTGACGAAATAGAAAAAGCGCATCCGGATGTCTTTAACATACTGCTCCAGCTTTTAGAAGACGGACGGCTTACGGATTCACAGGCCAGGGTTGTTGATTTCAAAAACGCCGTTATTGTAATGACTTCAAACATAGGCACCGCGGGTATTGACGCCCCTGTTGATATAGGATTCAGGACAACAAAAGAAGAAGGCGATGATGAGATAAAACATAAAAAGATGGAAAAGAAAGTTATGGATGAGGTTAAGAAGGTATTTAAGCCGGAATTTTTAAACCGTCTGGACCAGATAGTGGTATTCCATAAACTTACCATGGAAGAAATAAAACATATAGTAGAGCTTATGCTGGCAAAAGTCGATAAAGAAATAGAAGCTCAGGAAAGACATATGGAAGTCACCGAACCCGCGAAAGTTTTTCTGTGCAAGGAAGGCTTTGATCCGATTTACGGAGCAAGGCCTCTGCGGCGCGCGATACAGAAGCATATTGAAGATCCTCTGGCGGAAGAATTCATAAGAAATATATTCCCCGAAGGGTCTACAGTTGTCATTGACCTTAAAGACGAAAAAATTGTTTTTCACGAAAAAGAAAAAAAAGCGGCAGTAAAGAAAAAATAAATAAAAATAATAACGTTACAGTACTGAACGAGTGAAGAGAGGTGGTTAATCTCTCTTTGCTTTTTCAAAGAGCGGTAAAAAAACAAGACAAATAAAACATAAAAATAAAAAACAGGTTTGTATGGATAAAGTAAAAACAAAAACAAAATTCGTATGCACCGAATGCGGGGCTTTTACCGTTAAGTGGCAGGGCAGGTGTTCGGAATGCGGCGCATGGAATACTCTCTGCGAGGAACCGGAGATATCCCGTTCCCGGGAAGATGTGTACGGCTTTGCTTCTTCTTCGGTGTCTAAACTTTCCGAAGTTATATCTGATGCTCAGGAAAGGATGCTTACAAAAATAGGGGAGTTTGACAGGTGTATAGGCGCAGGTCTTGTCAGGGGCTCCCTTGTTTTAATAGGCGGGGTGCCGGGCATTGGCAAATCAACTCTTATACTCCAGATTTCCGAGCTCATAAGCCGAGGATACGGGAAAGTTATTTATGTAAGCGGCGAAGAATCATTGTCACAGATAAAATTAAGGGCGGACAGGCTAGGGGTAAAGTCGGAAGAGCTTCTTCTTTTAAGCGAAGTAAATCTTGAAATCATTGTGCAGAAAGTAAAAGAAATTAATCCCTGTCTTATTGTAATAGATTCCGTACAGACTCTGTTTGATTCAAGAGTCCAGAGCGTTCCGGGAAGCGTTTCCCAGGTCCGCCAGAGCGTCTTGGAGCTTATGAAGCTGGCCAAAACTTTAAATATAACCGTTATGCTCGTGGGCCATGTGACAAAAGAAGGTTTTATAGCGGGCCCCAAGGTTTTGGAGCATATGGTTGACGCGGTGCTGTATTTTGAAGGAGAAAACATACAGGACTTAAGGATGCTCAGATGTATTAAAAACAGGTTCGGCGCGACAAATGAAGTAGGTGTTTTCCGGATGTCCGGCACAGGGCTATCTGAGATAACGGAAGTTTCTAAATTTTTAATAAGCCAGAGGGTGGAGCACAGCCCCGGCAGCATTATTGTTCCCGTGATAGAAGGCACGCGTTCTTTTCTGATAGAGCTCCAGGCCCTTACAACCAGGACGAATTTCGGACTGCCCGCTAGGAAAACCGCGGGGGTTGATTTAAACAGACTATCGTTAATAATTGCCGTGCTTGAGAAAAAAGCGTCTCTTTCGCTTTCATCAAGCGATATTTTTATAAATGTCGTAAACGGCGTTTATGTTAATGAAACGGCTGTTGATCTTGCCGTGGCGATAGCGGTTTTTTCAAGCGTTAAAAACAAAGTTATTCCCGAAAGTTTGGTTGCTTTCGGCGAGCTAGGACTTCTCGGGGAAGTAAGAAGCACATCTTTCGCGGAATCCCGCGTAAAGGAAGCGGTAAAGATGGGTTTTAAAAAATGCATCCTCCCCAAAGCAAATATTACCGGGGAGCTTGCAAAATATCCCATGGAATTTATGGGTGTTGAAAACCTGCAGGAAGCTTTGAAAATTATACAGCAAAACGGATGAGAGGGTTTTTATGGAAAAGTTTTTAAAAATAATATTTTATGTTTTGCTCGCGCTTTTCGGAGGGTTTATAGGGTGGAAGCTGGCGCATTCCGCAGCCCACCTGCATCCCATAATCAGCGAGAACATAAGATCATTTATAGGGCTTGGGATACTGCTCGGGTTTATTCTTACCCCCACCTTCGTAAAGTTATTTTTAATGTTTATAGATTATGCGGTAAAGTTCTTAAATAAATTATCATTGCAGGAACTGGTGCTCGGCTCTATAGGAATGATATTCGGCCTTGTCATAGCCGTATTAATGAACTTTATTTTAAGAGCCCTGCCTTTAGAAGAGATACCCGTAGTGGGCCCTTATTTTAATTCCTTCCTGATAATAGTTTTAACTATTTTCTGGTGCTATATAGGCATTCTTTTAACGACCAAGTTCAGTTTTATACAGGGATTCAGCCAGCTTTTCGGCGCCAAGCAGACTTCCTTTTTGGGCGGCACGAATTATAAGATTCTGGATACTTCCACGGTAATTGACGGCAGGGTTCTGGATGTATGCAAGGCCGGATTTCTGGAAGGGAACCTGTTAATACCTGAATTTATTTTAAAAGAAATTCAAACTTTATCGGATTCAGATGATTCTTTAAAAAGAGCAAAAGGTCGCCGTGCGCTGGATTTATTGAATAAGATTAAAAAAGAGATCGGTTTTGATATTACAAAAAAAGAATACCCGCAGGCTGCCGTGGACGAGAAACTGGTAGCGATTACTCAGGATTTAAAAGCAACCCTTGTAAGTCTTGACTATAACCTGGTGAAAGTCGCCCAGATACAGGGGCTTAAGGTTTTAAACATAAACGAGCTGGCAAATGCGGTAAAGCCAATTATAATACCGGGCGAGTTTATAGAAGTGAAGATTATAAAAGAAGGCAAGGAGCCCGATCAGGGAGTCGCATATCTTGATGACGGTACAATGATTGTTGTTGAGGGGGGGAAGCGGTATATAGGACAGATCGTAAGAACGGAAGTGACTTCCATTATACAGACAACAGCGGGAAAGATGGTTTTCGCGGAGCCCAGAGTTAATTAAGGGGAAAAAGTTAAGTGAAAAACAAAATTACGGCAATTATAACCGCGGCGGGACAGAGCCGCAGGATGAAAAGTTCTGTAAACAAGCTCTTGATTAAGGTTAAAGGGGTTCCCTTGCTAGCTTATACAATAGCCTGCTTTCAGAAAAATAAATATATTGATGAGATAATAATTACATCTTCAAAAGACAGCATTAAAAAATATAAAGAAATTGTTAAAAAAAATAAATTCAGCAAGGTAACAAAAATAATACAGGGAGGCGCTACAAGATTTAAATCGGTATATAACGCGCTTAAGGAAGCATCCGGTGCCGGTTATGTTTTAATACATGACGGCGCGCGCCCTCTGATATCTCAAGAAGTATTAAACAGAACGATATTGGCTTTAAAGAAATATAAGGCCGTGATGGCTGGGGTTGCGCCCAAAGACACCATAAAGGAAGTAAACGGCAAGCTTTTTATAAACAAAACTATTGATAGAGATAAAATATATCTCGCGCAGACCCCGCAGGCGTTTAAAACAAGTTTAATACTGGAGGCATACGGGAAAGCGCCGCGGGCAGGGAAAGGAATTACGGATGACGCCCGGACAGCTGAAGTTCTGGGCGTAAAAGTGAAAATAGTTGAAGGTTCCTATGAGAATATAAAAATAACTACCCCGGAAGACTTGATAATAGCGGAAGCAATATTAAGAAACAGAGGTGTATTATGTACAAAATAGGCATAGGCATAGATATACATCCTTTTGCCAAAGACAGAAAGCTTATTCTTGGGGGGGTAGAGATCCCGGCAGATAAAGGGCTCGCGGGCTATTCAGATGCCGATGTACTTGTGCACGCTATTATGGACGCCATACTGGGCGCGCTTTCGCTGGGTGATATAGGACAGCATTTTCCCGATACGGATCCCATGTATGAAGATATATCAAGCTTGAAGCTTCTTATCCTTGTTGAGAAGATGATGAGAAACAAGGGATATAAAATCAGCAATTTAGATACCGTGATTGTGGCGCAGATGCCCAAGGTCGCGCCTTATTTTCCGCAGATGAAAGAAAACCTGTCTTCCATGCTTAAAACCAAACCTCATAAAATAAATTTAAAGGCTACAACCAGCGAGAAACTCGGCTCTATAGGCAGAAGCGAGGGCATAATGGCTCAGGCCGTTGTGCTTTTAAGGGAGACCGATAACAGGCTGGGTTATTAAGTTTTAAAGGTGTTTAATATGCCGGAAGAAAGTTTTGATAAAGAAAAATTTGATAAAATATGGATGGAATATGAAAAATCTACTGAGGGAGATGCGTCTTTTCCTGATTCAGATAAGGAGAGGAAGCCGGATACCCCTGTAGCATTAGGCGAACATTTAAAAGAAGAAGTGGAATATCTGGACTCTGTTTTTAAGGAGTATGAAAGATATGTTTTAAATATAGGGAAGCTGGGATTTACGGCCGCGATGCTTCTTTATTACAGGGATGATGTCCAGGATTCCCTTTCTTACCTGCGCCAGCACCTGGATCTTAAGGATTACTGGAAAAAACTGGTTGACCTGGACAATATATTAAGGATCAACGCGGCTTTATTTGTGAGGGAAGTGGGATACAATAATTTTAAGCAGTATCAGATTATAAATGACCCGCCGAAACTTCACTGGTGGTGGTACCTAAACAGGCAAGTGGCCTCTCCCCTCCCGGAGAAGAAGTGGTGGCAGGTTTGGAAATAAGGACGGAGCATTTTATGGATAAAAAAGTAAGGGTAAGGTTCGCGCCAAGCCCCACGGGATACCTTCATATAGGCGGGGCAAGGACGGCGATCTTTAATTACTTGTTTGCCAGACAGAATAACGGCACATTTGTTTTAAGGATAGAAGATTCCGATACAGACAGGTCTTTAATTGATTCCGAAGGCAAGATACTGGAAGATATGCAGTGGCTGGGAATGAAGTGGGACGAAGGTCCCGATATAAACGGCTCTTTCGGACCTTACAGGCAGACCCAGAGACTTTCCATGTACAAAGAATACGCGGATAAACTTCTCAAGGAAGATAAAGCGTATTACTGCTACTGTACCCCCGAAGAACTTGATCAGGAAAGGAAAAAAGCCATATCCTTAAAACAGACGCCCTGTTATTCCGGCAGGTGCGCTTCTTTAAAAAGCGAGGAACAGGAAAAGTTTAAAACGGAAGGAAGGCTCCCCGCGGTACGGTTCCGCACTCCCCATAAAACTTATATTGTAGATGACCTTATAAAAGGGCAGGTTGAATTTAAGGAAGAAAAGCCGAATGATTTTATAATAATGAAATCCGATGACACACCTACCTATAATTTTGCCGTAGCGGTGGATGATTCGTTGATGCAGATTTCTCACGTCATAAGAGGAGACGAACACCTGATTAATACTCCCAGGCAGATAATGATTTATGAAGCGCTGGGCCTTAACATACCTCAATTCGCGCATATACCCATGATACTGGCTCCCGATCACACAAAACTCAGCAAGCGCCACGGCACGACATCTGTCGGGGAATTCAGGGAAAAGGGGTATCTTGCCGAAGCTCTTGTTAACTATCTGGCACTGCTGGGATGGTCGCCCAGAGATGACAGGGAGTTTTTCACTCTTTCCGAGCTCATAGACGAATTTTCTTTGGAAAGAGTTGCGAAAAATCCGGCGATATATGATACCGGGAAACTTACATGGATGAATTTTGAGTATATTAAAAATCTTAGTTTGGAAGAAATTACGGGATTAGCCGTCCCGTATCTTACAGAGGCCGGTATTATAACCAAAGAAGAGGCGGTATCAGAGCATGAACGCATAAAGAATATTATGGAAGTTATCAGAAATTATGTTCATTATCTCGGAGAAGCCGCGTCTAATTTTAAAAATTTCTGGGATGAGGAAGTCCTGTATGACGCGGAATCTCTTGAAATTATAAAAGACGAATCCGGCAGGAAAGTTTTTAAGGCTTTGATTGAGGCTCTTTCGGAATATGATAAGGTAGATGAGACCAATTACAAGGATCTGATGAATAAAGTCTCTCTGCTTTGCGGTGTTAAAGGCAAAAATCTTTATATGCCGGTAAGGGCCGCGCTTATAGGAACGCCGCATGGTCCGGAGCTGGTTAAAGTATTTAAGGTTCTGGGAGTAAAAAGAGTTATTTTGAGGTTAAACCGTTCTGTAAAACAGGAAGTATAAATTAATTCAATATAAAACTTCACAAGCGGGGTGTGAGATGAAAAAGAAAAAAGAAAAAGCAAAAAAAATAGCTGTTCTGCCTATAGACAACAGGCCTTGCAGTTATGATTTCATTAAAATGCTGGGAGATTATACCGATTACAAGCTGGAACTTCCTCCGAAAACTTTGCTCGGCAAATTTTTAAAGACAGGCAATCCCGACAGGCTGGAATCCTGGCTTAGAAAACAAAGTAAAAAATGCGAAGCGGTGGTGGTTTCCGTGGATGCCCTGCTTTTCGGAAACCTGGTAAGCTCCAGGATTTCCACGAAAAGTTTTACTAAAGTAATGAAAAGATTAAACTTCCTGAGGAAAGCGGCCAAGCAGAAAAAAGGCGATAATGTGTATATTTTTAATATTTTGACGCGGTTAATGCCTACGACAAAAAATAAAAAGGAAGCGCAGTTTAATCAGAAACTGGAAGAATTTTTAACTGTGGTATACAACAAAATAAAATTTAAAAAAGTAATCTTCAAAGAAAACTGGTGGGATATATATAAGCTGGAAGATGAAGCCAAGAAATACGGAATTCCCTGGAATAAGGTTAAGGAATATTTAAAAATAAGGCTGAGAAATCACAAGATAAACCTTCTTATGTTTGACTGGTCGAAAGAAGGACTGTTTGAATATATGATTTTATGCCTTGATGATACTAAGACCATGAGCCTGAATTCCATAGAAAGAGATATTTTAAGGAAAAAAATGAAGGCTTTGAATTTAAAGGACAGGGTAAGCATGTATCCCGGCACCGATGAGTCGATACAGCTGGTCCTGGCCAGGTTCTTAATAAAAATGAAGGATGTAAGGCCTAAGATATACATAGATTTCTTTCCTTCATACGGATCCAGGATTATTCCCATTTACGAAGACGCGTCAATTAAAGAAATCATTGCGGATCAGATTTCGGCAATCGGAGCCCTGCAGGTTGCGATTCCCGATCAGGCGGATATTATTTTAATGATTAACGCCCCCGTTAACCAGCAGTATGAGGCAGGGGAGCAGGACGGCAAAAACTTTGCCAAAAACAGACTCTTTATATATAAAGAATTTTTATTGAAACTGAACCAGTATTTTGAGCAGAATAAACTGGTAGCGGTAGCGGATGTGGCCTATGCAAACGGCGCGGATATAGGGCTGGCCGAAGTCCTGAGAAAAAATGTAGATGTGATGTCGCTGGCGGCTTATTCGGCATGGAATACGGCGGGCAACGCCATGGGTACGGCTCTCGTACAGTCGGTTCTTTATTTCCTTTATCCCGAATCAAGAAAAAGCAAAGCCCATTACAAGTTTTTAATGAACAGGTTTCTTGACGACTGGCTTTATCAGTCCATAGTGAGGCCGCATATTTCAAAAAAACTTCAGGCCAAAAAAATAGACATACATGATTTAAAAAACAAGCACGCCCTGGCCCAGCAGATGGTGGCGAAAAGCATGAAAAAAGTTTCCCAGCAGCTGTTTGGCGAAACCTTTAAAAAACATCCCGAAATGGCTAAAATTACTTTGAAAAATGCAAAACTGCCGTGGCCGAGGATTTTTGAAGTTGATCTTGATATAGATATAAAATTAACTTCTCCCGGCAAAAGCAAGAAGTGATTAAATATATTCCGTTTATTGTTATGGTTTTTCAAGGAGTTTGTTATGGATTTTAAATCTGTAGAAGAGAAATGGCAGAAAAAATGGGAGTCCGAAGGGCTTTTTAAGGCCGCAGACCTCCCGGAGAAAGATAAAAAGTATTATCTTCTGGAGATGTTCGCGTATCCTTCCGGCGATATTCATATGGGCCATTTCCGCAATTATATAATAGGCGATCTTCTTTTCAGATATAAAAAGATGAAGGGGTATGATATACTGCATCCTTTCGGATGGGACGCTTTCGGGCTTCCTGCGGAGGAAGCGGCTATTAAAAGGGGCATTCATCCCAAAGACTGGACTCTTAATAATATAAAAACTTCCAGAGCCACGCTGAAAAAAATGGGTGTAAGTTATGACTGGGACAGGGAGGTCGCGACATGCCTTCCTGATTATTATAAATGGACCCAGTGGGTTTTTCTCAAACTGTTTCAGGCCGGTCTTGCATACCAGGACACATCACTGGTTAACTGGTGCGGGGGCTGTAAAACCGTTCTTGCAAACGAACAGGCGGAAGAAGGTATATGTTGGAGATGTTCTACCCCCGTTACAAAGAAAGAGATGAAGCAGTGGTTTTTCAAAATAACCGATTACGCTAATCGGCTGCTTTATGATATTGATGAGCTTGACGGGTGGCCGGAGAATGTAAAGGCAATGCAGAGAAACTGGATCGGGGAGAGCCACGGGCTGGAAATAGATTTTAACATAGAAGCAAGTAATGAGAAAATAACGGTTTTCACTACAAGGCCTGATACTCTTTTCGGAGTGACCTTTATGGCCATAGCTCCCGAGAACCCGCTTGTTAAGATGCTGGTTGAGGGTAAAGCTGAAGAATGCGCGGTTTCGGATTATGCGCAGAAAGCCGTAATGAAAAAAGATATAGAAAGATCAGCGTCCGGCGAGAAAGACGGGGTATTTACCGGCAGGTATGCCGTAAATCCCCTTAACGGCGAACGTGTTCAGCTGTGGGTCGCGGATTATGTTCTGCATTCATACGGCACCGGTATTGTTATGGGTGTCCCGGCACACGATTTCAGGGATTTTCTGTTCGCCAAAAAATACAACATACCGGTTAAAGTTGTTATAAATCCCGAAGGCGAAGCTCTTCTTCCGGATAAAATGGAAGACGCGTATATAGAATCCGGCATAATGGTAAATTCAGATCAGTTTACGGGGCTGCCTTCAGATGAAGGGATAGAGAAGATATCCGATTATATAGAATCTAAAAAGTTAGGCAGGAGAAAGGTTAATTATAAGCTCAGGGACTGGCTTATTTCACGCCAGAGGTACTGGGGAGCCCCTATCCCGGTTATACACTGTCCTAAGTGCGGGGTTATTCCCGTTCCGGCAGAAGAGCTTCCCGTGAAACTGCCGGAAGGAAAGATTGACTTTATACCCAAAGGGCGCTCTCCTTTAGAAGACGTTCCTGAATTTATAAATACGAAATGCCCCAAATGTAAATCCCCGGCTAAGCGTGATGCCGATACAATGGATACGTTTGTCTGCTCTTCCTGGTATTATATAAGGTATGTTGACGCAAAAAATCCGGACGAGGCCTTTAAAAAAGAATATGCTTCCCGGTGGCTGCCAGTTGATATGTATATAGGCGGCATAGAGCACGCGTGCGGGCATCTTCTTTATTTCAGGTTTATTCATAAGGTCCTGTATGACGCGGGCCTTCTTCCCTCAAAAGAACCGGTAGAGAAGCTTTTTAATCACGGCATGGTAATGGATGCCGGAGGCCAGATTATGAGTAAATCAAAAGGCAATGTGGTTTCCCCTATAGACGTGATGAACGAACACGGCGTGGATGTCGCCCGGCTTACGATGTTCTTCCTTGCTCCGCCGGATAAAGAGGTCCTCTGGAACCCGCAGAGCATAATGGGGCTTAAGCGGTTTATGAACAGGGTTCTCAATTTTTACGGCGAAATTAAAAATTCATATAAAAATGTTGATAAAATTGACATTGATAAATTAACACCGGAAGGCAAGAAACTTTATATAAAACAGAACCAGTTTGTTAAAAAAATAACCGAAGACATAGAGAGAATGTCATATAATACCGGCGTTTCATCTCTTATGGAGTTTTTAAACGCGCTGGAGGAGTATAAAAACAAAGACGAAGTTTGTTTTAAATCAGCGAAAGAATTATTAAAGCTTCTCTCTGTTTACGCCCCGCATGTTGCCGAAGAACTCTGGGAGACGCTGGGGTATAAAGGCGGTATATTTAATTCTCCGTGGCCCGTGTATAATGATAAATTTTTGGTTCATGATGAAGTTCTGGTAGTTGTTCAGATAAATGGCAAGGTTAAAGATAAAATATTTGTACCGTCAAACATAGATGAAGAATCCCTTAAAAAAACAGCTCTTTCTTCAGATAAGGTGAAAGCGGTGCTTAACGGGAATGACCCGGGAAAAGTTATAGTTGTAGGCAGAAAACTGGTAAATATAGTTGTATAAAGAGGCAGTGGTGTGGAATAAAAAGCTAAGAATATCAATTTTGTTTTGCTTTATTGCCGTGCTTATTTTAGCTGTTCCTTCTTTTTCCGATGAGAAGCCCCCTGTTGATTATATTGTTATTGAGCTTGCGGGAGAAAATACACAAGCAAGTCTTTTAGAAAACATTGTTAAGGATTACCTGGTTCAGACCGGCCAGGCGGATGCGGTTGAAGATATTGAGCTTAAAAATATTCCGGAGGTATTGAAAATAAATTCTTTTGCTTTTGTTGGCGCGGAGAATAAAAAAACATCTAAAAAGATGAAGCTGAAAATAAAAAATTATGATCTGCCTGATGTAGAGCCCTCGTTTTTAATGTTCAGCAACCACCCGGAGAAGGTTGCGTCTTACGGCGTGCTTTTTAACGCCTCCTGCATTTACAGGAAAAAAGTAAGGTTCCAGTATTACCATCTTTCCGACCTAGAAAACGAAAATCCTTATATGTCCCTCAGGTTTTATAACCCCGATAAAGACAAAACGGCCAGATTGTACATATCAGGGGATATGAAAGGGCCCAGTAAAAATTATATGAAGGTCGGTCATACGAATAATATCGGTTTTCTTGAGAGTAAGAATAACAGGCGCGGTGTGATTTATAATATTAAACCTGGCGAAGAACTTATATTATTTAATTATGAGATGCCCCATAAAGAGCTTTTTTCGGGCATACTTGAGATGTATCTTCTGGACGGTCCGCCTGTATGGTTTTATCTTTTTTCAACTCGGACCCGCGATGAAGAACCCAAGTATCCGCCGGTAAGTTCCGAAGTTGATACTCACGCGCGCGGTGTTTATATGATATCGGATCTTACTTATGACGTTAGATTTGATACGGGCAGTAAAGAAGAATATATACTTTTCGGCGATACACCGCTACGCAATCTTTTTCCGGGCAAACACCTGGCGGGAGATTACGGGACAATATATAACATTGATTTAGATATTAAAGAAACTACCGGCAAGCCGTGTAAAGTTGAGATAATATTCCAGCCAAGGGGCGGAGTTGCCAGCGGGACCTTTATTCTGGACGGACGTCTTCTGGAAGTTCCCTGCACAAGGGCTTACATAGAGCATAAAATCTGGTCTTATAAGCTAGGACCGTGGGAGGCGCGCACGGTGAATATAAAGACACTGCCGGAAGGCGCCTCTTATTATCCTATCAGAATCATTTTCAGGACGGTGCAGTAATATGGAAGAAATTTCCGGCGGCGCGAAAAAATTTATAATAATCAAGTTTCTTATCGCCCTTATTCTCGGGGTATTGCTTTTTTATAAAATACTGGGTTCCGTATCTCCGCCGTCAAGCGGGCTGGGATCGTTTATTTTTTTACTTATCATAGCCCTGGCCTTTGAAATTACTTCATTCCGCGTAGGTTTTTTCGGGAGCATTAATCCGGCTTTTGTAATTTATTTTACGGTACTAATTGTATTCGGGCCGCAGATGGCCATCCTTGCCGTGCTTATTAATTCGGTGTTCAGGGCATTAATAGTTAATTATTCTAATTCGTGGTTCAGGCTGGCTGATTTTTCCGACACTTTTTTAATAATTATTTTTACCGGCACGATTTATTATATAACTAACGCAAGCGCCGCGTTTCTGTCTTTAGGCAATATAATTTCACTTATTGTGATAGCCGTTGTGTATATGCTGATGGATTATCTTCTTCCCGCTATTTTTATAGGAATGTATTTTCCCGACAAGCAGAAGATCTGGAACTTAGCCAAAAACAAAGCAGGTTTTGTAAGCATAGCCGTTATTCCCCTGGCTGTAGCCACAACAATGCTTTATATGAAGGGACCCTATTTTACCGCGTTTATTATACCCGTGCTGTTGGCGGTAAGGTATATGCAGGGGATATCGGTTCATGTGGCCGAGGTTAAGAGTCAGGAAGCGGCTGAGGGAAGAATGAACTATCTTGAGGCAGAGCTTCATAAGATAAAAGAATCAAATATAAGTCTTGATAATACCCTGCAGAAGAAAATAGATGAACTCTCTATTTTCTTTGAACTGGGCCACGTTCTGGGCGCCAACCTCACCTTGGAAAGCGTTCTTAATAATGTTATATATATGATAAGAAGGCTCATATTCTGCCAGAGCTGTGTTATATATTTGTATAATAAAGAAAAGGAGCTCATCCCATATAAATATTCCACTCCCTATAAAGAGGTGCTTGAGGCTTCCAATCTTTTGAAGCTTGAAGAGAAAGTCGTGGAAGTTGTAGCGGATAAAAACAAACCGGTTCTGGTTGGCAACATGGATACCTCTTCAGAACATAGGATATTTAAAGACGAAGCATCCATAATGGGCATCCCCCTTATAATCCAGAACAAGCTTATAGGCGTGATTTACATAGGAGCTAAAAATCCCAACAGTTTTACAACAGAGCATTTGGAATCCGTTTCAAATCTTGCGACAGCTTCGGCTATCGCTATTAAATCAGCGCTTTTATTTGAAGCCCAGGAAGAAGCCCTTAAAGTCCAGCAGAGAATAAATGAACAGCTGGATATCAAAGTTAAGGAAATATCAATGATATCGGATTTCGGTAAAACGCTGGGCACGACATTACATCTTAAGGAAACCTTAAAGATTATAGGTGACGCGACAAAAAGCATGCTTAATTACCAGACCTGCGTTATATTTAAGCTTGAAGGCGAAGCAGATCAAGCAAAGTTTGTCCCCGAACATATAATATCTCCGCATGAAGATTATTTTAAAGATACAAAATTAGATCCCAAAAAAGGTCTGCTCGGCTGGATTTATACAAACAGAAAAGTACTGCTGCTTGAAGACGCGAAAGAATCTATTCTTGAAAATCTGACCGAAGAAGAGCAGTCTATAATAGCGGCTCCTTTAATTGTTGAGAATCAGATTATAGGGGCGGTTTATTTCGGGGCCACGCTTCCGTATTCATTTAACGGCGACCAGCTGGGTTTGGTTGTATCGGTTGCATATCAGGCGGCAATGGCCATACAGAACGCGGAATTTTATGAAAAGATCGCCGCATTAGCGATTACCGACGGCATTACCGGCCTTTATACCCACAGGTATTTCCAGGAGCGCCTTGAGGAATCGCTTAAATGGTCACAGAGATATAATAAGCCGGTATCTTTAATATTTATTGATTTAGATCACTTTAAACAGTTTAATGATACGCTGGGCCACCCCGCAGGGGATAAGGTTCTTTCTGAGATAGCCGTCATGTTAAGAACCTATACAAGGGAGAGCGATTTTGTCTGCCGTTACGGCGGGGATGAATTTTCGCTTGTGCTTGTGGGTCAGAGCAAGGAAGAAGCCGCTATGATCGCCGAAAGGATAAGGGAAGGCTTTTTCCAGCATGTTAATAAATACCCGGTACAGATTACCGGCAGCATAGGTGTCTCAACATATCCGGATGATGCCTCTTCAAAAGTAGACCTTATTTTCAAAGCTGATCTTTCAACATATAAGTCAAAGCATGAAGGCAAAAACAGGGTTACTCTGGCGTAATGTAAAATAGCTGTTTTTTGTCGTTTCATCCGCTTGTAAAGTCATTTAGCAAAATCACTCAAAAATTATCTTTTTATGCGCAAAAATACTCCCTTTGACCTATATCCGTATACGCGGGGGGGGGGGGGTATAATATAGGTGGGAAGGGAGAAAGAGACTTCCCTCAATCAAGATTTAAAGGCATAAAAAGCCATTAAATAAAACAAAAAGAAAGGAGGTAAGCCGTGATGAATTTAGTCCTTCGGTTGCGGTCGAACAACCTACTATGACCTCTGCTGACTTCTCTGAACTCATCTCGCCGTCTCTCGACGGCAATAGCACTACGGCAAATTCATGGACCTCCCCAGGTAATGCGCAATCACCTTCACGCTTATGCCCGCCACATCTACGCACATGCTTTTCGTATGGGTATCGGACTTTAAAGATAACAGCCTTCTCATCCAGCATGTACGCCTATTTTGTGATTTCTGTTCGTCAGGCCAGCGCTTTGTCTGTGGACACCCTTGACGTTTAACTAGCAGTTCCCCGCATCTGGCCTGAAAAGGACTCTCACCTTCAGGTAATTGCGCCCTGCCGGGCGCACTGTAAAAAAAAAAGACTGTTCAAAACGAACAGTCTTTTTTTAATTTTTAAATATATTTGTTTTTCTTAATCTACATAATCTATATGCATATGATCGCCCGGCTTGTATCTTGAACCGTACAGGTATTCGTTGTACGGCTTAAAACCGGCTTGTCTGCATAATTCCTCAAGCTGTCTTGATTCTTCTCTTGTTATGCCGTCAACCACAAAGTCAACAGCTTCGCCGGTGTAGTGATTCTGATCAAGATGCATACCGTCAGTTGTTGAAGTTATTATAACTTCTTTTCCTGGGAAATGTTTTGATACAAGGTATTCAAGCTTCTGGAATCTTGCTGCTGTTTTTGCCTGCATCTCATAATTTTTGTATTTAATCATTTTCTTGGGATCCGATAAGTCTACAAGGGTCTGGTTATTTAAGTGGTTTATATATGACAGATTATTAAGCAGCTGGTTCGCCGCGAAGCTTCCACCCGTGCTTTTGTTTAATGCGCCCTGGAGCATAGCGTCAAATGAAACATCATTTGACTGGGTGCTTTTTTCCGCGTCAAACATGCTCTGGATCTGGTTTATTCTGTTTAATGTTGATCTTAAGTTTGTTAAATCAGGTCCGCGCATAATAACCTCTGTAAAGAAATCAATACAAATAGGAAAAAAACGCCTATTTCATATCTATAATCATTATAGGGGATATATGACTATAAGTAAATATAAAAATGTTACAAAAATGTTACAAATATGTTAACAATTTGTTAACATTTTACCCCCTTGAGGGGTAATGGTCTACGAGTCAAGTATCGTTGAAGCAGGAAGCTCTAGCATCTGAAAACCAAAGATGCATGGAGTTTTAACCCCGTGAGTATGTCACAATATCTGCCATAAGGACAGTTACCCCCGGGACAAATCCTAAGGCTCTCACGGCATTAATGGCGCCTATATTGCCGCTTCCTGATTTTCGTATTTAACAAAAATATATATTATTTTGACTTAGCAGTATATTTTTGATATAATCGCTTTAATTAAAGCGATTCTTTGATCTAGTGGAGGGCATAATTTGAGATGAAAACTCTGGACGAAATAAAACGGATATTGAACAATCATAAGGAAAAATTGAAAAAAAAGTACGGCATAAAAGAAATCGGTATTTTTGGCTCATATTTAAGAGGGGAAAACAATATAAAAAGCGATTTGGACATACTTGTGGAATTTGAAAAGAATGCTTTAATAGGACTTTTAAAATTTGTAAATATGGAAAATTATTTAAGCGAACTTTTGGGTGTAAAAGTTGATCTTGTGGAAAAATCATCATTAAAGCCAAGAATAGGCAGACATATATTAAATGAGGTTGTGCCGTTATGAAAAGAGAAGTAGGGGATTATATTGAGGATATTATCAATGCCATTGATAATGCAGTAAATTTTACCGAGGGCATGACCGACGAACAGTTTGCAAAAGATGATAAAACTTCATTTGCCGCCGTAAGAGCACTTGAGATTATAGGTGAAGCTGTAAAAAAAATTCCAGAAGATATAAAGAAAAAATATCCCGAAGTACCATGGAAAGATATGACAGGCATGAGAGACAAGCTTATTCATGAATATTTTGGGGTTAAATTAAACATTGTATGGGAAACAATCAAAAAAGAAATCCCGCGATTAAAATCTATTTTCGAAAAAATATTAATGGATCTGGAAAAATAAGATAACCTCATCTGCCGCCGAGAGGTGAGCTTTTTACAAAATACTAGCCAGAAAGCTTCTGTTTTTAAACAGGGGATGAATGGCTCCCTTGTTTTTCTATTCGATAGATTAATTCGTTGATATATGATATAATGTCAACATGAAATACAAACAGGCTCGGCCACCATATCTATCTTCTCAACTATCATTTGATATGGTGTCCTAAAAGGAGAAAGCCTGTTTTAACCGGCAAAGTTAAAAACAGATTAAGACAGATTGTGGAAGAAAAAGCCAAAGAAATTGATGTGGAAATTCTTGCTATAGAAAATCTGAATATCAAAGGTATGGTTAGAAACAGGCATTTGAGTAAGTCTATTGCTGATTGCTCATGGGGTATGTTTTTTAATTTGCTATGCTATAAAGCGGAAGAGGCTGGTAGAATAGTAATTAAAGTAAATCCTCATGGTACAAGTCAAAAATGCTCAAATTGCGGAAAGAATGTATCCAAGGACTTGTCAGTGCGCGTGCATCATTGTTCTTTCTGCGGAATAGAATTAGACAGAGACTTAAATGCCGCAATAAATATTCTTAGGTTCGGGCAGAACCTTCGGGCGCTAACGCAGCGGACTGCCGCAAGCGTAGCCTGAGAATCTCCTTGAATTTATTCAGGAGAGTGTCAACCTGCTTTAATAATTATACTCTGGTATAGGTCATTTTAATTTAAAATTCCCTAATTCCTGTCAGCGTACTCGGCGCATTTTACTGAAGTTATTCTTTCAATGGCATCCTTTAATGCTTTCATATGCAGGTGTTTCCCGTTTTTATCAACCAGCCGCTTACGGGCTGTTTTAAGATGCTCTATAAATCCTTCTTTATTATGCTCTGTCATGGGGATACTGCCTTTATATTTATATTCACCGCCGAGAGAGATTATATCTTCTTCAAGACACTTCTCATCGGACTTTTTAGGATAATACCTGAATTTATATTTAATGGCTTCATAATCGCCTTCCATTATTCTTTCGCTCCAGTATACTATCTTGTCAGGCTCCCCGTTTTTATAAAATATTTTAACCCCTTCAGAATTAAAGCCTTCCTTATGGTTAAAAATAATGGATTTTTCTTTATACAAGCTCTCGGTTTTTGAAAACGGAAGGTCATAAGCTACATATCTTATACTCATAAACACCTCATTAAAAAAGTTGGATATTTATATTATAGCGTATTTTTAAAAAAATGTATATTTATATCAATCCTTTTGCTTTTAAAAGCTCGGCGTTCAGTATCGCGCAACCTGCCGCTCCCCTTATCGTATTATGTGAAAGTATCGTCATTTTATAACCAAGAACAGGACATTCCCTTAACCTGCCCATAACAGCTGACATGCCGTTTGAGCGGTTCCTGTCATACCTGGGCTGGGGCCTGTTCTCCTGTTCCGTTATTATAACAGGTGGATTGGGCGCAGACGGAAGCTTCATGTCTTTTAAAGGATTAAACTGTTTTATCTCATTTTTCAAATCCTCTATAGACGCCTTATTTTTCAGTGAAAAAGATATACACTCGGTATGGCCGTCCGTAATGGCAACCCTGTTGCATGAAGCGCTTATCTTAATATCCGCGAATTTAATTTTACCGTCTTCCAGTTTGCCGAAAAGCTTCAATGTTTCGGTCTCCATCTTCGGCTCTTCACCAGATATATAAGGGATAAGGTTATCTAATATATCCATTGAAGGCACGCCCGGGTAACCCGCCCCGCTTAATGCCTGCATTGTTGTAACGATTATCTTATCAATCCCGAATTTCTTCTCTATTGGGGCAAGAGCAAGCACCATACCCACTGTGGAACAGTTGGGGTTTGTAACTATCTTTCCCCTGCGGTTCTGGTATTTTAAAAGTCCGGTATGGTCATGGTTTACTTCCGGCACAAGAAGCGGAACATGTTCCCCCATCCTGTGGTTTCTTGAGTTGCTTATAACAATATGCCCTTTCTGCGCGTAAAACTCCTCAATCTCGCCGGCAACCGATGAATCAAGCCCTGAAAAAAGAATCTTTGAGGAGAGGTCATCATCACATCCCTTTACAATCATTCCTTCTATACCCGCAGGAATAAGACTTGTCATCTTCCATCGGTCATTCATAAGGGCGGAGTAAACCGAACCTCTTGACCTGTCTGATGCCGCAATCTCTTTTACCTCAAACCACGGGTGGTCTCTTAATAAATTTATAAACATCTGCCCTACTGTACCGGTAGCTCCCAATACACCGACTGAAATCTTGTCTGACATAATAAAGCTCCTTATTATTACAGTTCTTTCTCTATTAATTCTTCATGAAGCGCTTTTACCGCTTCTTTTAGCTTATCTTTTTCAATTATGCATGTTATTGTTATAGTAGATGTGCTTATAACATCTATATTTATTTTCTTTTTTGCCAGGACTTCAAATATTTTCGCTGATATCTGGCTGGAACCGGAAATTCCTTCCCATACTATTGATATTGTCGCTACATCTTCATTATATACGGCTTCCTTTGCCCCTATTTTTTCCACTATTAAATCAACCGTTTCTTTAACAATATCAATGTCCTTGGAATTGGCGACAAATGTTATATCCGTTCTATTGTCATGGCTGGGCGCCTGTACTATAAGGCCTATGCGTATATTTTTTTCGTCAAGCCCTTTAAATATTTTTGCGGCCACACCGGGCTGGTCCGGCACCCCTACAATTGAAACTTTCACGATATTTTTATTGTGAGCGATTCCTCTTACTATGTTTTTCTCAATATCCATATCCTTTATCTCCTCAATAATTGTTCCTTCTTCATCGTTAAAACTTGACCTTACATGGAGCGGCAGTTTATGCTTTCTGGCGATCTCAACAGAGCGCGGATGAAGTACTTTCGCCCCCATAAATGCCATCTCAAGAACAGCGTCATAACTGCATCTTTTAATCTTTCTTGCCTCTGTAACCGTATTGGGATCAGCGGAATAAACCCCGTCAACATCGGTAAGTATCTCGCATACATCAGCAGAAAGCGCCGCGGCCAGAGCAACTGCGGAAGTATCCGAACCGCCCCTGCCAAGCGTTGTTATCTCATTCTCCTGGCTTACACCCTGAAAGCCCGCTACTATAACAACCTTTCCCTCTTTAAGATGCTTCTTTATTCTGCTTGTGTCTATATGTATAATCTTTGCTTCGGTATGACGTGTGTCGGTAACTATCCCGACCTGCGCGCCCGTAAGGGATATGGCATCCACCCCGATTTTATGAAGCGCCATTGTAAGAAGGGCAATTGACATTGTCTCACCGCAGGAGAGAAGCATATCCATCTCGCGCATGCTCGGATTTTCATTTATCTTTTTCGCGCGGGAGACAAGCTCATCGGTTGTCTTTCCCATGGCTGAGACAACAACGGCTATATCGGCTTTCTTTTCTTTCTTTATCTTTTTTATGCGCTTTGCGACACTCATTATAAGGTCGGCGGTAGCGACAGATGTGCCGCCGTATTTCTGGACTATTAACTCCATACGGCACCTTCCGTGGCAATTTCTATCTTTTCATACTCGCAGGAAAGATCCTGTGAGGAAATAATCTGTTTTATCTTTTCAGCATTAAGAGGCTCTGATTCTTTTTCCATCACAACTATCGTTGAGCCCGATCCGCTTAAAAACACCCAGCTGTTATCTATCTGTTTTAAATTATCAAACAGATTGTGCAGTGTTTCATTAAGTCCAAGTCTGTAGGGTTCATGTATAAAATCCCTGCAGTATTTTAAATTATGCCATCTGCCTTCCTTAAGGGATGCAAGGACAAAAGCCAATGAACTTAAACTCTCTACAGTCTCTTCTCTCCCGTAGCTTGAAGGCAGTATATTCCTTGCTTTTTTCGTGTTTATGGAAAAATCCGGTATTACAAGATGCGCGCTCATTTTATACGGAATCCCAAACGGCACACTCACATATTCGTCATCCCTTATTTTTTTGTTTACCCGCATCCCGCCGTAGACGCACGCTCCTACATTATCTGCATGCCCCTCAATATTAACGGCTTCGGCAAATATTTTATCTTTTTCAGGATTTATCCCGGAAAAAAGATAAGCAAGGATAATCCCGCCCGTTATCGCGGCTGCGGAAGAACCCAATCCTTTTTCAACGGGAATATCATTATCCGTAACAAGAGTAAGGCTGGGAATATCTTTATCGGGATTTAATTTATTGTAAACTGATTTGAAAACCTTAAATATAAGATTATGTTCACTGTTAACTATGCCTCTTGCGTATTTGCCTGCAACCGTAATATTCAAGCTATCGGACAAAGACGCTTTTAATTTTAAATATTTTGAAAGAGCAACGGATAAGCAGTCAAATCCTGCGCCCATATTGGCTGATGTGGCCGGAAGTTTAATTTGGTAGCTTTTCACTTATAATAATCCTGCCTTTTCTAATATTTTATCCTCATCGGGCTCTGTAACTTCCACCTGCGGCGAATGTTTAACCGCAAAATCCGGGTCTTTTAAACCGTGGCCTGTTAAGACACATACTATATTTCTATTTTTTTCTTTAAAATAGCCGCTCTCAATAAGTTTTATAAGCCCGGCAACAGATGCGGCAGAGGCGGGTTCGGTGAAGATTCCTTCTTCTACCGCCAGTATATGATGCGCTTTTATTATCTCGTTATCGGTAACACTCTCTATGAGCCCGCCCGAGGAATCCCTTGCATCAACTGCGCCTTTCCAGCTTGCGGGGTTGCCAATCTTTATAGCTGTTGCGAGAGTCTGCGGGTTCTCAACAACCTTCCCGTTAACTATGGGAGAGGCGCCTTCTGCCTGGAATCCCATCATTTTAGGAAGACTGTCTATCTTCCCGCTGTCTTTATATTCCTTAAAACCTTTCCAGTACGCGGTTATATTCCCGGCATTGCCAACGGGAATGAAAAGATAATCCGGAGCAGATCCCAGTTTATCGCATATTTCAAAAGAAGCTGTTTTCTGGCCGGAAATTCGGTAGGGGTTCACTGAATTAACAAGTGTAACGGGATAATTTTTTGATATACTGCGCACAAGTTCCAACGCTTTATCAAAATTGGCTTTTACCGCTATAACTTTCGCTCCTACTATCATCGCCTGTGAAAGCTTGCCGAGGGCAATTGAGTTATGCGGTATAAGGACGATGCATTTTATTCCCGCGCGCGCTGCGTACGCGGCTGCGGATGCGGAAGTATTCCCTGTTGACGCGCATATAACGGCTTTGGCTCCTTCTTCCAGCGCCTTGGAAACAGTTATACACATACCCCTGTCTTTAAAAGAACCTGTGGGGTTCATCCCTTCAAATTTATAATAAACTTTATGGTCTTTAAAAAATTTAGAAGGTATAAGGGGGGTGTTGCATTCTTCTAAAGATATAAGCGGAGTACTGGAAGTTATAGGCAGATACTCCTTATATTTTTCAAATATATACATCAGGATATATCTCCTTTTTCAAGTTCAATAGAAATTACCTTTAAATCCGTATGCACCTCCGAGAACTTGCTTAGTTCATTATCGGAAATTTTTTCTGTTATAGCTACTGCGTATTCTTTATTTTCAATTTTAAATACACCTTTCTGCTTTAGAGGCAGAGAGGTTGCAAAAGATATATCTTTCCCCGCTTTATAAATACAGTAGTTATTCGGGAAATTAATATTATCCATAAGCTTACAGCTCTTAAGCGCCGGGATATAACTGCCGAGCTGTATATCTTTCTCAATCTGGAGTATATCGGAAAGAACCGATACAGCGGTAGGTTTGCCTCCCCCGCCTGCGCCGGAGATAAATATATTACCTAAATTTTCGCAGTTAAAATTAATCCCGTTTAATTCATAATCTACGCTATATAGAGGATTTGAGGCAGGTATCATTAGGGGTTCTACTCTCAAAATCTCATTTTTTACGTATTTAGCTATAAGCTTAATAGTAAACCCTAGCTTCTCGGCAACCTGGAAATCAAGCTCGGTAATATCCATAATTCCTTTGTATTTAATGGACCAAAACGGAGGCACGCATCCGTCTATTGTGGTTGCAAGAAGAGCAAGTTTATGAGCGGCATCTATGCCTTCAACGTCTTTTGAAGGATCCTGTTCGGCAAGACCCAGCTTCTGGGCTTCTTTAATACTGTCCTTAATCGTTTCGTGGAAATTATTGACTCTTGTTAGAATATAATTTGTGGTGGCGTTAAGTATCCCCTCAAAAGAAACTACTTCATCCGCAGAAAGATTCTCCTGAAGCGCCCTTATTACAGGCATCCCCCCGCCTACCGCGGCTTCATACCTTATCATCCTCTTTGCTTTATGGGCCTCGGCAAAAACCTCATTCCCTTCTTCCGCGAGAAGAGCCTTGTTAGCCGTTATCACGTGTTTGCCTTTCTTTAATGCGTCTATAATGATCTCTTTTGCCGGATTTATGCCCCCTATAAGCTCTATAATAAATTTTATTTCCGGATCATTTATTGCTGTTTGAGCATCTTCGCATAAAATATCAAAAGGGAATGGAAAATTATATTCTTTTTTAGGATATTTCTCACACACATATTTAAGCTCAAAAGAAGAAAAAAGCTCTGAATCTTTTTTGGCAAGAAACTGGCGGATGACCTCGCTCCCGACTGTCCCGCATCCTATTACCGCAAATGAAATTTTTTCTTTACTCATAATTTAAATTAATACCTTTTCTTTATTTTTTTTCCTTTAACCGGACTGTGCATTGTCAAATTTTCTGCCCACTACAGACTGCAGTACCGGTATAAGAAAATACACATAATAACTCAAGTCTATTTTATATAACGAAACCAGAAGAGCCGCTACATACACCAGCATAACGGCTATTGATTTCCAAGAGATAGCTTCTATACGCTTGGGATCCAAATCCTTGTCAACAAGACCGCCTATCCTTGCCGCGTAAAACCAGTTAAAATAAAGCAGGATGCTTGCTACGGTCAGGTTCGCACCGAACAGGAGAACCACTATATGATGGCCGCCGTATTCATGAATCATATAAGTTGAAAACGGTATAAAAGCTATACTCATCAGGAACACGATATTTATCCAGAGCAGTATTTTATTTGACCTCTTAATATATGAAAACTGGAGATGATGCGCTACCCAGAAAGAGCCGAGAATTAAAAAAGCCAGTATATAAGTTGCTATCTTCGGGGCAAGACTCCTGAAAATCTGCATAAGGTTTTCCATCTCGTTTGTCCCCGGAGGGATAATCTTTATATCAAGAACAAGCAGTGTCATAACTATTGCAAAAATACCGTCGCTTAATGTTTCTATCCTTGCCGTTGTAATTATGCCTCTTGTATCACCTTTTAACTTGTTTTTGACAAAATCAATCATATCCCAACCCTTTAATTAAAATAATAACAAGGTTAAAGATATAATTTTACATAATAACGTAAGTTTTCCTGCCTGTGAAACAATATTGACAAAAGTATGACCTTTATTTCTCTTGATTATTTGATTTTCTAAGCCTGCTGTGCTTATACCCGTAGATAAAATAAATAACAAGCCCTATAGCGAGCCATACTCCGAACCGGAGCCATGTCTTTCCCGGGAGCCCCCAAGCCAGATACAGGCATGATAATATCCCCAGTATAGGCACAAGCGGCACAAGAGGCGTCTTAAACGCTCTTATAAGATTGGGTTCTTTATACCTTAAAATTATAATCCCGGCGCAGACAAGAATAAACGCGAAAAGCGTCCCTATATTGCAGAGCTCAACCATCTCGTCAATATTCGCGAAAGCCGCGAAAACGGCAACAGCCACCCCCGTTATAATCGTGACAACATGAGGGGTCTTAAATTTTTTGTGAATGGATGAGAAAACTTTCGGAAGAAGCCCGTCCCTTGACATTGAAAAAAATATTCTGGGCTGGCCCATCTGGAAAACAAGAAGAACCGCGGTTGTGGCTATAAGCGCGCCGAAAGAAACAATTCCGGCCGCCCAGTTTAAGTTTATCGCGTTTAACGCAGTAGCTAGAGGTTCGGCCGTTCCCAGCTTTGTGTAAGGCACAATGCCGGTTAAAACGACGGTTACGGCGATATAAATAATAGTACAGATTACCAGTGAACCTATAATACCTATAGGCAGATCCTTTTTAGGATTTTTAACCTCTTCAGCGGTTGTTGATATGGCATCAAAACCAATATACGCAAAAAATATAAGGGCGGCGCCTGTCTGTATCCCGGCCCAGCCGTTGGGCATAAAAGGCGACCAGTTCTGCGGTTTCACATAAAAAGCTCCGATTGCTATAAAGAAAAAGAGTACCAGAATTTTAACAGCTACCATAACAGCGTTGAAATTGGAGCTTTCCTTTATCCCTACAACAAGTATATAGGTTACAAAAGCAACAATTAAAACAGCCGGAAGATTAATTACTATAGGAATACCTAAAACATGAGGGGCATTATTAATTATCTCTGGCGCAGCCAGAGCCGTTCTGGAATCGGTGCAGAGCCACAAGGGTATGTTTATCCCGAAACCCCGCACAAACTCGCGAAGATATCCCGACCATGAGATAGCCACGGCAACATTTCCCACGGCATATTCAACGATAAGATCCCATCCGATAATCCAGGCTAGAAGCTCGCCCATCGTGGCGTAAGTATAGGTGTAAGCGCTACCCGCTATAGGCAGGAGTGAGGCGAACTCCGCGTAGCAGAGCGCGCAGAAAGAACACGCAACAGCGGTTATCACAAAAGATAAAATAAGGCCGGGTCCCGCGCCTGCGTGGTTCGCCCCGCCGGCCGCCGCGGTGCCTACCGTGGCAAAAATACCGGCGCCTATAACGGCGCCTATCCCGAGCAGGATCAAGTCAAAATAATTTAAAGATTTCTTTAATGTATGCTCGTGAACGCCTTCGGATTCCTTGATTATTAGAGAGGCTGATTTTCTTTTAAATAAATTCATACGCACCTCTTTTTAACTGTATCTTTCTTCTTTCCACGGATCGCCGTGATTATGATACCCGTTTGACTCCCAAAAACCGGGCCTGTCAGTATCCGTAAATTCAATTCCCGTAACCCATTTAGCGCTCTTCCAGAAATAAAGACGCGGCACAACAAGCCGAACCGGGCCCCCGTGTCCGGAATCAAGCGGGGAATCATCGTGCTTTAAGGCAAAGAGGACATCTTCCGCGAAAAAATCTTCTATTTCAAGATTAGTCGTAAAACCGCCCTCCGCATGCACTATGACAAATTTTGCTTCAGGCATAATTTTAACTATATCTTTTGTCTTTTTCGCGCTTACACCCTCCCATGTATTATTAAGACGCGACCAGGTGGTAACACAGTGTATATCGGAAAAAACCCTGACTTTCGGAAGCTTATCAAATTCTTCAAAAGTCAATTCCTTTTCTTTATCAACAAGCCCCGTTATTTTAAATCTCCATAATGATATATCTACTTCCGGTATATCCCCCGCATGGAGAACCGGCCAGTCCCCCGTAAGATGCTGTCCGGGAGGTATCCTGTTTTCCCTTTCCGTGTCCGGGCTTGATATTAAATCCTGTTTCATGAAATATCCCCCTTGCAGGAATAAAGTTTCTTTTGAGAAAATAAATTCCCAAAACCTTCTTTTTCTCCTTTTAAAAATATCTCTTTTATTAAGGAAGGGGCCATGGAAGAAAAGAAAAAATTCCGCTTTAAAATGCCCAATACCCTGGCGCTTATCTTCTTTACAATTGTACTTGTGGCTCTGTGCACATGGATAATACCGGGCGGGGAATACGAAAGAGTTGAGAAAAACGGCAAAGAAATCACGGTAGCGGGCTCATTTAAATATACCGAACATAACCCGCAGAGCATACAGATCCTGACAGCGCCCATCAAGGGATTTAAAGAAGGCGCAGGAATAATAGTATTCCTGCTTGTAATAGGCGGGGCATTCTGCGTCATACAGGAAACAGGAGCGGTGACTTCATTTATCAACAAAGCCGCCCTTATACTCGGAAAAAATAAATACCTGCGCGTGTTATTTATCCCTGTTATAATGACAATATTTTCCCTGGGAGGCGCGGTATTCGGGATGTGCGAGGAAACCCTCCCCTTCATCCTTATATTCGTGCCGCTTGCGGTTTCCCTGGGCTACGATTCCCTTGTTGGTGTGGCAATACCGTTTCTGGGAGCCGCCGCCGGATTCGGAGGAGCGTTCTTTAATCCTTTCACCGTGGGTATAGCGCAGAATTTCGCAGGCATACCGCTTTATTCGGGACTTGAGTACAGGATAATAATATGGATTATCACTACCACAGTAACCATCACATTTGTCATGCTTTATGCCGGCAAAATTTATAAAAATCCCAACCTCAGCCCTGTGCATGACTTAGACAAACTGCGCAAAGATAAGATTGAAAAAGATCAGACAATAGAAGCTGAAGTAACCTTCCGGCACAAACTTGTTCTCTCTATATTTGTTCTGGGGATGGTTGTACTTATATACGGTATTTTAAAATGGCAGTGGTATATTGAAGAGATTGCCGCTTTATTTCTGGCCCTCGGACTTATATGCGGTATCGCGGGAGGGCTTGATTCAGATAAAATAGCAAAGGCATATGCAAACGGCGCTAAAGATATGATAAACCCCATCCTTATAATAGCATGCGCAAAGGCAATCCTTATAATAGCCGTTGACGGAAAGATACTTGATACAATCCTTTACTTTTTATCAAACTTCATATCCAGATTCCCGCCTGTTATAACGGCATGGCTTATGTTTTACGTCCAATGCATAATCAATTTCTTTGTTCATTCTGGAAGCGGGCAGGCCGCGTTAACCATACCCATCATGGCGCCGTTAAGCGATTTAACAGGCATAACCCGCCAGACCTCGGTGCTCGCCTTCCAGCTATGCGAGCTTGTAAACCCGGTTCTCCCCACATCAGCCGTAACAATGGGAGTTCTGGGATTAGCCGTAATACCCTGGGGCAGATGGGTAAGATGGATGATGCCCCTTCTTATTTTCTACTGCATTTTAAGCATGGCGCTTTTAATATGGCCGGTCTTAACGGGCTGGCAGTAATTTACGTATATATTTAATACGGGAGGAAGTTTATGAAAAAGACATCTGTAAAACTAATCACCGTCCTGCTTCTTATAGCGTTTATCCTTGCAGTGCCCGGATTTTCCGCTATTGAGGAAGCAAAAGAAAGATCCCAGATACAGGAAGAATATAAATGGGATCTTGAATCAATGTACGCAACCGATGCAGACTGGGAGAAAGAATTTTCCGAGTGCGAAAAACTTTTAAAAGAGGCGGAAGGCTATGAAGGCAACCTTACTGATTCCGCGCAGAGACTTCTTTCGGGGCTAAAACTTACAGATAAAATATATATGCTTAATGACAGGATCTACTCTTATGCCGTAATGCGCTCGGATGAAGACGCAAAAAATGAAGCATACCAGGCGCTACAGTCCCGGGCAACTTCCTTAAGAACTAAAACAAATACCTCTCTTTCCTTTATAGATCCGGAGATACTGGCTCTTCCCGATAAAAAACTTTCAAATTTTATAAATCAGGAACCCGGGCTAAAAACCTATGATTTTTACTTTGAAAAATTAAGACACTTAAGGGCTCATATTTTATCGGCCGACAAAGAAGCTATTGTAGCTTCAACCGGTGATATGTATGAAGGCATCCCCAATATTTATAATTTACTATTTTTCGCCGATATAAAATTTCCTAAAGTTAAAGATGAAGAAGGTAAAGATATCCAGTTAAGCTACGGCACATTTTTAGCCGGACTTGAGAGCACAGACAGGAATGTGCGTAAAAGATTTTACGAGGCATTTTACAACACATACGGCCAGTATATGAATACCTTTACCAGCATCCTTGCGGCAAAACTCCAGGGCGACTGGTTTTATGCAAATAACGCAAAATACAAAACCACATTGGAATACGTGCTTGATAAAGATAATATCCCCGTAAATGTTTATGATAACCTTATTAAGGTCATAAACGAAAACCTGGATGTTGTCCACCGCTACTATGCATTAAGAAAAAAGCTCTCTGGATTAGAAGACTATAATGTTTATGATCACTATTACCCTATAATAAAACCCCCGGCAACTTCGATAACTTATCCCGAAGCCCGGAAAATCATAATGGAAGCATTAAAGCCGCTGGGTAAAGAATACACGGCAATAATAGAAAAAGGCTTTAACGACCGCTGGATAGATGTTTACGAAACAAAAGGAAAGCGCGCAGGCGCTTATTCCTGGGGAGCTTACGGAACAAAACCCTTTATACTCTTAAACTATTCCAATAACCTGTCAGAAGTTTTTACCCTGGCCCACGAACTGGGGCACTCGGTACATACTTACTGGACAAACGAAAACCAGCCATACGTATATTCCAATTATCCAGTATTCATAGCCGAAGTAGCTTCAACTTTTAATGAACATATGATGATAAACTATCTCCTTGAACACAGCAAAGACAGAAACGAAAAACTTTACCTTGTCATGAACTACCTGCACCGTACAATATCCACGCTCTACAGACAAACAATGTTCGCTGAATTTGAAAAGCAGATTCATACATGGACAGAAGAAGGAAAGCCCCTAACCAAAGACCTGGTAGACAGCTATTATCTCAAACTCTGCAGGAAATACTACGGTCCCGATGTTCAGATAGATGATATAAATGCGTATGAATGGGCAAGAGTGCGCCATTTCTACCTTTACAAATATTATGTATACCAGTACTCTACCTGTTTTGCCGCATCCACATACTTCTATGATAAAATAATGACAGAAGGCGCCCCCGCAAGAGAAAAATATTTCACTCTTTTAAAATCAGGCGGATCTGATTTCCCGATAGAACTTTTAAAGAATGCCGGACTTGATATGACAAAGCCCGAATCCATAACTCCGGCGATAAAATTATTTGAAAAGCTTCTCGGTGAAGCCGAGAAGCTTGTAGACCAGCAGTAATTATCATGATAGATACAACAGAAAAAAAATATACGGAACCTAAACTCTGGCTTCTGCTCGGCATTATAATACTTGCGATAATTATATGCGATATCCTTATAATGCTTTTTATACGCTACCTGCCCTATCCTGTATGGATAGAGCTGGGAATTGACTCAGGCCTCCTTGTTATAACTCTTTTCCCCGCTCTTTATTTTTTTATGATACTTCCCTTTAAAAAACAGATCAAAGAAAGAAAAGAAGCGGACAAAGAACTCCAGAAAGCCCGGGAAGAGTTCCTGTCAATGCTTATACACGACCTTAAAACCCCATTAAGCACCATAATAGCCACTACAGATCTCCTGCCCCGGCTGGAAGGCAACGAAAAACTCTCATGTATAGAAGGCATGAGATTTTCCGAAAACGCGCTCCTTTATATGGTAAACAATGTAACCGGCGCGGCTAAAATAGATTCGGGTAAATCAGATTACCACTTTGAAAATTTTGAAGTGGAAAACTTATTCCAGGAATTAAATTATATTTTTAAGCCTTATGCCGATTTCAAACAGGTTAATCTTACTTTTTCCGGAGGCAAAGACACAACCGTTCATGCCGACTATGATAAACTGCGCCATATTTTCTACAATCTTGTAAATAATGCATTAAGATATACCCCTATGGGAGGGACAATAAAAATCTCGTGCCGCAGGCATAAGGATAAAGCAGCTTTTGAAGTCTCGGATACAGGATGCGGGATCCCCCAGGAAAAACAGCAGGATGTATTTAAAAAATTTACCCGGATAAAAGGACAAAGAAGCGAAGGCACGGGACTCGGATTATATATAGTGAAAACTTATCTAGAAGGCCACGCTTCAGAGATAAAACTGGAAAGCGGTATAGAGCAAGGGACTAAATTTACATTCCGTCTGCCTCTGGCGTAAATAAATAAATCGAGTAGGAGGAGGCGGTTAGCCCCCGTCCTCTCACACCACCGTACAAGCCGTTCGGCATACGGCGGTTCAACAAGAATTAAGAGTTAGTGAGTATCTTTCTAGGATTGAGAGGAAACCTAGCGTGAGTTTATTACGAAATTAATTTTCCGATAAAAGTTTGAGCCGCAATTTATTACAACAACCAAGGTTGCGGTTTTTTTGTTTTCAAAATTTACGTATACACTGAGGAAGTGCTGAATATGGCTACAATCCAACCCAAGAATTCAAGAGGACACAGATACTGGTACATAGTGGAATCCAGAGCAAGCCAAGGCCTATTGTCCTTGCTTATCTTGGCAAGGCTGAAGATTTATTAAGGCGCATGCGGGGGCTTACCGATGGATTGCGCTTAAAATCATATACCTATGGCGCCGTGGCCGCATTGCTTAATGTGGCTGATAAATTAGAAGTTCCCTTAACGATTAATCAATATATTAAGTCATCCAGATCTTACACGGCCGAAAAGCCGGTTAGAAATAATTTAACAGCCGGGATTACTCTTTTGCTTGCAGACATGGGACGAGCCTGCATGCCAACGAGCAAGAATGGATGGTGGAGCTGGGTAAAAACAACTTCTTGCGAATATTTGCTCAGGTGTAGTTTGAATAAAATTGATAGCCGGCATTTTTGGAATTTAATGGATGCGGTTTCTGTAGAGGCAATTGAAAAAATAGAGCGAGATTTATTAAAAAAGTTTTTAAAATATATGGATTAAAAAGCGACAGCCTGTTTTTCGATACAACCAATTTTTTCACATACATCAATACTACAAATTTGCGATGCGCTATTGCCGAACGAGGCAAGAACATAGAGTTTTTTTTCGCCAAATGATTCTGGGCAAAGTATTATGAACTGAAAAACAAGAGATAAAAAAACAAAGAAAGGAACGTCCCTTTCTTACTATATCTCTGCCGCATATGCCGCTTTATACGGCAGCATCGTTTTTATGTTTTTGTGTTTTTTCTGCGAAGACAGGTTAATCAAAACACAGTCCGTGCCGGGGTAGTCCTTCTTAAACAAATTAAGCGAAGAAAAATCCGAGGCCTTAAGATTTTTCTTAAATTTAACTTCCACTGCCGTGACCTTTGAGCTCTTTTCCAATATAAAATCCACTTCGTTTTTATTTTTATCCTGCCAAAATTTAATATTGTCCTCGATGAAACCGTTTTTTAGAAATTCGGATAAAACAAAGTTTTCAAATAAAAACGGCGAATCGTTTCTTAATTCCAATTTATTAAAATTATTGGTAAAGAAATTCGCAACACCCGTGTCTACAAAATATATTTTTGGTATTTTTACCAATTCTTTGTTTTTATTCGCGAAAAACGGCTTTATTTCGACAAGCAAAAAGGTTTCTTTTATGATTTCTATATAATGCTTAACCGTTTTTTGGGAAAAACCCACAAACTGTGAAATATTCTGATATTTGATTTTTTGCGCATTATTTACCGCGAGATATTGAATCAGCCGTTTGGTTTCGTATATTTTTTCTATTTTTAAATATTCCACCAGCTCTTTTTTTACATATAAATCAAAAATGCTCCTCAAAATTTCCGTCTTGTCTTTTTTATTCCCCGCCAATACCACTTCGGGGTATGCCCCAAACCTTATAAATTCTTCCAAATTTTCAAAAAGTTCTTTGGAGGGGGCGAAAAGGTCTTCCCCTCTAAGCGATGAAACATTTTTAAGCGCCGCCAGTAAGTCTTTTTTATTTTTAAAAATAAGGAATTCCTCAAAATTCAAGGGAAATAAATATGTAATTATTTTTCTTCCCGACAAACTCTCCTGAACATTGCATTTTATCGTTATGGAAGAAGAACCGGTAGCATATATTTTTATGTTTTTATGATGATCATATATATTTTTTATTATGACCGTTAAATCTTTATACCTCTGAAACTCATCAAGAAAAACATAGAACCTTTCCCTGCTTTCAGGGTTATACCCCGCCAATTTAAAAGTATTAACGGCATTTTCGTAGGAAGAAATTTTTTCAAAGTTAGAATAAATATCTAAATCTAAAAATATGCCCTTATGCTTTCCTTTCCCGCAGATGGTTTCAAACACGTATTCCAAAGCGGTGGTTTTTCCCACCTGCCTCGAGCCCAAAATTATAGACACTTTCGGCACGGAAGCTTCTTTCAGCAATTTGGCGAATATTTTTCTTTCTTTAATCATATCTCCATAATAGATTACTCTATTATGGAATAAATGTCAATATTAGAATTGCTAAGTGTCAAGCCAATTTAGAACTTTGATTTTATGTTTCTGAGCAAAATACAGCAAAAGTTGTATTACCCTGTTTAGAAAAGCCGGCAAACAGAGGAATTCCTTGATATATATAGAAAATAACAATTATGAAGATGAAAGGATTCAAATACCGCCCGTCTATACCGTGACTTCCTTTGTTAGCCCTTACTTTCGCTTCATATATCTGCCGCATTTACACTGCCTGCTTCGGATAGTTTGGGGCTTCGTTTTGTTGTGCAAACTCGCCCGCAGAGCTATGCCTTTTATGCGGTTCGTGTTCCTCAGACCGAAGCTTTGCCTCCGACTTCCTTGAAATTCCGCCTCACAACGGACACCCTTGTCTTTGGCTAACTGTTGGCGCTATCAACCTCCGTATCGGACTTTCACCGGCAAGCAAGCGCCCATGCCGGCCTTTTTATCATTGCTTTTTATATATCTTTTCTACTTCATTAATTCATTTTTAACACCGTTTAAATCTTTAAAAGGTACCGGGACTTCCTGTATGCCTTCATAATAAGGGGCAACCTGGTAGTGTGGAAAAACTATAACTAAATTATCTTCAACTACATAAAAAGACTTGTAATTTTCTTCTACCGGAGTTGCTCCTTTATTTATCCAGTCCGGATTAGAAACCTGTTTTTCATTTAGATATTTTATGCAGTAAGAAGATATAGGATCCAGGTAAGAGGTGCCCTCTTCAAAAAAGTCCCCTAAAGAAAGGATCTTTTCGTTCTGGAGGTCATAATTTAAAGTATAAGTAATCTGGTCCGGATGAGCTCCGCCTTCATAGCAGTCACCTGTAAATATCATGCTTATAAGCTTATTGGATTCAAATTTAACTTCATAATCAACATACAGGGTCCATAAAACTTCTCTGTTCCTGTCTTTCATATCTTTCTTAAACTGGCCGAGGAGCCCGTTAATATACCCGCTTATAATCCCGTTTAATTTATCCTGGGAATCCTTATCAGAAAATCCGTCTATCTGAGGGTAATACACGGATATTGAGCATTCTTCGCTCTGCTGGAATATTCTCTTATTCAATGTGCGGTATTTTACGTTAAAATCATCTGATGTTATCACAAGATTCACTGTGAATGTCTCGGAACCTTTTTGATCTTCCTCCCATGGCCGCAGGTACTGAAACTGAAGTGTTGTCTCACCCTTTTTTTTCATTTTAAACTTAAATTTCTGATAACCGGGAGCACCGGGTATAGCCGATTCCGGGATTTCTGTTGTTTCTTTTCCGACCTGCTGGACATAATAAGGATCAGCTTTTACCGCTTTCCAGGTATAACCCGTGCCCGAAGTATATTTTAAGGCAACAATAACAAACCTGCCGCCCGCTATCTCTATCTTTGAATTATTGTCTCCGGAACCTACCGCTATATCACCTCTTGAGTCTATATCATAAGCGCCGGAAGACAATATTAATGCAACGGAAAAAATAAATACTAAAACAACCCTTAAGAACACTTTTCTCATAACTACCTCTCTTTATTTCCTGTTAATTAAGGCGCATACTGCCTGTCATGGGGCAGCTGGTTCCAGAGATGATCCGGTACTTCCGTAAGCATCTCACCCGAATAATTGGGGTTTTCAGCGTATTTCTCAAGACTTGAATCCACAACATAAATCTTGTTTTCACCCGGAGAATATCTTGCTTCTTCGCCGGCTGAATAATAGTTATATTTATCAAATGCCCTATCCGTGTTTGCCGAACCCTGGCGCAGACCCTGTATAACAACATCGCCGGTCTGAGACATTGTTTTTGAAGCCTGTCCCAGGCGGTCAAGATTCGCTCTTAAATTGCCCATTATCTTGCCGCTGTCCGCGGTTACGGATAATGCCATGGCAAGAAGAACATTAAAATTTCTGTCAAACAGCTCAGGCGCTCCGAAAGCTCCTATTACGGAAACATAACCGCCCGGAGCCCCGTACCCCTGCAGGTTTGTCGCGCTTACCATGATCGCGAATTTTAATCGCAATCCCTCACCGTTGGTTGTCTCGCCGTAAAAATTTACGGCATTTGACGGAATGCCCTGCGACTGAAGCATTTTCATATAATCATTGTTAGGCTCGCTTCCGGCAATAACCGTATTTGAGCACTTCATAAAAGGCATAAGCTGATAAAGAAGATACTGCTGGGGGTCAAAAGTTTTTGGCTGATGGTTATCGGATGTAAACACACCCAGCTTGCCGTCGGGAGAATGCGCTATAAAAAAGTAATTACCGCCGTTAGCCTGCCAGTCCGGCGGGCACGCTACATACATCGTGCCGTCACTGGAGGATTTTGTGACAAAATTGTTTGTATTTATCGTGGGGGCGATGCTCTGCGAAGCCGGAGTGCTTGCATAATATTTGCCGCTCTTTGACGCATTATAGAATGTCATGGGGACAATGCTTAAGCTTTTTAAAACCTCGCGCAGTGTAGTCTGCTTGGAATCATATTCACCCGAAGGCGCTTCATACCCGCAGTAAAGCCCCCTTCCTTCCGCTAAACTCACCATATAAAAACCTTTAGCGGGAACACCGCAGTCCGTAACCGTAGTCGTTACTTCAGCCATTGTTTTATTCGCATTTGCCCTTTTATCAATTATTTCAAGACCGGGCATTTCTTTTTTTGCCGTATAGTACATAAAACTTAAAAATGAAACCGCGTCCATTTTTTTATTTACATGCCATATGGGATACAAAAAGATACAGGTCGCACCCTCATAAGAAGGCTTTATCATGACAACACCGTTATCAATAAATACATCCCAGCCAGCCGGCTTATTAAACGATATACCAGCGGCATCGTTTTTATAATACTCATAACCCGCCGGACACAGCTGTTTAACTGATTTTGCAATAAGCGATTTTTTCTCACATGAAAATGCCTGGAACGATAGTAATATTAAGGATACTAAGACTATACCCGAAATCAGGACAAATAATACCTTCTTGTTTCTCATGGCTGCCTCCCGGATATTTATATTTTTACGCTTTATATGACCGCACAAGATGCATCGGACGGGCGGTCATGCGGAACGCTCTTCTTTCCGCTTCATATTTTACCTTCTCTTCGTCAAAAGTCATAATCTGACCTTTATCAAGAATTATTCTTCCGTTACAGATAACATACTCTATATCTGAAGGATGTGATGAATAAACTATATTCGCAGATATATCATGACGCGGTGCCCAGTGGGTTTTTTGAGTATTAAATAAAACAATATCGGCAGAAGCGCCGGGCTTTAACACCCCTGTATCCTCAAATCCCATGGCTTTTGCCCCTGCTTGAGCTGCCATTTTTAAAAGTTCATTTATCGGGAACGCTGAAGGATCTAAAAGCCGGTTTTTGTGAACAAGACCCGTAATCCTCAAGACTTCAAGCATATTAAGGTCGCTATTTGAGGCCGGCCCGTCCGTTCCAAGCCCTACATTAATTCCTGCATTAATAAATTTATCCAGAGGCGCCATGCCCATCGCAAGCTTCATATATGTTTTCGGAGTATGCGCTATATTAACTTTTTTCTCAGCCAGAATAGAGATATCATTATCACTTACCGATATGCAGTGAGCCGCTATGCAGTTATGATCAAAAACACCCAGGGATTTAAGATGCTCTACCGGAGTTTTATTATATGCCTTTAAGGAGTTTTTAACCTGATCATCGGATTCCGACAGGTGAAGGTGGATCCCCACATTTAAATCCCCAGCCGCTTTAACAATCTTTTTTAGAAAATCCGGGGGACACATATAAGGGGAATGGGGACCTAAAAAACATTTTATCCTACCCTCTTCTGAATTATGATACTTTTTTATAAAATCCACTGTATCTTCCAGGGTTATACCGCCTACCTCTTTGTCTTTCCCTATCCCGAACTGGCACCAGGCAAGTAAAGCCTTCATCCCTGATTCAGAGACAGCCCGGGCTGTCTCATCCATCCAGAAATAATGATCAGCAAACCCGACCGTACCGGATCTTATCATCTCGCAGCAAGCTAAAGCCGCGCCCCAGTAAACATCTTCTTTCTCCAGGGCTCCTTCCGCAACCCATATCTTCTCATTAAGCCACCTGTCAAAGGGAAGGTCCTCTGCCCAGCCCCTCTCAAGCGTCATCGCAGAATGGGTATGGGTATTAAAAAAGCCTGGAGATGCCGCATAACCCGAACCGTCTATAACCCTCTCGGCTTTAAAATCACCAGGTGTATTTCCTACGGATAAAATCCTGCCGTCTTCTATAGCTATATCAACTTCGGGCAGTATGCTCCTCTCGCCGTCAAGAGTAACAGCCGCAGTATTACAAATTAATATCTTCATAAAATCACACCTTTCTTCTATATCTTTCTGTCAAACGTATTTCTTAACTGCTCACCGAGATTAATCCGCGTCATTGCATTGCTTAGCTGGTACGAAATTACTTTATCGTTATGTTCATATTCATCCATATACATATTTGACAGACTTCTTGCCATAGAGGCGCCTTCTTCCCTTATCTCCTCTATCCTGTCGCCGTAGTCTTTGTCGGTAATGCCCGCTTTTTTAGCCGCCCAGAGCGACCCTCTTATAAGCGCGCCCGATATGGTTTTCCCGCGCTTATCAAGTATGGACGCGCCTTCTTCCAGAATAACGGCGGCCATAGACGCCGAAAGCGCCTTGTTTATCGGAAGAAGTATAAGATCATTTACTTCTTCATCCCTTGATATCCCGTCCCGGGCATTTTTATAAATTTCTACTATCTTTTTATCTAAGATGCACCTTTTCTGATAGCACAGCGCAAGGTATAACGCGTCAGGAGCAATATCACCAGGGCTTTCTATCCATGCCGCGATTGCCGTTCCCATAGAAAAACCCGCTGACGCCATTTTTGATTTCAACATCGCCTTGTTAATAAGCGCCTTGCTCTGACTTGCGGCAAACGCGCTCGCGAAACTCTTGAGCTGTGTCTGTCTTGCGTTATACATCTGTATAACTTCCGCCGCTTCTTTAATGGTGCCGGCTGTAAGCGACACTTCCCCGTACCCTGTTTTAAACGGTTCATTAACCGGAGACTTAACCTGAAGCTTTTCTATCTGCTGGAAGTTTTCAACATCAGCCGCGTTGCCTAAACTGTTCTCGTCCATGGCGCATAAGTCAGTTAAAATATCTTTGCTTGATTTTGTCTGCGCCACAATATCAATTACCGCCAGAACGCTGCCTATTTTCGCAACCGCCCCGGCGCCGCCGGTCGCAAGGGTTTCAACGGAAAAAACAACGCCTATAATATTTGAAGAAAGCTCCGCCACTTTACCGAACTTTGCTTCGTCTATCATATCATTCATTGCTTCCGCGTCTTCATCAACTTTCGCGTTATAATCGGCTATCTCTTCCGGAATCTTGCTTCCGTCGCCGCATACAACAACATAAACGAACAATGCCTTTATTATGTTCTCATCTTCAAGCACAAGCTCGTTTTCATCAATCCAGAGATGTCCGTTGGGAGAACCTCCCCGCGTTATACAGACAGGGTAATATTTTTTACCCTTATAATTTACCCCTCCGGAAAAATCGTATTTTTTATCCCTTTTGCCGGATTCTTTATACCAGTAAGTATTTTTAATATAAGTTTCATCTTCTTCTATATACTCATAAGGACCTATCTCAAACTTCTTTGAAGGCGACGTATAACTTTTATCCTTAACCTCCGCATTTGCCTTATATTCATGCTTTCCCCATTTAAAAGTACGGCCGGCATCTGCGGGAATGAATTTATAAATGTATTCTTTGCCGTCTAAAAGATTTTTATCCGCGTTATCAGCCGCATCAAGCGTAAACGGCGTGTTCCCGACATATCCGGTAACTCCCTTAGCCGGCATATCGTTCTTATTGGTATAAACAGCCTTTAACTTAAACGGGAATCTCTGTGAACCCCGCAAAGGGATTATATCCGAAACTAGAATTTCACCGACAACAACGGGGAAGAACATCTCCTCATCCTGCTTCTCCTCGCCCCTTGCATTCGGCTTTACCCAGTAAGCGGCTGTCTTTATCCTGTACTCTCCCGGAGGGATATCTTCCGGCAGGTCAATCTTAATATGCTCGTAACTTTCATACTGGCTGACATACTCTTTGTTTTGCTTGCCGTAAAAATTCTTTTTCCCGGCAAAACCTTCCGCGTAAATTTTTCCGTCTTTATCTTCAATCTGAGATTTGACTTTCATATCGCCGTCATATCCCAGATTTTCCACCCCGCATACTACCGAAACTTGATCTTCGGGTTGAAAAAACTTATCCTTAAAAAGCTTTACTTCCAGAATGCTCAGCTCCGGTTTTGTGTAAACCTGAAATTCAACAAGTTCCGTATCAAGAACATTTTTGTTCTCATCATAAAGGATAACTTTAGCTACATATATGCCCGGCGGCTTTTTATTATCGCCGTCCAGCCAGAACTTGCTCTTCTTCTCAACAGTTTTACTGGCAGAAAGAGTTTTAATCTCACCTGAATCAACCTGCATGGTACTGTTGGGCTCATCCTTTTTATAAAGTTTAACGTCATAGGATACAAACCCGTATTTATTGCCCCTGTTCTTTATCTTATAGGTAAGATTTACCCACCTGCCGGCATCTTCTAATTCATAATATTCCCTGCAGCGCTTAAGTTCAATAACCTCCATTGCCGCAACCTGCGCCGGGGGCTGCCCTATATTAAAGTTAGCGTAAATAAGTTCCCTTTCTTCAGTCTGACCCTGCCGGTACGGAATAACAAATTTTACTATAAAATGGTTAGCCTGTGTCGCATATATAGAAGCCGGACCGGACTGCAAAACATAGCAAGGGTAAAGGCCCGCCGGAGTAGACGCGTTCGCCGTGCCCGAGACATTAAACATTTTATAACTGCCGCCCACGGCTAAAGGCGAATTAAGAGCATTCGTAAAATCCGCATCGGGATATCCGAACTGGCGGATATTAACAGTTTTAGCTGTATCTTTTTTCTTTGTCGTTAAATCCTCGTTATAAACAATTTCACGCTCTGTCATTGTTCCCGCCATATAATTCATATTGGTAGATACTGTTTCTCTTCTGCTGTTAAGAGGTTTAAAATAATCCTTTAACCATGAAGGAACAGGAGAATAAAGGGTCTTCTCTTCAAAACAACTTTTTAATATTTTATTTGTTTTACAATCAATCCAGTTTAAAAATGTAAGGGTCTGCTTCCTGCAGGGATACTCAACACCGTCTTTTACAAGTATCTGCTCTTCTGTCTGTTTTGATTCTATTACCCAACATAATTTTCCATTTAGATTTTCGGTTCTTAAAACTTTATTTTCAAAAATACCCGGAAGATCATACGCAACGGCAAGCTGGTTCATGTGCCAGTCTGCAGGCTTCCATAAAGATTCTTTTCTGCCGCCTGCTCTTTGATAAATCCAGTGGTAACCAACTTCGGGCTTCCATATACCGGTTAATTCAGCACCTCCTGCCGGAGGAAGAGTAGAAACATCTACATTGCCGCTGCCTTCACCTATACCTTCCGATATACCGGAAGCCGAACCCGCACCGGGTACTCCCGCACCGGGTACTCCCGCACCGGGCGCTTCCGTGCCGGATTTCGAAACCGAAGGCGCGGAAGATCCGCCTCTTTTATAAACCGGGACCACTAAAAAACCGATCTGACCGCCAGTGCCGAAGTTTAAAGCATAACAAGGCAGATAACTTTCAGATCTTTCCGCAAGCACACTGTTTCCTTTCTTTAATTTAACGGAAAAAGGAAGGTTTTTTATATGTCTGTTAGTTTTGGCTTTAAGCTGGCTGTCATCAGCGCCTTTATAAGTAACCTGAACCACCTTCTTTGCGCCGGCCTGAGCAGGAAGAGCAAAAGAGGTATCCCCTATTTTTACATCTAAAATTGTACCCGATACCGCTTCTGCAGGAAGTTTACTTATTACAAAAACAACATTCCATGTGCCGGAAACAGCAGATGTATAAGTTATGCCTGCCAGTATTAAACAAAACAATGCTGATATAAGTAAAGTTTGGAAATTTCTGCGCATAATTCTCACCTTATTAAAGTAATAATATAATGGGTTGCAGTAATAAAAAGAATGAATTTTATATTTTTTTCTCCTTTTATACCTTATATCCTTTATATAATTATCGGTAAGCAATATATTCAAAAATAAAGGAATAGTTTTTATTTAAATAGAAGCTTTTTACACTTTAAAACGGAGGTAATAATAATATGAATAAAAGCATTTCGGTAATCCTGATTATTCTGGTAATAGGCGCGCTTGCAGTCTTAGCGTATCAGAGTATCTCATTAACACCCGCAAAAGTAATGGAGAAAATGACCTCTAAGCTAATGGATGTAAAATATTACCACTACACCGCAGATGTAGATGTAACCGGGACCATAAATAAAACCGAAGGATCCATGAAACTCAAAATTGACAGTGATGTTGATATTACGGATAAAAAATCTCCCGGACTTGCCGGCACATTAAAAATGGCCGTTGATTTTCAGGGAGTGCAAGTATCAGGTGAAGCGGATATAACAATGGCCGATAAAAACTTTTACCTGAAACTTACTAAAATTCCCCAGCTTCTTGAAAAAATGAAATCGCCTATTGCCGTCAGTAAATTCAAAGACACCTGGATAAAGATAAATCTGGATAAATATAAAAACGCGAATACGGAAATGCCTCTAGATGAAGCGAAGCAGAAAGAGATGGAAGCCGAATTAAAAGCATGGATGAAGGAAAGAAAAGTGGAAAAACTACCTGCCGAGAAAGTAGAAGGAATAAACTGCTTCCATTACGGCCTGACACTGGATAAAACAGCAATAATGGATCTTATAGAGAGAATGCAGAAATTCGCGCCAGCCGATTCACCCAAACAAGATCCTGATAAGTTAAGCAAACAGATGGATGCGTTAAGCGATATACAGCTTGAAATGTGGATAGGAAAAAGAGATTTTATGCCTCACAAGCTGACAGCAAGCACCCAGATTACCCCGCCCGGACAGGATGAAAAAATTAATGTTCTCGCCATAGCGCTTTATTCAAACTTCGGGAAAAAAGTAGATATACAACCCCCGGCTGAAAGCATAGACCTTGAAAAGATAATAGCGGAATTTACTAAAAAATTTACCCCGCCCGGAAAAGCACAAAAAGTTCCGGGAATGATAAAACTTCCTCCCGGAATAAAGGCCGATAAACTGCCTCCGGGAATAGAAGAAAAAATAAAAGCGACAAAATAATTTTTAGGAAACCTTATTGAAAGAAGCTTTTAGAAAAAAAATAGGTCTGTTCACGCTCGTTGTCGTCGTTTTCTCAATAGTAGCAGGCGGCCCATACGGGCTTGAACAGGCCGTATCCACGACAGGACCCGGACTTGTAATCCTGCTGCTCCTGCTTATACCTCTTTTATGGAGCCTGCCCATTTCTTTCATAACAGCTGAGATTTCTTCCGCCTTCCCGCAAAAAGGCGGGTATATCACATGGATAAAACATTCCTGCGGGTCATTCTGGTCTTTCCAGGTAGGATGGCTTTCATGGATAAGAAATATTGTTGATACAGCGCTTTATCCAGTTTTATTCGCGGATTACCTTATGTATTTCATGCCGGACATGACTTCTAAACAGCGTATCCTTATATGCATAGCTATAGTCGCTGTTTTTACGGTTTTAAATATGCTGGGCATCAAAGCTGTGGGGTTCGGCGCCCTTACAATGACAATAATTACTTTGGTACCCTTCATCGTACTTATAATCATGGCGTTTTTAAAAGCAAAAACACTTCTTCCTTTTACGCCCTTTATTATCCCGGGCAAGGAATTAGCGGGATGCCTGGGGATCGGGGTTTTCATAATAATGTGGAATTACAACGGGTGGGAGGATTTTTCTCCGTGTATGCCCGAAGTTGTAAATCCAGCTAAAAATTTCCCCAGAGCTATATTAATAAATATACCTCTCATAGCATTAATATATACCGTTACCGTTTACGCCTGCCTCTGCGCGACAAGCAGCTGGCAGAGCTGGACAAGCGGTTATTTCCCCCTTATAGCAAAATCAATAGGAGGGCCCGGACTCGGCCTTATTATACTGGTGGCAATCCTTTTCGGGATTGTAAACCAGATCTCCACCATATTATTATATACATCAAGAATCCCTTATTCACTTGCATTTCACAGGTTTCTGCCTAAATTCTTTGCTTTCAGGATAAGAAAAAACAGGGTACCCTGGCTCTCCCTTCTTATATGCAGCGGTATGGTATGTGTTTTCTGTATATTTCCCTTCGCGGGCCTTATCGAGATTGATATATTCCTATATGCAGTCATGCTTCTTTTTGAAGTAATAACATTTTTAAAGCTGCGGGTAACACACCCTGATAAAGAAAGACTTGTAAAAGTACCAGGAGGCTGGACAGGTGCAATAATAGCTTCTATTCTTCCCTTTACAGTGCTGGGAGTTGGATTATATAAATATAACTTTAAGTATCTACACTTATTCTTATCCATATTCCTTATAGGAATATTAATATGGTTTACGGTAAGCAAGAATATATTGAAAAGTAAGACAGTTAAAGCAAATACGGTTTAATTCTTATCAATTTATTTGAATTTATATAACTTAACTTGCTTTGACTTTTATTATTAATTTTGTTAGAATTTGCTTATTATATAGGTAATTAGTCCATAATCCGGAGGTTATTATGAATTTTGAATACTATAGACCTTCAAGCACGGCCGAACTTAAAAAACTCCTCAAGAAAAATAAAAAAGATACATATCTTTTGGGGGGCGGCACAGATCTTTTCGTTAAACTGCGCCATAAAACAATAAAACCCTCATGCGTAATAGATATTAAGAATATTAAAGGTATAAATTCTATTGTTGAATCCAAAAAAGATATTACAATAGGCGCAGGAGTCAGCTTAAACCAGCTGGCTGAAAATAATATTATAAATGAATATTATCCTTCCCTTACACAGGGCGCAAGGGAGGTCGGTTCATACCAGATAAGAAACAGGGCAACTCTTGCGGGAAATATCTGCAACGCGTCCCCCGCGGCAGATACCCTCCCTGCACTCCTAATTTATGACGCTAAGCTTAATATAATATCAGGCGGCAGAAAAAAGAGCATATCTATACATAAATTCTTTAAAGGCCCCGGACAGACCGTACTTAAGCCGGATGAATTTGTAGAATCGGTAACAATACCTAAGCCGGAAGGCGTTAAAAGCATATTCTATAAATTCTCAAGAAGAAAAGCAGTTGATCTTTCAACGGTAAATATTGCTGTGGCATTTGTAAGCCACAAATCAAAACCCGGTATAAGAGCTGCAGTGGGAGCATGCGCGGCCATAACCGCAAGGGCCAAAAACAGCGAGAAACACCTTGCAAAACACGGCCTGGATCTAAAATCAATTACAAAAGCGGCGGAACTCCTCCCTCTTAAACCCATATCGGATTTAAGAGGCTCGGCTGATTTCAGATGTAAAATTGCCAAAGAACTATTTATAAAAGCGGTAAATGAGCTAAAAAATTAACGAGGTGGATTATGAAAAAATACAATGTACCGGTTTTGGTGGAAATGGATGAAGACGGGAAATATATAGTTTCCTGTCCGAGTTTGGAAGGTTGTTATTCTCAAGGCGATACTTTTGAAGAAGCTATGAAAAATATAAAAGATGTGATTAAAATTTGTTTGGAAGAAGTCGAACAATCTAAAAAGGTTATTAATTTGCGGTATCCCGAAATTATAGGAGTTAAATATCTGGAGATAGCCGTATGAGTAAAAAATTACCTGTTTTAAAACCTGAGAAATTAATAGTTATTATTGAAAAACTCGGTTTTAAAAATACAAGAAAATCCAGAGGAAGTCACTGGAGATACCATCATCCCGACGGAAGAATAACAACCATACCCGTTCACAAAGGAAAAACCATAGGCCGGGGCCTTCTCAGAAAAATTCTAAGAGATATCGATATTACACCAGAGACACTGGAACGGCTTTTAAAAAATTAACGAGGTGGATTATGAAAACCATAACCTTTACGATAAACGGTAAAAAGGAAACAAAACAGATTTCTGACAACTCCATGACCTTATTAAAATTCTTAAGGGAAGTACTCTATCTCACAGGCACAAAAGAAGGATGCGGTGAAGGCGAATGCGGAGCATGCACCGTCATAGTAAACGGGAAAGCCGTTAATTCCTGTTTAATGCTGGCAGTTGAAGCAGACGGTGCGGATATCATAACCGTTGAGGGGCTCCCGAAAGACGGGGAGCTTGACCCCTTACAGAAAAAATTCATAGAACATAACGCCATACAGTGCGGGTTCTGCACCCCCGGGATGCTTATGAGCGCGAAAGCACTCTTAATGAAAAACCCGGAAGCGTCAGATGAAGATATAAAAGAAGCTATTGCTGGTAATTTATGCAGGTGCACAGGTTACAAACAAATTATTGAAGCCATAAGAGACAGTATAAACGTGAATGTGTAATACGCGGAGGTAAATATGAAAAACGCTGAAGTTATGACACAGACCGAAATATTCAACCAGATAGAATCTATGGACATAGAAAAAGAAGAATATAATGTTATAGGCAAAAAAACCGCGCGTGTAGACGCCCTCGCGAAAGTAACTGGCGCCGCAAAATATGTTGATGATATCCAGCTTTCAGGCACATTAATAGCGAAAGTTTTAAGAAGCGCTGAACCCCACGCTATGATAGAAATAGACACAACCGAAGCGGAAAAGCTTCCCGGGGTAAAGGCAGTTATAACAGGAAAAGATTACCCGTATAATGTGGGCATATACCATGTTGACCAGTACATATTCGCCATGGAAAAAGTGCGTTATGTGGGCGAGCCGGTCGCGGCAGTCGCGGCCGAAACCGAAGAGATAGCGGAGCGAGCCCTCTCCCTTATAAAAGTGAAATACAAAAAACTTAAACCGAACTTTGATCCCATACAGGGAATGAAAAAAGGCGCGCCGCTTGTTCATCCCGAGCTTCATAAATATTTTCACGTAAGCGCAATAAACCCCGTTCCCCATACCAATATCGCGAATCACTTTAAAATAAGGAAGGGCGATCCTAAAAAAGCGTTTAAAGAAGCTGACCATATAATTGAAAACAGATTCTATGTTCCGCAGATACAGCATGTACCCATGGAGACTCACGGGTCTATAGCGGTAACAGACCACGCGGGGAAAACAACCGTATGGTCTTCATGCCAGTCGCCTTTTACCGTAAGATATCTTCTCTCACACTGTTTCGGTAAAAAAATAAACGATTTCAGAGTAATAGCTCCCTTCGTAGGCGGGGGGTTCGGATGTAAGGCAGGTATTAACATAGAACCCATAGCCGTGGCTCTCTCCATGAAATGCACGGGGCTCCCTGTAAAACTCATACTCACAAGAGAAGAAGAGATGCACGCTGTTGTAGTAAGACAGGCATGCCACATAAGGATAAAATCCGGCATTACAAAAGACGGAAGAATCATAGCGCAGGAAAACGAGTATATCTGGGACTGCGGCGCATACGCCGGATACGGTGTTAATATAGTAAGGGCGGCCGGCTATTCATTATGCGGCCCCTATAATATAGACAACCTTAAGGGAGATTCAATAGGAGTATACACCAACAGACCTGTCGGGAGCGCTTTCCGCGGGTTCGGGATGAGCGAAATCCACTGGGGCATTGAACAGCATATGGATATGATGGCCCGGGATTTAGGATTTGATCCGGTAGAATTCAGAAAGAAAAATATATTAAGAGAAGGATCCCATACGGCAACAGGCCAGTATGTAACAAAAAATACCGGTGATATAGAAAAATGTATCAATGAAGTTACAAAAAATATAGACTACTATAAGGAAAGACCAAAATACAGGGCGGTAGGATTTGCTCTGGCGCAGAAAGCCCCTGCCATGCCTAATAATGCAACTTCGGCCGCCATGTTAAAATTCAACGAAGACGGGGGGATAGAGCTTATGTTCAGCGGCATGGAGATCGGCCAGGGCGTTATGACCGCGATGGCTCAGATTGCCGCAGAAGAACTGGGCATCCCTGTTGAAAAAGTCGCTGTCATAGCACTGCCTGATACGGATTACTCGCCATATGAATGGCAGACAGTCGCAAGCAGATTGACATTCTCCTGCGGGAATGCAGTGAAGAAGGCCTGTGAAGATGCAAAAAAACAATTATTCACTATAGCCAAAGAGGCCCTGCAGAGATCACTTTCTGATTTAGAAATAAAGGACGGATATATAATTTCAAAAACAGATAAGTCCAAAAAGATAGACATTAAGGATATCTGCATGGGATACCAGTACCCTGACGGCCATACAATAGGCGGGGCTGTTGCCGGCAGAGGATACTTTACGGCTCAAGGGTGCATAAACTGCGATCCGGAAACAGGACAGTCCCCTAAACCGGTCGCAAACTGGACTTTCGGAGGCCAGGCAGTGGATCTTTCCGTAGACCCGGATACCGGCAGGATTACAATTTTTAAAGTTGCCTGCACATATGATATAGGCAAGGTAATAAACCCGCAGGGAGCGCTCGGTCAGGCATACGGAGGCATCGTGCAGGGCATGGGCGCGGGCATTATGGAGCAGCTCCATCTGGATGAGAAAACAGGCAGGGTCTTAAATCAGTCCTTTGTTGATTACAAGATACCCACATCCAAAGATATGCCTGAAGAGATGATAGCAACCTTCGTGGAGACCGCGCAGCTCGACGGGCCCTACGGCGCAAGAGGCGTCGGCGAACATACAATGATACCGACACCTGCCGCAATAGCCAACGCGGTATATAATGCGACGGGGGTAAGGATAAAAGATCTCCCCGTTACGGCGGAAAAAATACTCAAAGGACTTGAAGCATTAAAAAAAAATAAATAAGGATTGTGTACTATGCATCAACCGGTTGATATAGTTGTAGACAGACACATTAGAAAACTTTTCTTTGATCCGCGCAGGTACAGCTGTGAAATCATATCGCGTTCGCACAGGACCGCTTATGTTTCCTTAAATAATTCTAAAATAGTTACCCTGCTTGCCGGAACAAACGAACAGTGCAACCCGGTAACAGCCGTATTCCCTTACAGGATGCCGGATTTTTTTAAAGAAAAAAAATATTTTCATATACAGCGCGGGAGATGTTACTCCGACGACAAAATGATTTACCTTAATCCAATTGACCATTCTTCAAAAAAAATTAATGATATTAAATTTGACCCTTTAAACAAACAAAATATTTCCGCGCTTAACTCTTATGTTAAAAAAACCGATTTTGCGTATCTTGACCTTATAAAAATAAATATAGAAAAAATGGAAAAAGCGTGGAAAAAAAATAACCCCGGCAAATTCTATGAAAATCTGACAGATATAGCCGGCCTCGGGGAAGGCCTTACCCCTTCAACTGATGATTTTATATGCGGGACGATACTTGTGATGAAGCTTCTTATTGAAGCCGGCAGGACAGAAAAAATATGGAACCCGCCGTTTTTAAAAACAGCGCGGGTTATTTACAAAAAAACCGGCAGGATATCGTGGTATTATATTGTCCTGGCGATGATGGGATATGTAAGCGACTGGCAGTTTATCCTTTTTGAAAAACTGGCAAGCGATATACCGTTAAAAGAAGAAGAACTTGAAAACATAAATTACGGCCACACATCAAGCAAAGATTTTCTATGCGGCGTGGATTTTATGTTTAACTTATTTTCGGGAGAATAAAAATGAAAGCAGTAACTCTGGCAATTCTTACGGCCGTCCTCTGGAGTGTGGGCGGCTTTTTTGAAAAGAAGGGGCTTAATATGGGGGGTATCCCGCCTGTGGCAGGTATTACAATGCGTACATTTATAGCCCTTATCGTATTAAGCTTGTTCAGCTTCACAAAATGGGGATCTGTGTCAAGCTGCGGCATAAAACCCCTTCTTTATATCATAATAGGAGGCGGGGTAATAGCCGGATCTTTCGGGATGCTCTGCTTTTACATGGGTATAAGCACGGGCCACTTAAGCCGGGTAATCCCCATAGCGTTCGGATTAACACCTGTACTCGGATATGTGCTAGGAACCATACTATTAAAAGAACCGGTTACATTAGTTAACATAACCGGCCTTATTTTTACTTCCTTGGGAGTTATTCTTATAGGCATGAAATAAAATTTATAATTTGAAACTTTTATAAAGGCAAATCGTATACTATTGTAGAATAAATTAAAATCCGGAGAAAATGCGGCTTTTTACGGATAAACAATACGGAGGTTATTATGACAAAATATTTCGGAGAAGCTTTAACCGAGGTCGGGAAAGACTGGGGAGGATATATACTGGCCACTCTGGTTTACCTTGCTGTAACCGCCCTTCTCAGCATTATATGGATCGGCGGTTTTGTATCGGGACTTTTCCTGATAGGTTATTATTACTTCGTAAAAAGAAAAATTACCGAAGGCACTGCGGAAGTCGGCGACCTGTTTATTGTATTTAAGAAAACCGAATTAATAATACCTTCCCTGCTTGCGGGCATAGTTATAACCTTATTAACCGCGCTGGGGCTTCTTCTTCTTGTAATCCCGGGGCTTATAGTTATCGGTGCTTTCCTCTTTACCTACCTTATAATCCTTGACGGGGAGAAAGACTTCTGGGAAGCAATGATGAAGAGCAAGGATATTGCCGCGACTGACTGGCTGAAATATATCGTATTTGCCCTTCTTGCGGGAATAATCTTAACGGCCGGCGCATTGTTTTTCGGGATAGGCATGCTTGTGACAATGCCGATAGCAATAACGGCCATAGTGCTTATGTATGAAGATGTAAAAGCTCCTAAAGCGGTTAATGTGAAGGAAGAAGAAGTTTCTGTTATAAAAGAATCATAATTAAATCATTGTCATAAATTATATCAAATGTATAATAAAAGACCTTTATTGATAAAAAAGGTCTTTTATTATTCCTGCCTTGAAACAGTCAAAGAATAAGGTTATAATCTTTTTACGGCATAATGACTTAAGGAGAATTCTTATGAATACCTATATAGATATAAAGAAAAACTCATATTTTGATTCGGTTACTTTAATGCTTTTATCAAGAAAGCTCACTGATACAAAAGGCGTAAAAAGCGCGAGCGTCTCCATGGGCACAGACCATAATAAATCAATCCTTGCAGATATGGGATTTAAAGACAAAAAAATAGAAGGAGCCGGCGTTAATGACCTTGTAATAGCAATCTGTGTTGAAAATGAAGCGTTAATAAAAACCGCGCTTGATGTAATAAACAACCACTTCACATCATCCGCGGATGATGAGGAAGACGAAGAATATAATCCCGCGACTTTTGAGGGCGCTTTAAAGTCCCAGCCGGATACAAACCTCGCCCTTATATCAATACCCGGTGAATACGCGGCAAGGGAAGCCAGAAAATGCCTTGATAATAACATAAATGTAATGATATTCAGCGACAATGTATCTATTGAAGACGAAAAGAATTTAAAACAGTACGCGGATGAAAAGAGACTTCTGGTTATGGGACCCGACTGCGGTACGGCCATAATAGACGGAAAGCCCCTAGCATTTGCCAACCTCGTAAGGCGCGGGAAAGTAGGCATAGTCGGGGCAGCAGGCACCGGGATCCAGGAAGTATCAGTATGCGTTCATAAACTGGGAGAAGGCATATCACAGGCAATAGGGACGGGCGGGCGCGACCTGTCAAACGAAGTAGGCGGGATAACAATGCTTGCCGGACTTGAGATGCTTCTTAACGATAATAATACTTCCGTAATAATCCTCATATCAAAACCGCCGGAAAAAGAAGTTGCCGGAAAAATATTAAACAGGATAAAAAACGCTTCTAAACCGGTTGTTGTTCATTTTATAGGCGCTCCCGAAGGCGAGATAGCCTCGTCCGGCGCAATATACGCACAAACTCTCGCCGATTCCGCCGTAAAAGCATGCGGTGTCATATCATCCGGGATACAGGAGAAAGCTTTTGACACTGATACAGAAAAAATCATAAAACAGGAAAAAGAGAAATACAAATCAGGCCAGAAATATGTGCGCGGTTTTTATACCGGAGGTACGGTCTGCAAGGAAGCAATACTTATGCTGAGCGGGTTCTCCCCTATTTATTCAAACATCCCGCTTGATAAAAAATACAAATTATCCGACAGCGGAAAATCCATAGAAAATACAGTACTTGATCTCGGGGAAGATGAATTCACTCAAGGCCGACCCCACCCGATGATTGATCCCGTATCAAGAAATGAAAGAATGCTTGCTGATAAAGATTTGGATAACATACGCATTATTATTCTTGATGTAATGCTTGGATACGGCTCACATCCGGACCCTGCGGGCGAACTTGTAAAAGCGGTAACTACGATACGCGATGAAGCAAATAAAAAAAATATTCACATAACTTTCTTAGCTGAAGTATGCGGCACGGAAGACGACCCGCAGAAGTATTCAGATCAAAAGAAAATTCTTGAAGATGCGGGTATTATTGTCATGCCGACAAACGCGGAAATGGTTAAACTGGCAAAAATATTACTGAATTAAGGTGATTTTATGAAAAACAACACAAACCTAATAAATAAAGAATTAAAAGTCCTAAATATCGGTCTTTCCTCTTTTGCGGAAAATCTTAAAAAAGAAAATACAAAAGTTGTGTCTGTCCAGTGGCGCCCTCCGGCAGGCGGAAACAAAAAAATGCTGGACCTGCTGGAACGTTATAATAAATTGAGAAAATAACAGTAATATTATGAAACACCTAATACAACCCCTAACAATCCGTGATATAGAAATCCCAAACCGCATAGTAATGTCGCCTATGAGCGGGTATTCTGATTATCCTTTCAGGAAAATCCTGGCGGAGGTAGGAGGCAAAGTATTATTCTCCGAGATGGTGCATACCGGCCTTCTTATATACGGCAATAAAAAAACACAAGAAGAATACTTAAAGGATGCCGGAGAAGAATTCTTTGCGGTCCAGATTGTGGGAAGTAAGCCTGACTGGATAAAAAAAGCAGCTTATATCCTTTCCCAGAAAGACGGTTTCAGGTGGATAGACATAAACATGGGGTGTCCTGTAAGAAAAATAGTAAAAGAAGGCGCCGGAGCAGCGCTAATGCAGAATCTTGATAATGCTAAAGAGATAATTAAGGCCGCAAGGAGTGAGCATAAAGGCATATTATCGGTCAAAATGAGAACCGGCTGGTCGAAGAATAATAAAACAGCGCCGGAGCTTGCAAGAATAGCCGAGGATGAAGGCATAGACTTAATCACTATCCACGGCAGAACAAGGGAAGAATTCTATACAGGGCCGGTTGATATAGAAACTATCGCGCAGATTAAAAAAGATATGCATATCCCTGTTATGGGAAACGGCGGCTTGATGAACACAGAAGATGTAAAAAATATGGTTGAGAAAACAGGCGTGGACGGTGTTATGATAGCAAGGGGTGCATTCGGAAACCCGTGGATATTCAAAGAAATAGAAGCGGCGGCAGATACTGATTCTGTAACAACTTATCCCGATATTTCAGAAAAGAAAGAAGTTTTCTTGCGTCACGCGGAATACATAAGAGAATATTACGGAGAGAAAAGAGCGGTTCCCCTTGCCCGTAAAATGGCTGTTTATTATTTTAAAGGGATAAAAGGAGCCGCGGCTTTCAGGAATAATATATATAAAGTGGACAGCTATAAAGAGCTCTATGGGCTTGTAGACAGCGTAATTGACATATCCGGTTAAATAATTATAATACTTTCTTAAGATAAATAGAGGACTGATAATGAATGCATCAATAATTAAAATAACAGGACAAAATTCAGATTTTAATTCATCACCCGCAAAAAACGGGGATGAACTTCTAAAGACATTTCCCCGCAAACAAGTATCTGATTTTATAAACCGGTTCGCGCAAAAAATTGAAAAAGACCCGGAATGTGTAAAAATCCTTGACCAGATTCACAAGACAAGGAATTTAATGGGCGACCTGGATAAAGAATTAACAAGACTGCAGGGATTCAGAAGCATCAAAAAATTTAAAAAATACCGGCTTTGTAAAAACAGATATAATAAATGCTCAGATAAATTTTTCCAGCTTTGTAAAAATCTGACAGAAAGAACTAAAACCATCTATATTACAGAACTTAGCCATGAGGAAAGAGCCTTTAGAAACCTAATGAGACAATTTACATCCCTTCTGGTAGATTACGGGATAAGCGGCGTTAAAGACATTAACTGGATATTTCAATACGAGATACGCCAGGCCGCTTATGTAAGCAAGGATAATATAGGGTATCGAATCTCAAAACGGCTAAACAGAATTCTAGACAGCTCTCTTAAAAAGATATGTACAGACAAAAAAACCGGATATCTGGCTATGAAGTTTAAACTTGAAGCAGCCATTAAAAAATATTACCAACCGGGAATTAACGGCTCTCTTGAAAGATTTGATGATTTTGTAAAACTCGGAAAAAAACAGATTGCCGCCCCAAAACCGGACCTCCCTACAGGCGCAAGAGCAAAAAGCCCGTTAAAACCATCCACAAGAACCGTACCTGAGAAAATAAGAAAAGTGCAGGGCAGAAAATGGTACCGGCTCCCCCGCGGCTTAAAAAGAATCATCGGGATTTAAGTACTTGCTCCACTAATTCCACAATGTTATAATTTACTTGCTATAATTATATTAATTATTGAGAGGTAAATTATGAATATTGATCAATCTAATAAAAAAGTCATTGATACCATTATGCAGGCACAACCCACCCTTACGGGTTTCGGGAAAGCCATAGATGTTATACCTAACATGGAAAAAAATCTCTTCCTGCATGCAGGCCCTCCCATAACATGGGAAAAGATGTCAGGGCCGCTCCGCGGCGCTATCATAGGCGGCATTATATATGAAGGGATGGCCAAAACTCCTCAAGAAGCTGAAATTTTAGCCAAAAGCGGGGAAATAAAATTCGCACCCTGCCACCATCACAGTTCCGTAGGCCCTATGGCGGGAGTTATAACACCGAGCATGCCAGTATTTATAGTAGAAAATAAAACTTACGGAAACAAGGCATACTGCACACTTAATGAGGGATTAGGCAAAGTCTTAAGATACGGCGCGTATTCTGAAGAAGTAATAACAAGATTAAAATGGATGGAAGATGTGCTTTATCCCGTATTGTCTGAAGCTCTTAAAATCTATGGCGGCGAGCTTAATCTTAAAAACCTTATAGCCCAGGCGCTCCTTATGGGAGACGAAGGCCATAACAGAAACAAAGCCGGCACATCCCTGTTTATAAGGGAAATTGCCCCTTCAATAGTTAAAACAAACTTTGATAAAGAAACAATTTCAAAAGTTTTAGAATTTATACACAGCAATGACCATTTCTTCCTTAATCTCACAATGCCGGCCGCAAAATGCGCCCTTATGCCCGCTGAAGGCATAAACGGGAGCTGTATAATTACAACAATGGCAAGAAACGGGACCGAATTCGGGATAAAGATAAGCCATTTCCCGGATAAGTGGTTCACAGGACCCGCGCAGGATGTGGATGGATTATACTTCCCCGGATTTACAAAAGACGATGCTAACCCGGATATAGGGGACAGTGTTATTACCGAGACCTCCGGCATAGGCGGTGTAGCAATGGCAGGCGCGCCTGCTATAGTCCAGTTTGTGGGCGGCACGCCGCGTGACGCCGTAAAAACAACGCTCGACATGTACCAGATTACCGACGCGGAAAACACAACCTATAAGATACCGGCAGTCAACTTCAGGGGCACGCCTACAGGATTTAATCTTGCAAAAATAATTGAAACGGGGATACTTCCCGCTATAAATACCGGCATAGCCCATAAAGAAGCAGGTATAGGACAGGTGGGAGCAGGGCTCGTTAAACCTCCCGGAAACTGCTTTGAAGAAGCCTTTGAGGCGTATGTTGAAGATATGGAAAAAATAAAAGTATAACAATATGTAATACTTGACTTAAAACTTTAAATCTATTATAATAGATTTAAATCTAATATAATAGATTGGGGCGTTTGTAATGCAAAATCTCTTGTTTTTTACTAATGCGCAAAAGATACTCTCTTTCCTTATTCAAAATCCGGGCAATGAATATTTCGACCGTGAAATTTCAAAATTAACAGGAGTAAGCAGAGCAGGAACAAATTTCGCATTGAGAAATTTGGCTGAAAAGGGATTAATTTTAAGAGAAAAACGCGGCAGAATGTCTTTCTATAAAGCACCTACGGACAGTATAATTATAAAGCATTTAAAAATATTGCAAACCGCTACTTTTTTACAACCGTTAATTGACAAACTGAAAGAAATATCCATAAAAATAATTCTTTACGGAAGCTGCGCAACGGGAAAAAATCACTCTCAAAGCGATATAGATATTTTTATTATTACACAATACCCGGACAAAGCCGAAAAAATAATTTTTAAAGACAGCTTGAGAGAAAAGATTCAATATGTTATTAAAACACCCAATGAGCTTATAAAAACCAAAAAAAACAATCCTGTCTTTTACGAAGAATTAGAAAGAGGTATTCTATTATGGGAAGAAAAGAGGACTTAGAATTTCAAAAAGCAATTGAAAGGCAAAAAATCATACCCTTTAAAGGAAGTATTATTAAAGAATCTACATTCTGCTATGATACTTAGGGAAAGCGCCGACTATCATGGAGAATTCTCCAAAGAAGGGGCTTCTTCATGTATTGAATCTGCTGCTGATTTTCTGCAAAAAACAAAACAAATTTTACACATAAACAAACATTAAAAACCAGGAGAAAAACATGAAACCTCTGGAAAATATAGTAGTACTTGATATGTCCCGGGTACTTGCCGGACCATACTGCACCATGCTCCTTCGTGAGATGGGAGCCCGTGTTGTTAAAATAGAACACCCCGTAAAAGGAGATGATTCCCGCCATTACGGGCCGTTTAAAAACGAGAAAAGCGTCTATTTTTTAAGCATTAACAGGGAGAAAGAAAGCATAACCGTTGATCTTAAAAAAGAAGAAGGTATTGAAATAATAAAAAGGTTTGTAAAAAAAGCGGATGTTCTGGTAGAAAACTTCCGTCCGGGAACTATGGAGAAATTAGGGCTCGGGTATGAAACATTAAAAGAATTAAATCCTAAATTAATATACGCATCTTTATCGGGGTTCGGCCATACCGGACCCTGGGCTAATAAGCCTGCTTATGATATGATAGTCCAGGCGCTCGGCGGCATGATGAGTATAACCGGCTGGCCTGAAGGCCCGCCGGTAAGGGTGGGTATGTCGGTCGGCGATATAGTAGTGGCGCTCTTCGCGGCTATAGGTATAAATGCCGCTATCTACCAGAGAACAATAACGGGTAAGGGACAGAAACTTGATATATCAATGCTTGACTGCCAGCTTGCGATACTTGAGAACGCCCTTATAAGGTATCTTGTGGACGGGTCCTCCCCTGCCCCTTTAGGCACGCGCCACCCGACAATAACCCCTTTCCAGGCATTTAAGACAAAAGACGCGTGGCTTATAGTGGCCATCGGGAACGATAAAATATGGGAAACTTTCTGTAATGCATTAGAGCTTATAGAACTTAAAGAAAACCCTAAGTTTAAGACAAATAAGCTAAGGTGTGAAAACTACATTGAAATATCACAGATACTGGAAGAATTATTCTCAAAGAAAACAGCTTCCGAATGGGAAGAAATACTCCATACACACCATATCCCCTCTACCCGCATAGCTAAAATGGAAGAGGTAGCAAAAAATCCACAGTTAAAGATAAGAAAAATGTTCGTTGAAACAGAAGATCCCGTTATAGGGAGAATGACTCTTGCGGGAAATCCAGTCAAAATGAGCTCATCCGAAGATTCCGATAAAAGAGGCAAAGCGCCGGAACTTGGGGAGCATACATTCTCCATACTTGAAGAATTCCTGGAATATGATTATAATGAGATAGAAAAATTAAAGAAGGACGGTGTAATATGAAATTATACGATTTAACTCAAAATACGGGCGCGAATACCCCTGCATGGCCGACTTACGAGCCCCTGCAGGTTAAATTTTTCAAACGCCTCTCAACCAACGGAGCTAACGGCCAGCTTATAACAACAAGCAACCATGTGGGAACCCATCTTGACGGATCTCTTCATTTCTGCACAAACGGGAGAGATATTGCCTCTGTCCCCCTGGAAGATTTATACGGTCCGGCTGCGGTGGTTGACCTAAGCGATATAGCGGAAGATTACGGCTTCTATACCTCTAAGGATATTGAAGACAGAGTTGAAGTAAAAGAAAGAGACATCCTAATTATACATACGGGATACCATCATTACGCATGGGACCAGCCCGATGCGGATGAAGTAAGATATATGATTAAACACCCGGGGCCCTCCATGGAATTCGCCCAGTGGTGCATAAAGAAAAAAATCAAATGGATAGGCGTTGACTGCGGAAGCGCGGACCATCCGTTTAACACCAAAATAAGGGAATGGAGACCCGACCTCGCCCAGGAATGTGCGGAAAAACATGGTAAAACACTTGATCAGCTTTTTCCTAAAGATCATTACCAGTTAATGCATATAGTATTATTCCCGCACAATATTATACATGCGGAAAATTTAGGCGGGGAAATAGATAAACTCTTAAATAAAAGAACAAATATCGGCATATTCCCCTGGAAGTTTTTAGGCGGGGAAAGCGCGTTCGCCAGAGTAGTCGCCTTCCATGAGGAATAAACGGAGATAACATGAAAAAATGCAGAGTCTGCGGGATACAAATTGCGGCAAAACCGCTTGCCGTGGAAGAAAACTTAACTAAGATGGGCGTATGGACCAGAAAAGCGGTTAAAGAATTCAAGCCGCATTTAATTGTATTCCCGGAAAGCATAACAACAACATTCGCGCCGGGCATACCCGCGAAAAACTTTTTAAAATACACAGAACAGATACCGGGACGCTCCACGGAATTTATAAGCGGTTTATGCAAGGAGCTTAATGTAGATATAGTTCTTCCTATGTATGAACGCCAGAAAGACAAAATCTACAATGTCGCGGTATATATAAATAAAAAGGGCGAGATAAAAGGTATCTACAGAAAAATACACTTATTCCCCACTGAAAGACATGCAGAAGGCGGATGGGCGCATCCCGGCAAAGATATCGTCATAGTAGATACCGATTTCGGAAAAGTCGGGCTTATGATATGTTATGACGGCGATTTCCCCGAACTTGCAAGGATACTGGCATTAAGAGGAGCGGAGATAATAGTAAGACCTTCGGCTTTACTCAGAAGCTTTGACATCTGGGATCTTACAAACAAGGCAAGAGCATATGACAACCATGTTCATGTTGTTGCGGTAAACACGGTGGGGCCTGACGGTGATGCAAACTACTATTTCGGCCATTCCATGATTGTAGACCCTAATGCCCATAAACTGGCACTTGCAAGAGGCAGTGAAGAGATAGTATTCGCGGAATTAAAGCCCGACAAAGATAAAACAGTATCTTACGGGATAAACGCAAAAAGAAAATTTGATCACATAAAAGACAGAAATCTTGATTCATACACCGATGAACTGTTAAAACCTGCTTTATCGCTCAGTTAAAAATTAAACTTCTATTAAAAGACCGTGTAAACACACACGGTCTTTTTTATTTTCAAAGGAGAAATATTAAAAAAACAGAAGGTTGTAGATAAAATAATCTATCAGGGGAGGAAATCAATGAAAAAAAGATTTTTTCTTTTAACCCTTCTTATCCTAATTAGTTTTTTTCTGACTTCAGGTTCGGTTTATTCTCAATCCAGAAAACAAGCCAAACCTGACTGGGAGATACAGCAGGTCATACTCTCAACTTTACAGAACGGGCCCGCGGTTCAACAGCTTGAAATGGGTGACAGTGTCTATGTGTCCGTCATGGTTAAAAATAACGGGGACGGACCGCAGGGAACTAAAACACCCAATGTTTTCCTCAATAACAGCAATAACGTTTTCTGGAACGCACCCAGAACTTTCCCGGGACCGGGACAGACCCAGAGAGTATTCCTCTTCCTGTTGCCCGTAAATGCTCAATATACGGCAAATAACCAGTTTAAGGTAAGGGTAGTTATACCCAATGACGGCAATAACGGCAATAACCAAGCCGAAGCTACAGTGCCGGTACAGCAGGCAGCTAACCAAGACTGGCAGGTGACAGAATTAATAATCTCTGGTTCACAGGATGGTCAGGCGCTTGCTCAAATAACACCCGGTCAAAGCATATATGTATCAGCTATGATCAGAAATAACGGTAACGCTCCAAGCAAACAAGGCAGCCCGCAGATATATATAAATAACAGCCCTTACTGGAACGCACCGAGAACTTATCCGGGACCAAACCAGACCCAGAGAGTATTTATGTTCAATATACCTTTACAGTCCCAGTTTATTGTCAATAATAAATTTAAGGTAAAAATAAATATTGGCAATGATAATGTTAACGGTAATAATGAAGCTGAAGTTGAATATAATGTAGTACTTGTTAAACAGTAATGTAATACAAAAAGCCGTCTTGATATTATATCAGGACGGCTTTTTTATTTAACTTAATTTATTTTACTTATTCTACCTCGCTATCTCCCACGAGCCAAGCATGGCTTTTGCCGTATTCAAGAACCTGTCATACTGATCGGCAGGAGTTACATATGTCCATGTATAAAAAAGCTTGCCTTCCGGCCTTGGCAGAAAAATCTGCCACTGCTTAAAATGCTTTCCTTTTCTTTGGTATTCTATTGTAAATTCCTGACCGCGAAGAAGGTCCCCCTCATCTGTTCTGCATATAAACGGCTTCTCATTGTAAATCTTGGCATCAGGGGCTTCTTTAATAAACTGTCTCTTGAAGCTTTTAACTATTAATTCCAGATCATCGGTTTCTTCGCCTATCTCATCAGGGGAAACAACCTGGATATCAATTATGGCATAATATGCATTAGTGCCTTTTTCCCCGTTAAAAACAACCTGGTAAGCGGATAACTGCGTGCATACCCAGTCCAGGGGATACATTATTCTGTAGCCGAGACGCTTATCCTGAAATATTTTGTTGTTTAAATCGGCACTACCCGAAACCCACGCGTATACCGTCTTCAGGTTAGCGAAAGGAGCAAGACCCAGCACTCTCTCGCTCGGCACGGCAAAATTAAGATTCTGGGCGTGATGAACCTGGGATGAGGCTACCCCCACAACTTCACCGTTTAAGTTCACCACCGGACTTCCGCTGGAACCAGGTGAAAGAGGGGCTGTTATCTGAAGCACTTTGCCGAATTCTTTAATCCTTCTTATGGAAGATATAATGCCGTCTGATATTGTGTATTCTAACCCCCTCGGGCTTCCTATTACAACTATTTTCTGACCTTCTTTGGGATACTTATTTACTAAAACAAGGGGCTGAACATCCATATCTGAAGTATCCACGCTTAGAAGAACAATGTCCCATCCCCTGTCATCGCCTATAACGCCCTTAACTTTATATGTTTTGCCGTTAAACGCTTTTATCTCGGCGCTGTAACCTCCCTCAAAAATATGCCTGTTTGAAACTATCTGATCTTTTGCCACAAAAAAACCGCTGGCCTGGGACACCTGTTCGCCCTTGCTGTCATAAATTATTACCGTTACAACGGCGGGTTTTATAAGTCCCACTATTTCGGGAATTTTTTTATGTCCGGGCGCCCCGTACGCAAGCCCGCATGCAAAAAAAAGAACAATTAATACAGCAGTAATACGTTTAGTCATATTTTCATCCTTAAAATTATTTGTTTTGTTTATAAATATGTTGCCTTATTTATATATGTTTCATCTTTCTTTTCCTGCGCAATTTGTCCTTTAAAAAATATGGTGCGCCCGAGAGGATTTGAACCTCCAACCTACGGCTCCGGAGGCCGGCGCTCTATCCGTTGAGCTACGGGCGCGTAATAATTTATCTTTTTAATGCAAATATTTCCTTACCTGTACACAGTTCAGCAATGCGGATATCTATACTGCCGTTTTCTATATCCACAAAAGCGTAAGAAGGCGCACATCCGCGCGATGTCTCCTCTTTTATATGCCCCGGATTCAGCCATATAATGCCGTTTTTTTCGGATATAGAGGGGTTATGGGTATGGCCGTGTAAAACCAGACGCACTTTCTCTATATCCGCTTGAATACGGGGTTCTATATCTTCCGGGAAATCATTTTTATGGTTTTCCGGCACATGCGTAAGCAGAATTTTTATGCCGTTAAAATCTAAAACCTTCCTGTGCTCTATGCTTCTATCTGTATATTCCGGATCATATACGCCGGGTACTTTTACAAACTCAGCCCATTCTATATTATAAATATCACTATAATCATCTCCCAGGTGTATAACACAATCTATTTTTTCTTTTTTAAATATACCCAGAACTTGATTTACATATTCTAAATTCTTATGGCTGTCGCTTATAACTCCTAATCTCACTTTAGACACCTCTTGTTTATTAAAAAGGGCGGATTTACCGCCCTTTTTGTTTAATTCCTGTTTATTTATTTTCCCGATTCAATAATAAGGTCAATAAGCAGATTCCAGAAAGGCTCTACCGAATCAACTTCAAGCTCTTCATCCGGCGAATGCACGTTTCTGAATGTCGCGCCGATGGATATCATATCCATCCCCGGAAACTTCTCGCCTATTATGCCGCACTCAAGACCGGCATGCACCGCTTCTATAATGTAATCCGCTTTCAGGTGCTTTCTATTAAGCTCTTTGCATATATCAACAAGTCTTGATTTCGCGTTCGGAGTCCAGCCCGGATACCCGCTCCCCATATTCGTCTGGAACTGGGCAAGGTTAAACGCGGCTTTAACGCTTTCTGCTGCCGCGATCTTCGCCGATTCTATAAAACTTCTCTGGCTTGTTTCAATTTCCATTGAGTCCTGATTCATTCTTACAACGGCCAGATTCGTGGAAGTCTCAACAAGACCGGGTATATCCTTGCTCATCTCAAGCGGACCGTGAATAAACGAGTTCAGAAGATTTATTACCTTATTTTTCTGGTCATTGACTATAACCTTGGAAGGCTCGTCCTTTAAGATCGTGCATATTACTTTTAACTGGGAATCGGTATTTTTGTATTCAAATTTCATGTCGTTTTCCGTGTTTTTCACTGTTTCAGCCAGGGCATCAACATCTTTTTTGGAAACAACCACATGAGCCGATGCTTCCCTCGGGATAACATTTCTGCGGGAACCGCCTTCAACCGAGGCCAGATCAAGCTTCATTGAGTTATTAAGCTTAAATAATATTCTACCCAGAAGCTTAATAGCGTTAGCTCTTCCTTTATCAATATCAAGACCCGAATGACCGCCTGAAAGCCCTTTTACATCCAGATAGATAAGCACCGGATTTTCAATGTTTGTTTTTGTAAAGCTTAACTTGGTACTGCCTACCGTATCCTGACCGCCGGCACATCCTATACAGTAAACGCCGAGCTGTTCGGAATCAAGGTTAAGCATTACTTTACCGGTTATAAAATCTTTGGGGATGTTCTGAGCTCCGGTAAGACCCCTTTCCTCATCAATCGTAAAAAGAAGTTCTATGGGGCCGTGCTTTATTGTTTTGTCTTCCATTAAAGCAAGCTCTGTGGCTACACCCACGCCGTTATCAGCCCCTAATGTTGTCCCTTTTGCTTTTAAGAGGTTGCCCTTAAGTTCCAGCTTTAAAGGATCTTTCGTAAAATCGTGTTCTATATCTTTATTTTTCTCGCATACCATATCAAGATGGCTCTGTATAACCACGGGCTTCGCGTTCTCCATGCCCGGTGTTCCCTGTTTAAATACAACGACATTGCCCACGGAATCCTGTTTGTATTTCAGGTTGTTTTCTTTGGCAACTTTTATTATGTAGTCGCCTATCGCTTTCTCGTCTCCCGAGCCGTGCGGAATCTTGGAAATTTCAAAAAAATGCTTCCAGAGAAGCTCCGGCTTTAATTTTAATAATGTTTCCTGCATATTTATCCTCCTTACAAAATTACGCCTTACAGGGCGTTTATATAATCTACCCCCAAATTATACCACAGATCATTTTTTTCTTCTCTTATGTTTGGAAACCTGCGCGTAAGCGTTATGGTTATGGATGCTTTCATAGTTTTCCGATTCAACACAATACCAGACAATGTTGGGATCTTTCTCAAGCTTCCATGCAGCTTCCCTTGCGATATCTTCCACGAAACGCGCGTTTTTATAGGCTTTCTCTATAACTGCTTTCTCATCCTCTCTCTTTAATAGGGAGAAAACTTCACTGCTTGCGCTCTCTTCCACAAGCTTAATAAGGTCTTCGATCCATATAAACTTTTTAAACCTGACCTGAAGAGTTACAAGCCCTCTCTGGTTATGCGAATGGCCGCACATCTGCTTCCCGCAGGGGCATAAAGCGTTAACCGGCACTTTAACTGCTATAATATAGTCGTCTTTAAGACTGCTTCCCCCTATAAAAACACACTTATACTCCATTAAACTTTTAGCTTTTGATACAGGAGCCTGCTTCTCAATAAAATAAGGGAATTCTACGTTAACATGCGCTTCTTTCGCTTTTAAAACCTTCTTGAGTTTTTTTAATATCTCAGGGAATTTATCAATATGAATATTGCCGTGATGCTGGTTTAATACCTCAACAAACCTGCTCATATGGGTGGCCCTGAACTTATCGGGCAGGTTTACATAAAGATCTATCCTGCCGACCGTGTGCTGGATTTTATTCTTCCTGTCAAGAACAATAATGGGATAACTTAAATCCTTTACCCCGACTTTATCCAGCGCTATATTTATTTTAGATTTTTCGCTCTGCACATCACGCATAAAAAACTCCGCGGTTATGAACCGAAGGTATACCTGCATAAAGGCGGTATGCCTTCCGCTTCCGGTATCGCGACAATCCCCGTTTCGCTTACAAAATATTTCCTGGCGTCTTTTTCAAGATCATACCCTATTTTTTCGCCTGTTTTCACCCTTACTTTTTTGTCAATTATAACTTTTTTTACCTGCGCGTTTTTACCTATGTTAACATTATTCAGTAATATTGAATTCTCCACAACCGCGCCCTTTTCTATTACAACATTCCTGCCCAGAACCGAATTTACAATCCTCCCCCCGTTTATAATACAGCCCTCGGATATGATTGAATTCTCAACCGAATCATTTGCGCTATCGCGCATAACAATCTTGGAAGGCGGGGTGCTGTAGCTTACGGTTCTTATGGGCCAGTAATAATTATATAAATCAAAGTGCGGATGCGACCCTAAAAGCTCCATATGGGCGTCATAATATGCCTGGAGCGAGCCTACATCCCTCCAGTAATCATTTCTTTCGCTTTTTATTACTCTGGGGATTCGGTTATTCTGGAAATTATATACATGTACTTTTAACTTTTTATATACCTTAGGCAGTATTGATCTGCCGAAATCATGCTCTGTATCCATCTCGGCGTCTTTTGCAACCTCATTAAGTAAAATATCCGTATCAAAAATATAGTTCCCCATGGAAATAAGGGCAGTATCGGGCCTTCCCGGTATCGGCTTGGGATTTTTTGGTTTTTCCTGGAAACCTATAACACGCCAGTTTTTATCAACCTGTATAACCCCGAATTCAGTCGCTTGTTCGACAGGAACCGGCAAAGCCGCTATTGTTATATGGGATTTAGCGTCTTTATGATAATTAATCATCTGTCTTATATCCATGCGGTAAATGTGGTCTGCCCCGAAAACGGCAACTACATCAGGCCGGCGCGCTTCTATAAAAGACAGGTTCTGGAATATTGAATCAGCCGTCCCTTTATACCAGCTCTCCCCTATCCTCATCTGGGCCGGCACTGTCGTTATAAAATGATCTTTTACAAGCCCCGACCCGAATGTCCACCCGTCCCTTATATGTGTAGTCAGGGATTGCGATTTAAACTGGGTTAAAACATATATTGAGTAAATACCGGAATTTATAAAATTGCTCAGGGTAAAATCTATGATCCTGTATTTGCCGCCGAAAGGCACCGCGGGTTTGGCCCTTGTCATGGTTAAAGGATAAAGTCTTGAGCCTTTTCCGCCGGCCATAATCATGGCAAGAATATTATGCTTCATAAACGCCTCCTAGCATCCCGGGCATTGTGCCGCAACTTTTTTATCTATATTTTTACTGCCGTAGGATTTATCAAAACTTTTTTTGAATTCATCGGACAGTTTCTCCGCTCTTTCCGTATAGGCGCCTTTATCTGTCCAGGTATTCTGCGGATTTAATATTTCCGGCGGCACGCCGTCACAGCTTTTCGGGACCATGATATGGAAAAGACTGTCTTCGGTATATTCTACATTATCAAGCTTGCCTTCCAGAATAGCGTCTAAAACCTGTCTTGTTAAATTAATATCCATGCGCTTGCCTACTCCGTACGGGCCTCCTGACCATCCTGTATTAACAAGATACACGCTTGTTTTGTATTTATTCATTTTCTCTTCAAGCAGTTTGATGTAATCGCCGGGGTTTCTCGGCATAAAAGGCGAGCCGAAAAATCTTGAGAAAGTCGACGACGGCTCTATAACGCCCGTCTCTGTCCCTGCCAGCTTACTGGTATAGCCCATTAAAAACCACAGTTTCGCCTGATCTGTGGTAAGCTTAGCAACAGGAGGAAGAACTCCGTTAGCATCAGCTGTCAGGAAAATTATATATTTTGGATGATCGCCGACTGAAGACTCATTAATATTCGTAAGGAAACAAAGCGGGTAAGACCCGCGCGAGTTAGGAGTAAACCTCTCGTCATCAAGATCAAACTTTCCATCGGGATAAATCATGGCATTTTCTATTATAGCGCCGTGATCAAGATAATCCGCTTTATGGAAACACGCTTTATGGATTTCAGGCTCTTTCTCCGGATTTAAGTTTATAAGTTTTGCGTAGCATCCGTTCTCAAAATTAGCAATACCCTTCTCGCTCCACATATGCTCATCATCACCGAGAAGAGCCCTGCCGGGATCTGCCGAAAGAGTGGTTTTTCCTGTCCCTGAAAGACCAAGAAACAGAGCCATGGATCCGTTTTTGTCTTCATTAGCGGAACAATGCAGAGGAAGTATGCCTTCCTGCGGCAGTATATAGTTCATGACTGAAAACATAAGTTTTTTAACACTCCCGCAGTAAGCGGAGCCGTAAACTATGCCTATGCAGTTATCAATATCCATGACTATAACCATATTGCTTGTATTGCCGCTGGGAAGTTTTCTTAACCTTCCTTCATATTTTTTTCTATCCAGTTTATCATAAGGCAGAACAAGAATAGTAAAACTGTATTTCAAAAGAGTACTTTTATTAATATCTTCGGGAACCGGCCTGAACATATTATCGGTAAAAAGCATGGGGAGCGCCCGATTGGAAATTGTCCTGACAGGCAGGGCATAGGTAGAATCAGCTCCGAGCACCCTGTCGGTATAATAAAGTTTTTCTTTTGATCCAAGCGTCTTTACCGCATCATCAAATATCATCTGGAAAGTCTCGGGATCCATTGGTGTGTTATTAGGGGAGGTCCAGTCAATATTTGCTTCGCTCTCGGGACGCCTTACAATCATTGTATCCTGGGGACTCCTGCCTGTTGATTCAGGCGGGGTCCATACGGCAAGAGCGCCGTTGGCGCTTACCATAGCTTCTTTATTATCAACAGCCTCCTGAATTATGGACTTTCTCGGTATGTTAGCCTTAATGCCGGTATGGGCATCAAGCATATGCTTTATCTTTTCTTTGAAGTTCATAGCCTTAAAACCTCCGAATAATTGTATGTTTTCGCATAGACTCATTAAATTATATCTTTATTAAAAAGTTCCTTTTTTTGCAAAAACAAGGATTTTTAATTATTTTTACTTAAATAAATTATATATTAATATAATACGGCAATGGAGGTATGGTATGAATATAAAGATTATACGGGGTGATATAACAGGGTTAGAAGTAGATGCTATAGTAAATGCCGCGAATTCATCACTTCTTGGCGGAGGCGGAGTTGACGGAGCCATACATAGAGCCGCAGGAAATGAACTGCTTGAAGAATGCCGCACTATAAGAAAAACAACCTACCCTAACGGTCTTCCCACAGGCCAGGCTGTCACAACAAAGGGATATAACTTAAAAGCAAAACACGTAATACATACCGTCGGGCCTGTATATAATAGAGATGATATAGGACTTCTGGCGGACTGCTATAAGAACTGCATTAAAGAAGCGGAAAAAAATAACTGTAAATCTATCGCCTTCCCTGCGATAAGCACCGGTGTATATATGGTACCTATAGAAATATCGGCCGGAATAGTTAAAAAAACGCTTGAAAATTACAATAGTGATATTATAAAAGATGTTTATCTGGTGCTTTTCGGTGAAAATGATTATAAAGCATACCAGAGAGAATTCGAAAGTATCTTAACTAAAAAAATCCCGTAAAACGGGATTTTTATGCTTGGTTGCGGGGAGAGGATTCGAACCTCCGACCTCCGGGTTATGCTTACCACTACAGTTTTCACTGCCTTTTTAAGTTTGTGGTCTGGACTTTCTCTTCACCCATGGTTAACCCATTAGGGTGTCTGCCATAAAGTCTCTACACCTTCCTTAATAAATTATTAAGGCTTGGCTCGGGATTACCATTTTACAGGCTTCCCCGAATTTGACAAATTTCACACACAAGTTTCCCTGCATGCAGCCCATTTTCGAGCCCGACGAGCTACCGCTGCTCCACCCCGCGATATTATTCAAGGTACAATAATATAAAGATTATAACACAAAAAGTTAGGATGTCAAGAAAATAAAGAAGCAGCCTGTTCTTAAGGCTGCTTATATTATATCCTTATTATAAGGTATAATTTATGCCTGTTCTGTCTTATTAAAAAACAGCTCAGCCGCCTTGCTTAATACCATCTGCGGGTCTGATTCAGAACCTGAACGGAGAATATTCTCGCCCAGCTTGCCTGTACTGTCTTCTCTTAAAATCCCCGCCCATGATTTTTTAAGCAGATTTTTATCGACTTTCTCAACTCCTGAATTCAGATGCATTGTCATATATATCTCCTGTCTTTAAAAAACATATTCTTTTTCTTTATTATATTATAACATACCTTCTTTTCAAAGTTGTTAACAAAATGTTAACAAAATGTTAACTTTTTAAAGATTCTTTCCCTATGCTGCCGTCTTTGACTGAATAATAAATCTTTTCTTTAATTTCCTTATAAATTACATAATCTTTAAATTCTTTTGTAATATAGAATTTATCTCCCGTATTCTCCGGGGTGTATTTCGTTGACTCTTTTGTTGTCCCGTCATAGGCATCATTCTTATCCGCTATTAAGGCGCCGTTTTCAGAATAAAGCTCTAAAACTGTATTTTCCGACATATATATTTTATATATTCCCCTGGCATAAGCTTTCTGCAAAACCTTATATTCATAAAAAATCTTTTCTTCCGGTGTTTTTGACATCTCAAATCCGGCTTTAAGTTCGTTAATCACATTAGGGCTTTCTTCGCGGAACATCCTTACCTGTGTGCCGGTAAACCTTAAATCGTCGGTATATTCACCGCCTCCCAGGTGTCTTACCGCAAGAGGAGTCTCCTCCCGGGTTGCTCCTGCCTGATAATCATCTTTTTTATAGTAAAACCCGCCGGGTCCCAGCTCTGCGGGGACCTCGCGCACTTCAGTAAAAGTTTCTCCGGTTTCCGGATCTACTTCGGTTACCGTTTCTTTCGCGACTGCCTCATTGGTTTCGGGATAAATAATAAGGTCGTTAAAATTACCGTTTACCGTAATGCCTCCCTGTTTTACTGTCTGCTGTTCTACATTAGCGACACCCTTTGTGGCATCCGGAATCTCCGGTGCCGGAGATGTCCGGTTGGTAATTGTTTCTGTCTGCGAAGGTGCGGCCTGCGAAGGTGCGGATGATCCGGCGCTTTGAGTATTTGAGGATTCTTGAGTTTTCCTGCCTGCTAAAATAGTTTTTACGTCCCCCATGGGATCTGTTATATCATAATAAAATACTTCTCCGTTTTTGCATTCGCGATCGCCTATCGCCTGGTTAGCGCATATATACATATATACCCTGTATCCCGAACCCCTTTTACTGACTTTATATGCTCTGCCGTAAGCGGTATGAAACTTAGCGCCTTTCCGGGTATAATTTTTGCTGTTTCCGCGTATAATATCGCTTTCAAATAAATTTGCAGCCCATCCGTCATGAATCTGCTTCTTTACCGCTTTTTTTACGGGTTTAGGTTTGACTTGTGAAACAACGGTTTTCTTAAATGCTTTTTTCTTAGCTTCACTGATTTTCTTTTTAATACTGTCATCTGCGTCATTTACTTTTACGCAGTAAAGTCTATTTTCTATACGGGCATAAATCTTATAGATATTATCCTGCATTTTCACAGCGGTATAAATCCTGCTGTTATCGGCGATAAATCTATTATTCTGATTTTTATCTACCTTATGTTTAGTCCCGCCGTAGATAATCTCGCCGTAGAACAGGTTCATTATTTCTTTATTTGAGTAACTCATAAGCTCCTCACAAAATTTCAATCCGTCTATTTTATTTTTACGACCCGGCCTTTTGAATTAACCTTATGATTATTTGCTTTTAATAAATTCATAAATTCCAGCTTTTCTCTATTGCTGATTTTACCTTTTCTGCACATTTTATCCATGTTATTATAAATTTTCGTTAGCCGCATATGATAATTTCGGGGCCGTGTTTTTAAAAGTTCTTCCGCAATCCGTACATATAAATTAACCGAAATATTGGGATAGGTACCATTAGATACTTCTTCCGCAACTTTAATTTTATCCGCAGGTGTACTTGCCTGGTCGTATTTTTTTACAGCCTTTTCACGTGTAAATTCTTTAAGATTTATTTTGGTCTCTGTTCTCTCTGTAGATTGTCCTGTTTGCGATTTCTGAGCAGGCGGTTTTTCTGCCGGCACATCAGCTTTCTGGCCGATCCTGCCTCCTGTATCTTTAGCCGCTACATGCTCTGCGGTTTTACTGCCAAGCTTATACTCTTTTACTGTGCCGTCTTGAGAAAGAACTATCTTTTTTCCGCCGTTTTTGCTCTGCATTGCACCTCTTATGGTTTTAAAATTAACACCTATTGCAAGAAGCGATCCAAGAGCTGTATAAAGTTCCACATCGGAAGAATTTTTGAAAAAATCAACCAATCCTCTGAAATCAAAAATAATCTGTGCGCTGAAAGAGGCCATATATAAGCCGCCTGCAATTGAAGCTACATGCGGGCATTTTGATAAAATCTGTATCAGCACAGAGGTTCTGAATAAACCGTACATTAAACTTACCGATCTTCTCATATATTTATTCTGTATTTTACTCGCTCTTTCATTAAATGCTTTATCTATAGGGGAACATAAAGCATTATATGCGGTATCAATGACATTTACTTTATGGGCTACGGATACTATATCCTTATGGTACTGGCCTGAGGCATAATATATATCCATGTTTTTCCTGTAATCCGCTTTTTCCCATATTTTCTTGGGAATAACGGCTAAATATTTTTTTCCGTTAAATGCATAATAATCAAGTACTGCTTTATTATTTACTATGGCTTTTCTTAGACTGGTCTGGTTTATTATCCGCGCTACATTCTCCGGACGCGCGTCTACTAAAAGAACAACACCGTTATTAAGTCTTGCAACTTTTGTTGTAATTTCCATCCGCAGGTCTTTCAATTTTCTTGCGGCATCTTCGGCCTCTTTTCTTTCCGGAGGGGGAAGAACATCTTTAGGATATTTTTCTCTCTTAATCTTCTTAAGTGTTTTTCTGCATTCTTCCCTTGACGGAGGCACAAAAATATCATCAGAGCCTGTATTCTGACCCCAGACAAATGTTGAATTATTTATGTTTCTTATTATATCCAAAACATTCCGCCTTATAAAAGTATATTTTACCTCATTTATATCTTAACATACCCATATTAACAAAATGTTAACAAATTGTTACTAAATTGTTAATTTTTCGTCCTTTATGGCTCTATAATAAATGTTGTGAAAGGAGGTGAAAATAAGAAGGCATCTGTTAAAACCTCTAGAAATTGTTATTTTACGATAAAAATAAAGAAAGGTTTTTAAAATTTTACAAATTACAAGAATACGAAGAGGCAAAAAAAGAGATGTTGGAATTAATAGAAAAGATGTTTATAGTGGCCTTTGACACTCTCCTGAATAAATTCAAGGAGATTCTCGGGCTACGCTTGCGGCAGTCCGCTGCGTTAGCGCCCGAAGGTTCTGCCCGAACCTAAGAATATTTATTGCGGCATTTAAGTCTCTGTCTAATT
>JBDRKI010000022.1:0-10948 GCA_043814095.1 Armatimonadota bacterium | reverse complement strand
CCCATCGAGCCTGCATAACATCCTGCTGCGACGGACTTGTCGGTCCGCCCGTTGACGGGCCTAAACGCTGAACATTAACAACAATACACGGTACTTCCGCGATAGAAGCATAACCTATATTTTCCTGCATCAAAGAAAAACCCGGACCGCTAGTGGCAGTCATTGATTTTTTGCCACCGAGAGACGCCCCTATAATTGCGCCGATACTCGCTATTTCATCTTCCATCTGAATGAATGTTTCACCCTTCTCGGGCAGGTGGCGCGAAAGATATTCCGCTATCTCTGTAGACGGAGTAATCGGGTATCCCGCATAAAAACCAAGTCCCGCACACAGCGCGCCTTCCGCACATGCTTCATTACCGGATAAAAACGATATTTTTTGCGCTTTTGTCCTGTATAAAACTGGGTCTTCTATCTCAAACTGCCCGGGCCTTATTTCATACCTTTTTGTCGTAACTTTTTGCATAATACATCCTCCAAAATTAATTGAACTTACGCTTTATAAATTTTTCCTTTCAAGACCGGTTATTAGAATCGCAAAATCCGGGCATATTTTTTCACATATACCGCATCTTATACAATCATCGGGCCTTACAAGCTCAACTTTTTTTGTTTTAGGGTCTATCTCTATGGCTTTTTTGGGGCATACCGCCACGCAGATCCCGCAGCTTTTGCACCAGGTTTTTATCCTTATGACTTTTTTATCCGCTTCTTTAATAAGGCAATCTAATTCCCTGGATATTTCCCTTGGCCTTAAACCGTGGAGTACAAATTCATTTCCTTCTCTTTTTGACATAATGCCTCCGTTTTTATTTTAATCTTTACTGTATTTCCTTACCCCGTCTTCATAAAGATCCCCGCCGTACATATCATTAACAACCACTACGGGAAAATCCTCTACTTCCAGCTTCCTTAAAGCTTCCGCGCCCAGGTCTTCATACGCGACAACCTCGGCTTTTTTAACCTTGTCGGCGTAAAAAGATCCCGCTCCCCCTATCGCGGAGAAATATACAGCTTTATTCTTTACAATAGAATCCTTAACCTGTTTTGAACGCAGGCCTTTGCCTATCATGCCTTTCAGTCCGAGTTCCAGTAATTTAGGGGTATACTGATCCATCCTCCCGCTTGTCGTGGGGCCGCAAGCCCCTATAACTGCGCCCGGTTTAGCGGGAGAAGGCCCCATATAATAAATAGTTGCGCCTTTTACCTCAAGAGGAGGAATCTCTCCCTTATCAAGCGCTTCTACAATCCTTTTATGTGCCGAATCCCTTGCCACATAAATCTCACCGTAAAGAGAAACTTTCATCCCGGGCCTCAACTGTTTAACAATCTCATCCGTCAACGGTAACTTTATTTTCATAATAGCCTCTTAAATCAAAATCAAAACTTCTTCTAAAGATTTGCTCATTAAAAAATCAACCGTAAAATCCTTGCCGTTTAAAAAAACACCAACGGAAAGACCGTATTTTTCTATTATCTCTTTTGAACTAAGGTAATGCTCTTTTATCCTGACTCTTTCTTTGGAATCTAAAACCATCTTTTTAGCCTTCTGTGCCACTCCGAAACTATAAGGGCACCAGGGATTATAGAACAGGTCCACATTCAGCACGCCTTTATCCGGTTCAAACTTAAATTTAGATTTTAATAATTTCGGCGGCTCTGCGTCTTTTTTATTCTTTTTAAACATCACATGAACCGTTTTATCCGAATCAACAACCTCAAAACCAAAAGCTTCAAAAAAACCCTTATTCATAATTACCTGGTCAGTAGCCCATGTTGCGACCCCGTCAAATTTTTTAGTATCCGAAAACGCCGCTTCCATTAATGCCCTGCCTACGCCTTTTTTCTGATGCTGGTTCAAAACCCATATACAGTCAATATACGCAATATTTTTTCCCGTAACTCTCTGCAAACTTACATCTATGGGCAGATATTCTATCATCCCCATAAAATAGCCGTCATCGTCAACGGCGAGCTTCATCTTAAAGCCCTTGCTTAATAAAGACCTGACCCATTCTTTTTTCACTTCTCTTGCGGCTTCTCTCTCGCGCGAAGGCAGAAGACTGCCGCACGCCCTGGGTATACTGTCTATATTTTTTTTTGTTAAATCAATTATTTTCATCAGAATTAATTCTCACGGATTAAATAATTTCTTTTTTCCACCTTGCGCTGTGACATTGAATATTAACGCCTACCGGCATGCTTGCTATATGGCACGGGAAGATTTCTATGTGCACGGCAAGAGCGGTTGTCCTGCCACCGAATCCCTGAGGCCCTATTCCCAGATTATTTATTTTCTCAAGCAGTTTGGCTTCCAACCTGGCGAATTTTTCTTCTTTGCTTGGCGCGCCAAGCGGCCTTAACAGCGCTTTTTTTGCCAGAGACATGGCTTTATCTGAGGTACCGCCTATACCGACTCCCACAATAACGGGAGGACAGGGATTAGAACCGGCAGATTTAACAACCTCCGAAACAAAATCTACTATGCCGTTCTCGCCCTGGGCGGGCTTTAACATTCTTAACGCGGACATATTTTCGCTTCCGCCGCCTTTGGGCAAAACATATATCTCTATATTTTCCCCTTCTATGATCTCAATATTAATTAAGGGAGGGGTGTTGTCTTTCGTGTTCTTTCTTTCATACACAGGGTCATAAACTATGGATTTTCTTAAATATCCTTCTTCATACGCCTGTTTGACACCTTCGGAAACCGCTTTATTTATATTCTCTCCGGTAATTTCAACCTTATCGCCTATTTTTACATAAATAACGGCAAAACCGCAGTCCTGGCATAACGGGATACGGCATTCTGTGCTTATCTTAGCATTCTCAACCAGAATATCAAGTACTTCGCGGCCAAGCTCGGATTCTTCCTTACCTGCCGCTTCCTTGATTTTATCAAGCACATCACCGGGAAGATTAAAGCTTACCTCAAGAAACATGTCTTTGACGGTTTGTGTTATCTTGCTGCTTTCGATTTTTCTCATAACTATCACCTTAAAGTGAATTTTTTCACATTTAAACCCGAAATTCCTTGTTTATATGCCGAAATCAGTTAAAATATAGAAAGGAACTTTTTAAGTTTTCTACAAAGGACATAAACATCCTTTTTTACATAAAAAAAACACAGAAATGCTTTCTATATTCCTGTATTTTATATATAAATAATTGATCCCGTTAGAAAGCTTTGTGTAACATTCCGCTCCGGCTTTTTAAGCCAAAGCCCCCCTAAACGTTAGGTCTAATGTCCGCTTTCTAACGGGATTTATAATTCCTCTGAATCAATCCTTTCTACTATTTCATTATACATACTGTCAAACCGCATAGCTTCTTTGCCCCTGAGGGTGTTCATCAGCTTATTCTGCTCGTCAGCCAGTCTCTGCAGATATGTATCTTTCACATCCTCAACATATTTGTTTTGCTGAGCATATATATCTGCTTGTTCTTTCTTGGAGTTAATTTCTTTCATATTTAACTCTCCAGAAAATAATAGAAACTGCTTTTCCCCTTTTATTATACCATAATATCATTCTTTTGACAAAAAAATACAAGGGAAAAAATGTTTAAAAATAAGAAAAAAATATCGAAATATGATGTTATACAGATGAATAAAGCTGGTCATAATAAATATCCCGTATTTTGTTGAAAATACTGATATATTCATCCGTTGCATAATCCGGATAAGTCCATTCCCAGCTTCTAAAAGTTTTATTTTTATACCTTAAAGTAACTTCGGCAAAAATACCGTTTTTCAAATAAATTCTGTGCTGCTGGTTTTTTGTTGTGGCAAGTATAAGTTTGCCCAGGCAGATATAGCCGGGATCTAAATTTACAACCCTGCCGCCTGAAGCTGATAGATGTTTCTGTTCTAACTTATTTGTAAAAATCTTTATTTTATGCAAATCTTCGGGATTTATAAGGGTTTTAAAGCTTATGAATTTCCTTAAGATATTACCGCCCATTTCATCTTCATAATAGTTTGTAAAAATAAAATCTATATAATCACTCCGGTAATCTGTCTCGCCGTACTTTTTCGTCAAATCTTTGATTAATTTATCGGCGGACTCTTTATCCGAAGTTAAAATACCGGTTATTAATTTTACTTTTTCTTTGGATGTTTCTTTTCCCATAAATTTATTCCGGACTTTATTTTTTTCTGCCCGTACACACTTTAACACATAACCCGCATACCAGGCCAACATGTTCTTTTTTGGCAAATTCTTTTAATTTAGAGTGGCACTTCTCAAGATCATACCCGTTATCAAGCGCTCCAACGGGACAGACCTCAACACATCTGCTGCAGCTTCCGCACCCGTTTTCAGACGGCTTATCAACTGTAAGCGGCATATCCGTTAAAACGGTCACATACCGGGCGGCTGAGCCGTAGTTTTCATTCACAAGAAGATTATTTTTGCCGATCCAGCCCAAACCTGCCAGGTGGGCCGCAACTTTATGATTCATGTGCGCGGTCTGCATCTCCCAGTCAAGTATAAGCGAAGCCGGTATCGGCATCGCTTTATATCCGGCATCTTCTATATAATTGCCGATCTTTAAAGACGCCTGATCCAGAAGCATATTAACCATTTTATAGTGCCTGAAGTATATCTTGTTGGGCTTGTCAATAATTGTCTCCAGAACGCTCGGACTTAAATTGTACCCCACACAGACCGCATATTTATAACTGCCGATAAATTTCTTTAAGAAATCATCAGTATGATCTATAAAATCTTCTATCCTGCATACTCCGAATAATTTCAATCCTAAACTTTTGTTTAATTTTCTCAATTCATTATAATTTTCCAGTTCAACCATATTTTCACATCCTACTTTATTTTAAAAGTATCCATTACTTTTTCAAAAAACGGTTTTGCCTTATCATATTCTTTCTCTTTTGCCATGGTTATAATCAGATAAGAATCATTTCCCTTTACATATATATACTGCACAACCCTGCACTTATCTTCGGGTATCCCGCCTATAAATTCAACCCTTACGCCTTTAATGCCGTTGTTTACAACATCTTCAACTGATAAAACATCCGGATTTAATCCTGCCCATATTACCTTTATGTCTTCGGTTATCTTTTCTTTGATGGTTTCTATCCCCAGTGTGCCTTCTTCTGTTTTTGCCTGAAAAAGAATCCCTGTTTTATCGTTCAGGGTTACATCCTGCTCTATGAAATTATATTTTAATTCCACGCTGTTATTCTGGTCGTTCGCAAGATCAATGTTCCAAACGGAAGGATCATAACTGAAGGAAAAATAATTATTCTCATAAACCTTCTCCGCGCAGATGCCTGCCGAAAATGTTAAAATCATAAACACAACCGCAATTACAAGATATTTTTTCATAATAATACCCTCCATCAAATCAGATGACCTTATTATATTATTATTATTGTATTATTTCAATCCTGTGTATTAAACACAACGGCAAACCGTAATAATTAGAAAATATATGCGACAGATTATTTAAGATACAAACCCAAAAGGTTTTTATATCTAAATATGGAAACTCTATAATATCAACAGATTCCGGGGGTGTTTTATGAGAAAAACTATTATTATAATTACCGCGCTGCTTTTAATTTTAAATTTAACGGGACAGGCATTTGCATTTACCCTCCAGGATGAAGTTAATGTCGGCAGAGAAGCCGCTCAAAAAATTGAAAAGCAGTATAAAGTATTAACCGATGATCAGTATCAGGGACGGCTCATTTATGTCGCGAAACAGCTTTACAGGGTATGCCCCAGGAAAGAGATACCCTACACTTTTAAAGTGATAGATACAAACGTATTTAACGCGTTCGCCCTTCCCGGCGGCTTTATATACGTGACAAGAGAACTTATGGATAAAAGCAATGACGGGGAACTTGCTTTTGTCCTCGGGCACGAGATGGCTCACTGCGCCCATTCACATCAATTTAAACAAGCCGAGAAACAGATGGGTACAAGCTTAGGCCTTCTTGCCCTTGCCATAATCTTATCTAAAGGCAGTCTCACGCAGGGAGCGATGAATACGGTTGCTTTCGCTGATGCCGTTATGAACAGCTCCTATTCCAGGGCAGATGAGCGCCAGGCGGACGTTGACAGCTTATCGTATATGTACGGCGCGGGATATGACCCCATGTACGCGATAAGCTCTTTTGAGAAAATGAAAAAATACGGCGGGAGTATGCCGAACCTGTTAAACGGCCTTATTGGCTCCCACCCCCTGCCTGATGAAAGAATACAGTACGCGAGAGAAAGGGCCGCAGAGCTGGGCTTCCGCGCCAACCCCAATAACCCTTATCCTCAATACGGCGCAAGCATTAAAGGATACGGTTATAAACCTTCGGCGACGGTACAGGATGAGGTACCGGTAGAACAACCCCAAGAAGAACCCGGCCTCAGGGACCAGCTTATTGACCAGATAGGAAAGGCCAGAAAATCAACAACAAAAAAAGAACCTCAACCGGAAAAAAAGATAAGCGCCGAACAGGCTTTTGAAAATTACAGATCAATACCCTTCGGGAATATTACCAGAGACGAGCTTATAAGCGCGCCTAATATCGCGAACGCTGAAGATAATTTCTATATCTTTTTAAAGACCCAGTGCGGACTAACCGGAGCAATGGAACGCAGCAGAAAACTGGATAACAGGGCAAGGTATTACTCCACAAAATTAACGCCCCGTTCCATAGGATTTAATTACGTAATTTTCTCCGACATACTCCCGGCTAACCTGGGGTACTTTGATTTTGAAGACAGGTTTTATAAATACGACCTGCCTTACCTGCAGCTGTTAAATAAAGATTTTGATAAAGTTGGGGTGTCTATAAAATACCTGCCTGACGGCAGAAAATACATCGTTGTGCTGTTTGAATATAAATAAATATACTTTTTTCACAAAGAAGGAATATGTCCTCGGTTAGCGTAACCTTTACCATGTGGCAGAAAGACGGCTTTTTAAGCTGCCGCCTCATATATATCATAAGGGGGTTTTTTATTATGCAGATGAAAACATTATTTCCGGCAATAAGAAAAAGAGACGGCAGGATGACTCCGTTTGAATTTTCAAAGATAAGCAGTGCGATAACAAAAGCACTGCATGCCTGCAACATACATGATGTTAAACTTGCGGATGATTTAGCCGAAAGAGTGGTTGAAGAACTCTCAAAGACGCTGAAAGGGCATATCCCCCAGGTTGAAGAGATACAGGATTACGTTGAGAACATCCTTATAAGGGAAAACTATCCCCAAGTCGCGAAAGCGTATATCCTGTACCGTGAAAAAAGAAATAATATAAGGGATGGGAAATCCCTTCTTATGGATACGGTTAAAGATATTCTGAAACAGACCCCCGCAACCGATTCATATATTTACAATTCACCCAGCGCTAAAATGCTTAAGATAGCGTCCACTGCCAGTACAAACTATTACTTAAGCAGGCTTATACCGGCAAGTTATTCAAAAGCTCATAAAGAAGGCCTTTTAAACATTCATGACCTAAACTTCTATTCCAAAACTTTTAATTCCATGGAAATACGCCTTGCCAAGCTCTTAAAAGACGGCTTCTTCTCGGGATACGGCTTCCACCGCTCCCCTAAAAGAATAGGAACGGCAATGGCCTTAACAGCTATAATCCTGCAGGCAAGCCAGAATGATTCTTACGGACCGCAGGCATTCTCATTCTTTGATGATGACCTCGCCTATCTTTCCAAAAACTACAAAGATAAAGAAAAAGATTACTCCCAGGCAATGGAAGGATTTGTATATAACTTAAACACTCTTTACACAAGACTGGGTTCACAGGTCCCGCACAGCTGTGTAAACTTGGGTTTAAACACAACCAAACAGGGCAAATTAATTACAACTTCGATTTTAAGCGCTATAGATAAAGGACTGGGCAATAAAGAAACGCCCCTTTATCCCCATATAATATTCAGGGTTAAAAAAGGCGCAAACTACGCCGTTAAAGATAAAAACCACGGCCTTTTAAAGCTGGCCGCGGGTGTCGCATCCCGCAGGTCTAACCCGTATTTCAGCTTTATGGACGCGAGCTTTAATAAACCCTGCGAGAATGTCGTATACTGGAGCAACGGGGACAGGATTACATACAGTAAAGATAACCCTTACGGGGTCGGGAACATAGCGCATGTGACAATAAGCCTGCCCCATATAATATTAAAGATGAAGCATATACGCAAAGACCCCAAACTGGAAAATATTTATTCAGAGCTCAAAAAAGCCGTTAAAGTAGCTTCTTCAATCCTTATGCACCGTTTTGAATTAATAAGTAATTTAAAAGTAATGGAGCTCCCCTTTATAATGGGAGATAAGCTCTTTTTAGGTTCTGAAAAATTAAAATGGGATGACGGAATTAAAAACGCGCTCTCAAACGGGAACCTCTCCATAGGTTTCGTGGGACTTGCCGAATGCCTGCTTTTATTAACCGGCAAACATCACGGCCAGTGCAAAGAAGCTCAGGAAACAGGGCTTAAAATAGTTGAGAAACTTAAAGAGCTTGTGGAAAACTTAAATGAAGGTTCTAACGTAAACTTTATACTTTCCGCCACAACTTCGGAAGACACTATATTCAGACTTGCCCAGGCAGATATAAATATGTACGGCGAAAAGGACCTTATACATAAAAATAAGGCGTATACCCCTTCCTTCCATATACCGCCGGACTGTAAAGTCTCAATAAAGGAAAAAATCAAAATAGAAGCCCCTTACCATAAGTTATGTCCGGGCGGACACCTTACAAATATCATATTAAAATCAAAACCGGCTTCATCTAAAACAATTGAAAACATAATAAAGCTTATGTACGAAAACGATATAGGGTTCGGTATGGTATCCTTCCCTATTTATGAATGCTTAAAGTGCGGAAAATCACCTAAAAGCCAGAGTAAATGCTCATGCGGATCTAAAATTGTAAGGACTCTTATGCGCAAGGAATATTCTTTGCTTCCTATGGACAGGTTTACCGATGAGGAAAAAGAGTATTATAAAAACAGAACCGTACAGCCTTAATAACAATAAAAGATGGGAGATTAGATTTACTTAATTTCCCATCTTTTTATTTTATCATTATAAATTGTAAACTTTTTGACTTTTTTTCCGTTAATTTTAAAAACTTCCGGAATTTTTCTTCTTCACCCTCTTGTTTTGACCACTTCTCTATAGAATTAAAATCAATCTCTTTTTTAAATGTTTTTGTTATCAAAACCGCCTGTTCTAATGATTGAGGGTCATTCCAAAAGTAAAACGCGGCAAGGCGATCTTTTATGCAGTCCTCAACCGTAAGAAGCTTTAAAATGCCGTATCTGGTTTTTATCACCAATTCAATGAGGGTATTTCCTATGGCTATAGGCGGAGGCGGAAATTCTATAAAAAACCCGCATTGCGGATGTTCAAAATGACGGCCGCTTTTTTTAATAAAACCTATTTTATATAAAACCGGTTCTATTTCTTTTATAGCCGAATATGTTATAAAATCCAGATCTCCGGAAATATACCTGTTCCGTGAATAAGTAGAAACACATCCTCCTCCAGCCAGTACTGCTTCAATGCCATTACCCATAAGATACTGACAAACCAGACCGGCCAGTTCTTTTATATCGATATTTTTAATTATTTTTAGTCCAAACTTCACGCATTGACATTTATTTGTATACAATGTATACTTAGGGTGGGAGGAGAATGTTATGCATGAAAACTTAAATAAAATTTTAACTACTCGTGTGCCGAAAGAAGTTTTTTCTATATTAAGCGAGATAGCAGACGAAAGAAAAAGAAAATTAGGAGAAATTATAAGGGAAGCCCTTGAAGTATACATTGAAAACTGGGCGGATTATTATATTGCAGTAGAAAGACTAAAAGATCCTAAAGATAAAATACTAAGCGAAAAAGAGTTTATCAATGAACTTGGATGGAATATTTAATGTATAAACTTCAGTTTAAAAAGACTGTTAAAAAAGATCTTAAGAAACTAGGCCAAAAAACGGCAAAAAAAATAATCAGGGAAATAAGAAATAAACTTTTAGCGGACCCAAAAATAGGCACTCCCCTTAAAGGAAAAGAAGGCGTTATTTGGAAATGGCGCGTTGGCGATTATAGAGTCGTATACACATTCAACAATAAAGAACTTTTTATTTTAATTATCCGAATTGCTCATAGAAAAGATGTTTACAGAACTCTGTAATGGACAAGAACTTTGATTTTGTGTACGGCAGTAACATCGCTGCTGCCCAATATGCTTTTACAAAATACTAGCCAGAAAGCTTCTGTTTTTAAACAGGGGATGAATGGCTCCCTTGTTTTTCTATGGATAGATTAATTCGTTGCTATATGATATAATATCAACATGAAATTTAAACGAGCTTGCCATCATATCTATCTTCTCAAACTGCCTTCTTTATGGACCCGTTCATATTTTTGTTCTACTGCCGGCAATGTTAGTAATGAGACCATCAAAAAATATATTGAGACACAAAGCAGGAAATGAAAAAGACTTTTTTGTATAGAGTAAAAATTAATAAAGCCACAGAAGATAATTGCAGAAAATGGCTTGATCTGTGCAGGATACTGTATAATGCCGCGCTTGAACAGAGAATTCTTGTCTATAATCAACATAAAAAGTCTATTTCTGTATATGAACAGATGAAACAGCTTGTAGAACTCAAAGTTGTCTTTCCTGAGTTTAAGCTTATCGGTTCTCAGGTACTGCAGGAAGTTCTTCAACGCCTTGAGGGGGCATTTCAATCCTTTTTCCGGAGATTAAAACAAAATAGCGGCAAGGCGGGGTTTCCGCGTTTTAAAGGTAAAGACAGATATGATTCTTTCACTCTAAAACAAGCAGGATGGAAACTCGATGGTAGATATCTATATATCAAAAATATTGGTAGATTCAAATTATTCCTTTCCAGAGCAATTTCCGGCACTATTAAAACTGTGACTATTCG
>JBDRKI010000021.1:0-4379 GCA_043814095.1 Armatimonadota bacterium | reverse complement strand
CAGGGAAATTTCTGGCCGGTGGATTTAGGTATTGAGGATTACAATGCCGTAATGTACGGCTATAAAGATTTAGGGATGGAAATACCCGCAGAAGAGATATCTTTGCTGGATGAAATAGCGGATAAGATGAAAACCTGCGGGTTGGACAGAGAGAAATACAACAGGTTAGATCCTAATCCCGAGTGCAACAGCTTTGATTTAGGGCCTGACCTTATTGATTACTGTGAAGGCAGGATCTCCATCGCGAAAGAAATATGGACAAAGCTTGAGGATTATTATAAAGGGAAGAGCCCCGGCCATCTGGCTCTGGCATTTAAAAAGAGTCTGGAAGCTTATCTTTATTCAGCGCATACCGCTACAAAATATATAGGCGGAGTATACGATAAAACCAGAACGGGGGAAAAGCTTACTGCTGTGCCCGGTGACGAACAGAGAAGAGCCCTCCGGTTTCTTATAAAAAACTTCTTTGAGGAAGATTCGTTTAAAATGGATTTCAGTTTACTGAAAAAACTTGAACCTACGAGGACTAAAGGCGATGATAATATTGACGGACCGGTAGGGAAGGAGATATCTAACCTGCAGGATGAGGTTTTAAAAGAACTTTTAAGTGAAGACAGGATTGTAAATCTGATAGAAAGGGATACAGGAGCAAAGGAAGAGTTCAGCGTAGACGAGCTTTTTTCTACTTTAAGAAAAAGCATCTTTTCGGAGCTGTATACTTATGAAAAAAATAAAATAACATCTTTTAAAAGAAACCTGCAGAGAATGTATTTAAATAAGCTGATATTAATATATAATGCGTGTTTAGACCCAAGAGTTCAGGATAAAGTCAGATTTTCAGGACAGGTTAAAGTATTTGTGGAATACGAGTTAAAAGAAATAGATAAAAAGATCAGCGAAGTTTTTACAGGAGGCCTTGCGCAGAAGCTGACTTACAATGATGAAACAAGATCCCATCTTAAAGATATGCAGGCCAGGATATACAGGGCCGGAAGAGGCATTGCAAGGTATTAATGTATTTCTAACTTGTCATTGTAATTAGATAAAAAAGCTCCGGATTTCTACCGGAGTTTATTTGTTTTACAGATAATTTTCTTTTTAAATAAGTAAAATTTGACAAAACATCTATGTAAATGTTATAATAAGTCATGGAGGAAAGTAGGAAAGGAGGAAAGTAGGAATGTACTATTCAAGAATTAAAAAGAAAAATCAGATTACTCTGCCTGCTCAAATTATTAATGCCCTGCATTTATCTATTGGCGATACTCTGGAGATGGAAATTAACCAGGAGGGCTGTTTATTGTTAAGACCTAAAAAGCTTATAGATGCCGCGGATATGTGGATTTTAGAAGATGATGTGCAGAAGAGTCTAAAGAAATCGTTTGATGATATTAAGAAAGGAAAAATAGTTGCATCTGATTCAGCTGATGAAATGTTTGAAAAATTAGATAAGGGCGAAGGTTTGTAATAATGAAGTTTATTTATACCCGCCAGTTTGTAAAAGAATATAAGAGGTTGCCTCAAAATATACAGAACAAATTTAAAGAAAAAATCAAATTAATGGAAAAGGATTTTTCACACCCGTCTTTAAGGATTAAAAAATTAAACATAAAAATAAAAAATATTGAAATCTGGGCTGGAAGTTTAACTATGAATTACCGTTTTTTATTCAATATATATGAAGATTATTGTACATTTATGCATATTGGTACTCATGATATATTAGATAAATAAAAACATATTCTACACAGGCAGGATTACCTTATAATAAGATGAATTAAATCAATAGTTTGTCAGACTGTTTTGTGATATAATTTATTTAAAATACAGTAGAGGTGTAATAATGACGGATTATAAGAAAAGAATAACTATAGATCCTAAAATAATGCTGGGAAAGCCCATTGTAAAAGGGACAAGGATAACCGTTGAGCTGATTTTAAAAAAATTATCGGAAGGGATCAGCATTGAAAAGCTTTTAAAAGCATATCCTAAATTGAAAAAAGAAGATGTTTCAGCCGCCCTGCAGTATTCTGCAGAAGTAATAGGCGGGGAGGAACTGCTTGCATCCTAAGATATTAGCCGATGAAAATGTACACAGCGGGATTATTAAAATATTAAGGAATAATAATTTTAATGTTGTATCGGTTTCGGAGAATTATAAAGGATATACCGACAGGCAAGTTTTGAATCTGGCAGTAAAAAATAAAGCGGTTCTGCTTACTGAAGACTCTGATTTTGGTGAATGGGTTTTTGCTCACAAGAAAAAGCATACGGGAGTTATATTCTTAAGATATCAGTTTGGGGAATTTGAACATATAGCCTTTTCTCTAATTGACTTGTTGAGAAAATTTAAAAACAGGCTTGCCGGTAAATTTGTTGTAATTGCTAAGAATAAAATAAGGGTCAGGGATATATAAAATAATAATTTGTTTTTCTTTTTACAGGGATACGGTATTTGCCGTATCCCTGCGGTATTTTACGGGATAAAAGCAGGATTACCTTATAAAAAGATGAATAATTCCTCATTATGAATATTTCTAAGGAATTAAAACAGCAGTTTAAAGCTATAACCGGCAAAGACAGTTATTTTGATAACCCGGAAGAACTTATAGTCTATTCTTATGATGCTACTAATTTTTCCCATAAACCGGATATCGTTTTATTTCCTGTGAGTGTTGAGCAGGTTTCAGGCATAATGAAGCTTGCAAATGATAATAATGTCTATGTCCATCCGAGAGGCGCAGGAACCAACCTAAGCGGCGGCTCTATTCCTTTTAAAGGCGGTATAGCGCTTGTTTTAACCAAGATGAATAAAATACTTGGTATTGACAGGGATAACCTAACCGCTGTTGTAGAGCCCGGTGTTATAACCGAAGAGTTTAAAAAAGAAGTTGATGAATTAGGATTATTTTATCCGCCTGACCCGGCTTCCATGGCAAGCTGTACTATGGGCGGTAATATCGCTGAGAATGCGGGCGGGCCGCACTGCTTAAAATACGGTGTAACCCGTGATTATGTTCTGGATCTGGAAGTTGTACTGCATGACGGGGAAGTAATTAATACAGGCGCACCTACCATTAAAAATGTTACGGGTTATGATCTTACAAGATTATTTATAGGGAGTGAGGGCACATTAGGAATTGTTACAAAGATTACTTTAAAACTTATACCTAAACCTTCAAACAGGGTTGTAGTAATGGCTGTATTTAATAAAACGGAAGAGGCCGGAAGATCTGTTTCAAAAATTTTATCCGCAGGTGTTCTGCCAGCAGCTGTTGAGTTTATGGATAATGCCTGTATTAACTGTGTTGAAGATTATTTAAAGATAGGACTTCCTGTTGATAAAGATGCTCTTGTTCTTTTTGAGTTTGATACAGATGATGCGTCTTTCTGCGCTGAGAAAGTTGTAGGGATCTGCGAAGAGCTGGGTGCGGTAAGACTGGAAACAAGAGATGATGAAGATGGCTGTGAAGAGCTATTTAAGGCGCGCAGAGCTGTATCTCCCGCGCTTGGCAGGATATCACCTCACAAGATAATGGAAGATATAGTTGTCCCGAGAAGCAAACTCCCTTCTTTTTTAAGTTTCGTAAAAGAGCTTTCATCTCAGGTGGAGACAAGGATAGCATGTTTCGGTCATGCGGGAGACGGTAATATCCATGTTAATGTCCTTATAAAAGACAGGGGAGAAGCGGAGCTTAAAAAAGGCAAGTATATATTAACCGAGATTTTTAAAGAGGTTATGTCTTTAAAAGGTGTTGTATCGGGTGAACACGGTATAGGGTACCTTAAGATGGATTACTTGGAAGAGAATGTTGGTTCTTCATATAAATACATGAAAAAGATAAAAGATATATTTGATCCCAAAGGGATATTAAACCCCGGAAAGGTGTTTACATAAACAAGATGGACATTAGAGATTACAGGAAAGAAATAGAGAAATGCGTAAAGTGCGGCACATGTACTGCCACATGCACGGTGTATAAAGATTTGCTTATGGAAGCATCCGGAACCCGCGGCAAGCTTGCGCTTATTGACGCGTATTTAAAAGGCGAGCTTGAGCTTACCGATACCTTGATTGACAGGTTGAAAAAATGCACATACTGCTTAAAATGCATGCATAACTGTCCTAACGGTATTAAGCTTGATGAGATATTATTCCTGTTCTGGCATGAGGTATTTAAGAAAAAAGGACTTAACTTATTTAAAAATACTATTTTTTATAAACTTTTATTGAATAAGGGATATGTAAAATTATTTACTTTCTTTAATAAGCATTTTTCTTTTCTTGCCACATCAAAGAATAAAGAGCATGATACACAGAGATTCTATTTTACTGACAGAAATCTGCCTATGCTGAATTATATGGATATAAAGCAGGG
>JBDRKI010000020.1:0-23307 GCA_043814095.1 Armatimonadota bacterium | reverse complement strand
CGAGCCTGTTTGTATTTCATGTTGACATTATATCATATAGCAACGAATTAATCTATCGAATAGAAAAACAAGGGAGCCATTCATCCCCTGTTTAAAAACAGAAGCTTTCTGGCTAGTATTTTGTAAGAAAACTGCCGTAAGGCGGCGGAGAGGGCTTGCCTTTTAAATAGATTCAGTTCCTATTTAAAATGCAAGCCTTTTGTTTTTTCATAATTATCACACGGCATCTTCATAATTTCTTCATCTACATACTTTATAATAAAAGCAGGAAGAAAAAAAAACACCGCCCGCGCGGCGCAAAGCAAATCTCAACGCACGCGGACGGGAGAAAGAAAGGAGGGGTGCATCATGTTAAGAAAAGTTTTTACGGGTGAAATAAAACACAACAACACGGACCCTAATCCGGGACCCAGATGCATACTTTGCATAAGAAATGTTTTAACGCTGGCTTTTAATCTGCCTAAATAAGTCCGGTTGGGTGTTTCGAACCTGCTTGAGATAAACTTTGAAGCGGAAAAAATAAAATCGCATAACGGGAAACAATCTCCGGTTATGCGATTTTATATTTCTATTTCAGGTTATATTCAGCCGCAAGTTCGGCAAATTTGCCGCTGGGTTTGCGTATAAGCTCTTCAAATGTTCCTTTTTCGGTAATTGAACCGTTTTCAAGCAGAATTATCTCATCAGCCGCCTTAATGGTGGAAAGCCGGTGGGCTATCGTAACCATTGTTATTTTCCCGCGCAGGCGCTGTATGGCGCTGCGTATCTTGTTTTCGTTTTCGGCATCAAGAGAGCTTGTTGCTTCATCAAGTATAAGAAGGGCGGGTTTTCTCAACACGGCTCTTGCAAGCGCTATTCTCTGGCGTTCACCGCCGGAGAAGTTCGAGCCTTTGTCTCCCACCTGGGAATCCAGTCCCTCAGGGATTGCTTTTATAAAATCATCCGCCGCTGAAAGTTTAAGAGCTTCCCATAATTCTTCTTCACAAGCTCCAGGCTTTGCCCATAGGAGGTTTTCCCTTATCGTTCCCTGGAAAAGAAATGTTTCCTGGGGCACAAAACCGATTGCTTTACGCCACCCTGGTATCATTTCCGGCTTAAGAGATTCACCGTCAACTAAAACTTCGCCTTCGGCAGGCGGGAGCAGGCCTATTAAAATATCGGCAAACGTGCTTTTTCCCGATCCGGAGGGTCCGGTAACAGCTATGCTTGAGTTTGCCGGGATATCGAGGCTAATATGCTTCAGGGCAGCTACATTCCCCTGCCCGTATGAAAAGGAAATATCTTTAAGCCGGATCCCGTTTTTTATAACCAGCGGTTTTGTTCCGGGTTCTGTTAAAAAGTCCTCATGGAGCGTATTTAATTCGTCCAGGCATTTAGAGAAACTCCCCCAGGCGGGGAACATTATAATGAAGAACTGTATGCTTGCCTGGAATCCTGAAACCATAGGCCAGATCCTTAAAAATATTATAAACAGCATAATCAGCCTTGTTATGTTTTCCTGGAATAATGTTAAAGCCAGAAATACGAAAACAGCCAGAAGAAAGAAAGTGCCGCTGTTGTATATAAAAGTTGATTTGGTAAAAAGCTTAACAAAGTCAACGTATTTTTCTTCAACTCCCCGGTTTTTCTGTGAGAACCGTTCTATATGGGTCTGTTCGGCACCGTAGCTCTTTACTTCTTTTATTCCGTTAAGATGTTCATGTATGTCGGATAAACTGTCTTTAAGCAGATCGTTAAGCGACTGGGAAAAATTACCCAGCCGTTTATTTACGGGTTTCAGGAAATAAAAGAACAGCGCTCCCACTATAATTGCCGCTATGGTGCCGTCGGGAGAAATAAAGAAAGCGATAATAATCTGTATCAGAATAACCGGCACGGAGGTTGCAAACTGGAGAAGGGTCTGTGTTCCTATATCTATCAATTTCAGTTCATTGGTAAGAGCGTTCGCTATATCGGACCTGCGTTTGCCTAAAATTGCCGTCCATTTTGCCATTGCAAAAGCTTCATACATCCGTTCGCTTAAGACCCTGGAGAATCCGACTTTTATTGAAGTTGTAAGCACGGACATCTGCCGTTTTATATATTCCTGCAGTACCGATACAGCAAGAAAAACGATAACAACACAGGCAAGCGCGTAAGTTTTGCTGGGAAAGTAATTTATAAAGTCAAGTTCAAAAGGGAGGTTAATCTGCATTGCGCCTGAGATCAAGTTGGCTATATAGAACAGGGGAAGCAGTAATACTAAAGTAGCGGCTTCAAGCAGGGAATTGACCGTAACTAATAATCCCAGCAGGAACGTTTTTTTCCGCGCATAGCCGTAAAAAGTTGAGAAATAGCGTTTCATGTAAGTATTCATAATTTAATTTACTCTTATCTTTCCGGTTTTGTATTAAGGATTTACCAGTTTGTATCCCACGCCGAAAACTGTTAGAAGGTATCTGGGTTTTTGCGGGTTTATTTCAATTTTTTTCCTTATATTTTTAATGTGAGCGTCAACCGTTCTTTCATATCCCTCAAATTCATAGCCCTGCACTTTTTCTATTATCTGGAGGCGGGTTAAAGTGTGTTCAGGGTTCTGGCACAAGAGCGCAAGTATTTTAAACTCAATAGGCGTAAGTTCAAGTAGCTTGCCGCCCTTGGACGCTTCGTATTTTTTAAGGTCAAGGGCAATTTCTCCGACGGATATCTTCTGCTGCGGCTCTTTTTCGGCCTTCACCCTGCGCAGGACAGCTTTTGCCCTTGCGACAACTTCCCTCGGGCTGAATGGCTTGGCTATATAATCATCCGCGCCGACTTCAAGCCCTACTAATTTATCAGTTTCCTCGTCTTTTGCCGTAAGCATTATAATCGGAATATTGCTGTCTTTTCTTGCCTGTTTCAATACCTCAAAGCCGTCAATCCCTGGAAGCATTAAGTCAAGTATTACTATATCTGGCTTGTTTTTCCTTATTGCCGCCATAGCCTCATTGCCGTCATAAGCGGTTATTACGGTGAAATTATTTTTTAAAAAGTAACTTTTAAGGATCTCTGCTATTTTCTTGTCATCGTCAACTATCAATACGATATCTTTTAACATATTGAAACTCCTTTAAAGCGCTATTTTACGGGCATTAGAACACGGAATGTACTGCCTTTGCCGGGTGTGCTTTCCGCTTCTGCCGTGCCTGCGTGAAGCTGAGTTATTTTAAACACTATGGCAAGTCCCAGCCCCGTTCCTCCGGTTTCTCTGTTGCGCGATTTATCCGTCCGGTAAAATCTTTCAAAAACATGCGGCAGATCTTCAGGAGGAATGCCTTGCCCTGTATCTTTTACCGAAACTTTAAAATATTTAATATTATTTTTTTGTATTTTTTCTGTTTCAATATTTATAATTCCGCCTTCAGGCGTATATTTCAGCGCGTTTGTGAGCAGGTTATAGACTACCTGCATAAATCTTTCAGGATCAATAAAAGCGGTCAGGGGATTATCCGCCCGGCCAAGCTCTATTTTTATGCTTTTCTCATCTGCGTGTATTTTCAGCCTGTTAACGCAGTTTTTAATGATCTCATTTACATCGGACTGTTTTTTATTGAGTGCCAGCTGTCCGGAATCGGCAAGGGCGAGTTCTCTTATGTCATTTATTATATTATTGAGGTATTCAGCTTCTTCCAGTATAGAGGACAGCCCGGCTTTATCTACGGGAATTACTTCGTCAATCATTCCCTCAAGGTTGCCTTTTATTACCGAAAGCGGTGTTTTAAGTTCATGTGCCGCATCGGCGAAAAATTGCTTCCTAAGGATTTGCGCTTTATAAAGTTCTTCAGTCATTAAATTAAAAGAATCGGCAAGGTTGCCCAGCTCATCTTTTGTTTTTACATCTACCCTATAGTCTAAATTGCCGTTTTCAATCTCGCGGACACCCTTGTATAATTTCCGTATGGGGCTGGTCGCATGTCTTGCTATAAAATAGCCCGCAGCAACGGCGAGAAGGGTTATTGAAAGGCCTATCAGGAGAAACTTTAAAAATATATCCGTTAAAAATTCTCTCTCCACCGGACCCATGATTATTTTTCCGTCACGCACATAAGGGAACGCGTCATGTATCTCCAGTGACTCTTTTGTGTATTCATAGAATAAAGACCCGACCATATTAAGGGAGAGATAGATTATCAATACAGCCGCTAAAATAAATAATATTGAAACCAGCAAGGTAATTTTAAAAGTTATACTTCTCATTAATTAACGCATCCTTAACTTTTTAATACTTATTTATTTTATATTAATATTAAAATTTCCCTGCTGGTTTTGCAGGAAACAAGCAGTTCTTGGGGGAATAATAATACTTGAAATTTAGTTTTAAAATCTAGTTTTTTATTGCGCAAGGCAGGAAAAATATGTTTAAATTTAAAATATCTACAGCAGGCAAAACATTATTATTATTGTTTTGCTTTTTTGTTTTTTTAAATTTAGCCGTATATTCCGAAGAAAAAACTTTTTCTTTAAAAGACTGCCTTATTTATTCTTCCGATAACAATCCCGATATAAAGTCATATTCATTTAAGGTAAAAGCCTATTTTTCAAAAGTAGGCCAGGCTAGATCCGGCTATCTCCCGCAGTTAACCGGGAGCGCGTCTTATGACAGAAGCGGGAGCCAGACAACGGACATGGTTAGGGACAACAATGATTCCCTCCGTCTCAGCCAGCTTATATATGATTTTAACAAGACAATTTACGGCATTCAGATGGCGGACGAAGAATTAAGCCAGTCAAATTTAAATCTTTATGATACCACTCAGTCTGTTTTTCTGAATGTAGTAAAATCATACTGCGATGTTTTAAAAAACAATCATCTTGTAGAAGCGATGAAAAAGAATGTGTCCCGTATGAAAGAAACGCTTTCTCAGGCTGAAGCGTTTTTCCTGCAGGGTACCAAATCAAAGATTGACGTTACCACCGCGGAGATAAATTTAAGTTCGGTAAAGCTTGAACTTATAAAAGCGGAAAACAGCCTTAAAGTTTCCTATCAGGCGCTGTATGAAGCAATGGGATTTACCGGGGAGTCGTCTTTGAGTCTGGTGGAGATAAAAGAACTTATTCAGTACGGTTATTCGCTTGAGGATTCGCTGGCTTTCGCATTTAAAGAAAGGCCTGATATTAAAATAATGGCGTCTAAGGTGAAAGAATCAACTATGCAGGAGAAATATAATAAAAGAGGCGCTTACCCTTCTATTACGGGAGACGGTTCTTATTCATGGGACGGCGCGCAGTATCCGCTGGGAAGGTCATGGAATATAGGGTTGAATTTAAGCTGGTCCATTTTTGACGGCGGCAACACAATCTGGAAAGTAAAAGAAGCGCAGGCAAATACCCAGGATTATAAAGCCCAGCTTACCTCGCATAAAAACCAGGCTAAAAAAGAAGTAACGGATTACTATACCACCATGACGGAAAAGCATGACACGCTTATGGTGAATAAGGATAGATTCAGGCAGGCGAAGGAGAATCTGGACCTTGCTGACGGACGCTATAAAGTAGGAATGGGCAATATTATAGAGCTTACCCAGGCGCAATACGAATATATTAAATCAGAAGCGGATGTTATTGCCAGCACCTATGAATATATGAAAGCAAAGGCGGATCTTGAAAAATCCACCGGAGCCAATCTTGCCTCTATTTATGCCGAAGAATGAGGTTATTATGAAAAAGAAGCCTTTATTTATTGCCGGGGCGGTAATTTTAATCATTATAATATTTTTCCTTGTAAGAAGCGCGGGCAATAAAACAAAATACAGAACCGTTGAAATAGACAAAGGCGATATTACTTCAACCGTTGAGGCAACAGGCGAGGTAAAGCCGGAAGTTATAGTAGATGTGGGATGCCAGGTAACCGGTAAAGTGGAGAAAATATACGTTGACTTCAACAGTCAGGTGAAAAAAGGACAGCTTATTGCCGTAATAGACCCCACTAAGTATGAAGCGAAAGTTCAGGATTCTCAAGCTTCGTACAATCAGGCAAAAGAAGATGTGTCAGTGAAGTTAAAGAATATAAAAAACGCCGAAATAGATGTGAACAGGCAGGAGTCTATGGTTAAGAAAAATAAAGCCCTGACGGAAGATAAAAAGAAAACTTTTGAAAGATATACCGAGCTTGTTAAAAGTAACTTTATACCACAGGCGGATGTTGATACCGCAGAGGCAAATTACATTGCCGCTCAGCAGGATCTTAAAAGCGCGCAGGACCAGCTTGCCCAGCAGAAACTGCAATATCAGATATCAAAGCTTCAGCACAGTGAAAGCTTAAATTCTCTTAAAAAAGCGGAAGCCGGGCTTAATGACGCTAGAGCGGATTTAAGTTACACGAAGATTATATCACCCATTGACGGGATTGTTATAGCCAGGAAAATTGATGAGGGCCAGACGGTTGTTTCAAATTTCCAGACAGCAACGCTTTTCAGGATTGCCAACAATCTTTCACGCATGGAAGTTTACGCCAGCATAAACGAAAGTGATGTGGGCAGCGTGAAAGAAGGTCAGGAATCTAAGATACAGGTTGATGCTTATCCGGGAAAAATCTTTTCCGGAAAAATCGTTCAGGTACGGGATGAGGCACAGGAAATTGACAAGACAATTTACTATGACGCGGTAATAAAAATAGATAATCCGGAACTTCTGCTCAAACCCGGAATGACCGCTGATGTAGAGATAAGTACGGCTTTTAAGCCCGATGTTTTAAGAATACCCAATGAAGCCCTGCGGTTTATACCGCAGGCACAGGCATTACAGGCAAAATTAAAAGATTTAAGAAGCAAAGAAAGCAAGCTTCCTCCCACTAATCCGGACCAGACAAAGGGAGTAGTGTGGGTTATGAACAAGAAGGGCCCTCATCCGGTTGAGATAATACTGGGGATGTCCGACAATAAATACGCGGAATTTATAGCCGGCCCTTTAAAGGAAAAGGAGAAGCTTACAGTCGGGGAGATAACAAAATAAATGACGGATTTAATAAAAATAGACAGAATGTCTAAAACCTATAAGCACGGTCAGATTGAGGTTCACGCGTTAAGAGATGTTTCTCTTTCCATATGCAAGGGCGAGTTTGCCGCGATAATGGGCCCCAGCGGTTCGGGGAAATCGACTTTTATGAATATCATCGGGTGTCTGGACAGGCCTACAAGGGGCAGTTATTTTCTGGAAGGAAAAAATGTTTCAAAGCTCTCCAGAGACGAACTTGCCGGTATAAGGAACAGCAAAATAGGTTTTGTGTTTCAGAATTTCAACCTTATCCCGAGAACAACCGCCCTTGAAAATGTTGAAGTACCGCTTTATTACCGCAGTTCGTTTTTGTCTCCGGAGAAAAACAGGGAAAAAGCGATGGAGCTTCTGGAAAAAGTAGGATTAAAAGGCAAAGAAAAACATACCCCTGCCCAGCTCTCGGGCGGTGAACAGCAGAGAGTGGCGATAGCCAGAGCTCTTGTGAACGAGCCTTCCTTAATTTTAGCGGATGAGCCTACCGGCAACCTTGATACAAAAACCAGCCTGGAGATAGTAAGTATCTTTCAAAAATTAAATGAAGAAAGCGGGATAACGGTCGTGATAGTTACCCATGAGCTTGATATCTCTGCTCATACGAAGAGAAATTTGGTTTTTCTTGACGGAATGCTCCAGAAAGATTTTTCTGTTCCCGTGACGCTTAATGCCGAGGTAGAACTCGCGAAATACAAAAGCCGGACCCGTTAGGGTCCGGAGGGGATTTAAATTGAACTTTCTAATCTGCCTGAAAATCGCGTTAATCAATTTAAGCAGGAACAAATTCAGGTCTGTTTTAACCCTGATCGGCATTATAATGGGCATTGCCTCCGTTACCGCCATTTATACCATAGGTGTGGGCTTTAATAATATGATAGAAAAAGAATTTAAGGCGCTCGGCGCCGATTCGATTATAATTCTTCCTTTCAAGCTGGAATTCGGCAAAAGCTCCGCAAGGGGCGTAAAATTTACCCCTATAACAATGAAAGACATGGATGCCATAAAAAAAGAGTGTGATGAAGTCTCAACCATTGTCCCGAAGCTTTCCGCGTATAACAGGAAAGTTTCCTTTAAAAATAAATTTATTGAGTCAAGTGTAACAGGCACAACTCCCGATTTTTTTGCCATAGACAATAAAGAGCTTGAGCAGGGGAGTTATTTCGGGATGCTTGACGTAAGAAAACTTAATAAGGTATGCGTGCTGGGAAATGATGTCGCAAAGGAGCTCTTCTCCTCGGGTTCTGCCGTCGGGAAAAAGATAAGGATAGGAAAAGAAGTTTTTGAGGTCATAGGTGTTTTAAAAAAATATCCGAAAGGAAAAATATACTTCGGCCAGCTGGACAAAGAAGTTGTAATGCCTTATACGACTATGGATGCCGCTTTTTCGGAAAGGCGCGAAGCCAGGGTATTTGACGCAAGGGTTGTTATTTATAAAAAATATAATGTGAATGCGGTAAAGGATAAGATAAACGGGCTTCTGCGCCAGAGAAAAAATATACCGGAAGACCAGGAAGAAAGCTTCACCGTAACTACCGCGGAGCAGTTTACTCAAGCATTGAAAAAAATGGTGGGCGGTTTTATAGCTTTTCTTTCGGTTGTCACTTTTATATCTTTATTAATCGGCGGGATAGGCATTATGAACATAATGCTTGTTTCGGTAACGGAAAGAACAAAAGAGATAGGCATAAGGATGGCGGTAGGGGCGAAGTCTAAAGATATTATCCTGCAGTTTTTAACCGAAGCCGTGGTTTTGTGCTTTATAGGAGGGGTAATAGGGGTTATTCTTTCCATACCCGCTTCTCTTGCCATAACCAAGGGCATGGGCTGGCCCACAAAGATATCGTGGTGGGTGGTTATGCTGGCTTTTATTTATTCCGCGGGCATAGGTGTTATTTTCGGATATTATCCGGCAAAAAACGCCGCGGAGCTGGATCCTATAGAATCGCTGAGGTATGAATGAACTGGCTTTTAATATTCAGATTAAGTCTTAATTCTTTAATGAGGAATAAATTCCGTTCCTTTTTAACGCTCCTCGGAATTATTCTGGGAATTGCGGCCGTTATTACGATGTATAATCTCGGCCTTTCTATGGAAGACATGATAAAGAACGAATTTTCAAGTCTTGGCACAAATATTATCGTGGTTTCTTCAAGCAAGAGGCAGCGCGGCGTTTATCAGAAGTCAGAGTCCGTAACAATTAAGGACATGAAGGCGGTAAAACAGGCCTGCACTAAAATTTCCCAGGCAATACCTTTCATAAGCGCTTATGCTAAAATTTCTTTCCGCAACAGCGATACTGAAGGCAATCTGCTTGGTACGACCCCCGAGTACTTTTTAATAGGAGATAAAATCTTAAGCGATGGGAATTTCTGGGGAAGTGTGGATGTAAGCAAAGCAGAGAGAGTATGTATATTGGGTTACAGTATCGCGCAAAGACTGTTTAGAAGCCAGCGGGCTGTTGATAAGGTTATTTACGCGAATAAGGTACCTCTTAGGGTTATAGGTGTTCTTAGTGATTATTCCGTTTTTTCCGCGATTGACCCGGTTGTGGTAAATGAAAGCATAATAATACCGTTTACCACGCTTTCGGAAAGGTTCGGATCTTCAAGGAATAAACGCCAGGGCGAGATTAACAGCGCTTTGCTTGTGGTTGATCCGAAATATAATGTTTATGACGCTAAAAACGAGGTAAAAAACGTATTAAGGGAAAGACGCAGGATAGCAAAGGGATCGGAAGATCTTTTTGCTGTTGAAACGCTTGATGAATACACAAAAATGATGAAGGATAATCTTGCCAGGCAGTCGGTATTTTTAAATATTATAGCCATTATTTCGCTTCTTGTGGGCGGGATAAATATAATGAATATAATGGTTGTAACGGTAAAGGAAAGAACAAGAGAGATAGGTGTAAGGATGGCCCTGGGCGCGAGGCCCAAAGATATTACCTTTCAGTTTCTCGCTGAGGCAGTATTTATCTGTCTTGTCGGGGGCATGATAGGGGTGATTTTAAGTCTGCCATTAACTTTTTTAATGGTTAATATGAGATTTATACATTTACCCATGAAATTTTCATATATGATGGTAGTTATAGCCTTCTTTTATTCAACGATGATAGGCGTTATTTTCGGAGTGTATCCTGCAAGAAAGGCATCTTTGCTGGATCCCGTTGAAGCTTTAAGGTATGAATAAAAGATTATTTAACCGTTATCTTCTGATGCTCCGGTTCAACGACAACCCTTGAATGAGGCGGTACGCTCTCGGTTATCCATACGTTGCCGCCTATTATTGAGCCCTTCCCGATAACGGTCTCGCCCCCCAGAATTGTGGCGTTCGCGTAGATTATAACTTCATCTTCAATAGTGGGATGACGTTTTTTGTCCCTTATTATATTACCGTTTTTATCTTTTGGGAACCTTAAAGAACCGAGTGTTACACCCTGATAAATTCTTACATTTTTGCCGATCACCGTGGTTTCCCCTATAACAACACCTGTTGCGTGATCTATAAAGAAATTGTCGCCTATCTTTGCTCCGGGGTGAATATCACAGCCCGTATTGGCGTGCGCGTACTCACACATCATTCTCGGGAGAAAAGGTATACTCTGAATATGCATCTGGTGTGCGGCCCTGTAGATGGAGATCGCTTTTAAGCCGGGATAGCAGAAAATAATCTCTTCATATCCTTTTGCCGCCGGGTCTCCTATATATGCAGCCTTTATATCGCCCCAGAGTGTTTTTCTTATCTCAGGTATTTTTTTAATAAATTTTAATGCCTCATTTTTGCCCGCGTCCGCGCATTCGGTACAGGATTTTTTACCGGACTTCATGCAGTTATGCATAAGGCATTTCGCGAACTGGCGCGAAAGTATTTTATATAACCTGTTTATCTGGTTTCCCAGGTAAAATTCAACATTGCTTTTTTCTATTTCCTGTTCACCGAAATACCCCGGATAAAGAATTGTCTCAATTATGGCGACTATCTCTTTCATTGAATCACTTGAAGGTATCATAGGATATCCCACATGGTCAGGGGAGGCTTCGGTTCCTATATCTTTTGCTATTTCCCTTACAACAGCAGGAAGTTTATTTAAATAACTGTCCTCTATATGCATCTTTTCGATACAGGTCTGGAGTTCAGAACAAGTATTAACATTTTTATTCTTATTCATTTTTATCACCTCAATCAAATAATTCCGTAGAGAGATATCTTTCCCCTGTATCAGGGAGTATGACCAGCACGTTTTTGTCTTTTGGAAGCTTTTTTGCCTCGCCAATGGCGGCAAAGCATACCGCCCCTGAGGATACTCCGCTTAATAGGCCTTCTTTTTTTGCTAGGTTCTGAGCCGTTTTCTTTGCATCTGCATATTTTACCCGTACTATTTCATCAACAAGTTTTAAATCCATAATGTCGGGTATAAAACCGGCTCCGATTCCCTGTATTTTATGCGGTCCGGCTTTACCGCCGGAGAGTACGGGTGATTCTTCCGGCTCAACAGCGATTAATTTTATATCCTGTATTTCTTTTTTAAGAACCCCTCCCGCGCCGGTTATTGTTCCGCCAGTTCCCACACCGCATACAAATACGGATAAATCTTTTCCGAAGTCCTCAAGAATTTCCTTAGCGGTGGTTTCGGCATGTATCCGGGGGTTTGCCGGGTTTTTAAACTGCTGGGGCATAAAATAATTTTCATGATTGTTAAAGATTTCAGATGCCTTGTTTACGGCGCCGGTCATTGCTTCGGCACCCGGGGTAAGAATAATTTCGGCGCCGAAAGATGTTAATATCTTTCTTCTTTCGATACTCATTGTGTCGGGCATTACTAGAATCAATTTGTACCCTTTAACTGCGCATACCATAGCAAGACCTATGCCCGTATTTCCGCTGGTGGGTTCAATAATAACGGTGTCTTTATTAATAATACCGCGCTTTTCCGCATCTTCAATCATTGAAAGAGCGATCCTGTCCTTTACCGAGCCTCCGGGGTTTACGCGTTCAAGCTTTGCCCAGACTGAGCCCCCTCCGGGAGGAGATATTTTATTTAGCCTTACAATAGGTGTTTTTCCTATTAATTCAAGAATATTTACTATCTTCATTATAGTAGCTCCTTAATAAGCATAGCTGACTGCCATAAAAGTCAGGTTTCTCTCTTTTTATATAAAATCCCCCTAAAAACAAGGAAATTTATGGTAAAAATACTCCATTTGACCGATATCCATACCGTATATAATGCCTTAAAATAAAGATAGAGAGAAGATATAGATATTATTAAGGGGTGAAAAACATGGCCGAATCCAATGAAGTCCGTAATTATATAGTAGAACAGGATGACTACGGTCAGGAAATATTCGCTTATATGTCCAAATAATTATATATAATTAGAAGCTTATCTTTATAAAAAACTATTTTTTATAATGCTTGTTTTTTTGCTTTTTCTAATTGTGGCTTAGTGCCCATAACTATAAGAAAATCGCCTGTATTTAAGTATGTTTCCGGTTTCGGATTGACCTTCAATCCGCTTTTCAAAGAGAGAACCGCTATAATGGTTGCTCCGGTATTTTCACGCAGGTGGCTGTCCCGCAAACTCAGCCCGGCGAGAGATGAACCCTGTTCAAGTTTAATTTCTGCTATTTCCATTCCAGGAGTGGCGGGAGCAATAAGTTTTTCCATTAAATCCGCGGCCGCGGGCGAAACAATGGACGCCGCGATTCTCATCCCTCCCAGATCATAGGGGGAGTAAATTTTTCTGGCACCGGCCTGTTTTAAATTTTCAGCCGCCTCTTGATGTCTGCCGTAAGCTATAATATCTAAGTTGGTATTTAAGCGCCGCGCGGTAAGTATGATATGCATATTTACGGAATCGTTATCAGCGGCAACCACCAAGCCCTTGGCTTTTTTAATGCCGGCCTGCAGCAAGACCTTGTCTTTTATGGCATTACCCCATAATATAGGCGTGTCGCTGTCGCCGTAGCGCCGGGCTCTTTCGGGATCAAGTTCAACCGCTACATGAGGTACGCCAGCGGCGTTCAGCTGGCGGCTTACCGCTCTTCCCAGCCGTCCGAAGCCGCACAATATATAATGTTCACTGAATTTCTCAAGTGAATGTTGCTGAGGTTTGTGCGGAAACTGGTGAAAACGGTGCAGACGGATGCCTTCTATATATCTCTGACTCTCATCTAACGGCATATTTAAAGTCAGCATTAAGTAGCGCAAAACTTCCAAGCTTGCTTCAAATTCAGGCATAATAATATGGTTTGCGCCAGATTTTATAACTTTTGCCGCCGCTTCAGAATTAGAAACGGAGGCTACGATAGGCAAATCGGGATTAATGCGGCGCAAAACATTGATTGCCGCGCACGATGCCTCAGTATCATGAAGCCATATCGTTGCGGCCTTGGCATGAGCAGGGTTCAGCCGCGCAAGAAGAGATTCATTTGACGGATCTCCGTAAATATAAGCGCTGTGTTTGTCGGGTTGAAATTCCGCCAATGCATGAGAATCATCCAACACTGCCCACGGAATTTGCTTCCGGTTCAGAAATTGCAGAAGTTCCGTACATATATTGGGATTGCCGCATATAATGATATGATCAGAAAAATTAAAATCATCCGTTATGGTATCGGGGACTTCATGCTTGCCGAGTTTTTTACGCCAGAAAGGGGCTTGTGTCAAATTGCGGTAAATAAACGGAGCGGCCGCAGAAGCAAACGGGGAAAGAACAAGACTGGCTATAGCCGCACTCATTACCACGGAATAAGCATTTGCGGATAATATTCCTTTTACAAGGCCTAAGCTCGCGATCAAAAAACTGAATTCCCCGATCTGTCCCATTCCTGCAGCGCAGAGAAAAGATGTTCTCGGGCTGTAATTGTAAGCCCTGATAATGACCATGGTTATCAGCGGCTTAATAATAATTATTATAAACAACAACACCATGAAAAACCAGAAATTACTGACAAAAGCGCTGAAATCAAGCATCATTCCAATTGCCACAAAAAATATCATGGCAAACAAATCGCGCAAAGGTGCAATAGTAGCCGATATCTGTTGATGATAATCTGATTCTCCGAGTATTAATCCTGCAAGAAATGCCCCCAGGGCCAGGGACAACCCCAGATAAAAACTTCCTATGGCGGCTCCCAGACAGATGCCCACCACCGAAAGATTAAACAGTTCTTTGTTCTGTGTTTGAGCTATTCTCATCATCAGCTGCGGCAAAATTCCCCTGACTACCAGAAAGGCCAGTACCAGATAAGCCGATGCCGTGGCAATCCCCGTAAAAATGGTCTGAGGAGAGTTGATATTAGATACCAAAAAAGGCATCATCGCGACCATTACCACTACCGCTAAGTCCTGCACGATAAGAATTCCCAGCATAATTTGTGCGTGCAGGGAATTTGTTTCGTTTCTCTCCGTCAAGGTTTTCATAACAATCATAGTACTGGAAATGGCCGCGATACATCCTAAAAGTATTGTAGTGTTGAGAGGCCATTTTAATACAAAACCGAATATGGCGGTTAAAAGGATAATCAGGATAATCTGCAGCATGCCGCCCCAGAGAGCTACTTTTTTCACAGAAGAGAGTTTTTTAAATGAAAATTCTACCCCTACCGCAAACATCAGCAGGGCAACTCCGATTTCCCCTAAGGCGTTTACTTCCGAAGATGCACTTATAATCTTTAATCCATAAGGGCCCAGCGCAATTCCTACCGCCAGATAAGACAGAAGGGTCGGCAGTTTTAAGCGCTGCGTGATAAGTACCAGTAATAAAGCCGCCGCAAAAACTATGGCCAGGTCTTTAAACAGAACCATGCTTTCCAAAACGCGCCTCCACTGACACTTAAGAATATAATGTATTATTTTATTTTACATTTCTATGTACATTCCTTCTGTGAAATAAAGCGGGGCCGCAAATTTGCTCGAAAGTATAGTTTAGATAAGTCAGCGTGAAGCAGGCGTTTCTAATACCCATTCAAGCACCATAGAAAAAAACCGCATAAAAACGCAATGTCCAGAAAAATTGTGCGCAAATGGAGTCAGAGTTAATTGAAATAAATCGACCATGACTCCATTTTATTTTTGATCCATCTTTTTACAGTGAGTTTTATAAGTATTATAATCTATTAAAAGGCAGTTTGCCGCTTCATCCGGAATTGAAAAGAAATTACCTTTTTCCAGATAGCTTTTTACCCATGACGGATTATATCCGAACATGTGATGATAAGCAGGATCAAGTATAAGCCAGCAGTGTCCCCAGTCGTAATACTCTTTTATTCTCCATTTATCGCCTTCAATAGATTCAGGGACCTTGCACACACATACACAGTGATGAATATTATTTTTGTAATCATGTATGGTATAAAGGCCGGTTGTGTATCCAGCTATTTTCAATAACGCCGCTACAGCTGCTGCTGAATCTTCGCAGTCGCCCCCGTGATAATACATTGTTTCAACCGGGAATCTCGGATAATCGCCTTTTTCTCCTTTATACGGCACGATTGCTTTAACATAGTTAAAAATCTGTTCGGCTTTGCAGGAACCGGGATAATTAGAATATATATAATGAAGGATTGAATGGAGTTTCTCCCTTGATATCTGATTACACATTACACCGTATTTCTTTTTATAATTATCGCATTCTTCCCATTTCAGAACACCTATATCATGCAGTACCATTGCCACATAATATCTTAGATCTCCCTGTTTTCTTTTCTGGGCATAATCATAATAATATTCTTTTCTTAATAGGTTGTAATGCTGTTTTAAACTGTCAGGTATGGAGAAACGGTAATGTTCGGCAAATGCGCCTGTTTTGTTTTGGGCATAAACTATATCAGCCTGCTGCATAAAAAGCAGAAGGCCGAATATTATTAAAAAAGATAATGAATATTTTTTAAACAACAGAAAAGCCCCTTTATTATTTTAATCTTTCTTTTTATACAGTTTTAGCTTCTTTATATTAAATTCTTTTCTTTCTTCCAGTTCCTTAATATATTTTGCTGTTTTCTTATCTACAAAGAATAAATAAGTGGGCTGTCTCCTGGGGATACCGGTGCTTTTGGTTTTCTCGTCTGACAGGTATAATCCGGTTGATGTTCCGGAATCAAAAAACATGGCGTCTTTCGCGCCGTGGTCAAGCATGAATTGGGCAAGATTCTGCAGGGTAACTCCGCTTCTTACAGAACCAGGTTTTCCCTGGTGCCCGAAAGTGCAGATTAAAATCTTACCTTCTTTATTTATACCGATACATGTTCTCTGGCGCGTACTGTTCATCTGGTGTGTCTGGGGAGAGATACCGACCTTGGCAAGTGTTTCTTTAGAGACAATTATTTTTCCGTTTTGGATTAAAGGGCCGCCTCCGCCGAGCAGTTCCAGATACCCTTCTTTTTTTAAGTCTTCTGCGCGTTTGCCTTTGCTTTGCCGTATTACCGGCAGATGGTTTTTATCAATCGCGAAAAATGGCCTGTCAAAGGAATAAACAGGTATTCCCTGATAATTTACGGTTGTGGGAGTCCACTGGTATTTTCCCTGCCTGTAGATTACCGGTCCCAGTGGTTGGAAATCCCCCCCGGGGGTATTATTAAAGAATGTGCCGTTTATAACAACATGAATACCGGGATATTTAGCGGCCACGAAATCAATCCTTTTTGTTTCAAAGCTAGCATTGGGTTTCTGTGAGGCAATATATACCAGCGCTTCATTATGTTTAGGGTCAATGGTAATTAAATTGTATTTTGATCTTTTGAAAATTCCTTTGGTTACAGTAATGCTCTTAGCCCCCGGCAGGTTAATTGTGTTTTTAACGGTTGTATATATATTATCTGCAGCTTTTCTTAAGCCGTTTCTATAGTTTCTTTTAGAAGGGTAATTTGAACCGGGTACTTTATCTATAGGCATAAATAACCTCTCTGCTTTAATTATACTATATTACGGGTTTAACGCCAAAAATCCTTGAAATACAAAAGATTATTTAATGGTAGCTGTCAGGACAACAACAAAATTAGATTTTCCTTTTTCTTTCATGGATCCGTTTAATACCGTTGATACTATATTGTCTTTACCTTGATTACTGCCGCCCAGCACAACACTTTGTCCATTCTTAACCTTTATAACGGTTTGAATCTCGCCGTATTTGACAACTCCCGGTATATTGTTATCGGCCTGGTAGCTTATAAAAGGAAATACTGTTAATTCTACTTCATCCGTGCCTTCAATAACTCTTGGAGTAACCACAATACCTGAATCAACATTATAGAATTTAACAGTGGTGGCGGGGATATATCCCTGGTTCTGGGTGTATACATAGAACCAGTGAGGGTAGGGGACATCTCTGCCAATTGTTATCTTTCCCTCATGCCTGCTCATAACAAGAAGGGTAGCCTCCAGAGAATTCTCAAAATTATAATTTCCCGGCCCCAAAAATGCGGCTCTCCAGTAATTGTTTGTTAGTTGCCAGTTAATAAGTATCCCTGTTCTTGAAAGTTCTTCTTCAGAGACGATTTTCGCGTTTACCATGACATTCGGCAGGGCAGTATCGTTTTTATCAAGGTACTCCTGTATCTTGATAAGGTTTTTCTCATGGTCCGCAACTATTATGGAATTAAGCCTCTCATCAGGAACTATCCTGCCGTCTTTGGACATAAACATCTTTATAATAGGAACTACTTCTTTTGCTTTTATATATTTTAGCTTAAATATTTTATACGGGAGCCCGTCAGGAGTTTCATCGGGTAAAGCGATATTAACTGAAAAAGCAAAAAGCAGTAAGAATACAATTATTAAATATTTTAATCTCATAAAAACCTCAATTTTAAGTAATATATTAAAATTCATTGATTTAAGCTTAATTTCCTTCTCTCAAAAGGAAGATATATTTAAATAAGATAGAAAATATTCTGTATAGCCCTATATGAAATATTTAAGCAAGGAGAGATAATATTATGAAAAAATATTTAACCTTTCTGATAGCGGTCTTAATAATTATAGGAATTATATATGGAATATATTACATAGCAAAACTAGAAAAAAACAGCCATATTACTATATCAGAATTAGTTCAGGCTTATAATCTCGAGCCCCATCCCGAGGGCGGGTATTATAAAGAAACTTACAGGTCAGAAGGAAGTATACCCGCAAACGATCTGCCCGAGCATAGTGGCGACAGGAATTATTCCACTGCTATTTTTTTTCTGCTCCCCGAAGGAGATGTTTCTAAGCTCCACAGGATTAAATCAGATGAGATGTGGCATTTTTATATGGGCGGACCCCTAACAATTGTCCAGATAAATCTTGAAGGTAAAGTTGAAAAAATAGTCTTAGGTTCTGATATAAAGAAGGGGCAGAAAGTTCAGTATATGATTCCTGCTGGATACTGGTTCGGCGCATACCCGAACCCGGGCAGTAATTTTTCATTTGTTGGATGTACCGTTGCTCCGGGATTTGATTTTCTTGACTTTGAGCAGGGTGATTCCACCCAACTTATAAAAGAATACCCGGATGCCAGGGTTGTAATTGAGCAGCTTACTGATTGAATCTCTTAAATGGTGAGGCCAGGTCTTGGATTTAATAAAAATACCAAATTTAAGACCTGACCTCATGAATACTTTCTATTTTATTATTTTTATAGTTACAATATCTACATATCCTTCTATGTTTTTATCAGGTACTAAAGTGGCTTGTATTTTTATTATTTTTGTGTTTAAGTCCATACGCTCTGAACGTGTTCAACAGACAAAACAACAAAAAAGCCAAGGATATTTAAAACTTTAATTGAAAAATACTTAATAAATAGAATATTTTTGTTAAGATATAATAAAGTTAAATATACGGGAGCGTGCGGATGGTTGATTTAAAAAAGTTTGAAAATTTAAATAAAAACAAAGAATATTTAGATTCTTACGTAGACGCGCTTAGGGTTTTCGGCGCTTTTAAAAACGCGCAAAAACTCAAACGCAAAAGCAGAAGCTTTATCCCGAAAAGTAAAGACATTTGCATTTTAGACGCCGCCTGCGGGTTCGGGCTTGAAACGGCTCAATTATGCAATCTGCGCAATGTTAAAAAAGTATACGGGGTTGACATAAGTAAAGATTTTATTAAATATGCCAAAAAGAACTACGGCAATCCTAAAATTAAATATGAGATTGGCGATATAAACGATTTAAAATTTAAAAACAACATTTTTGACTTTACAAGGGAAGAAAGGGTTCTGCTTTATTTGGAAGACGCCGGCAAGGTAATTAAGGAGCTTAAGCGGGTTACCAAAAAAGGCGGTATTTTATCGTTTATAGAGCCGGATTTAAAATACAGGGGATTGAATTTATCTCCTAAATCCCTGGTCAGAAAAGTAATTGATTATGATTCTGAATATAAGATTAAAAACAGCCGGATAGGCCCTGAATTAAACGGGCTTCTTAAAGAAAATAACTTAACAATATTGCATAAAGAAAAAGCCGTTATTGATTTTACGGATTTAAATTTATCGTACGATTATAATTTAACCTTGATAGAAAACGCCTATGCGGGAAAAGCTATTACCGGCGCGGAGCGTAATTCTTTAAAGAAAGAACTTAAACAAAGGTTTAAAAACAAAACCCTAAAAGCCGATGTGCTGTATTATTTATATGTTGCGAAGAAATGAAAAGGGCATAAAAGACCTTTTTTGGGCCTCTGTTGATAAGGAAAAAGCCATTGAATATATGGACTGAAAATGTGCTGTTTGTGGCTGTGATAAATGCAAAGATGTACTCTATTCTTCTTTTGCCGCGGGCAAACTGAAGAAAAATTTTGCGCCTTTGCCTTCCGTGGATTCAAAGCGGATATCGGAACTGTGGCCTTCCAGGTATTTTTTTACGATAAAAAGGCCGAGCCCGCTTCCGCCTTTTTTCTCAAATTTATCTGAAAATTTTTGAAATATTTTTTCTTTCTCGGATTCAGGTATTCCTGTTCCCGTATCGGATACTTCAAAATTAACCTTATCTTTTTCCCTGCAACACGTTATATTAATAGTTCCTCCCGATGGAGTGTAACGGATGGCATTGTTCAGAAGATTGTATAATATATGTATTGTTTTTTCGCGGTCCGCGTAAATCTGAAAATCTTTTAAGCAGGAAAAGTTAAAATTAATTTCTTTGAGTTTAATCAAAGGCTTAAATGTATGGTAAATTTCTTTAATTAAATCCTCGGGATTGAAATTTTCAAATGTATAAGTTAATTTTCCGGATTTTATTTTTGAAAGAGTTAATATATTATTTATTAAATTAAACATGGTATCCACGGATATCTCTATGCTTGCCATGTGTTCTAATACTTCCGGATGCTTTTCCTTGTCTATAGATTCAGTTATAAGGTCTGTTAATCCCATAATTGTCGATAACGGGCTTTTTAAATCATGCACCAAAATTGTCGTGAATTCCTCCCGTGCTTTTTCAAGTTCCTGCGCGGCGGTTCTTTTTTGGGCCATTAAGTTTTTAATGGGAATCAATACAAAAAAATACAATAACGGCAGCAGCAGTGAAGTTAACAAAAAAGAACTTAAAAATGTTTTTTGCCACACCGACAGATTCGGCAGAAAATTAATTAACAGCATCAGTAGTGCTTCAAAAGTAAATATCAAAAGAAGTATAAAAATAAGAAAGCGGACAGGATTTGTTTCCCAGTGTTTTTCGTACTGTTTTTTAAACATTTTCGCCACCCGGTGATTAAAATGATCCCAAAATTTTTATTATGTTATTAAGTTAAATAAATTTTAAAATATTCCTTTACTATTTTTCCCGCCGTCCGCCGGTGTTTTGGATGCAACAACCTTAGCCTAGATGAAAATATACGGCGAACTTTCACCGATTCATTTTTTCTATGGAAAAAGGTTCTAACATCATACACGATGCGGGGCTGTTTTTTATCTGCAAACCAATTTTCCAAGATTTTCGGACAATAAAAAAATAAATTTTTATGTTTTATGGCTGTTCACTGTTAAGCAGATTGGAGCGTCCGCCTCGTTTACCGGTAAGCTTGCCTTGATCGATCGAGAGGACTCCGTTCACCAACAGATAGGCAACGCCTTCCGAATAAAGGCCGCGTTCGGCATAAGTCGAGTTGTCTTTGAAATTTTTAAGATCGATCACCGCAATGTCAGCATAGTTAGCGACTTTAATCTCCCCGCGGCCCTTCAATTTAAATTTTTTAGCCGGCAGTGAGGTCATGGAACGGATGGCGTCCTGTAAACTTAACAGATTCTCTTCCAGCGCGTATTTATTTATCTTTCTCGGGAAACAGCCGAAGAATCTGGGGTGCGGCGAATCCTCGGACTTAAATACGGTGAATCCGTCGGAAGCGGTAAAAACATAATCGCGTGGCATAATTTCGCGGTTGATCTGATGATTGATCTCAAAGAAAAGCGCGTAGGGCGCCGGCTCCATGCAGGAAAGATCGACATAAACTTCCTCCGGGCTTTTTCCTTCCATTTGCGCGATCTCCTTAATGTTCTTTTTAAGATATTTTTCAGGGCCGGAAGTGAGGCTGATATTTTCCGGCGGAAGGAAGGCAAACACCTTTTCAGCTTCTTTTCTCATTTCGGCTTTGCCCGCGGGGTTTTTATATTTTTCATTTACTCCGGTGCCGGTCTTATACTTAGACGGCAGGCGGTAGGAGAGGACAGCGTAACCCGCCTCATAAGGATGTTGGTCTGCCGTGATATCAATGCCTTCGGCCTGAGCCTGTTCGATCAGGTTAAGCATCTGTTTTGATGTGACATCGCTCCATGGGCGGTTGACCTGGATATGTGAGATGTGGACGGGAATATTAGCCCTTTTGGCGATCTCGATAGTCTCCTTGATTGCGGCTAACTCTCCGGGCCCGGTCTGGTCCCGGATATGCGCGTCGTAAAGGCCGCCGTATTTATTAACCACCTTCGCGATTTCAACCAATTCATCCGTAGTGCTAAAACAAGTAGGGGCATACTCCAAGCCGACGGTCAGGCCGACCGCGCCGTTTTGCATTTCTTTTTCAACCATTCCTTTTAGCTTTTCAAGCTGTTCTTTGGTGAGAGTAGTCGGTTGATTATTGCCAAAAAGTTGTTGGCGCAGCATGCCGTAGGGTACAAGATGATAAACGTTGGCGGCGAATTTTTGTAAATCAACCAGTTCTAGCCACTGCGATGTATCCCAGAAACCCGCGCCGCACAGCCCGGTCACAATGGTAGTAACGCCTTGGGTCGCGTAATTATGGTTGTTCCGCCATGCGTCATTGATCATCGAGAGATCGTCTTTTTTGCCTGAGGAGAAGATGGCCATAAGGAGCGCGAGGTCGGTATGATTATGCACATCAATGAATCCCGGCGTGACGATCAGCCCTTTCGCGTCGATTGTTTTTTTTGCCGATCCGGCCAGGTCTTTGTCTATAGCAGTGATTTTATCGCCTTTTATCCCGATATCTTTTATCTCCGGCTTATCTTTTCCGCCGTCATAGACCAGGCCGTCCTTGATGAGGAAGTCATAAGTATAAGAAGGGCTGATAATCGAACGGGCGGCCGGGATCGAAACTATAATTACCAGTACGAGGACAACTGCGGCGAGTATTATTTTTTTCATTATCATCTCCTTAAAGAAAAATCCGAATGGGTCGGTGGCGCGGATATTGGATTTTGCTTTCTTCATTCAACATTAGAGATAGGAACATATGTTTTGTAATTTGATTTTATAATTCGAAGAGATTATACAAAAAACCTGCTTCCAAAATGCAAAAATCTAAGTTTGATAGATTTAAATTGGCTCCGATCTCTCCTTATTTGCAAACCATCCGGATAATCCTGCCAAATCTCATTCACGGCTGTAAAAGGAAAGATCTGAGACGCTGACTCCCACCCTGCGGTCGCCCAGTCGCCCAATTTCATCGGGCTTCCCCTGACGCTATAGACGCGGGCTTCGGGCACTTTGCCTTTGGCAAGCACCCTCGCACCGCTATTGATCCCCGCCCAACGGCTCCGCCGCGGCTTTCCAAAATGGAAAGCCGCTCCCCCAAACAGCAAAATTTTCTTCCAATCAAGAATTGTATTTCCCGCGCGCCCCCATTAAAACTTGTCCCCGTGAAAACGGGGAGAGGAAAAGAAAATTTTGCCGTTTGGGGATGCACCAGCGTATTTGTGCAATAAACAGTGTCAGGGAGTTTATTGCCGGTTAGGTGCTTTTTTCGTAATTGTGCAAATTACCGCTGGCGCAAAGCGGAGCCGTCTGGCCCCCCCCCCCAAAAGCCCCAAGACGGGGGGGTCAACCCCAAGGGGGGGCGCCAAACCCATTTTTTGGCCGATTGCCC
>JBDRKI010000019.1:0-2312 GCA_043814095.1 Armatimonadota bacterium | reverse complement strand
ACCCCGCACCCGAAAGCTTCCGCGAGAGCTGACGCTATCTTTATAGCGGAATACGCATCATTGCACTGCCCTATATCAAGAAGTCTTGGTATGCCCCCTATATCGCCGAAATCAAGTTTATTAAACCTGTATTTGCCGCATGCAAGTGTTAATATAACGGTGTCTTTAGGAAGCTTTTCCGCGAACTCTGTATAATAATTCCTGCCGGTTTTAGCGCCGTCACATCCACCGATAAGGAAAAAATGCTTTATATCGCCTGATTTTACAGCATCTATAACTTTACCGGCAACACCCAGGACCGCATTATGCCCGAACCCCACTGTTATATATTTCTCTTCACCGTCTTTATTAAACCCTTCTGCTTTAAGAGCAGATTCAATAACAGGAGTAAAATCTCTGTTTGATATATGCTCAACACCGGGCCATGCGACAAGCCCTGAAGTAAATATCCTGTCTTTATATGAATCCTGAGGCCTCTGTATGCAGTTTGTAGTCATTAAGATAGAACCGGGAAAATCCTTAAATTCCTTGACCTGATCCTGCCATGCACCGCCGTAGTTGCCCGCAAGATGCTTGTATTTATTTAATCCCGGATAACCGTGCGCAGGGAGCATCTCTCCATGGGTATAAACATTTATGCCTTTTCCTTCGGTCTGTTTAAGAAGTTCTTCAAGATCTTTCAGATCATGGCCTGATACAAGTATGGCTTTGCCTTTAACCGGTGTAATGCGGACTTTAGTCGGCACGGGATGACCGTATGTTCCGGTATTCGCAAAATCAAGAAGTTCCATAACCTTCAGATTAACTTCGCCTGTTTTCAGTATATAAGATAAAAGTTTATCGGGAGATTGATTTTCCTCAGAAAGAAAACCAAGCACTTCATGCGTAAAAGAATAAACGCTCTCGTCTTCCCTGCCAAGTATCCGCGCGTGATGCGCATAAGCCGCCATGCCTTTGATCCCGTAAGTAAGAATCTCCTGCAGGCTGGTTATATCCTCACTTTTTTCTTTTCTTTTTTGTATTGATAAATCTTGCGCCTCTTGTGTAATCTCATTAACAGTCCCCGCCGGCATAAATAAAGCAGGCCCTGATAATTCTTCTGCGCCACCATATTCTTTTTTTAACTTTTCTCTTATTCGCACGCCTTTATCAATAAGCGTTTTTATCCTTTCAGTGTCAAAATTAACATTTGTAACCGTTGAGAAAAGAGCATCAAGAACAAATGCATCGGCTTCTTTATCCCTTATGCCCAGCCTGTGTGCATACATTGATACGCCTTTAGTTATGTAGAAAAGTACATCCTGAAGGTTTGAAGTTGCCTCATCTTTCCCGCAGACACCTGCTTTTACGCATCCTTTACCGTTTAAAGTTTGTTCGCATTGATAACAAAACATATTCTCCTCCTTGTTTTTTGATTTTTCATTTCTTCTATTTTGTTTTTGTTGTTTGTTTTTTTATAAATTAACTTTTTATCTCTCCGCCTACCCCTATAATTACCTCCTTCACCGGGATATTAACCCCTGATTTTTCTTTTGCTAAATCAACAATTTTTGAAAGACCCGAACAGCACGGAACTTCCATCCTCACTACAGCCACAGATCTTGGATTTGCTTCTTTAAAAAGCTCTGATAGTTTATCAACGTATAATTCAGCAGCATCATCAAGTTTAGGACATGCGATAATAAGGGCTTTATCTCTAAGAAATTCAGAATGAAAAGCTCCGTATGAGAAAGCCGTACAGTCCGCGGCTATTACTATATCTCTTTCTTTAAAATAAGAAGCCTGCGGAGATATAAGTTTAAGCTGGACAGGCCAGTTCGTAAGTTCTGAAGGAGCACAAGATACGCCAACAGAATTTTCAGTGTTTGTTTTTTTAATCTCCCTTGCCATTGTGCCAGGACAACCGCAGGGTAATTTTTCTTTTTCTTCTCCTTCTTTTACCTTCTTTTCTTTTTCAAGGTGTTCACCTACCGCTTTTTCATCAAACTCTTTTGCATCTCTTTTTATTACACTAATGGCATCCCGGGGACAGTGTCCCAGACACGCGCCAAGCCCGTCACAGTATATATCACTTACAAGCCGGGCTTTCCCGTCAATTATCTTTAATGCGCCTTCGGCGCATGCTGTAACACACTGGCCGCAGCCGTTGCATTTTTCTTCATCAATTTTAACTATGTTTCTTACTGACATAATTATCACTCCTTTCTCTTCCCTCTTTAAATATACATTAACTGCCAAAATTAAACCTTGACTTAAATCAAAAAAGGGGAAGATACGAAAAAAATCCAATCAGTTTTACTGATTGGATTTTT
>JBDRKI010000018.1:0-3575 GCA_043814095.1 Armatimonadota bacterium | reverse complement strand
CTTTACACCGTTGAGTATGCATATAACGAGCTGGGGCAGGTTGTCAATAAACATTATTCCGGCGTAGGGCGCCCGGAAAAAGATATTTCCTACCATTACGATAAATCCGGCCGCCTTATACAGACAAAATCAGGCGACAGAATAATATCCGAATATACTTACGACAAAAACGGTAATAGATTAACATCAAAAACGCCCAGAGGAAAAGTAAATTACATCTATGATTCCGCCAACCGCTTGATAAAAGAAAACCAAACTTCATATTCCTACGATGATGCAGGAAACCTGACTTTTATAGATGCCGGCAGCAAGTCAAGAACATACGCTTATGACAAAGAAAATAATTTAATCTCGGCTGCCTTGCCGGGAGGAAAGAAAAACGTGCAAGGCTACAGCTATGACGCGTATAACTTAAGAACAGAGAAAACTTTTCATAAAGACTCAACCTCCTATTGCTGGTTTGACAACAAATTAATCGGAGAACTGGATAAAAACAAAAAGGTTGATTTTATAGATTACGGCTATGGATTTAAAAATCAGCAGGGCGATTATTATTACATCACCGACAGACAAGGAAGCGTTATGGCCCTGGCAGATAAGAAAGGTAATATAATAACCGTTTATGAGTATGACGAGTTCGGAAACCCTGTATCAAGCGTAAATGTGAAGACAACGGAGAATGTAGAAGAGGTACAGACTGGAAATGTTAAACCCGAAAGCTTTAAAACTAAAATTATTAATTTCATAAAGAATCTCTTTAGTTTCAATAAACCAAAAGACACATTAACGCCAAAAACAACGACAGCAGACCAGCAAGTCATCTTTAATAAGATTGAAAGTCCGATAAGATACGCTGGTTATTATTATGATAAGGAATCAGAATTATATTACCTACAGTCAAGATATTATGATCCTAAAATAGGAAGGTTTACCCAAGTCGATAAAATAGGATATGCCGCAGGATTAAATCTTTATGTTTACTGTGATAATGATCCTGTTAATTTTGTTGATCCGGAAGGTTATAAACAGCATTATCCAACATCGGGTACGCCTGAGTATCAAGCGGCAATGGAAAGACATGAAGCAAGACAAAGAACCCGAAATGAATCATTGGAGCAAACAAGAGAGCGTATTAGCAGGGAACATCCGGAATATCAATCAGAGACTGACTTTAAGCAAGACCCTGATTATAGAGCTCAGTTGGAAAGATGTGAAGGAGTGGGATATACAGATTCCGCTGTTTATGATTTAGCAACGGGAGGCAAGGGCGGTGTGCTTATAAAAGCTGGAGCAAAAGGAATAAAAGAAACAGTCAAAGCCACGATGCCTTCAGATTCAGACACCGGACCTTCGCCTTCCAATCCGAATCAGCTGATAGCCGGTTCAAGAACAGGCACGGGCACTTCCGTCGACATCGCTGAACCCGCGGCACGGGGTTCGGCAGAAGGCAACCCCGTTCAAGAAGACACGGGATTCCAGCATACAAGAGTTCAAGAGGTCGGTATGACAGTAATTTCTTATACCTCTGAAGACGGAACAAGATATGGGGTTTACCCGGTCTTTCTATGGGGAGCAGTTGAAGGAGCCAGGTATTATAAGATTGAGTTTAAATGCAATGGAAACCCGGACGGTGCGTGGTGGGGTCAAGGCGGCAGTAAGTCTACTAACGGATATTTAGAGTCTCAATTTGGCTATTCTTCCTCAGTTAGAGGATTTACATTAGCGGGAATGTGGGGTCCTATTAGCAACAGGCAAAATGCGATTAGTTATTACCAAAAGCGTTTTAACGGTTGGACAGCCACTGTAACGGCTATTAAGTAATAAAAGGGTAATATCTATATGTTAGAATATAATTAGAAATAATAAAGTATTTTCTGATGTAAAATAGAGGCAGTACCAAGATAATGATTGGATGTACTTAAATTGTTATTTAAAAACTAATCTGGCTGTCTCTCATTTTATAATAATCTTTTAATAGTCTTTTAATTTCCATTCTGGATTGAGCATCCATACGGCCTATAGCGTTCTTAACCAAAGCAAAGTCATTTATAAAATTAACACTGCTTTTTCTTATATGATACATTGAATAATAAATATCCGCCCAGCAAGCCCTGACAAAGTCCTTAGGCAGTGCAGGATCTGCAACATGATGCACTAAGTCTCTATAATACTTAACAGCCAGGTCATTATGCCCGTATTTTCGGGCATAATAAGCTGTTTCAAATTTTTTATTAATTATGTTTGTTTCTGAATAAAATTTATCTAAAAATTCTCTCTGTGAGGCCGGCTGCATTGATTTTAATTTTACATCTAAGTAATTTCTTAAGTTTCCTGTTTTTAAATACTCTCTGTAATGCATCATTAAAGTTTTCTTGTCTGCATTACCTATTGCTTTTTTAATTTCTCCATATATTTTTCCGCGTTCTTTAAGCGGTGTTTTTCTTGTTTTCATCCTTACAAATCTTTTTTCCTTAAACTTTCTCAATCTCTGTTTTCTCTTCTTTACATAATTTGAACCCTTATCTTTTGCAACCGTATCTTTAACATCTCCTTTTATATTCTCTGCCTTCAATTTACCGTTACCTGATATAGTTACTTTTTTGCCCTTAAGCGTTCTCTTTATGCCTGAAACATTAGCGCCTATAGCCGTAAGCGAACCTAAAAAATTACAAAGCTCTTCTGATGAAGCATGTTTAAAGAAATCCACAAGTCCTCTGAAATCAAAAATGATCTGACAGGTAAATGAAGCTAAATAAAATCCTCCTGCTACAGCAGCAACATGTGGACAAATACTTAAAAGAGATATTAAAACCTGGGTTCTGGCATACCCGTATAAAGTATATAGAAAACACCTTATATGTTCATTTTTAATCTTACCAACACCCACAGAAAATGCTTTATCAACTGGATCCATTACAGCATTATAGCCTCTATCAGCGATATTGATATCATGAGAAGTCTTAACTATATCTTTCCAGTACTGGCCCGAACCGTAATAATCGCCCATCCCTTTTAAAAAGTCTTTAGTCTCCCATATTCTTTTTGACATAACAGCCATATAAGGTCTGCCGTTATGATTATAACCGGGCTCTAACACAGTCTTACCTGATTTAAAACCTTTACCGAATCTTTTATACACAAGCTTTATATTTGACGGGGTAACACCCTCAAGAAGTATAATGCCGTTATGCAAATACCTAAGTTTCAGTGTGCCGAGTTTCTCAACATTATACACACTGCTCGGTTTAGGCCCTTTACTGCTCTGTATGTCATGAATATAAGGCATATTTTCCTCAAAAAATACTCTATTGTTTCTAATTATATTTTAACATACAGATATTGCCATTTTATTAACAAAATGTTAACAAAATGTTAACAAAATAGGGCAAAAAAATACTTAAAAATAAAGGAAAATAGGTTTGATATATTAAGAATGGCTGTGTCTATTGGACAAAATTCGAACATTTTTTAAAGAAAATCTCGACGCGGATTTTTAGGTCGCCGGCTCGGGTACTTTTGCGCCCTCGCACGGCTCCCTTATGCCTGCCGCACCTTCGTCGCGGCAGGTTCGCCGC
>JBDRKI010000017.1:0-21036 GCA_043814095.1 Armatimonadota bacterium | reverse complement strand
AAAATACTCCTTTTGACCTATATCTGTATATGCACGGGGGGGGTATAATATAAGTGGGAAGGGGGAAAGACACTTCCCGTAAGCAAGATTTAAAGGCATAAAAAGCCATTAAATAAAACAAAAAGAAAGGAGGAACACCTAAATGAAAAAGCTGATAATAGTTCTTATCGCTATAGCTTTCATGAGCGCGGCCGCGTTTGCCGGTTCAACCGACACTCAGACCGTGTATTATGAAATAGACGCGATCAACGAACTTGTCATGGATTCAGACATAACATTAACAGTAGACGCAGCAACAGCAGGTTCGCAGCCAACCTTTGACTTTAATAATACTGTAACTTATAGTATTACCACAAATGAAACTGCCGGCAAAAAAATAACCGCAGCAATCAACTCAAATATGCCGTCAAACACAAGCTTGGTAGCGAATGTAAATGCTGTTAATGGAAATTCAGTGAGCGCTGGCGATGTGACGCTTAATACTACGGCTCAAAGTACGGTTACCAGTATTGAAACAGTCGCAGGGGGAAACGCTTATGAGCTAAAATTCTATGCAAACGTTGCAGCCGGTTTACCTGCTGATTTTTCAAAAGTCATAACCTGGACATTAGCTGATGAATAAGATAGATATTTTAAGTTAGTGTTGAAAAAACAGCTCCCCCCGGGGCTGTTTTTTCATATCATACAGGATTATATATAAAATTGGTGAATAAAAATATGAAAAAGGCACGGAGGCCGTTATGAAAAGCGCTTTATTAAATTCATTGATAATAGAACTGCAGGAAAAGCTGGATAGTTATACAGATCAGGGCGCTATTATAAGTATTTATGAGGAAGGTAAGAAAACAAAAATTCATCCTATCATTGTTGATAAAGTAAAGATTGTAAATGTTTATGAGAAATTAGACGGCGGGTTTGAGCTGGATATAGGATGGCAGCCCGCGGAATTTAACCCCGAAGGAGACGGCAGTTATACAGTATCATCCCCTTTATACCATCATATTGCAAACTATGAAGTAGACGAAGATTGTTTGAAATTCTATGAACTTGATCCCGATAAGAAAGAGAAAAGAATAGTTAAAATCGAACTTTTAAAAGATGAAAAAGAAGACAGGAGATGGGCTATATGGCAGGATTTTAAAGCTTCACATATTGAGATTTTTGAAAAGATAGATGAGAAATTAAATATGATACCCTGGGGCAGATTTATTGATCATAAAGGATGCGGATAATGAAAAAATTAGTTGCAATTATATTAATATTTATTTTCCTTACAGGACTTGTTTTTGCAGAAGAGTCTGTTAGAGTAGATAACAGCGCTAATGAGCTTCTTTTATATAAGTACGGGTATTATAAGCAGAAGGTAAGACTTGTATTTGAGACTTCTAAAGTACCCGAATATTCAATTTATTTAAGCAACGACGGGAAAGAGATTACCGTTGATTTTGTAAATACCGGTCCCGCTTCTTCTTTTAAACTTACTCCATTCAGGTATGATTATCTTGTATCCGGTATTGAACAGAAAACGGTTAATTTCCGCAGGGTCCAGTTTGTGATAAAGTTTAAATACAAGATTACACAGGCGAATATAGAGGATGCGGTTTTTAAGAATCCCGACAGGCTGGTTATAGATATATTCAGGGAGTATACCGTTACCAATAATTTATATCTAACAAAGAATATAGTTCTTACACAGAAGCTTGTAATAGGACAGAAAGATAAGTTATGGATAAACGAACTTCTCATTGATAAAAATGCTCCCGGGGTAAGTTTTAACGTGGTTCTGGCTAATGATGATACCAAATCAAGAGGCAAGCTGTCTGAGATGGTTGTTAAAAAAGGCGCTTTAGCCGGCATAAACGGTGGGTATTTTGCAAGAGGGGGAGGTCCGTTAGGCCTTGTTATTATTGACGGCAAAGTTGTCTCAGATGCCGTTAAAACCCGTCCAGCAAGAACCGCTTTCGGTATTACAAAGGATAAAAAAATTATATTTGACCGCATTTTTTCTAAAAACGGGCGCATTTTTACCAAAGACGGCAGCGGGGACTGGTCAGATGTAGTTTATGCTTTAGGCGCGGGTCCCAGGCTTATTAAGGACGGGAAGATACATATTACCGCTATGGAGGAAAAATTAGGCAAGGGCGGCAATGATATAACCTCAAAAAATGCCGGTAGATCGTCTCTGGGGGTCACAAAGGATGATAAGCTTGTCTTTATGACCGTAAGCGGTTATACGTCAAATGAGGGGCAGGGAATAAGGCTTTATTCCCTCGCAAACAGGTTAAGAGAGCTTGGTGTTATGCAGGGCATGAATCTTGACGGGGGAGGATCTACTTTAATGTGCGTTGAGGATAATGTTATAAGCGCGCCGCCTGAGGCAAAGAGCAAATTTGAAAGGAAAATAGCGGACGGTTTTCTTGTTTTTGATGAATCTCCCAATTTAATGCCAAGCGCCATGAGAATTGAAGTTTTGTCTCCAGAGGTTACGGCAGACGGTGAAAGCATGATAGGCGTAAATGCTTTTGTTTTTGACAGGCAGGGGAATCCCGTTCCACCCGGAACTCCCGTATTTTTTTATACTGAGAACGGCAGAATATCGGTATCTGCAAAGACCGTAAATGACGGCATGGCCCATGCCTACTTTAAGATTGGCAGAAAGCTGGGTTATTGGAAAGTAACTGCGCGCTGCGGTTTTGTTGAGGCCGGTGCCGATGTCTTATTTAAAGCAGGCGAACCTAAATATATTTTTACCGATATAGAGAGAAATGATAAAGATAAATATGAACTGCAGATACTTGTAAATGACCGGTATTATAATCCTGTATGGGGCAAAGAAGTTAATCTCGTAATAGGGAATGATAAAAAGAGATTAACAACAGATAAAGACGGCATAGTTAAGCTTAATATAGTTAAAGAAACTCCCGGTAAGATAAAGATTAATATTGAATCTGAGGGACTGGAACCGGTTGAGGTAAGTATATAGATATCTATTTTTAAGAGAAAAATTGTCTGAAAACTGCCTAAAAGGCAGTTTTTTTATTTCTAAATTCCTTATTTTAAGATGTTTTTATGTAAGCACAAAAAGTTAACAATTTGTTAACAATTTGGCAATAATTTGTTAATAACTTAATGTTACAATTAAATTGTAAATATATAAATATTTTAGAGGTATTATTATGTTTTTGAATGCAAATAATAACAACAGAATATATTTTAACGGCAGTATTGATATCCGTAAGGTAAATGCCAGGTATCCTTTGAAATACAAAGGATATATTGTCCTTAATAATGCTGTAGTAAGTAACGGGAAACTAACATTTGCCAGTAAAGATCATGCTGACAAATTCTTTAGTATCTTAAGCAAGAAGGTATCTGTTAAGGGAGTGTCTGATAATATAAGGCCGTTGTATTATGAGCTGTTAAGTAAATATGATAAATACAACCTTTATGTAGATATCTCCAACATAAGTCATGATTCACCCCGTATTAGAAGATACCTTATGGCTCTTCATAAAAGAACAAGTCCTAAAAATGTAGTAAGGTTTCCTTATCTAGGAAGTAAAAGCTTTAAGGACTGGCCTCCCCATGAACAGAGAAGGTTTGCTAATTTCTGTAAATTACATATGTCAGAAAAGGAGTATTATGCATTCTCTGGTAAGGTATTCGGCACTAAAGTAAGTTTAGGAACATGGGATAAGTTTACGGTGGCTCTGGCAGAGTGGAATGTAATAAATCCCGGTAAATTATCAGGTGAGATAAGAAAGAATGTAGTAGTGGGACCTAAGTTAAATGATCCGGTTGCATTAAGTAAATGGATAATACCTTACACAGATAAAATAGCTAAGAATAAATTAACAGTAGTAACATTATCATTAGACGGCGGCAGGGTTGGTATAATCCCCAATAAGGTATCAAGTAAACTGTATACAAAACAGGTTAATGCAAGGTATAAGTTATACAGCTGGACTGATAATACATTTACTCCTGAGAAGATAGCTAATATTAATTTTATTGAGCATGGTTTCTCTAACTTAGATATGGCTATTATCCCGGGATTAAGCAAGATAAATAATAAGACGGGTAGATTATCATTATTAGGCATATACGGGACAATAATGTTTCTAAGGAACCTTCCCAATCCCATAAGCTGGTATACCTTCTTATGTTCAATAACAAGATTAGACTTAGATGTTAAAGAGATGGTGCATGTATGGAATTACGGTACAGATGACGAGCGTGCGTTATTAACAGGTCAGATAGTAGGTATGGTATACGGTGTAAGGTGTATGAAGATGGCTCATAAGTTTTTTGCGGAGAATAAGATAACAGTATCTAAAGGTAAGGTAAGGATAATAGCCAGAAAGACTTCTTCTTCATCAAAAGCAGTTAGTAAAGTAAAGGAAACTAAGAAATCTCCTAAAGGACCAAATAAGCCTTCAGGCGGATCTAAGGTAACAAAGATAAAAACAAGGCCTAATACCCAGGTTAGGAAACCTGAAACGATGGCGGCAAAACAAGGTGAGCCTTTTGTTGAGAAGTTTAAAAGAGGATTAGATAATACCGCAAAACAGTTTAATCAGGGTGTTCAGAATATGTTCGGTCCTAAATACAGCCCTGCAGGCGCGGGAAGAGGTGTAATTGCGGGCGATATAAGGAAGCCCGTGGGAAGAAGATTAGTTGATTCAGGAAATGTTATGTTTGCAGAGGGAAGGGCAAGCGAAGGAATTGCCTATTCTGACGTGATAAAAGCTGTGATTGAGGCAGATCTGAATATGACTGAGACAATTAAAATTTTGAGATCTAAATATCCTAAAATGAGATTTACTTCTCAAATTGAGAGATTGGTTAAGAAAATGAAAAAAATGTCTGACACAGATTTAGAAGAAATTGCAGTTGAAGCCAATATTGCACTAAATAAAATAAAAGAAACTTTAAAGAAAGATACTGATATGAAGCAGGAAGTAAGAGCTGCTTTCGAAATAAAGGAAAGGGCTGATAGAATAGGTGTTTTATTTTCTATGCTTAAAACCAGGAGGACATCCGCTTTTGTGGATATTGAACTAAATTTAGGTGTTAATGAATTAAAAGCAGTTATTTGCAGAATAGCCTCCTCCGGAGATAAGACCCTGCAGCTTTATGCCAAGGATTTAACCGGGCGGCTAAGGAGTAAAGTAACGGTTGCCGATATAAGAGAAGTGATTGAAAGAGAAAATGTTAAAAAATATTTTACAAGAAGAAGTGATATTATAAATAAAAACTTGGAGATAACAAGAGAACAGCATAGAATAGCCATACTAAAATCGTTAATTGAAACCGATAGGGCCGGAGGAGATGCTTTTATAGAAGCAAAGGGAGTTAGTGATTCTAGTATTAATAGCAATCTTAATGAAAGGAGTATGTGGGGCGGCAAAATTCGTCCTAAATTAAATTGGCCGGAAGAGCTATTAGAGGATTGCTATTCTGATCTGTGGGGTAGGAATTTTAAGTATTATGCCGAGGAGTTAAGCAGGGAGCTGGGATATAAAGTGACGGTTGAAGATCTAAAAAGAGTACTTTCCATAGAAAATATCGAGTTGTATTATGAGAAAATTAGCGAAATGAAATTTTTTAAAAAACAGATTAAAATATTAAAGTCTTTAATTGAAAATAATGGAGATGAAAATCTTGCTGCAGAGAAGGTGGATATAGCAGTTATTACCATACTTAATATCAGCAGGGAAATTATAAAATTATCTGATGATGCCCTGCGGCCTTTTGCCGAAGAACTGAGCAACCGGCTGGGATATGAAGTGACAGTTGCTGATATACGTAGGTCCCTACCGGAGATTCACAAGTCTCCGAAAGCTAGTGTAATCAATAAAGAAAGAGCAATTGAACTGCTTAAAGAAAGGATACCTGTTTTTATAGAAGCAGGGGGAGATAAAGGATTAGTTGCCGAGAATCTCGGTATAAGCAGGGAAGGAGTTTATTCATATCTTTATCAATTAAAAAATTTGCCGCTTGAGGAAATGCCAAAAGAGCGTGTGCTTATAGAATGGATTTTAGATGTTTATTCTGACAAAGGAAATTTTGCAGACTTGGAAACGCTGGAAAGCTTGATTGCGAATCGGCAAAGCAAATATACCATTAATCTTAAAAAAAGAAAAAGTTTAGAGTCTTTATCATACTCTCAATTAGCATTATATGCAAAAGTTTTAAGCGATAGATTAGGAAGAGAAGTAACTGCTGATGAAGTTAGAAGTGCCTATGAAATTAGCAAAGGTAAAAAATTCAAAAGACCTGTCGGGTTTGAGGATTATATGCTTAAAATATATGATAAAATTTCAACCCATTCTAATGAGGGAGAAGTACAGCTATTAAAAACTCAGCTTTATGCAATAAAAGGCTTTTTTGATAGATCTGATTCTAGAGTCAAGAAAAGTTTGTTAGCTGATCTTAAGAATATATCAGAGGCAGACAGTGTAGATAAAGCAGTAATTTTAAGCAAGCAGTTAATTGAAAAAGCAGAGAAATTTTCAGGGATGTAAGTAAATAATTAAAATTAAATAAGTAAAAAGTAGACAAACAAAAACCCCGCCTCTTTCGAAGCGGGGTTTTTAGCTGTAAGAAATACCGATTTCTTAGAAGCTGACTTTGAACTCGGTGAGTAATCTGGTACCATTCCATTTGAACGGAGTGGCCATATTCAGATACTGCTGAGTTGTGGTGACTTTGTCATCTACTGAGTATGCTTCTGCAAGCACTGACCAGCAGGTGTTGTCACTTAACTGATAGTCAAATCCAATGTACGGTATGTTCTGTGTGGTATCCCAGTTTACAGCAAGGTTGCTGTAAGCGCCCCTAAAGGATACGAAGTCATATCCGCCCTTTAAGAGGAACTTATCATTGGTCGGGTAGGACAAGAAGATCTTGCCAACGCCTTCAGCTATGTTTACGTTGTTGTTTGCTGCGTTTACGTTAGCTGCGAGGCTGGTAGGTCTTCTAAGCCTGTAGTGGTCATATGATGCTTTGACGTAGAATTTGTTCGGGAACTTGTAATCTGCGCCAAGCATTACATTCTCGACTCTACCTTTAGGTGATTCGAGAGCCAGACCGCCGGTTAAGTTCGGGAAGAAGGATTCTACTGAACCCGGTCTGTCAGATATACCACCATTGTTCATAATTGCGGTAGCACCGAGCTGCTCTAATGAGCCGTACTTCGCAAATATGTTACCATTGCCGCTGGGCAGATGGTAGGTAGCATATAATCTGAGACCCTGTCTGTTGTTAGGCATTAATTCGCTGTTATGTAGCTGGTAGAAACCAGGTATATAAGCGAACTGACCAAATCTCCAGAAAGGTTCAGGTACCTGGGTTAAGCCTGCTGAAACAGCGTTGTATGCAGGTAAACGACCGAGTACGCTCTGGTACGGTATTATGTAAGGATCGTAATCTGCGCTGACGCCTACATATTCAGCGGCCAGGTCAAGTAAGTTGTGGAACAGTGAGCCGGAGAGTTTTGCTCTTCCTGCTGTACCGTTCACATTATAGTCTGAACAAATATTCGGTTTGTAGTTGGTTGAGCCGTATACTGCTTCAAACTTAATGTTGTTCGGGAATTCATAGCGGAAGCTAGCTCCGTACATAGTCTGAGTCTGCGGGCCGATCATACCTATTGTGTTAAGGGCTGCGGCTGCCACAGGTCTGTTTCTCTGCTGAGGTACTGCTGCTGCTCTGTAATCGTTCGGGTTTGTCCAGCCAAACGGATTTTCCATACCACCGGGCTGTAATGAAGCACCACCAAAGAAATCATCTGATGTTCTAAGGAAGTTGAGTTTGAAGTCGCCGCCCTTGAACAGCCAATCAAGTGTGAAACCACTCATGATTGTGTTGTACTGGGTACCTGCTGCTATCGCTACTGCGCCGCCGCCAGGTATATCATTTGATACTTTTGAACCGAGGACTTCAAATTTCATCGGTGATAAGAAATGGGTTTCGCCAGTTACTCTGAATCCGAAGAACGGGAGAACTCTCGGGCCGTTGTTGTTAGGGTTAACTTCGCCGTAGAGTAATTCCGGATCGAAATCAGTGTCGATAAATGAACCAACCTGGAGTTTAACCCCGCTTGGTTTGTGGGTCATCCACATATTATCGAGAGTCATTTTGACTGCTGTTGCTGTCATGTTGTTGAAGCCTCTGGCTGTTAACATGTCAGCTGTGAAGATGTTGCTTAGATACGGAGGTACTACGCCGTAGTATGATGATACTGCATAGTCACCTATTCTGCTGTAAGCAGCAAATTCCGCACCGGCTGCCACATCATCAGATACTCTGAGCTTGGTTCCTAAGATACCGACTGTGGTAAGTGATGTACCGTTTGTTAGCGGTATACCGTTACGATAGTCAGTTACCGGGAATGCAGTGTAAGCACCGGCGCCTGCGCCGATACCGGAGTTGATCATGTTGACCATACCGTTCGGGCTCATTGATGCGCCTACTGCTGAACCTACTGCATTATGTATGTTGTACATACTGCCGGTACCGAGACCCCAAGGATCTGCGGCTGCTTGAGCCTGGAATCCCTGAGTTACAGCTATGGTGTCAATTGAACCATAAAATCTGATTTTCTCAAGATCCCATACTCTCTTTGTAACCTTGGCCAGATTGTCTTCCAAGTTGGTTACTCTGACTCCGAGTGCGTCTAACTCGTCTCTTAACTGACTGACGAGCTGTTTGAGTGCTTCAAGATCTTCTTTTGTTGCAAATGTTGACCACATCTGCTCACATTTTGCAAGAAGTCTTGCTAATGCAACAGCCATTTCCCATCTGGTTGCATGGCGGTCGCCTTTGAAGGTACCATCAGGATAACCTTCGATTATACCTTTTGCAGCTAACTGAGCTACTGCATCTCTGCCCCAATGATTAGCCGGAACATCCGGAAACAAAGGAGCTGCAGAAACCTGCATTGTAAATGCGAGTACGAGCACAATCGCTACAATCCACGATGCTTTTTTCATTCCTTTTCCTCCTATATGATTGGAGGACTCCGTAAAAAACGAGCTTTTTTTCAGACTAAGAGTATTCTTGTTTCCTGCTTAATCTTAATTATGAGCTGTTTTTTCAAAGTTCTCCATTTTACCGCTCTTTCATTTTTGCAGAGTCTTCTAGGAGGGCACCTCCTTTCCCGACAGATTTGCAAAAAGAGCAGTAAACTTTATAAACATTATAATTTGTATAGCATCTTAGTATATTATATACGATGCTATTTATTAAAACCCTCTTTTTTAAAGGTGCAATTTTTCAAAAAATAAAGACTTTAACTATAATCATATTAATTAAAGTTGAAGTCTAAAGCTTGATATAATTATACTAAAAGACAAATTTCATGTAAAGTGCCTGTCAAACCATTATGAAATAAGGGTTTTAAGAGCATGTCTTAAGCTGTTTTAAATTTTTACGCTTTTTTAAGTTTTTTATATATTTTTTCAAAGGCCGTGTAGAATTTTTTCATCTGTTCATCGGTGCCGAGCGTTACCCTTATATATCCGGGCATCAGCATATTTTTGCCGGCCAGTATGATGATGCCTTCTTTAAGCATTTGACCGAAAAACTCTTTATCGTCAATCCCGTCAAGTTTTACCGCTATAAAATTTGCCTGAGACGGTATATATTCAATGTTCATTGATTCAAGGAATTTATACATTTTATTCTTCTGCTCATGCACAAGCTTTATGCTTTTTTCCCTGAAAGAGGCATCATCCAGTGACGCCGCCGCGGCTACCTGGGCAGGCAGGCTTACTGTGAACGGCATTCTTGCCTTTTCAATCACCTGAGCGACTTCCTTGTTGGTGATCGCGTAGCCGATTCTTAGTCCCGCCAGTCCCATTATCTTGGAAAAGCTTCTTAATATAATAAGGTTCGGACACTTATCTAAAAACTCTGGAGAATTATATTTATCTTTATCCATAAAGTCAATATATGCTTCATCCAGTATGGCTACTGCGTTTGTCGGGACTCCGTTTATAAACCTTTCAACTTCTTCTTTCGGTATGTTTGTGCCGGTAGGGTTATTGGGATTTACAAGGGCTATTATTTTTGTTTTTTCGGTGCAGGCGGCAAGCATAGCGTCCACGTCATGCGCGTGGTTTTTTAAAGGGACTGTTTTTAAGAGCCCCCCGGCTGTTCTTATAAGGCTGTCAAACACCCGGAATGTGGGGTTTGCCACAACCATTTCTTCATTTTCATGTATGAAGGTTTTGCATATTAATTCAAAAAGCTGCATGGATCCGTTGCCTATGACAAAATTCTCGGGTGAGAGGTTATGTAGTTTTGAAAGTTTCTGCTTCAGGTAATAATTATGGTCATCGGGATACAGATGAATCTGGTCCGCGCTTTTCTTTATGGCTTCTACCGCTTTAGGGGAGGGGCCTAGCGGGTTTTCATTTGACGCCAGCTTTATAATCTCTTTTAAGCCTAGCTCTCTTTTAACTTCTTCAATGGGTTTCCCCGCAACATACATGTAGGAATCCATGATACATTTTCTCGCCAGGCTTTTTATATCTATTGTCTTGGTCATAACTGCCTCCTGTTTAAGATGATACGCTATACTATATATATGTTAAATTTTCCTTCTTTAACGGAGATTCCATTCAAGGTAAGCCTTTATGAAGCCGTCTAATCTTCCGTCCAGAACCTTGTGTATATCTCCTTCTTCATAAGAAGTGCGGTGGTCTTTTACCATTGTATAAGGGTGAAGAACATAAGACCTTATCTGGCTGCCCCATTCTATTTTTTTGTGTTCTCCCTTTATTTTAGAGATCTTCTCTGAATGTGCTTCTACTTCGCGTTTATATAATTTACTTTTAAGTATTTTCATCGCGTTATGCTTGTTCTGGTGCTGGCTTCTTTCATTCTGGCACTGTACGACAATTCCGGTAGACATATGGGTTATTCTTACCGCGGAATCGGTTTTATTCACATGCTGGCCGCCTGCACCGCTCGCGCGGTAAGTCTCTATTTTTAAATCCTGGGGATTTATTTCTATTTTTATGTCTTCTTTGACTTCAGGGAGGGTTTCTACCTGCGCGAATGAGGTATGGCGCCTGTGCGCGGAGTCAAAAGGGGATAACCGCACAAGCCTGTGTACGCCGTTTTCTGATTTGGTGTAGCCGTAAGCGTAAGGACCTTTAATATATATGGTCGCGCTTTTTATGCCGGCTTCTTCTCCCGCGGATACTTCTATTAAGGAAGATGTGAAGTCTTTATCCTGCGCCCATCTTAGATACATTCTTAAAAGCATCTCGGCCCAGTCCGAGGCGTCAACCCCGCCGGCGCCCGAGTGAATTGATATGTAGGTATTTGAAGAATCGTATTCCCCGTTTAATATGGTCTCAACTTCAAGGTCATCCAGGTCCCGGTTTGTATTATTTATAAGAAGCTCTATCTCTTTTTTATTTTCCAGTTCTTTATTATCCCGTTCCAGCTCAAGGTGTATTTCCACTTCGTCTAAGTTTGACTGTATTTTTGAAATTCTTCCTATAATATTATTATAGTGAGACAGCTCCTGGCCGTATTTTTTAGCTAGCTCCTGGTCTGACCATACAGTTTCTTTTGCAAGTTCGGATTCTATATCTTTAATTTTGTCTTTCAGTTTATCCGATTCAAAGATACTCCTTGACTTTTATGAATTTTGTCCGTATATCTTTAAATTGTTTTTCATAATCTTCCAGCATCTTATCCTCCGCAGCACTTTTTGTGTTTTCTGCCGCTGCCGCAGGGGCAGGGGTCGTTTCTGCCGACTTTTTCTTCACGCCTTACGGGGGTTTTGGGTTCGGCATCCCCGTGGCTTAAGCTGGTTACCTTGGCGGCCTGTTTCTGTTCTTCCGGTTTTACGAGCTGGACCCTGTATATGAATTTTACCGCGTCTTCCTGTATGTTGGATTTTAATGCTTCAAATGCTTCAAATGCCTCATTTATGTATTCAATACGTGGATCTTTCTGCCCGTAAGCCCGCAGTCCTATGCCTTCCCTCAATAAATCCATGGAATAAAGGTGGTCAATCCATTTGGTATCAACTATCTGTAATAGTATGTATCTTTCCAGCTGGCGCATAGTCTCCGGGGTCAGGTGGGTTTCTTTTTCTTCATAAGCTTTATATGCCCAGTCCGTAATTTTTTCCTTAAGCAGGTTCTGTTTTGTGTCGGATAAATCCCCGATTTTTACCCCGGCGGGCATGGGTATTGTTTCTTTCAGCGATTCAAAAAGCGTGTCTATATCCCAATCATCGGGGAGAACTTCTTTAGGCGCGTATGTGTCAACAAGTTTTTCCATGTGGGTTTTTACCATATCAAGGATATGGGGTTTTAGGTTTTCACCCAGAAGAATTTTGCGCCTTTCATTATATATGACTTCTCTCTGCTTATTCATCACGTCGTCATATTCAAGTACCGATTTACGTATCTCGTAATTATGGCTTTCAACTCTTTTCTGCGCATTCTCGATGGCTTTTGTAAGGAAGGCGTGTTCTATGGGGATGTTTTCATCTACCCCGAGCCTGTCCATAAGCACTGATATCTTATCTGACCCGAAGAGCCTCATAAGTTCATCGTTAAGCGCGACAAAGAAGCGGGATGAACCGGAGTCTCCCTGACGTCCGCTTCTTCCCCTTAACTGGTTGTCAATACGCCTTGATTCGTGGCGTTCTGTTCCTATTATATGGAGCCCGCCCAGTTCTTTTATTTCCTCATAAGCTTCCTTACTTAAAGGGCTTCCCCCGAGAACTATATCAACACCGCGGCCTGCCATATTGGTTGCTATCGTAACGGCGCCGCGTCTTCCTGCCTGCGCTATTATGGAAGCTTCTTTTTCATGGTATTTCGCGTTTAAGACTTCGTGCTTTACGCCTCTTTTTGAGAGCATTGAGCTTAAAAGTTCGCTTTTTTCTATTGATCTTGTGCCTACAAGCACAGGTCTTCCCTGGGTGTTCATCTCGGCAATCTCTTCAATTGCGGCTTTAAATTTTGCTTCTTCATGCTTGTAAATCTGGTCGGCGTAATCAGCTCTTACCATCGGCATATTAGTGGGTATTATCACGACATCCAGGTTGTATATGCCGCGGAATTCCTTTTCTTCGGTTGCGGCCGTCCCGGTCATCCCTGATAGCTTTTTGTAAAGACGGAAATAGTTCTGGAAAGTTATGGAAGCAAGGGTCTGGTTCTCGTGTTTTATCTTTACGCCTTCTTTGGCTTCAATTGCCTGGTGCAGGCCGTCAGAGTATCTTCTGCCGAACATAAGGCGTCCCGTGAACTCGTCAACAATAATGATTTCGCCTTCTTTTATTACGTAATCAACATCCCGTTTATATAATTCTTTAGCCCTTAAAGCCTGGTTTATGTGGTGCGCAATCTCCATATTCTGGTTGTCGTAAAGGTTTTCCAGCCCGATTTCTTTTTCTACTCTTTTTACGCCCTCTTCGGTTAAAGGAGCGCTGTGCGCTTTTTCTTCAACATGGTAATCCGTGTTTTTGTTAAGCCGGTTCACGACTTTTGAAAATTTCTGGTAAAGGTCAGTGCTCTTTTCCCCTATGCCCGAGATTATTAAAGGCGTTCTTGCCTCATCTATGAGTATTGAGTCGACTTCGTCCACTATGGCGTAGTTAAGCTCTCTCTGGGCGCATTCTTTTATATCTATGACCATATTATCCTTGAGGTAGTCAAAACCGTACTCGTTGTTTGTGCCGTATGTTATATCGGCATTGTAAGCTTCCCTGTGCGTGGCCTGTTTTAATTTGTCAATTGATTCGTCACCGGAATGCACGGACGGGTCGTATAAGTAACCTATGTCATGCTGTATAATGCCTACCGATAATCCGAGGAAATCGTATATAGGCGCCATCCATTTTGCGTCTCTTTTCGCGAGGTAATCGTTTACTGTCACGACATGAACGCCCTTGCCCTCAAGGGCATTTAAATAAACGGGGAGAGTGGCAACAAGAGTTTTTCCTTCGCCTGTTTTCATCTCCGCGATTCTTCCCTGGTGGAGAACTATGCCGCCTATCAGCTGCACATCAAAATGGCGCATACCCATGGTTCTTTTACTTACTTCACGCACAACTGCGAAAGCTTCGCACATTATATCATCAAGGGTTTCGCCTTTACCGAGGCGCTGTTTAAATTCATCTGTTTTGGCCTTTAGAAGATTATCGGTCAGTTTTTCAAATTCTTTTTCATAAGAGTTGATTTTATCAATGTATTTTTGAAGTTTTTTGATTTCGCGTTCATTTGAATCAAGTAAATTTTTAATCAAAGTTAACATAATTAATCTCCGTATTTATATATTATATTATTTATAGCGTATATGTATGCAATATGCAAATTAAGGATTATTATTTTACGGCGATCCCCCACGGGTGTGAGCGGGGCTGTGCGACGGTTGTCTGCGAGACGGTATCGCTTTCCGTGTCAATGATGCTTATTGTTTTTGATTCGTTGTTTGTAACGTAAACTTTCGATCCGTCCCCGCTTATGGCTATTCCCGTCGGGGCTTTGCCTGTGTTTATATTCTTTAAGACGGTATGTGTTCCGGTGTCTATTACAGTCACATAATCCGATTTTCTGCATGTTAAGTAAACTTTTTTACCGTTGGGAGCTACAACTATTTTTAACGGTTCAATCCCGACAGGTATCGTGTCTTTAACGGTAAGGGTAGCAGCGTCTATAACCGAAACGCTGGCCGAATTCAGGTTGGTGACATAAAGCTCTTTCCCGTCAGGGGTTATGCACATTCCGTTAGGATTTTTCCCCACGCTTACCTTTCCCGCCGTTGAGTCTGTCAGGGTGCTTATTGAATATACCATTCCCGATGTATTTGTTCCCATTGAGAAGTAAAGGTTTTTCCCGTCAGGAGATGCGGCTAAAGACGCGGGTCTTGAAGGCACGACATAAGGAGTCATGAATTTATTTTTATAGCAGTCAAGCACAAGTATTGCCGGGGTTCTGCCCATAACGGCTATATACAGGATGGAGCCGTCTTTATTTAAGCACATATCCGTTACCTGTCCTTTTACCGCGAAAGCGCCTATCATTTTGTTGGTGCCGGGATCATACATAAGCACCATCTGCGACTGACTGGAAAGATACAGTAGTTTTGTTTCTGGGTTATATACCATCCAGTAGGGCTGTGCGCTTAAGTTCACATAAGTTGTTTTAGAAGGCGTTTTAACGTCAAAAAGCATTATTGAGTTTTCATACATTGTCTGGGGCGTTAAAGGGTCATAGGGTTTGGGTATTTTAGGTCTTTCGCCTACTCCGAAGCTTAAAGGATCGGCGCCCTGCGCTATGGCGGCCGCCATAATGTTAGGGTCAAAAGAAGATAAGTCTTCCATGGAGCCCAGCTGTGGGGCTACCGCCTGGGTTTTGCTTGAGGCGGGCGCGGCGAAAGCCACAAAAACTTCGTGTTTGGGAGTTTTGCCCTGTTTAATATTTTTACCGGGCTGGGTTTTAACCGTTTTTTCCTCAGTAGGGGTTATTGTCATGGTTATATTCGCGAAAGCGTTTGAGAGGGTTACGATTTTTTCATCCTGGTAGTAATTGTTTTTCTGCGCTGTCAGTTTATATGTGCCGTAAGCGATATTGGTAAGTTCAAATTTGCCTTCTTTATCCGTTAAGGTGCTGTAGCTTGAATCTTCCACGGATATCCGCGCTTGGGCGACAGGGTCAAGCTTTGATTCGTCTTTGGGGTTCGGGCATACCACTATGCCGGAAATTGTGCCTGACTGGTGGGATGTATTGTCATAATTATCCTGCGCGTTTACGCAATAAACGGATAATGCAAATGCAAAAACCATTAAAAATATCATAAATCTTTTCATAATACACATTCTCCTTAATTAGTATTATTATTTTACCGCGATTCCCCACGGCTTTGATTTTAACTGGGGGGAAGTGGTCTGTATGACTTTATCCTGTTCGGTATCTATTATGCTTATTGTTTTTGATTCGTTGTTTGTTATATATGCTTTTTTTCCGTCAGGGCTTAATGCTATATCTGTAGGTGCTGCCCCGACCTTTATGGTTTTTAAGACATTATGGGTCTTGGTGTCAATCACGGAAATATAGTTTGACTTTCTGCATGCTAAATATATCTTCTCCCCTCCCTGAGATACCGCCATTTTTAAAGGTTCTATCCCCACGGATATTACGGCTTTAACTTTAAAAGAACCGGTGTCTATGACGGAAACGCTTGCGGAGTTTAAATTGGAAACATAAAGTTCTTTCCCGTCAGGAGTTATGCATAAAGAAGCAGGGCTTGTCCCGGTCTGCGCCTCTGCTTTTAAGGATTTATCGGAAGTATTAACCGCGTATACCGTGCCTCTTGGGCGGGAGCATATTGAATAATAAAGGGTTTTCCCATCAGGGGATACCGCAACGGCTGAAGCCGGCCGGGGTGTCTTATATCCCGTTGTAAATTTGTTTCTCGCGCAGTCCAATACCCATACCGCGTGCTTGCGGTTTTTTGACATAACACCTATATAGAGGCCGGAAAAATCCTTTGTAAGACACATGTCCGTTACGAGTCCTCTGGTGTCAAGAAACCCTATTATTTTATCGGTTGCGGGGTTAAATACCAGAATAATCTGTGAGGCATATGATATATACAGTAATTTATTTGAAGGATTGTAGATGAGCCAGTAAGGCTGTACGCTTAAATTCACATAACCCGCTTTTGACGGGGTTTCTGGGTCAAATATCATTATTGAGTTTTTATACATTGTCTGTGTTGTCTTAAGGTCGGTTGTATTCGGAAGTTTGGGCGGTCCTATGCCGAGCTCCGTAAGATCCGCTCCGTTAACTATTGCGGTTCTTATCTGGTGCGGGTCAAGGATTTCAAATCCGGAACCTGAAGATGATTTATCTTCTTTTGCTTTTTCTGAAGAAGCAAACGCCGTAAATACCGTATCGGCATATGCTGGCACAGTAAAAGATAATGCCAGTATAAGGATTATTGTTGCCGTAAGATATTTTTTCATTATTCAAGCCCTTTGTTTTTTATGTATTCTATCGCTATGACAGCCGCCGCGTAATCATCATACGGTTCTTTAGGTGTTTGCAGTCCCAGGGGTATAAATCGCCATATTCCCTTAGGGGGATTACATTTAAAATAGAGATGTCTTGCTTTTTCCGTTGAATGTTTCTCGTCAGCTTTTTTTAAATCTATTTCCGGAAATTTTTCCGTTATTATTTTTTTTATTTCTTCAGAGTAAGTGGCTCCCCCCAGAATTATTAATCTTATTTTGAATTCATTTATTAATTTTTCAAGAACAGTTAAAATATTGCCGGTTTCGGCTGTGGTTCTTTCTTTTATATTTAAATCATTATCCAGAACGGCTATGCCGCATTTATTTTTCCCGGGATCTATAGCCAGGATGTTCATTATTTACGTCCTTTATTCGGGTGGCGTTGTGCTTTCCAGAGTAAGATGTATATCGGGTGCGTCCACAACATAAAGATCTCTTTTGGCCAGGGCTTTTACAAGCACCCATCCGTGGTACTGTTTTATCCTGTTAACAAATTCACCAAGTGCTTCAGCCGAAGGCATTGAAAGCTGCTGTTCGGGGTCCTGCATCATGCCCCTCGAGAATATATTTTCACGCGCGTTGTAAATAAGGGTGAATAAATCAGCGAGTATCTCGTTGTCCGCGAGAGAAGTATCTATTTTTATTAATGATATTTCATCGTCTTTATGGTAAATGGCAATATTTTTAATAACCTTTATGTTTACGTTGAATTTTCCTTCCAGGAAAACATTGTTTGAAGCGGAGATCGTTACCCCCCAGTTTTCCTTTGACCCGCTTATGGTATCCGCCGCCCTGTCAAGCTGTTCGGGGTTGTATGTTATAAGTTCAGTGTCCAAAGGTATTGCTTCTACGTTATAATAATCGGCAAGCAGATTATATTTCGCCACAGCCCTTACGTTTGCTACCTGCAGGAGGTTTTCCAGCCTGTTTTTTGCGGTAAGCTTACTAGTCCCGCCGTCAATTACGTTTATGACAATAGGCTGACCGGCTGTGAATAAAATTTTACCCTGGCTTACCTGTGCGGATAGCCGGTTTATCTCTTCCTGGAGCTGGAGTCTTTCCTGCTGGAGTTTTTCCATGCCGAACAAGGCTATCCTTACATTCTTTGAAAGCATGGAAGATACCCCGATTGTCAGCATGGATATAAGGATGCCGGTAAGTATTGTAAATATCGTGGCGGTATGGCGCGGGCGCAAGTTGAATATTGTGAGTCTTTTTTTACCGAAATACCTGCCCAGACGGTTTCCCAAAAATGCGATTATACCGCTTACTACGGAGATTATAAGGAGAGTGAATATTCCTCTTAGCAAATTACACCTCTCTTATCTTAGCCCTGACCTTTTTTATACAGCAGGTATAACCCTGCCGCCGCGAATATCGCGATAGGCAGCCATGAGGCTATCGCGGGCGGCAGGATGGAATTTTCTCCCAGCGCCCTTCCTATACTCATAAGTATATAGTAAATAAATATAAATACAATACTTAAACCTAACCCTATTGATGTGCTTGTCCTGTGCGGTCTTATCCCGAGCGGTATCCCTATAAGAGCGAAGACAAAACACGTAAAGGGGAGGGCCGCTTTCTGGTAAAGCGCCACATAAAGGTTGTTTATCTGACCGTCGAGTACCCTGTCATACGGGCTGGTTCTTGTCGGGGAGTAAGTTTTTTCAAGAAAATGTATTTTTTCTTTAATCTGCCCGGAGTCCATCTCTTCGGGGGATCGCTCCCTCATTTCTATCTCTTTCGGGCTGTAGGGTATACGGCTTACATATCTGTCAAAATGAGTCTGGTATTTTATGTCCCCGGAGCTTTCAACGGATAAGTTGTACACATCCCCGTTTATAAGGAACCATTTATCCTCTTCCCATACAGCCGAATCAGCGCGTACCCATCTTACGGGCTTTGTATCTTTATAATCCTGTATCATTACGCCTTCCATAAGGCCGTCTTTGTAATTGAACTTTCTGGCGGTAATAATTCTTTCTAACCCGTCAGGTGTTTTTTCTTTTATGGATATGTTTTCCCATATTTTCGCGCCTTCTTTGGACAGCTTTTTTATCAGGATATTTTTTGCCCTGTAAGTGTATTCAGGCGATAACTTTTCATTGATAAATCCGGACGCGAAGGTTACGAGAGCGGCGAACACGATTGCCGGGAGCGCTATCCTGTATAAGCTTATCCCGCTTGCTTTCATGGCTATTATCTCGCTTTCGCCGGAGAGTCTCCCGAAAGCCATAAGTGTTGCCAGAAGAACGCTCATGGGGAAGGTGAATACTAAAATATAAGGCAGGTTGTAAATAATGCAGAGCATCCCTTCTGTAAGAGATAAATTTTTCTGCACGATAAGTGAGGCTATTTTAAAGAACAGGTCAACCGACATGAATAATAAAGTAAACGTGGCAACACCGAATATAAAGGGCCCCACCAGTTCACTTATTATGTATTTGTCCAGTATCTTTATTCTCATATTCTCAATCCAGTTTGAATTTGCTCCCCAGGTAATGCTTCTTTGCCAGATCGCTATGCGCCACCTCGGTTGACGGTCCCGATACAAGAATGTTCCCTTCCCTTATTATGTAAGCTCTGTCGGTTATTTTAAGAGTTTCCCTTACATTATGATCCGTAATTAATACCCCCATGCCTTTGGCCTGGAGCTTTTTTATAATATCCTGAATCTCTGATATGGCTATGGGGTCAACGCCGGTAAAAGGTTCGTCCAGAAGAAGGAAATGCGGTTTTGTCGCGAGGCATCTCGCGATCTCTATGCGCCTTCTTTCCCCGCCGGACAAAGTGAATGCGTACTGTTTTCTTTTTCCCCAGAGGTCAAACTCGCGCAGGAGCCTTTCAAGCTCTTCATGGCGCTGGTCCCTGGTCATATCGGAAAATTCCCAGATCATAAGTATGTTTTCTTCTATGGTTAAACGCCTGAAAGCCGAAGCTTCCTGGGGGAGATATCCTATGCCCAGAGTTGCCCTTTTATACATGGGCACGGAAGTTATATCTGATGAATCAAGATAAACCTTGCCTGCGTTGGGCTTGACTACTCCCACAACCATATAAAATGTTGTGGTTTTACCCGCTCCGTTAGGGCCGAGCAGTCCCACAACTTCTCCTTTTTCCATATATAAACTTAAGTTATCTACAACTCTTCTATTGTTATAAATTTTAGTAAGGTTTTCAAGAGTTATTCTCATTCAAAATCCTTTAAATTAATAGTCGCATTTACATTATCTTTTATTTCTATTGTTTTTTTAGATGGTATACCCACAAGTTTTTTTCCGTAGACGGTAGAGTTTCCCTTAGTAAGCTTTATAGCTCCCGAACCTAAAAACATCTTTTTTTCGCCGATGAATTTAAGTTTTTCCGCCTCAAAATATTCACCTTTTACCGTACTTGCGCGTACGGGACCTGTAAATTCCATGTCATTCGTGTTTAAATTGATTTTGGCGCCGGGTGAGTTTAATTTAACATACAGATTTCCGTTTTCATCAAAAAATTCACACCTTATATTACGTGCGAACCCGGTTTTTGTTTCCTGGTCAAGGTCAATTGAATCCGCGTCCAAAGTCCATTCCAGTTTGCCGTTATTTAAGGATTTTAATTTTGTTGCCGATACTTCCATAGAGTCCTGCTGTGAAGGGGACGTTTCCGCCGGAGAGGGGGTTGCAACTTCTGTATTCTGTTTGGTTCCCTCAGAAGTTTTTCCGCTGAATAACATAAAAAGAAAAGGCGCTGCAATTAGCAGCACAATAATAATTATATAAATTATATAATCTTTTTTAATACTCATATTATAATAGTATACAAAAAAACAAAAATAGTTACAAGTATATTTTTATTTTTTGTCATTTAAGAATTAAAAGTGCACACTTTTAATGGGATTTAAAGTTTAAAAGTGCACACCTAAAAAGCTATAATTTAAAGTAAAAAACAAGGGGGATTTAAATTATGGCTCAGTTACACAAAAAATTCACAGACGACCA
>JBDRKI010000016.1:0-2821 GCA_043814095.1 Armatimonadota bacterium | reverse complement strand
ATACTATTTCAAATAACTCATTAAGCGCTTTTTTATTGTTAAGATCATTATACATTTCAAAAGCAACAGCTCCGGTCTCGCAGTCCGGTGATATTCTTTCCAGAAGTTCATCAAACACAACAGCTATTTTGCTTGTACAATGCGCTCTTTTCCTGGGTATATTTTCCAGTTTTCCGCTTCTTATTTCATCTATAGTTAAGCTGTCATAATATTTTATCTTTTCAAGCAGACTGCTCAATATACTTACAAGGTCGCGGGGACTTATGCTTTTACAGTTTTCTATCCATTCCTCGCGGGAGACACCTTCTATATCAGTAAGCCCCCTGTCAACCAGTTTAGGTTTTACTATTTCCTTTTCTTCAATTTTTATCTCCGGGTCCGGCTTAAGCTCCTGCAGTTTCTCAACTGGTTTTGCCGTATCCGCCTGTGCTGTAAATTTGCCCCTTTTAAATTCGCTAATCAAGCCCGTTCTTTCTATTCTCATGACTCCTCCTTTATTATTTATTATTTCTGCATCCCTTTTATAAGGATCTCGCTGTAATTTTTAAATCCCCTGTAAAAGCCCACGCAGAATTCATCCTCGCTGTAGGGCGGCAGATCTACCTTGCCCAGAGGATACAATAATTTATTCTCTTCAAGAAACTTATTAATTTTATCATTATTTGCTTCCTGTATAACTCTTTCAAGCAGTTTCATAAGATCAATTTTAAGCGTGCCCGAGACGGAAGCAGGATCGTACATATTTCCTTTTCTGGCGGTAAACGCTCCTTCCGCGCTTACAACTTCATAAAGTATTTTGGCGGCTTTGCCCGGTGAGTATTTACTTATTAATGCTCCGAATAATGCCCCTATAAACTCGCCGTAAATTCTGCCGTATTTTTCGGCATTTTCTTTTGAACGCTGTTTCATAATATTTACATAATCAGTAGCCGCGTCCAGTTTTCTCTTAAGGGAGTCGGCATCCTTGGTTTTTCCTTCTTCTTCGGCTTTTAGCCGGTCCCTGGCATAGTTTTCTCTTTTATCCTCGGTCTTTTTTACTTCTTTATCTTTCTCCGTGAATTCATTATTTATAATGGTTCTGGCGGAAACGGTATTTTCGCCCGGGAACTGCCTTGATGCTTTAACCGCCTCATCTGATATACCTTTAAAATCCGGCATATTGGCTATAAGTCTCGTGAAAGTCTCAAGCCCTATATCTTCACTGTCAAGTTCCCCGCATATTTTAAAAGGATCTTCGGCGCACCTTTTTGTTAATTCCCTGAAAACAAATTCCACGGATTTGCATGCTGTTTTCTGGATATCTTTTCCCAGTTTATTTCTGTCCGCGGACGGCGTGGAAGTATAAGGGTCCGCTATTTTTGCGATCTCTATGGCGCTTATTGCGTGGGCATAGAGATCCTTAGCGCTTAAATCTTTCAGTCCGCTTTCACAACATCCTATATTATAGCTGAATTTTTCAACAAATTCACCGCGGTTTTTTACAGCTTCCGGCGAATACCTGCTGTTGTAATCATAGCTTGCTAAAATTGCTTCAAACAGCTTGTTAAAGCTGTTCTTATCATTTAAATCTTTATACAATCTTAAGGGCTCTGTCTGCGCCCTGTTTGTTAATTCTTTAAATATACCTGAAATATAATTATTAATGTATTTATTGGATTTTTTAAAATTTTCAAGCTCGCTCCTGCTGTATTTCAGACTGCGTGTAAGTTCTCTTTCTTTACCGCAGAAAAGCTTGACGGCATTAAACGCGGCACCAATATTATCAACCATATCTTCCGCGGCCGCATAATTCCATTTATCAACACCGCAGAATTTTTCCGTAAAACCGGCGCATTCGGCCGCAACATCCGGATATATGTCGCCCGCCGTTTCATAAGTCTTAAGAGCAAGTTCAAACATCCTGCTTAAATTACTTTTTTCCGCCGTTTTAACGCTCAATTCTTTCCTCAATGCCGGCATATTATTTTCAGCTCTTTTCGCAAGTTCCGCGAATATTATTTTAACCTTGCTTCTCAAAACCGCTATTCTTTTTATGTATTCATGCTCTTGTTTCGGCGTCATTTTTTCCGGTTTAAATTGTATCTGTAAAAGATAGTTCTCGGCACAGTTTAAAAGGTTGCCCGCGCCCAATTCTCTGACATTCTTAGTCCATTCGTCAAAATTATCTCCCTTAATATCTTTTAAACGGACTTTTTCTTCTTCAAGCTTAACTTCCGTATCGGGCTGTGCTATAGACCACAGAATTTTCCTGCAGATGTTTATTATAAAGGGGTCTTTATCCGAAACCGATGCTAATCGGAGGAATAAATCATAAGCTTTTCTTAAAACTATCCTTGTATCCCCCTCTTTATAATACGTTTTTAAATCATCATAAAATTTCTCGGGGTTTTCCCTTGCTCTTTTTTCAAACTCTATAAGCACTATATTTAATTTTATCGTGCAGTTTTCAAGTTCCTCAGGATTAATTTCTCCGGACTTTATTCTCTTTAAAAATTTCTCAGAGTGTCTTACAAGGTCACCTGTTTCCATGTCCCGGCACTTTTCTACCCATTTGCTCCTGGTGAATTTCAGCGCTTCATTTATAACCGGATCATCGCTTAAGGCATCAGAAACCAGAGAAGATGATAACTCTTTTAGTTTTTCGGCTGTCTTTCCTGGAGAATCATTATTAAAAGCAATAGAATTTTCTTTTGAAATGTAATTAAAAGGAGTGGATATTTTATTAATGCTTGGACCGTTAATCCCCATACCGCCCCCTATAAACGGTTAAAAATAAATTTAAGTAAACTCCGCCATTTTTATTATAACACTTAAATATTGC
>JBDRKI010000015.1:0-8052 GCA_043814095.1 Armatimonadota bacterium | reverse complement strand
TAAACTCGCACGGCGCGCACGGGTAATCTTTTTTTACCACAAAATTATTTCCCTTATGCGGGCCCCACCTTAAGAGGCTTGAGTAGCCGTTAATCAGCAAAAGAGGCGTCCCCAAGGCCGCCGCTATATGCATAGGACCGGTATTATTTGATATAAAAACCTTAAACCTGCCCATCAAAGCCGTAAGCTGGTTTAAAGTAATATCCCCAGCGGCTAAAATAACCCTGTCTCCTAAAAGATTTTTAAAAGATTCCTCAACTTTTTTTCTCTCAGAAGAAGAACCGGTCAGAACAATTTTAACGGGATATTTACTAAGTAAAGTTTTTGTCAGCTCAACAAACTTTTCCACAGGCCATGCTTTTATATCTGTCTTAGCCATGGTCTGGATCCCTATAAGGTTGTCATCTAGATTTACGCCCTTTTTCCCTAGATATGCGCCTACAGAAATCTTATCTTTTTCTTCAAAGTCAAGCTCAAGCTCTTTAGATGTGCCTTTTATTCCTATGCTCTCAAGAAGTTTAAATGTAATATCAACTTCATATAGATCTTTATTCTCCAGGTTAAACCTTCTGTTTAAAACAAGCCTCCTGAGTCCCACATTAAAACTTAACTTTTCCTCTGCCCTTATAAGACCCATTATAACCGCGCTTAAGTTATCCGCCCTTGATAAAAAATCAACAGCTAAATCAAATTTTGTCTTTCTAATCTCTAAAACGGTATTTAAAAAATTTTCTTTCTCAAATCCCAGCACTACATCCGAATATTTATTAATTCCGCGGATATCCGAAAAGGATTTTGGAACAAGGGTATGTATATTAGCATGAGGGAAGGTTTCCCTTATTGTCCTTAAAGCCGGAATAGTAAGAATTATATCACCCAGCTGGTCCAGCCTCATAACCATAATATTTTTTATATCAGAATTCATATTTACATCAACTCAACTTTATTTTGCCTGCTGTGTTTATCTTAAGAAGCTTTAAAGCAAGATCCATCTCCCTTAATTCAAGCTGTTTTTTATGACTATCCGGCAGAACTTTAATAACTGGGTATTTAATTATTGAAAGAATATTGCTTGCCCCTACTATTGACCTTACAAGGCCTAGAGTAGTATCTCCGTATTCCTTTTTGAAAAACTGCAGAAGATTTGTGTAATACATGATATTCCTGTCAGCCCAGCTTGCGGTTGACGCGCCCCCGTAATGGACGATTTTAACAAAGGGAAGGTATCTTATCTTCATCTTCATCTGCTTCATCCTGAAGAAAAGATCTGTTTCCCCCATGTACGCGAAGAGGCATTCATCAAACATCCCTGCTTTTTCAAAATCGCTTCTTCTTACTATGTAGCAGGCGCCGTTAAATGTTTCTATATCCTGCTCTTTATCATGGTCAAACACCCTGTGCCAGTTATAGAAATGATGGACAAACGGGATGCGGGAAACAAATTCATACCAGAGAACAGGGAAAAAAGCTATAGACTCCTGAAGAGTCATATCGGTATTTAAAAGTTTGTTTGTCACAACCGAATAATTCTGATTCTTCTCAAGAAAATCAACCATAATATCAAAAGCCCGGGGCAGAACGACAACATCGCTGTTTAATATACAGACATATTTGCCTTCGCTTGCCCTTACCGCTTTATTATGAGCCCTGCCGAATCCCACATTAACTTCATTTTCTATGAGTTTTACCTGCGGGAACTCTTTTTTTATCATGCGCTGACTTCCGTCTGTTGAAGCATTATCAACAATAACAACCTCAAAGTCTTTTAACCGGGTATTCCGGTAAAGAGATTCCAGTGTCTGCTTTGTAAGCTCTTTCGTATTCCAGCTTGCTATACTGAAGGTAAGAAGCGCCATCTATTAACCTCTCTTTTTAGATAAAAACTCTTTTACCGCACTTATTACGGTATTTATATCTTTATCCGTCATATCCGGGTAAAGAGGAAGAGTTGCAAGTTTTCTCCATATCTTAGATGCAACAGGGGTCTTACTCTTATTCTTTTTATATACAGGATGCATATTTAATGGCATATAATGGACGCCTACTGCTATTCCTCTGCCTGCCATAAACTCAACAAAATCATCACGGCTATCTATCTGCACAACATAATTATGACACGCGCTAACACACCCCGGCAGTGGTTTAGCCGGTGTTTTTATGCCTTTAATATTTTTAAAGTTTTTATTGTATGTATCAACAATTCTTCTTCTTCTTCCGTTTGCCTTATCAAGCTTCTCAAGCTGGGGTATGCCTATGGCAGCCATGATATCGTTCATATGGTATTTATACCCTATTTCATTTATCTCATAATACCAGGAATACCTTGATGAAGTTCTCTTAAAAGTATCTTTGCTTATACCCATCCAGCGGAGTTTCGTTATCCTGTCATAAAGCTTTTTACTGTTAGTTGTTATCATGCCCCCGTCGCTTATCGCAAGATTCTTCACCGCGTGAAAGCTGAAGCACCCCATATCCCCTATAGAACCTACTTTCCTGCCTTTATATGAAGAGCCCGCGGCATGAGCGCAGTCCTCTATAACCGCTATATTACGCTTACCTATAATTTTCTTTAACCTTGCCATATCAACGGGATACCCGCCGAAATGAACGGGCACTACGGCTTTTGTGCGTTTTGTTATCTTTTTCTCAACGTCATTAAGATCAATATTTAAAGAACAGGAGTCAACATCCGCAAAAACAATCTTCGCCCCCTGGTAATCACATACCATAGCAGTGGAAACAAAGGTAATAACAGGCACTATAACTTCATCACCCGGACCTATATTAAGACCTGCAAGAGCAAGATGAAGAGCTGAAGTTGCCGAATTAACACCGCTTGCAAACTTTACCCCGGTATATTCAGCAAACTTTTCTTCAAAAAGTTTTGTCCTGGGGCCTAACCCAACCCATCTTGATTCTAAGACTTCTTTTAACGCTTTTAATTCTTTTTCGTCATAAGACGGTCTGAATACAGGTATCATAGCCTTCTCCTTTATTTCATATTAAATTATTTTTTATTCTTTTTCTTTTCTTTTCTTTACAAATAAATTCTTTAAAAAACTTTTACCGACAGCAAGCCCGCCTGCCGCGACTATGGCTCCTACAATAGCACAGTCCGCTATAAACCACTTCTTAAAATGCTTTTTATAGAATATGTACATTGCCTGGTAAAAACTGTAAGAGGTTGAAACAGGGCGCTTTCTGCTTGAAACCCTGTGATGGTGCATAACTTCTGCTTGCGGGTAATATACTATCTTCCATCCTGCCTTACCGAACCTGTAGCACCAGTCAAGATCTTCGCCGTACATAAAGTAATCTTCATCCATAAACCCCACTTTATCTATGACGCTTCTTCTTGCGAACATGCACGATCCCGATATTGCTTCCACAAACTGGATCTTATTCTCATCTAAAAAAGTTAAATTATATTTCCCGAATTTTTCGCTTTTAGGAAACATCCTGCTTAAACCGGACATTTTATAGAAAGCAACCTCCGGCGTAGGAATGCTTCTCTTTGAAGCAAGCTGGAAAGAGCCGTCAGAATTAATAAGTTTGGGGCCCAGCATGCCTGATTCAAAATCTTCATCCATGTACTCAACCATTTTTCTTAAGGCATTACCCCTCATCTCGGTATCAGGGTTTAAAACAAGCACATAATCTTCTTTTTTTATCATGCTTAACGCTTTATTAACGGCCTTACTGTATCCCAGGTTTTCACTGTTCTTTATTATCGTTATATTATCAAATAAATTCTCAATTCTTTCTAAGCTGTTATCCGTGGAATTATTATCAACAACATATATATCTTTAATTAAATCCAGATCTTTTCTCAAAGAATGGATACAGTTGTATAGAACACTCCCCGCGTTCCAGTTAACTATTATTACACTTACTCTCATACCAGTAGCATCCCTCGCATAATCTGGGCATATCCCCTGTGAGCACACTCGCTCTAAACCTTTTATACCTTCCGGAATCCCATATTGAAGATATGGATTCTTTATATACATTGCCGAAGCTGTATTTCTTTATAGAATCCCTTATATTCCTCTGGTTTAAGGCGCAGCACGGGAGTATCTCTCCTTCACAGGTTATATAAGTTGAATTCTCTACTCTCTTGCATTCGGATATATCTTCTTTATCACCGAATATATCAAGAGAGATACCAAGCTCATCTGCAGTTTTTAGCGCTTCTTTAGAATACTTCTCAAATTCAACCGGATCAAAACTTAAATCCTTATTCCCTTCAAAAAGGTAAAGAGAAGGTACTTCCATCTCCTCTATCCCCAGCTCTTTAGTAAGCTTTACCATATCACTAAGCTGGTGTATGTTGGTCTTTAAAGGAACAAACCTTATAACAAGTCTGGGAAGAGAAGCTTTCTTTTCTTTCTTTATTTCCACAACCCTTTTTATATTCTCAATAACTTTATCAAAACGGGCACCGCATCTTATCTTCTCATATACATCTTTCGTGGCCCCGTCTAAGGATATGAAAATCTCATCAACTCCCATATCAACAAGCATTGAAGCCTTGCCCTTACAGACAGCCGTAAAATTCTCGGCAAAAGTTATAAAAGCGCCTTTCTCTTTTATAAATTCTATTATATCAAGGGCCTCTTTATTCATGAAAACTTCGCCTATGCCGGAAAGCTGAAACCTTAAAAGATGGGGATAAAGCTTCCTTGCCTGCCAGGGCAGTCTTGAATAAATAGTCTTAAACTCCTTAAGACTCATGTCGCGCCCGGGGGTATCCCAGTAGCGGTACTCGCACATAATACATTTAAGGTTGCACCTTGTGGATATCTCCACATTGTAAAGCACCGGGTACCTGTTAACTATTTTTTCTTTTAATTTTGTTATCATAATCAAATCTTCTTTTTTTATTAAACAATCTCTTTTATAATATCATATAACCGGGAAGATATACTCCCGGTATTAAAGTTACTTTTAACCAGTTCCTTAGCATTTTTAGATATATTTTTCCTTAATTTCCTATCTTCCTTCAGCAATTTTATCTTATTGGCCAGGGAGGCCGCATCAGCCATTGAGCATAAAACACAGGATTCACCGTCTTTAAAAACCTCACGCACTGCGGGAGAATCTGCTGTTATAACAGGGAGGCCTGCCATCATCATCTGGAAAACCTTATGCGGTATAACGCGGTAACTTTTATCAGTGCCCCCGAATATTCCTAAGCCGATATCAGAGTTTTCAAGTTCTTCTGTAACCTTATTCTGTGATAAATAATCAATAAAATCTATGTTTTTTAAACCAAACTCTTTTGCTTTTGCAAGAGCTTTCTCTTTATCCTGGCCGTCCCCTATTATCTTAAATTTTATACCCTCATCTTTTAATACATTAGCTGCCTCAATTATATATTTTACCCCGTGTAAGGGAGTATATATCCCGTAAAAAACAGCGGTAAATATATCTTTATCTTCCCCGCAATTATAATCTAAATTAAATATTTTTTCATCTGCCCCTACATATATAACTTTAAACTTGTTTATATCACTATCAAATATAGAGCTGAAATATTTCTTATGTTCTTCCGTGTCAACAATGATAATATCGGGAACATTAAAACTTTTCTTATCCGTTTTTAAAATATACTTCCCCAGAAAAGAAGAAGTACTTACCTTCCCCCTGTCAATAACCGATGTTTCATAATTAGAATTAAGAGCGTTAAATATCAATTTCTTGCCGAAAATACGGGCTAAAAAGGAAGCCCATAAAACATCTTCTTCATACTCGCATCCTGTTATTATAATATCACAGTCCCTGTGCCTTACCATAAAATCCACGGATAATGATAAATATATAAAGAGCCTTGCTAAGAATATCAATACAAAGTTAAGAATCATAAAAGGCTTTATATTAAGCTTATACTTTGCAAGAAAATCATAAGATTTATACAGTCCCCTTATATCCGTTCTGCATACAGATACATTACATTCTAAACTCTTTAACCCGTTTATAAACATGTAGTTTCTGGGATAATCATCATAAAATGTGCCCCAGAAACAGATATTTCTCTGTTTACTCATTTATTACTCCGCCAACATAAAAAAACAGGACTGCTGTTTTTACACTACATTTCCTATTGTTTTGTGTTTTGTAGTGTAAACAAAAACATATTTATTTCTTTAGTCAATAAAGGCAATTCTGTTTTAGCTTTTTCCAGCATTTTTAAAATTGCTTTTTTCCATTTGTCAGGCAAAGATTTAAATATTTTTTGTGTTTCCCGAGCATCTACAATTACAGAAGTACATACCGCCTGCTGCAGGTCTTTTAAACTTTTGTCTATTTTTCTTCTTCGAGAAGCTATAATAAGCTTATGGAGACAAAAATTATTGGGATTAGGAACCAGAACTTTAATACCATCTTCTTCTATGAGGATCGGTTTTTCCAACAGCAAATTAACATATCTTAGTGGAATAGCATTAAATCCTAGTTTTTTTATTCTTATGGCAGCATCTGCACCGCGTCCTTTTTCAGGTGTTATAAATTCAACTTTCAACTCTTCATTCCACAGAAATAAAGAACCATCCTTATTAAAATCCGAATAAAATCCCAAGCCTTTTAACTGCTTTATAAAATCAAGATGCTCCTTCCCCCGAAAAGGATTGGGAATTAAAAAATCAACATCCTGTGTTCTTAAAGGAAAGCTTTTGGCTCCCAGATGTTTTTGATATAAATGGAAACACCAGCTCCCTATAAGTTCAACACCCTCATTAAAAAGATTATTATCCGCAAAAACCCTTAAAATCTTATTAATAATCTTAATCATTTTTTTTGCCTTCTGATTTCTTTAATAATTTTAACGCTTTCTCGACTTTCTTCAATTCTGTCTCTAATTTTTTACGTTCTTTTATCTGGGCCAAAAGTTTTACCGGTTTACTCTTGCCGAGATATTTATGCTTTACTTTATTATCTACACGGTTCTGCATATAATAATATTTGCCCCCCGATATTTTGCGCTCTTTAACACTTCCCTTGGGAAGCTTGGCCAGCTTGCTCTTTATCTTATTTTTAATATCGAGGTAATATTTTTTACTTTCTGATAAAATGCCTTTTAATACTTTCATCTTACTTTCTCCTTTACACTACATTATACCACAAATTAAAAAATGTAGTGTAACTTACAATCTTTCCTTATAATCCCCTGATTGGCCGGCTTTAAACTTTATCCCGGAAACAGCGCCGCTTATCCCTTTAAAAATCATCCCTATATTAGCAGGCATTGTCCTGGGGTGTTTAAAACCTTCTTTTATCCTGCTTAAAAGAACCTCCGGTATCCTTTTAACTAAGCTCTTTTTAACTTCTTCCGGGAAATATTTTTTCTGAAGAACAAGCAGGTTTCTGCAGTAATAAAATATGTTGTCATACGGGCTCATTGAGTTGCTTCTACCGAAGTGTTTTATTAAACCCTCAGGCAGTATAGCCATCTTATAATCAGACTCTTTTGAGACCCTTAAACAGAAATCACAGTCATCAAACTTCATAAAATAATCAGGGCTTAAAAGGCCGTATTTTTCAAAAATCTCTCTCCTTATAAAAGCGCCGACAAAATCAACATGCTCGACATACCTTACCTTATCCGTATCATCGGTAAAAAACAAGGGGTGCCCGTCTTTGAATATGACGCCGGAAGACTGGATCTTACCGTCCTCATCCATTATCTTGCAGCCCAGTATCCCTACACCAGGGTGCTCATCAAGAAACTCCGCATGCTTCCTTAAGTATGATTTATCAAGAACGGTATCGCTGTTTAAGAGGCAGATATAAGGAGAATTTGAAGCCCTTATCCCTACATTGCATGACAAAGGAAATCCCAGGTTCTGAGTATTCTGTATGACCCTTATGCCGGGAAAATTCTCTTTTATATAAGGGATTATTGACTTATCTGTTGATGTGTCATCAACAATGATAACTTCATAATCATCATAATCCTGATCCATAACAGAAGGAAGAAGAACTTCCAGATAATTCTTCCCGTTATATACAGGTATTATTATACTTACTTTCTTATTCATAATATTATATTATATA
>JBDRKI010000014.1:0-2375 GCA_043814095.1 Armatimonadota bacterium | reverse complement strand
AATCAGTTTTGTTCTTTGATCCTTTAATAGGGAGAGGTCCCATGAAAACAAAAGAGAATTTCTGTCTGATCGGATGTATAATGCTTATATCCATAATACCCTTGTTTTTTCTCGGATCGTTTCTATTCTTCTCTTTTAAGTTTATAGAAATGGTCTGTTCAAACGGATTTCCGATGTTTTTCTATAATTCCACCGGTTTTTCTTTATTGCTTTGCGCGTCTTTAATCGGTGTGATATCAATTTTCGGATTACTGGCTTTGTTCTTCTGCGTGCAATTTCCGGGGAATATAAGGGAGATTCGGGAATTCTACGCAAAAGCAGAAAAAGAGAAAGGAAAAGGAAATGGCCACGAACAATAGCGCGCCTAAAAAGCCATGGAAAACATTAATTACCGCATCTGACCACGGCTTTGTGCACGATACCTTTTTCGGTTTTTCCCGAGGGTTTTTCTGGCCGGGTTTAATTTTCACCTTTCTCGGCGTGTTAGTTATAACAGGCACCAGGCCCGTAAATTGGGATTTATTCCTTGCAGGGCTTATAATACTTGTTGCAAGTTTTGTTTCAAAATTTATATCGGGTTTCTTCAAAAAGAGGTAATCTGCCCGATACCCTGTGATGCGTCACGGGGCTTTTTTATGCCGTTTGAAATTCAGGCGGTTTTTTGGTAGAATAAATAATATGAAAAAGATTATTATCTACACCGACGGTGGATCGCGGGGCAATCCGGGCAAGGCGGCCATCGGGGTTGTTTTCTGCAACGAGAAAGACCAGGCCATTAAAAAATACGGGGAATACCTCGGCGATGGAATAACCAACAACGAGGCGGAATACAGCGCCGTGATTTTTGCCCTGAAAAAGTTCAAGGCCGTATTCGGCAAAAAACTGGCTGAAAACAGCGAAGTGGAAATAAGGGCTGATTCGGAATTGGCGGTAAAACAGCTCAACGGCCAGTACCGGCTGCAAGACCCGAAAATCCAGCAGTTCTTCATAGAAATATGGAATTTGAAGTTTGATTTCAAATCAGTAAAGTTCAAGCACATTCCGCGCGAGAGGAATAAAGAAGCCGATCGGCTGGCTAATGAAGCGCTGGACCAGGAAGCCGGGGTCAAATCGTTGTTTTGATTTCTTGTTTTATGGTAATATAAATATTAATATAATAAAAATATATGAAGAAAATATTAATAGCGGAAGACGATAAGGTATTATTAAACTTAATGCGCGATCAGCTTACCGCCGAAGGGTTTGAAGTAGTGGGGGTGTCAAACGGCAAAGAAGGCCTGGATTTAGCCCTTAAACTGCATCCGGATTTGATTTTAGTGGATGTATTGATGCCGGTTATGACCGGTATTGAGATGACCAAGAAAATAAGGGAGGATGAGTGGGGGAAAAATGTAGATATAATTGTCTTGACCAATCTAAGCACTGACGAAAGCGTGGCTGAATTTTTGGAAAAAGGAGCTTATGATTATCTGCTTAAATCCGACTGGTCAATTGAGGAAGTAGTCAAAAGAGTAAAAGATAAAATAGGCGAAAAAGCTTAATAAAAGGTCGCGGTAGAATAAATAATTTAATCTCATAACAATGGAAGAGAAAAACCAATATATATCTTTAATATCGGAAATTATCGCAAAGCAAGGGGTTATTCTGGGCCCTGATATCGCTATTTTAAAGGCCCGCAACGTATTGGGGCTGACGATTGATGAAAGCGGGAAGGTGACTGATATAAAGGGCGAGCCGTCCGCCGCCGTTGAACAACTAATTGATGAATACGTCCAATTATCCGGGCAGATTGTAAAAAGCGCCTTGAGCTCTATATTCACAAGGTATCCGGATATCAAGAAAGTCGAATAATCATTTATCAATAAAATATGAGTTATTTAACTATGGTTAGAGACATAATATTAGGAATCGGCTGGCCGGTTCTTATTGCCGGAAGCATATATATCTTTGTAAGGGGAAGAGGCGTTTACAAGCTGGTTAAAGGATCTTTAATCGGAAACCTGACAAAGACGCTGGTTTTCAGCGTGCTGATTGAAATGTACAGCTTGGGAATTGTTTCTACCGCTTTTATGTATTGCGAGGAGAGAGGAGTCTATTTGGTACTGCCGGTATTTTTTATCTGGTTTATTTCCTTTATCGCAACCATCAGAGTACTGCGCACGGCCAAAACCGAAGCAGACAAGCTAACCGCTACGAAATAAGTTATAAAATTAAGCCATTTTTTCAATGGCTCTAGCAAATTTAGCCGTAATTTTACTTTTTATAATAACCGTTTTAATCGGGGTTTTTTCGTATTTCAAAAGCAGAAAATTCAGGATTGACCTGGAGAAGAGAGAAAAGGAAACCAAGCGCAGGATGTACGAGCTCTCTATATT
>JBDRKI010000013.1:0-3404 GCA_043814095.1 Armatimonadota bacterium | reverse complement strand
AACTATACTCTAAAGATTCCAAAATAATTCTATTATCCGAAGCCAGTTTAAAACCTAAAAACATCGTAGTAAATCATGAAATTTTTCATGCTTTACTTCATGATGCTAATATCGAAAACAGAATTAAGAACAATTATCAGGATCTAGAAAGTCTTATCCAGCATACATTAGAAAAAGGCACCCGTAGTAAGTTGCTAAACAAGGTTTTCACAAAAACAGCGCGATATTATCCTCCGGATGGATTTATAAACGAATTTTGCAAAGAAGTTGTTTGCGATTTGTTTGCGTATTATTATTCAGGAGAATTCACAAGAAAAACAAACCGTGAAATGTATAACCTTATGGAAAATATTATAAAATCTATTGAGGAAGAATGCAATCCGAAAAACAAAACCGATTCCTCTCTACAAACCGGCGGAATCGGACCGGGAGAAAAGCCGGGAAAACGCGCGCTCGGGATACCGGATAAAGATCCGTCAAAGATGCCGGACGGAACGGGCCGCCCGCCCGAACAGGCTGATTTTAGTAAGTGGAATTTTTGGGGAAATCTAAGTTGACATATATTAACAAAAATAATATTAATATTACCGGTAAATTTTGGCAGCGAAATTTCTACGAACACATCATCCGAGATAAAAAAGAATTAAACGAAATTCGTGAATATGTTGTATATAATTACCCGAAATGGGATGAAGACAAGGAAAATTCTAAAAATATAAAGATGTAAAACAAAAGCGACCCGTAGGGGCTACCGCAGATTTTTCACTTCTTCCACAAAATACTTTTTGATATCTTCCCAGTTTATCTTCTTTATCAATCTCGGAGTTTCATCGGGATCGGCATCATCAAAAAATACCAGACTCTTTTTAATGTGAATAAGATTGGAAGACAGCTTTCCGTATTTTTTATCATAAATATTTAACAATTCGGATAATTTATGGCCGGATTTACATATAAAATAAAGATCGATAAAATCTCTTTTAAAGCCGCGGTCAGCTATGGCATTAATCTTCATGGCGGCTATCTCCCGTATATCTGCTATATTTACAGATAAATATTTTAATTCAGGAAAAAGCAAAGGGTATTTATAATTAAAAATGCTGAATTTTATTCCCTCAAATCTCCCCAGAACAGTACCTTTATCCAGCTGATCCACTTCAAATAATCCCACTTTTGAAAGTTCCTCCGAAAAAACTTCGGGAATAAATTCTTTTTCAGAAAAAAAATCAAAATCTACGGAAATGCGGTGTCCTATTTGAAGGGCCAGCGCCGTGCCCCCAGCCAGATACGCGTCTTGAAGTATATTAGAATTACCCAATAATATTAATTTTTCTTTTGCACCTTCTATTAAGGTTTCTTCAAACATAATACCTCTTCTCTCGGTATGTTCAGTATAATGCTCCAAAAATTAGCGCTTTTCTTGGAATATCCCCTGAAATTAGATACTGCATTTTTAATTTCCGACAGTTCAAAATTCTCCCACATCCAGTTTACGGCTTCTTCATCTCCATATTCCAATAGACGTCTTAAAATATATACCCTGCTTTTTTGAAGCTCTATTTTATCAAATTCAACTTCCCAAAAATATTTTTTTAAAAAATCCGGCAGTTTTTTCATTTCTTAATCCTTATTTTATCTTCTGTAGGTTTTTCTATATTTAACAAGCAAAACCTTCTGACAGCGCAGGAAATAATTTTTCATTTATAGAAGCTTCCTTTATAAATTTTATTCTAATTTGTTTATATAGGAGGCGCCTAATGATTGCTAAAGCCAAAGAATTTAAATACCAGTGGGCTACAATGGGAGATATCAACGGCTTTTTCGGGCTCATGCTTGATAATGTAACCAACCTAGTGATACTGACTGCAATTATGGTATTCGGGTTCGGCTTCCCTAAAGAATTTATCTTAACAAAGATGATACCGGGCACCGCTCTGGGCGTGCTTGTCGGCGACCTTATTTATACATGGATGGCTTTCAGCCTGGCTAAAAAGATAAAGCGGCAGGTTACGGCTATGCCGCTCGGGCTTGATACCCCTTCAACCATAGGTATAGCCATTGCCGTACTGGGACCCACATACCTTGTTACCAAATCTCCTATGATTACATGGCAGGTCGGTATGGCTACCATGATATTCATAGGAATAGTAAAAGTAATATTCTCATTCATAGGCGAATGGGTCCAGAAAGTAGTGCCCCAGGCGGGCCTTTTAGGGTCACTTGCCGGAATAGGACTCGCTCTTTTAGGCTTCCTGCCGCTCGTACTCGTATTCAAAGAGCCTCTGGTAGGCATAATAGCGCTGGGATTAGTTATATACACACTGGTTGCTAAAATAAAGTTCCCGGGAAACTTCCCCGGAGCCTTTGCCGCGGTGCTTGCAGGCACAATCCTTTACTTTATTTTAGGCAAAGCAGGCCTGCTTAACCATTTCCAAACACCCTCTTTAAGTCTTATGTTCGCCCCACCCGTACCGACACTTGGATTTATGAAAGGCTTGAAACAGGCATTAATTTACCTGCCTATCGCGATACCTTTCGGATTATTAACCATAGTAGGAGGCATAAACGTAACCGAATCAGCAAAAGTCGCCGGCGACACTTATAAAACAAGGGATATACTTTTAACAGAAGCTTTCTCAACTTTGATTGCGGGAGTATTCGGCGGTGTAGTACAGTCAACCCCCTATATAGGACATCCCGCATACAAAAAAATGGGATCCCGTGCGGCATATACACTGGCAACCGGATTATTTATAGGGCTTGGAGGCATACTGGGATATATATCTACAATTATTAATATACTGCCCGAGGCCGCGCTTGCACCCATGCTAATATTCGTCGGGCTGGAAATAATAGAACAGGCGTATTTTGCATGCCCCAGAAAACACGCACCTGCGGTTACGCTTGCATTCCTCCCTATTGTGGCAGATATGGTATTAATAAAGTTAGAAACTTTTGCGGCAGCGATGCAGGTAATGCTCTCAAAAGTACCTTCTGATCTTGTTACTACTTACGGGCTTACCGCAATACCGGTTTCCCTGCAGTATGAATTTGATGTTGTTATGCTTTTAGGGCACGGTTTTATACTGACAGCCATGTTATGGGGAGCAATATTCGCTCTTATGATAGACCGTAAGCTAATACAGTCCGCAATGTATCTTGTTGTAACAGCCGTATTTACTTTCTTCGGCATAATACACTCTTCTGACCCTACCGGAAAAATGTTCCTCCCGTGGAATGCGCCCTCTAACCTGACTTACCATTTCGCGTTCGGTTATTTGATATTGGCGGCTGCATTGATAATATTATCTTTCACAAAATCATCTAAAGAAACCGGTACCTACGGGGATGAAGAAATATCCGCTTCGTATTAAAATATACTATAAAATATAGTATATAAATAA
>JBDRKI010000012.1:0-33263 GCA_043814095.1 Armatimonadota bacterium | reverse complement strand
TGTTAGTTAAATTTTAAAAGTGCACACTTTAAGAATTAAAAGTGCACAAGCTGTAATTCACTATTTTTAACTCTCTGGACATCTATAAGTTTGCCTCTGCGCCAAAATCTTATCTCTGATATCTGGTTATTTATGGGATAGATACGGAGATTTACTGTTTCTTTCGGGATTGCTCCATTAACCTTGAGCTGTAGGTTATTGATTGAGATTTTTCTGTAAGGATCTATAGTTCTATCAGCTTTAAGACAAAAGATGTCTTTAACAGACTGATAAGGCGGTTTTACTGTGAATTTTCTGAATAAAGACTTTTTCTCTTTCAATGCTCTTTGGAATCTAAAATGAGGCACTTCTAGAGTTGTAGAATGAACCTGCTGGTAATTATACCTATGAACCTCTCTGTTAAGTATTCTTTGTGCTTGTTTTATGTCTGAGATATCTTCTCTTACACAGGTTCTTACAAGTCTGTCCTGAATCCAGCCGTAAGGCCTCTCAATTTTGCCTTTAGCCTGCGGAGACAAGGCATAGGTTATCTTAACTCCGCAGTCATCCATAACCTGCTTCCATTGGGGATTTATATCGTCGGTCAGTTTGTAATGATTACGTCGGAAAGAATCTCTTCCCTGAACAAATCTGAATATTGAGTGGCAGTCCACATAATAGCTGTAAGGCAGCCCGTGCCTGAGAAACACTGATTGTACGGCGTTTATATGGGCCCATGTACTTTCTTTTTTTAAGAGTACGGCATAAAGAAGATACCGGCTGAAATCGTCTAAAGAAGTAATAAGATACCATTTTTCTTTAGCGTATGGCGCCCATAGATGGTAAGAAGAATCATGCTGGATCAATTCCCCTGCATAATTAGTTAATACTTCTCTATCATGCCCTTTCTTCTTTTTCTTTTTTAAATAGAAGCCGAGCTTTTTAGCTCTATCAATAATAGTCGGCAGAGATACTTTCTGTTTATGTTTTTCTTCAAGAATGTGTTTAACATAACTGTAATTGTAACGACTTAAAGGTACGTTTTTATCTTCTATTAGCTTTTTGTCTGTTTTCAATTCCTTTAATATATTTTTTTCAATATCTTTTGATATTTCTCGGCTTTTGACTTTCCTGGTATATTGAACTGAAAATTCGCAGGGATTCTCTTTGTATTTTTTAATAAGGACAAAAAAACGTCTTTTCTTAATCCCCAAAATTTCCTGAATGTATGTTCTTTCAATTTCCTTGTTCAAATACCGCTTAATTAGTTCTTTAACCTGGTCGTCTGTGAATTTTTTGTGTAACTGAGCCATAATTTAAATCCCCCTTGTTTTTTACTTTAAATTATAGCTTTTTAGGTGTGCACTTTTAAACTTTAAATCCCATTAAAAGTGTGCACTTTTAATTCTTAAATGACACATACTGTCTAAAAATTGACTTTTTCGTACAAATCATATATACTTATTTATAAGTATTGATGAAATATACGGAGGGACCGTGCGAAAAAAATCTCAGAAACTTATAGATTTCTTCAAAAGCAAGGGCGAAATAACCAGATTCTCGGCCATTATTAATGCTGGATTTCATCCTGATTCACTTAATCTTCTTGTAAAAGAAAATAAAATTGAAAAAATTGCTAAAGGACTTTACGGGCTAACCGGCCATAATATTGAAAAACATCCCGATCTTGTTATCACACAGCTTCAGGCACCCAGAGGAATTGTTTGCCTCCTGTCTGCACTTTCTTTTCATGAGGCAACAGTTGAAATACCCAAACATGTAGATATAGCCATTCCAAAGGGTGCGCATGCATACAAAATCAAATATCCGCCGGTAAAATTTTATCATTTCGATGTCAAATCATGGAAAGCCGGAATAGAAGAACATAAAATCGAAGGATATAAAATCAGAGTATACGGCCTCGCAAAAACAGTAGCTGATTGTTTTAAATTCCGCAATAAAATCGGCATAAACACTGCACGGGAGGCTCTTAAAATAGCCGTTGCCGAAAAAAATATAAGCCCCAAAAAAATTATGGAATACGCCAAGATTTGCCGGGTTGATAATATAATAAAACCTTTGCTGGAGGCTATTCTTTGAAAAAGGATATTAAGAATTTACCGGCATCTATACGAGCCCGCCTTTATAATGAAGCAAGAAAAACCAACCGGCCGTTCTCGGAAATTCTGCAATATTACGGCATGGAAAGATTTCTCTACAGGCTTAGTCTTTCAAAATACGCAGATAAATTTATTTTGAAAGGCGCACTGATGCTTACGGTTTGGCGGGTTCCTGAACGCAGAACAACGCTTGATATAGACCTTGCGGCTTATTATGACAACCGAATTGCATCTATTGAAAAAGTCATAAAAAATATCTGTAGAACCAAAGTAAATCCAGACGGTCTTGTATTCTCTCCGGAAACCGTAAAAGGACAAAAAACAAAGCAAGACGCAGACTATGAAGGAGTTCGTATTAAATTTACAGGATTCCTGGAGCGATTACGCATCCCGATGCAGATTGACATAGGATTTGGAGATATTATCCACCCCGGACCGAAAGCTATTAATTATCCCGTTATTCTGGATTTCCCAAAACCGCACTTAAAGGGGTATCCGATAGAAAGCATAGTAAGTGAAAAATTTGAATCCATGATTAAGCTCGGACTTCTTAACAGCCGAATGAAAGACTTCTATGATATCTGGCTTATAATGCACCGATTTAAACTTAACAAAAGACATCTTACCGAAGCACTAAAAAAAACTTTCAAGAATCGCAAAACACCACTACCGTTAAACAGACCCTTGTTTGCCGAAGAAATTTATGATGAAAAATCAGACCGGCAAACACTCTGGAAGGCTTTCTTGAAAAAAGGCGATATAAAACATGCTCCGGAGAAACTGTCTGAGGCGGCAAGAAAAATAGAAGAATTTCTTATTATGCCGCTTGGCATAGCTCATAAATAAAAAACATAAACCACAGATGCTTTACGGCATCAATCTTTATTTAAATATTCCCGCTTTTACCTTTTTACCTGCTTCTGCCGAGAATATCTCGGGAAGCTCTTCTCTTAATTTACTTATCCCCAGCGCCTGGTTGGGAAGTTCTTCACTTATGACTTTATGGTATATTGCCTTAAAGAAAAGGTACCATTCGTGATGGAGATCACAAGTTAAATCTATATCATCGGTTTCAACTATAAGTTTCTTATGCGGGTATTCATCAATCCACTGCTCGTAATTTTCAGAAAGCGTTCTCATGTAATCAACGGGAATGTCTTTCTCCATGTCCCTTGATCTTTTTCTTATGCGGTATAAAAGGGTATCCAGCGACGCTCTTAAATAAATCATAAGATCGGGAGGAGGCAAGATATTTGTTAAAATTTTAAAGTGCGGAAGGTATGTTCTGAAATATTCGTCATCTGTCATCTCCCCGCGCAGGTTTAAAACTTTAGCGAAGATCGCGTCTTCATATATTGAGCGGTCGGCAACGACATTGCGTTTGCTCATAACCGTCTGGTAATGCTTATTGAATCTATCCCATAAAAAGAAAGCCTGGGTCTTAAAAGCGAACTCCGCAGGGTTCGCGTAAAACTTTTCTAAATAAGGGTTGCCCTGGAAATTCTCAAACAAGGCATCAAAGCCTGTAATCTGTGAAAAGATTCTTGTTACTGTTGATTTACCCACACCTATCGGTCCGCTCACTACTATAAACATAATAAAAAAGCCCCCTTAATTCAGATTAGTTTTTTAAAAGTGATAAGCCCACTTTTATATATCAAGAACATTCCGTTCGTAATTGTGATTTGTAAAATTAATTATACACCCGCCGCCTTATTCCTGCAAGCTGTTAAAATTTCACAAATACCGGAACGGGAAAAGAATGTTCATATTATATATATAGGGGCAATCCCCCTTATTGAAACAGTTAGCTTTTTCCTATATATATACATTATATATGGGAAGTACCCCCCGAATACCTCTTAATAAAATTTTCCTTATTTTGCAGGATTTTTGTAACCTATATATAATATATATCCTTAATTTAACAAGCAATTTAGGAGCATTTTGCCTCTAAAAGGGCTAAAACACCCTCCCTATAAGGGTTAAAATGTTAACAATTTGTTAACAAAAATGTAACGTTTTGTTAACATTTATATATTTACAGTATATAGGGAGAATGCTATAATTTAGTTAAATAGAAATGACGTGTTCGCAAAAACATTGCGTTTATTAATGTTTAGAGGGGGACAATATGACTATAATAAATCCTAATGGCGATCTTACACCTAAAACTGGAAATATAGTACCGCAGGTTGCTCAAGTTGTTTCTCAGCAAGCTCAAAAGGTAACTACTGAACAAACACAGCAAAAGACACCGGTTACTGATACAACTGATAAAGTTAGCCTTAAAACCGCTGATCAGCATTTCATAGATTATATGAAAAATGCTTATAACATTAAAACACCCGTTAATTCGCTTGATGAACTTGGAGCTTGGGTAGAAGCATCGGGATCTCCTTCCGCTAAAAATTTCATGACTAAATTTCTTGATGCTCAAAGTAAGGGTGTTGAAAATTCTTTCATTGAAGGATTATATGCCGGCACAGGCAACAATCCTGCAACAGCTGCTGCTGCTCCTGCCGCAACAGCTCCGACAGGCGCTCCCGCACAGCCTACATCACCCCCCCTGTCAACCGATCCTGAAGCACAGGGCAAAGCAGAAGATGTAGCCGATAAAGTAACAAAGGCTCTTGAAAAAGGCGAAACGCCTAAAAAAGAAGATATAGATAAAGTTGCGAAAGCAGCTGAAAAAGCATATGAATCAAAAAGAAACGAAACCTGCGAAAGCATGCTCACTAGCTATGAGACTTTTGCGAAAACAAAGATAAATGACGATTACGGTTTACTCTGCCATTCGGCTAATATTGAAACATTAACAGAAGAAGGCGCAAGGGGCAGCATACAGAAAGCCCAGGTTGCCGAAGCAAAGAAAGTGCTTGATAAATACGGCAAACAGACGGATATTGATACCGAAACCAAAGCCGGTGCGGCAAAATATACCAAAGAAGCAGCTGAATTTATACAGAATAAAGAAAATAATGCTGAAAAACTCGGCCCGAAATTAACACCTGAAAAAGGCAAAGAATCTAATATGGTTGAGATTCAGAGCAAGATTAATTTCTCCGGTGCTGTAAAAACACAGCTTACTATCCCCTTATCAAAGGCAGAAGCAAATGTAGCTAATTCCAAACAACGCCTTATTATAGCTAAACGCGATGGAGATGACGATGTTGCAGCAGCCGAAGAACAACTCAAAAACGCCGAAGCCGAGCTCAAGAGACTCCAGGAAATGCAAAAAGCCGCAGAAGCAAAAGAAAAAGAATTAACTGACGGTCTTGCAAATGCAAACGAAGCCAAAGCTAAAGAACTCGCCGCAATAACCGGAAACGGCAAGGAAGCCGCCGTAACAAACACGACTGTAAAGGCAGAAATCACCAAGAAAAATGGAGCTACCGCTAAAATAGAAACAAGAAAAACAGAAATAAGGGCAAAAGTTGAGAAAGATGATTTCTCAATAACCTTTACCGAAGACGAAGTCGGAACAGACGGTGCTCTGAAATTAAAGCCTTTTGTTGATGAATTATCAATAGCCCACTCGGATTATAAGAAAGATCTGCCCGAAAAACTCGCAGAACAGAAAGAAGCCGCAAAGAAAATAGAAGAAGAAAAGAATCCCGAAAAGAAAAAAGAAATGAAGGAAAAAGCAAAAACAGACTGGGCAGGCATTGCCGAGCTGGTTAAATCACTGGCTACCGTCGGTGTCGCGGTTGCGGCATTAGCCAAGCCGACAGACGGAGCTTACGGCAATTACGGCATGGGCAACATGCTGCCGATGGGCATGGCATCCGGAGGCATAAACTTCCCGGCGCCCCCGCCTGTACCTCCGTTACCCGGACAGGTAACAGCTATGGGTGGAGGCCTAGGTGATCAAATGGCAGCTCTTAACCAGGGTATCATGGGTAACGCCAACTATTCACTCGGAATGGCAGCTGGGATGTCAGGCATGAACTTAAACCCGGGCATTAACCCCTTAGCCTTCTCAACGGGCACGGCAAACCAGAAACTGAGCGGATTTAAAGGCCAGGTTTACGGAGCATAATAAGGTATAATTATAAAGGAGTTGATATATATGAGTAACTGGAACATGAACATAACACCCGCACTTCCCGGAATGTTCTCCTCAATGATGTATGGAGGAATGCTCGGGGGCGGCGGACTTCTTGGAACAAACATACTGGATACTCTGGTATTAACATCAATGATGGGCGGCGGATTCTCGCCTATGGGCATGGGCCTTTTCCCGTCAATGAACCAGAGAGCGGTATCTACTTCCTCTAACGCACCGCAGAGCGGATGGAATGTAGCCGCTAACTTCCTTACGGATATCACTAGCGCGACACTGCCGTGGCTGTATCTTATAAACCAGAAGGACCAGATGAACGCAGTTTCATGCGCAATAAGAGACCTCCAGAGACAGACTTACGGAGCATAATATATATTAACTTCAATAATCTATGGTTAAAAGCCCTGATTTTGAATCAGGGCTTCTTTATTTCACATAAACCATCCCCAAAAACAGCTTAAAACAAAGAAAAAAACACGCCTAAATGTTAACACCCTGTTAACAAAAAGTTAACATTTTGTTAACATTTTTGTATTAAAATTATCCTCCTTAAATGCTATAATTATAGTAAGCAGGGAATACCCGTTATTAAGGTATGCCTGCATACATTTTACTTGCGAGGTGTTTATTATGACTACACCGATTAACAACAACGGAAACAACAATATTAATAAACTATGGGCTTACCAGATGGTTGCCAAATCAAATGATCTTACGGCGAAACCTGGAGCTTCAGGCGATACCAATATTTATAATGTAAATAACCTGGAAAGATACATACAGGAAACAACCGGTAAAACCTTAAAAGAATACGCACAGATGTCCGAAGACCAGAAAGACGAAGGATTAAAGTGGATTAATGACAGCTTCTTAAAAGAACTTGAAGGAATAAAAGAAGAAGACCTTGCCGATTTTATAAAAACAAAGTTGGGGGACAACGAACTTGACAGTGAATTTGAAAACATCGCAAATAATTATAACGGCGCTTATGAAGATTCAGTAAATATATCTTCCGGTCTTATGGATCCGCTTTCTCAGGTTAATATTGCGCCTGGACTGTCTTTCCCTGAACTACAGATGCCTACTATGGGCTCAATGCCCGCAGGCGGAGCGGCAATGCCTTCTGGAAGCATGCCCGGGATACCCTCAATGGGTGCGGCGGCAGGTTCTGACGGTAGCGCATTTGATAAGCTGGGAGAAGCTTTTGAAACTATCGGAAACTTCGGCAGAAAAGATGAAGATGATAATAAAGACAGCAAGGAAACAACATCTTCCAGTAAGCCAGGCGCAGCCGCTTCTGTAAAAGACGCTGAAAAAGCTCCGGTCGCTTCACAGAGCGGACCCATAGCATATGCCGATGTAGATCAGAACGACCTTCATACAGATAAAATGAAAGAATCAATTAACGGCGTAAGCGGTAAATTCGATGAAAGCGGCAATTATATACTTAAAGAAGGCACCTTAAACGAAAAAATAGGGCAGATAGAAAACGATATAAAAGATACCGAAGGCGCCAAAGAAAACACCGAGAAGCATTTTGACGCTTCAATAAATTCAAAAGGCAATGAATACGCGAAAAATTACATACAGGAAAGAAATGATAAAATAGTTAAGGATTTCGGCGAACTGCACAAAGGCAACCTTGAAGACCTGGTTAAGGGCGGACAGAACAACCCTGCTAAAATACCTCAGGCACAGAAAGAAGAGACAGAGGGTATAAAAAATACCTACGGACTTAAAAGCGAAGATAGCAAAAACAAAGAAGACTTTTTAAGCAAACACAGTGCCCTTGCAAACAAAGAAAACCTGCAGAAAAACGAAGTTGAGAGCGCCCTTAAAGATTACAATAAAGATACGAATATAGGGAATCTCCAGGGAAAAGAATCCTTAGCGAAAGATGTAGAAACAAAAGTAGAAAAAGATAAAACAAAATTTGAAAATGATAAGAACAAGGCCGAGACGGATTATAAGACAGCTGAAGCGGATTATAAATATTATGAAAAATTAGCAAACAGCGCCGAACCCAAGGTAGGAGTATTATATGAAAGAGAAAAAATATATGCCGAGCTAAAAATGGATAAAGCCAAGACAGAAAAAGAAGCGGCGGAAAAAGAAATAAAAAGGACTGAAGATATATTAAGCTATCTTAAATCAACCAAGCCCTCCATAACCGAAAGACTTAATTCAGTAAAAGAAGAACGGGGAAAGAAACTCAGCGCGATAACTAACGGCACAAGCGAAAAAACAAAAGCCCAGATTGACAAAAAGAAGGAAGAAAAAGGCACGGTTAATCCTGAAGCAAATAAGATAGCTGAAAACGTAAAGAATAAAAATTATGACGCCGTAACCGAACCGGGCAAGGATAAAGTAGAAGATCCTTCTAAATTCACAGCGATGAAAAATAACATAAAAGAGCTTAATAAACAGAAAGAAGATGCCCTTAAATCCTTTACGGATATTATGGGAAAAATGAAGGAGCTTCTCACCAAAAAGAAAGAAGAAGCTAAAAAAACAGGTGAAACAGCAGATAAAATAAAGGGCGAAGAAGAAAAAGCTGAAGAGTTTGCGGAAATTAAAGACATCCTTTCGGGCATAATATCCGCAAGGGAAGCGCTTGAAATAGAACCTGTAAAGCCGCATGAAGTAGATGAAACTGCTATAACAGAAGAACGGGAACCCGTTGTTATAGAAAATGACGGCTATGCAGCAGATCTTCCTACCAGAAAAACAGACTTCCCTTTTAGAAATTTTTAAAAACTATTAAGGTTAAATAAATTTACGGGCCGTTCTTAATAAGGACGGCTTTTTTATGCTAATCCCGTCAAGAACTTATCCGCGCTTATTACCCTTATATCATCTTTAAAAAAATCTATATTTTTTTCTCCCACTATCTGGTATTTATAAGGGATATTTAATTTTGACCCGAAGTATTTAAGAGAAGATGAGATTGAAGTTTTTGAATTTTTTACTTCAACGGCTATCCACGGTTTTTTATCAACTAAAACCAGGAAATCTACTTCCCTTCCTTCTATGTCCCTTAAAAACGTAACTTGCGTTTTATAGCCTTCGGCATCATGCAGAAAATGAGCCGTCTTAAGAAGAGCGGATGCTATTAAATTTTCCAGTCTCTTGTCTTTATCCTTAATCTGGGACCAATCCCACAGATACATTTTGGGCTGCCTGCGCAAAGATTTTATAGTGCTGAAAGAAAAAGGGTGCAGCCTGAAAAGAAAATAAAATCTTTCCAGAATATCTATCCATGAAGAAACGGTTTTGTGAGCTACCTGTAAGTCCTCCTGTAATGAATGAAGCGAGAGAAGCGAGCCTACTTTTTCCGGCAGAATTTCAACAAGAACCTGTAAAGAAGACAGGTCGCGAATTTGATTAATATCCCTTATATCCTCTTTAACCAGCCTGTCTATATATTCATTATGAAACCGCCTTAATGTTTTTTCATCCTGCTTAATAAATGGCTCGGGAAAGCCTCCGAAATGAAGCAAAGCATCAAATAACTTTATAGTATCATTGTTTGACGAAACAAAATTCAGTTCTTTAAAAATCTGAACGGCAGGATTCAAATCTAAAGCTTCTCCCATAGAAAACGGATGAAGCTTATAATAATGGTACCTGCCCATCAATGAGTCCCCGCCCTTGCGGTATAAATCCAGCCTGGCACTGCCGGTTACTAAAATATTGAATCGGTCTTTATATTTGTCAAACAGGCCTTTTATATAATTTTTCCAGGTTCTGTATTTATGTATCTCATCAAAAATAATGAGCCGCGCATCGGACGAAAACTTACTTTCTATAATGTTTTTTCTGTCTTGTCTGTCATCCCAATTTAAATATTCATAATTCTCATATTTTTTTTTGCCAACATATTCAGCAAGAGTAGTTTTTCCAACTTGCCTCGGACCCCCTATAAAAACCATTTTTTCTTTTAAATCTTCAGCTATATATTTATAAAGATATCTTTTTTTTATCATAAAGCCTCCTGCTGGGCAATTTGTGCTCTTCCAGAATATTATACCATAGTCAAAATTATTGTCAAATTTTTTACACTAGGGTGTAAAAATCTGGATATAAAAACAGGGACTTTTAAGTCCCTGTTTTTACTTATTTTAAGCTGATTTTTGTTAATTTACGCCTTTACAAGCTTTTTTGAGTTCTGGTTAAAAGCGTCCATTCCCGGGTAATATGCCGCGGAACCAAGCTCTTCTTCTATCCTTATAAGCTGGTTGTATTTGCATATACGGTCTGTTCTGGACATTGAGCCCGTCTTTATCTGGCCTGTGTTTACCGCCACAACAAGGTCGGCTATTGTTGTATCTTCGGTCTCGCCCGAGCGGTGGGACACAACTGACGTATATCCCGCTTTTTTAGCCATCTCAATAGCGGCTAATGTTTCGGTTAATGTGCCTATCTGATTTAATTTTATAAGGATTGAATTTGCGGCTCCTTTTTCTATGCCCTCTTTTAATCTTTTTGTGTTTGTAACGAAAAGATCGTCGCCCACAAGCTGAATCTTTGAGCCGAGCTTCTTTGTAAGCTTTACCCAGCCGTCCCAGTCATCTTCAGCCAGCCCGTCTTCTATTGATATAATGGGATATTTTTTTACCCATTCGGCCCAGAAATCTATCATCTGGTCCGATGTAAGCTTCTCGTCCGTTGACCATTTGAAATGGTATATCCCGTTATCATAGAACTCCGATGCGGCAGGATCAAGAGCTATGAATATATCTTTGCCCGGCTTATAACCTGCTTTAGTTATTGCTTCAAGTATAACTTCCACCGCTTCTTCATTTGATTTAAGGTTGGGGGCAAACCCTCCCTCATCGCCGACCGCGGTGTTAAGATTCTTGGACTCAAGCACTTTTTTAAGGTTATGGAATACTTCAGCTCCCATTCTTACTGCTTCCGCTATTGAATCCGCCCCTGCCGGTATTATCATAAATTCCTGGAAATCAACATTGTTATCGGCATGAGATCCACCGTTTATGATATTCATCATCGGTACGGGCAGAGTATGCGCATATACCCCGCCTATATACCTGTATAAAGGTATATTAAGATAATTCGCGGCGGCCTTCGCGCAGGCAAGTGAAACACCGAGTATGGCATTTGCGCCGAGCTTTGATTTATTCTCCGTGCCGTCAAGCTCAATTAAGAGCTCGTCTATATCCTGCTGGAGAGTAACATCCCAGCCTTTAAGCTCGGGAGCTATTACTTCATTTACGTTCCTGCAGGCCTTTAAAACGCCTTTCCCGCCGAAACAATCCTTGTCGCCGTCACGGAGCTCCACCGCTTCATGCACGCCGGTAGACGCGCCCGAAGGAACAGCGGCTCTTCCTGTTTCCCCTGTTTCCAAAACAACATCAACCTCAATGGTCGGGTTGCCGCGCGAATCTATTATCTGGCGCGCGTATACTTCAGATATTGTTGACATATATTCCTCCTGTTATTATTTTTATATTATTTATTACTTTGCTTTTATAATTTTATTTTCCTTTAAAACACAAATTTTAAAAGCGCGTACGCAATACCGCCCATAAGGGCTGATGCGGGGAGTGTAAATATCCATGCCATAAGTATGGTATTGGCAACGCCCCACCTTACGGCCGAAAGACGCTGTGTTGCGCCCGCGCCCATAATTGATGAAGTTATTACATGGGTGGTGCTGACCGGAAAACCGAAATGCGCCGTTGTAAACAGGACTATAGATGCCGCTGTCTCGGCAGCAAACCCCTGTATGGGCTTAAGCTTAACAGTCTTTGCCCCCAGCGTCCTTATAATCCTCCACCCGCCGGCAGAGGTTCCCAGGGCCATAGCAAGAGCGCATGCAACTTTAACCCACATGGGGACTTCAAAAACATTGATAGCTCCCGCACTTAATAAAGCAAGGGTTATTATACCCATAACTTTCTGCGCGTCGTTTGTGCCGTGTGAAAGCGCCATAAAAGACGCCGACACTATCTGGGCTTTCCTGAAAAAATTATTTACTTTAAAAGGATTAGCCTTTCTGAATGTCCATATTAATATAACCATAAAGATAAAACCCACGATTAATCCTATCACGGGAGATATAACGGCGGGGAGCAGAACTTTTTTTACAATATCCATCCAGTGCACAAAAGCAAGACCGCTGTGCACTATAACGGCGCCGACAAGCCCGCCTATTAACGCGTGTGAACTTGAAGAGGGAAGCCCGAAATACCATGTAAGCAGATTCCATATTATCGCGCCTATAAGGCCGGAAAGAACAACCACCTGGGTTACCTGCACTACATCCACAAGCCCCTTGCCTACCGTCTGCGCGACATGCGTGCTTAGGAAAGCGCCTATAAAATTCAAGGCTCCGGCAAGCAGAACACCCTGCCTGGGCGTTAAAGCGCGCGTGGATACCACGGTCGCTATAGCATTTGCGGAATCATGAAAACCGTTAACATAATCAAAGATAAGAGCAACTATTACGATTATAACCAGAAGACATAATACGCCGCTAAGCATGCTTTAAAACCACCGCCTCTAACACATCAAATACATCTTCGCATTTATCGGTGGCAGTCTCAACACTGCCGTATATATCTTTCCATTTTATAACCTGGAGTACCGGCATTGAATCACCGTTAAAAATACGGGCAAGCGCGGTTCTGTGAATCGTGTCGGCTTCTCTTTCAAGCGCGTTCATCTCTTTTCTTAATTTAGTTATTTCCTGATTAAAGCTTGGGAGAAGCTCTATCCCCTTTTTTATGAGGTAGCATGAGCGCAAAAGCGCGTCGGAAAGCTGTTTAAACTCCTGCGAGGATTTATCTATCTGGTAAAGCTGGAGCCTGTTAACCGCGCCCTGGATATAGTCCATAACATCATCAAGGTTCATCGCGAGATGATGTATGTCTTCCCTGTCAATCGGGGTAACAAAGGTTTTGTTTAAAACCACGGCTATCTCGTGCACGAGATCGTCACCCATATGCTCAAGATGACTTATTTCCTGGTTTTTTTCCGTAAGGTTTATTGTTTCTAAATTATCGGCTACGTCTTTTAATATCTCGGCGCCCCTTACGATAATATCGCTCTGCTGGATAAAAAGGTTAAAAAACTTTTCTTCTTTGGGCAGAAAACTTATTTTCATAGCTTGATCCTCCTTTAAATACTTACCGATTTTTAGCTTTATTCCAAAGTAATTCCATCTCGTCAAGAGTCATTTCTTTAAGGTTTCTTTTTTCTTTTTTGGCGTGTTTCTCAATATATTTAAATCTTTTTTCAAATTTCTTGTTCGCCAGGTCAAGGGCCTCTTCTGCGTCTATATTAATAAACCTGCACACGTTAACAAGCGCGAAAAAAAGATCCCCTATCTCTTCTTTCATGGCTTTTTTATCTTTTTCGCGGTATGATAAAAGAAGCTCTTCTTCTTCTTCCTTCATTTTCGCGATAACATCATCAATGTTTTCCCAGTCAAACCCCACTTCGGACGCCCTGTTCTGCAGGCGCTGGGCATAAAGAAGGGAGGGAAGACTCTTGGGAATTCCCTCAAGAATAGAAACTCTGTTTTTCTCTTTTACCTTTATTTCTTCCCATGTCCTGCGCACCTGCTCCGGAGTTTTCAGCTTCTTATGGGACTTATCAAATATGTGCGGGTGGCGTTTTACTATTTTATCCATGAGTTCGTCAATTACGCCGTCCATGTCAAACAGTTTTTTTTCTTTCGCTATCTGCGCGTGAAAAAATATTTGAAGCAGCAGATCCCCGAGTTCTTCTTTCAGGTGATCGTATTTTCTTTTCCTTATTGTTTCACGGACCTCACACGCTTCCTCAATTAAAAAAGGAAGCAGGCTCTTATGTGTCTGTGCTTTATCCCACGGACATCCGTCGGGAGCGCGCAGGCGAGCCATAATTTCTTCCATCTGTTTGAATTTGTTTTTACTTTTTTTCATGGTTTTTCTTTTTTTACGATTTCTCTTTTTTATGATTTTTTTTATGTTTTATTTTTAAATAAACGTGGTTGCAGGGGACGGGCATGCCGGTCCCCTGCAACAAATTACCGATTTAACGCTTTATTATTTTTTATCTTCTTTTTTATCCCCGTTGTCTTTTTTCTTGTCTTCCTTTTTTTCGTTTTCTTTCCCGAGATACATCTTTATCTTCGCGTTTTTCTTAAGATCGCCGATGTACTGTCTTAATTTAGTACCGTCGCCGTAAGACTGTTTCACATCGTCTTTAAGTTCGTCGTATGTCAGCTTTTTGTCTTCCACTTTAATTATATGGTAGCCGTAAGGCGTTTTGGTTATGACGCTTATCTGGCCTGCGGGAGTGGAAGCCGCGGCTTTATAGAATTCGGGAACCATGTCGGCTTTCGTAAAATAGCCGAGCTCTCCGCCCTTATCCTTGCTGCCGGGATCCACTGACATTTCTTTCGCGACGACTACAAAGCTCTCGCCGTTATTAAGTCTCTTCAGGGCTTCTTCCGCCTCGGATTTATCTTTTACAAGAATATGGCTTGCCTTTATTTTCTGTATCTTATCTTTATTCTCTTCAAAGAAGGCCTTGAGCTGGTCTTCCGTCACGTCCTTAACCATCAGTTTTTTCGCCATAATCTGCAGTTTTATCTCATCTCTTAAAGCATCTAAAGATGTATTCTGCATTTTAAGCATCTGTTCAAAATAGGGGTTCTGTTTAAGTTCGTTAATTTTTTCGTCAACTTCTTCCTTTGAAGCCGTTATCTTGTTTTTCTTTGAATCCTGCTCTATAAGCTTCTTCATTACAAGGGCTTCCAGGACCACTTTGCCGTAAAGAGTTTCAAGCTCTTTATCAAGCTCGCTGTAGGTTATCTTTTCGCCGTTAACCGTCGCGGCTGTGCGCGAACAGCTTGAAAGCACAAAAATACCCACGGAAAGAATAAGCGCGATTACCAGAATTTTTGCCGTTGTCTTCATCATTTTTTCTCCTTTAAAAATATTATTTTATTCGCCCTGCTCATGGGCGAGATCCTCGCCTATCAATATATCAAAATCCGCGCAGGTGCCGTCTCCGGGCTCATCATAAACTTTTAAGGGTATGCCGAGCTGGTTTACAATCATCTGCACCGCAGGTCTTCTTCCCGGCTTTTTTATTATAATACGGGATTCTTCAAGGGGCTCGGCATCTTCTTTTATGTCCCTATAATCCCCTATTTTGCTTACGTTATATCCTCCGTTATAGAATTTATTCGCAATCTCGTGGGCTATGCCCGGTTCATCCGTGGTGTTATACACGTTTACCGTAATCTCGCGGGGAAAATATTCTATAATACCTCTGAACATCCTGTTTATTTTTATTCTTTTTTCTTCCTCGTCGGGAACTATAAAGCTTATACCTTCTATATCAACGTCTTCGCCGTCCAGCCGGTCCGCATTTATCTTAGCGGCGGAAAATTTTCTGTATAACCGTGCGAGATCTATAAGCTGTGTCGTGTTTATGTTGGTTTCTATATTTTTCTTTGTAACTTTTATAATATCATTTATCTTTGTTATGTTTTTGGGATTTTTAATCTCTCCCACAAGGGCTTTTAAAACCTGCTGCTGGCGGCGGATTCTTCCTCGATCGCCTTCCTCATCATACCTGAACCTGCTGTACCCGACGGCTTCTTCTCCGTTTAATTTCTGTTTTCCCTTTTTAAGATGTATATGGGTATGCCCCCAGTTATCGTCATAATCTATGTCTTTCTCCACGTCAACTTCCATCCCGCCGATGGCATCTATAAGCTCTTTAGTGGCTTTAATCCTGATAATCGCGTAATAATCTATATCTATTCCGAGAAAGTCTTCAACCGTTCTCTGGGCAAGATCTTTTTCCCCGAGCGCGTAAGTCGTATTTATTTTATCATAGCCGTATTCGCTGCCGGCTATATCAACCCTGGTATCCCTGGGTATAGATAATATGTTTATCATGCCGTCGCGGTTTATATTAATTACAAATATGGTATCCGCCCTGGCGTATTTGGAAAAGATTATCCCTTCGGGAGTGTAATTATAGTCCAGGCCCAGGCATAAAATATTAACCGAATCTTTATTCTGGAAAAAGGCCTGTCCCGGATTAGTCACAAAATTAACGGCTTCGCTGAAAGAAGATCTCATGTCTTTGGGAGTAATGCTGTAAATATAGAACCAGCCCGTCGCAGCCAGGATTAAACCGGCAACCAGGCAGAGCAATAAAAATTTCCACGGGTTTGATTTTTTTTCGCTTTCTAAAACATGTTTTCCCATTTTTTACTGCCCTATCTTATACATTACTCCGTATATATACATATATGTATATATGTAACTTTAATTATTTCAAGCATATTATACAATGCTCATTTAAAAAGTCAAATAAAGTTTTGAGTTAATTTGACATAGTCTTCCATGGACAGATTTTCCGCCCTGGCATCTGGACTTATCCCCGCTTTTTTAAATATATCCAGGAGTTTTTCTTTGCTTTCTGCAATCCCTGAATTTGCCAGGCTGTTTATTATTTTCTTTCTCCTCTGCGAGAATGACGCCCTTATAATCTTAAACAATGTTTCTTCGCTGCATCTATATCTTGGCCCGGAAAGCGGTGTAATTTTTAAAACCGCGGAATCCACTTTGGGCACGGGCTTAAAATTCCCTTTTGACACCTTCCTTACAATCTCCACGTCCGCGTAATAATTAACAAACAATGTAATAGAACCGTACTGTTTGGTTGATGGTCCGGCGGTTAGCCTCAGGGCATATTCAAGCTGGGTCATAATTACAATTGTTTTCAGCTTATTTAATGTCTCTTTTTGAAAAATTTTGCTGATAATCGGGGTTGTAATATTATAAGGGATATTGCCCGCCAGAATCGCTTTCCCGTTTATACCGTCCAGCAGATTTTCTAAATCATAATTTAGAAAATCTGCTTTTATTAATTCCAGGCCGGGGTAATCTTTTTCCATGCCTTCAAGCGCGGGATAAAAATCTCTGTCTATCTCAAAAGCAAAAACGCGCGCGGCAAGCGCGGCAAGCTCTTTCGTAAGGGCGCCCGCGCCTGCCCCTATTTCTATCACGGCATCGTCTTTGCCCGCCCCTGTTGCTTCTGCAATCTGCTGCAATATGGCTTTATTGGTTAAAAGATTTTGACCAAATCTTTTTTTCAGCATATTTTCAAACCTCTTGAAAAATTTTTATCCCGTTGACGCGGGATAAAAATTTTACTGCTTGATTTTAATTAACCTGTTTCTGCTTTTAACATTCCCTTCTTCCTTCAAAAGCTCTCGCTATGGTATATTCATCCGCATATTCTATGTCCGCGCCCATGGGTATGCCCGAGGCCAGCCTTGTAACTTTAACCCCCATGGGCTTTATAATCCTGCCGAGATACATTGCCGTTGCCTCTCCCTGCACATTAGAGTTTACGGCGATTATGACTTCCTTGATATTTTCTTTTTCAATTCTGGCAAGAAGCTCTTTTACCTTAAGCTGATCGGGACCTATCCCGTCCATTGGGGATATAAGGCCGCCGAGCACATGGTAAAGCCCTTTGTGCTCCTTACATTTTTCCACCACAAACATATCCTGGGGCTCCGCGACTACACATAGCATCTCTTTTGCCCGAGAGTCTTCGCTGCAGATATCGCATATATCTTTATCGGTAAAGCTGAAGCACTGCCCGCACTGCTTTATCTTGGACTTAAGACTTATTATGCTGTACGCGAGCTCTTCGCAGTCATGGGGACTCGTCTTAACCATATACAAAGCCAGCCGCTGGGCCGTTTTCGGACCTATGCCCGGCAGCTTAACAAGTTCGTTAACTAATTTTCTTATGGGTTCTGCCAGTATATTCATATTATTAAAATAATCCCGGTATATTCAGGCCGCCCGTAAGCTGGCTCATTTTCTCCATGCCCAGCTCCTGGGACTTTTTCATGCCGTCATTTATGGCGACCATTATCAGATCTTCCAGTATGTCAACTTCGTCTTTGCTTACTATCTCGGGATCAATCTTTATAGAGAGCAGTTCCTGTTTTCCGTTAACCGTAACTTTAACGCTGCCGTCCCCGGCAACTCCTTCAACAATTTCAGAGCCCAGGTCGTCCTGCATCTGGGTGATTGTATCCTGCATTTTTTTCTGCATGTTTTTTAAAATCTTCTTTTTCAATTTCTCCTCCTGAAATTAATGATTATTTTTAATTATCCGAAAACATCCATCACGTCTTTAACAAGCTGGGTGTGCTGGTTATCCTCGGCGTCCTCGTCTTTTTCCTCCGTTACCGCCGCCTCTATCCCTATATTTTTCTGGAGATGTTTCTCAATAATCTCCGCCAGATAATTTTTGCTTTCCAGCGCTTTGTCCTTATGAAAGTCGTATCCTTTTTTAAAATTAAGTTTTACTTTATTCCCGTCAAACAGGGGCTTTGCTTCAACCAGAATGGCATAAAGGGATACTTTTTCTTTTTTAACAACCTGCATTATTCTCTGCCATTCGTCTTCCCCCAATACGTCTTTAATTTTTTCAGAACAAGGCTCCTTTTCTTTGGCCGCTTTCACCAGCCGGGATTCCGCGGCGGCCTTTTTCGCGATTTCTTTTTTTTCTTCTTTAATATTCTGCGGGCTTATGTTCTTAACTGCTTCTTCCAGCTTTGTGAGTCTTTCGGCCATTTTATCAAGACTGGGCTCTGTCTCCCATTTTGTAATTTTAACAATAGCCATCTCCCACAATATTCTGTTTATTGAAGTGTCTTTAATCCTGGACTTTAAATCTATCAGTATTTTAAGTATATTCATAATGCGCGTCGCGGAATACCGGCCGGCATGTTCTTTTATTTTATTTACGTAATCTTCCCCGAATTCATTTAAAATTTTGTCATATGAAACTTTAGCGACAAGAAGGCGCCTGTAAAACTCTATAAGCTCCTGCCCCAATTTTTCTATGTCCGAGCCCTTTGAAACAAGTTCATCCACTAATTCAAGGGCCCTTACGGTATCGTTCTGCGCGAGAACATCCGAAAAATCAAACAACACCTCAGAGTCTGTAAGCCCCAGCAGTTCGCTCACATGGCTTGCCTTTATATCTGTTGAAGCATAAGAGAAAAGCTGTTCCAGTATTACCATTGCGTCGCGCAGGGACCCTTCGGAATGCCCGGCAATTAAACCCAGCGCCCCTTCCTCTATCTTGAGCTTCTCGTCATCGGCAACTTTTCTTAAATAGCTTGTAATTTCTGTCTGCGTGATTCTTTTAAAGTCAAATCTCTGGCATCTTGATAAAATAGTGGGCAGGAGTTCGTGAGGGTGCGTTGTTGCCAGTATAAATATAGTATGCTTCGGAGGCTCTTCCAGTGTTTTTAAAAGAGCGTTAAAGGACGCGTCTGAGAGCTTATGAACTTCGTCTATTATGTAAGCCTTGTATCTCCCTCTTGTTGGGGCAAAAGAAACTTTCTGTATAATAAATTCCCTTACCTTATCAACCTGTGTGTTAGACGCGGCGTCCAACTCTATTATATCAAGAGCCGACCCGTTATTTATTGAAATACACATATCACATTTATTGCAGGGGGAAGGAGTTATGCCCTTATCGCAGTTTAAAGCCTTAGCAAAAATTCTCGCGCTGGAAGTTTTCCCGGTCCCTCTCGGGCCGCAGAATAAATAAGCGTGTCCTATTCTCCGGGCCTCAAGAGCATTCTTCAGTGTTTTTGTAATATGTTCCTGGCCTACAAGCTCTTCAAAATTCATAGGCCGGTATTTTCTAAATAATGAAATATGACCCATCTTAACCAACGCCTTTCTTACTATGTTGAGTTAGAAAACCATTTAAAATAATGATTTTCTATGTCAAAACAGTTTTTGTTTTTTACAAAAAAACAAAAAAACCTTATTTTTAAACATTTTCTAACACGTTCTAACCCTATATAACAGGTTAGAACAATACATTCTATATGTTTAATTTTTCCTTATTTTTAAGGATTTTCTATGCCGTTCTAACCCTTAAAGCAGGCTCTCGTTTAAGATCTGCCTGCTGCTGCCTTTTTCCTGTAAATAAGTAAGCAGTTCCAGCAGTCTTTCAAGCTCTTCGGAATTATTAAAGTTAATTTCTATTTTTCCTTTGTTTTTGCTTTTTAATTTTATCTTAACTTTTGTTGCCAGTGCCTCCGTAAGCTCATTTTCTATATGCAGAACATCCGCGGATTCTTTTTTGGGTAAACGTTTTTTACCGTCTGTCTCTTTAATCATATTTTCTATAAGATTCTCCGTCTGTCTTACGGAAAGAAACTTCTCTTTTATCTTATTCCATATAATTTGCTTTACCTTCTCGTCATCAACGGATAGAACAAGCCGCGCGTGTCCTTCGGATACGATGCTTGAAGCAATGTCGTTTCTCATGTCCGGAGGGAGAGCAAGTAAACGCAGGGCATTGGTTATAACAGGCCTGCTCTTGCCGACTTTTTTCGCGATATATTCATGCGTAAGAGAATGCTCTTTTATAAGGTAGTGGTATGCCATGGCTTCTTCTATGGGATTTAAGTCTTCCCTCTGTATATTCTCAATCAAGGCAGTTTCCATGGTCTGGCATCTGCTCATGCCCTTTTTAACTATGCACGGGAGATCCTTTAACCCCAGCTCTTTAGCTGCTCTATAGCGCCTCTCCCCTACTACCAGCTCGTATTTATCCAGTTTCTGCACAACCACAACCGGCTGGATTATTCCGTTTTCCCTTATTGAATCCACCAGCTCTTTTAATTTTTCCGGAGCAAATGTTTTTCTCGGCTGCGAGGAATTCGCGGCTATTTTTTCTATGGGTATATATGCTATTTTTTCTTCTCTGCCCTTTTCTTCAATTCGTTCCGGAATAAGCGCCGACAGACCCTTGCCCAATACTTTTTTGCTCATTGCCTATCACTTCCTTTGCTAAATCTAAGTACGCCTGAGATCCCTTTGATTCCCTGTCATACAGCACAACTGGTTTCCCGAAACTGGGAGACTCGCTGATCCTGACATTTCTGGGTATAATTGCCTTGTATACTTTATCTTTAAAATATTTCTTGACTTCTTCGGCCACCTGAGAGGACAGATTAGTCCTTATATCAAACATTGTAAGTAGTACTCCCCCGACTTCTATATCGCCGTTCAGTCTTTCTTTTATCAGGTTGACAATATTCATAAGTTGTCCGAGACCCTCCAGGGCATAATACTCGCACTGTATGGGTATCAGGGCCTTCGCGGCCGCGGTTAAACTGTTTACCGTAAGAACCCCCAGGGAAGGAGGACAATCAATAAAAATATAGTCGTATTTTTCCTGCTCATTCTTCTGAAGTTTTTCTAGCGCAGACCTTAACCTGTTTTCCCTGGAAAAAGCCGAAACAAGCTCAACCTCAGCCCCGGCAAGCTTTATTGTGGCCGGAGCAATATATAAATTATTAATTTCTGTGGGAGCTATAACTTCTCTTAGCGGCTTTCTGTCGGTTAAAACATCATAGATGCACTTTTCAAGGCCTTTTCTATTTAAGCCAACCCCGCTCGTGGCATTGCCCTGTGGATCCATGTCTATTATAAGGACTTTCTTGCCGTGCTCTGCGAGCGACGCGGACAAGTTTACAGCCGTTGTTGTCTTGCCCACCCCGCCCTTCTGGTTCGCAATAACCCATACATTATTCATAAAATCCCCCTGAAATCAAAATGTTCTACGTGAAACATTCTTCCCTGAAACAAAATTAAATTGTTTCCCGTGAAACATTCTATAATTTTTCCGCAAATTCCTTCTTTTTTCTGAAAACCGCTATCTTTTTTTCCGTGTTTTCTATCTTGATCAGTTCCGTCATGTCAAAATTTAATTTTTTGATGCATTTTGACGCGTCTCTTAATTCCTCTTCGAATTTTTTTCCTTTATATGCGACAAATACGCCTCCATTTTTTAAAAACGGGGACGCGTATTCCAGACACTTACCCAAAGAGACTACGGCTCTGGCGGTCGCGATATCAAAACTGCCGATTTTTTTCTTCTCTCTGCGGTCCCGGGCGATATCTTCTATTCTTTTATTTGTTGTCCTTGCGTTTTCAATATTGTTTTCATCTATGAATCTTTTTATAAAATTGAACTTTTTTTGATTTGACTCCACCGCAGAAACAAAAACGCTTTGATCAACCAGCTTTATGGGAATCCCGGGTATGCCCGCCCCTGAGCCGATATCAAGTAGTCTTTTATTTGAAATAGGAAGCTTTATTTTAAAAATAAACAGGGAATCTATTATAAGATTCTCAAAAATCTCTTCCTTTGTTTTAAATCCGGTTAGATTGTAAAGCTTGTTCTCGTTATATATGCAATTTATATATTTGTTAATTAATATAGCTCTCTCTTCCGGTATGAATATTCCTATTCTTTCTTCAATTTCTTTTCTTATCTTTTCGCAGTCCATACATTCTAACCCTCATTCTAACCTGTTCTAACCCCATAGAAGAGGTTAATTAAGCATAGAAAATTACTATTTCTATGTAATTTTACATTTATTTTCCTGCCTGTATCTTTGAACATATACCATCAATACGCTTATATCGGCGGGGGTTATTCCCGAGATTCTTGACGCCTGCCCTATAGATTTCGGCTTTATTTTCTCAAGCTTTTCCTTGGCTTCACCCGAAAGATTAATAAGGGCATTAAAGCTGAATTCTTCCGGTATTGCTAAATTTTCTAACTTTTTAAACTGATTGACCTGCTGTTCCTGTCTTTTTAAATATCCTTCATATTTTACCCTTATCTCTATCTGTTCAAGAATCTCTTCGGGAATTTCACTGTTTTTAATTAAATCTGTTATTCTGACTTCCGGTCTTTTTAGTATATCATAATATGAATTCCCGGGCAGAATCTCGGTTTTCAAATTCTCAGAATGTTTTGCCAGATCATCTTTAGCGCCGAACCTTTTATTCTTGTATTTTTCTATTTCTTTATTTATTATTTCCATTTTTTCTTTAAAATTTTCGTATCTCCCCTGCCCTATAATCCCGCATTTATATCCTATTTCCGTTAATCTTTCGTCCGCGTTATCCTGCCTTAACAGCAGTCTGTATTCCGCCCTTGAAGTAAGCATTCTATAGGGCTCTTCTGTGCCCATAGTAACCAGATCGTCTATTAGAACCCCTATATAGGCCTGCCATCTCTGCAAAAGAAGCGGAGACTTCCCGCTTGCCCTGTTAACGGCGTTTATGCCTGCAATCAACCCCTGCGCCCCTGCTTCTTCATAGCCGGAAGTCCCGTTTATCTGTCCCGCTAGGAACAGGCCTTCTATCTGTTTGGTTTCCAGGCTCGGCCATAACTGCGTGGGGTAAACAAAATCGTATTCTATGGCATACCCTGGACGCATCATTCTAACCTTTTCTAACCCCTTAATAGTCCTTAGAAAAGCCAGCTGTATATCCATCGGAAGACTTGTTGACATACCCTGGACATAAACCTCGCTGGTTTTTAATCCTTCCGGCTCTAAAAAGACCTGATGGGTTAATTTGTCGGGAAATCTCAGAATTTTTGACTCTATTGAAGGGCAGTATCTGGGCCCTACCCCTTTTATCTGCCCGCTGAACATAGGAGATTTATGCATATTTTCCGATATTATTTTATATGTTTCTTCCGTTGTATAGGTTAGATAGCACGGAAGCTGTTCCCCCCTTATAACTCTCGGGGTTACAAAAGAAAAATTCCTTGGCACGGGATCGGGATTCTGCGGTATAGCGGCCGAATAATCTATTGACTTGCCGTCAATTCTGGCCGTAGTTCCTGTTTTCAGTCTGCCCAGTTTCAATCCCGCCTTCTCCAGAGAAGCCGACAGGTTTTTGGACGCAAACTCCCCTGCCCTGCCGGCAGAATAAGTATTCTCTCCTATATGAATCAATCCGTTAAGGAATGTCCCTGTTGTAACAACAACGGCTTCTGAGTTATATATAACTTTATTCTGGGTTAGAACGCCTTTTATTTTATTGTTTTCTATTATAAGTTCTTCTACAAGCTCTTGTTTTACATCTAAATTTTCTTGATTTTCCAGCACATTTTTCATGTATTGTTCATACAAAATTTTATCGGCCTGAGCTCTTAACGCCTGTACCGCAGGCCCTTTTCCGGTATTAAGCATCCTTATATGTATATGCGTACTATCTATTGCCTTACCCATCTCTCCGCCGAGAGCATCTATTTCCCTTACAATATGACCTTTGGCAGGCCCTCCTATAGAAGGATTGCATGCCATTTTAGCTATGGTATCTAAATTTATAGTCAAAATAAGGGTCTGTGCGCCCATTCTTGCCGAAGCAAGAGCTGCTTCAATGCCCGCATGACCCGCCCCTATTACTATCACATCATATTTTTTAGAAAAAATCATTTACAACAACCTCATTCTATGCTGTTCTATGGTGCATTCTAACCCCCCTAGAACGCTTTCTTATGCATAGAAAACCATTTATTTAAAGCGTTTTTAAGAATTCGCACTGTCTTTTTTATTAAACAATATATAATGCCCATTCTATGGCGAAAACACTTTCGTATTGCCCTAGAAAAAATAAGCCGCTTTTCTAGGGTTCATTCTATGGCGAAAATATTTTCGCCTTTCTCTAAAAAATCCCTATTCTAACAAGGTTAGAATGTCGTTCTAACCGGGCTAGAACAATGAAAACATTTAAAAATATATGTTTTTATTATATGTCCATATCTTTATATGATAACACGCTAAGCCTTGTTTAGTTTTCAACGCTCATGGTTTGCATTAAAGATCTGGTAGGGCAGGGGAGATTAAAATTTACTTTCCTATACAGAATTCGCTGAATATTTTATTGGCTATATCTGCTTCTATTGTTTCGCCGATTATCTCTCCCAGTTTGCTCCATGCGCCCCTTAAATCTATCGCGATAAAATCTATATCCATATTTTTAGATATTGATTCTTTTACATTTAATAAGGAATTTTTTGTCTCTTTTAGCAGGTTAATGTGTCTGGCATTGCTTACAAGGTATTCATTGGTATCAAAACTGCCCGAACAGACCACATTAAACATCTCTTCTTTCAATTCTTCAAAACCAATCTCGTTTAAAGCCGATGTCTTTACTATTGCTTCGTGCTCTTTTATATATTTTTCTATCTCTGAAAAATCAAGTCTTTGTTTTAAATCTACTTTATTAAGAACAACAATTACTTTTTTCTTCTTCTCCGCGGCATGTTCTATGGTTTTTCTGTCTTCATCGTCTATGCCTGAAGACGCGTCAAGTACAATTAATACCAGATCCGCCTCTTCCATCTCATCCAGCGCTTTCTCAACACCTATTTTTTCCACATAGTCGCTTGAGAACCTGACTCCCGCGGTATCAACTATTTTAAACGGGACACCCTTGAAGCTGACCCATTCATATAATATATCCCTTGTTGTACCGGGAATATCCGTAACTATAGCCCTGTCTTTTTTTATAAGGGTATTTAAAATGGAGGACTTTCCCACATTCGGCTTTCCCATAATAACGGCCCGGACACCCTCGGAAAAGACCCTGCCTTCTTCCGCGGCTTCCAGCCATTTTGTGATTTTTTCAAGCCAAATATCATTTTTTCTGCCAATTTCCTCAACAGATAGGGGAGGGAGCTCTTCTTCACAGAAATCTATATGCGCTTCTATAAGCGCCATCCGGCTGAAAATATCATCTCTGATAGAGCCAACTTGGACGGAAAGCCTGCCCTCAAGCTGGTTCATCGCTATTTCAAAACTCTTGTCGGTTTTTGCCCTTATTAAGCCGGTTACCGCTTCGGCCTGTGAAAGATCTATTCTGCCGTTTAAAAATGCTCTTTTTGTAAATTCGCCGGGGGCGGCTATCCTGGATCCCTCTTTTAAAACAAGGGAAAGAATGTTATTTAACGCGATTATTGAGCCGTGTCCGTGTATCTCTACTATATCTTCTCCCGTATATGTTTTGGGGGTTTTCATGTACACGGCCATAACTTCATCTATCTTTTTTCCAGAAAACCTGTCAAAAATATAACCATAAATCATTTTCCTGTCTTCAAATTCTTTTTCAACAGACGGAAAAACAAATATGTTTTTTAAAATCCCCAGCGACTTTTCACCGCTTAACCGGACAATGCCGATACCGCCTTCTCCGATAGGGGTGGAAATGGCCGCTATTGTATCATTTATATATTCCATAACAGATTCCTTATCCGCATTAGAATTTCGGGATTGTCATATATATATAATAATATAGAAGATTGTTTGCGTAAAGTAAATCCCCCGGAAATATTTCCGGGGGAAAAGACTTAATCGTTACAATAGGGGAGGGGGCGCTTATTCAAACGCTTCACTTTCCGTCATTCCTATGGCGTAAGGACAGCTCAATTCGGCCAGTCTGAATTTTTCAAAAAACTTGTTTTTAAACCATGCTCCGATTTTAAAATGGTAATTGCCCGATGTTCCGAATAGAATAGTTTTTGATTTATTATACTGCCACTGCACCGTTTTCTTTTTTTTGTACGCCTGAATAATTATATATGCCTGTTTTTCTTCCATGGCTTTCATGTCCGTTTTGCTCGGTCTGAAATATTCTTCCCCGGTATGGGAGTGAAAATCTCCGATTGTTTTAAGATAGGGGAGGTGTTTTTTTAAAAACCCCACAACCTCGTCGTGAACCCTGTCTTTGGGGAAGTTCACGCTCTGCATATATCTCTCGGCTGTCTGAAAAACCACTGATTTGTGCACTATAAAATTTTTTACGTCATAGGTTCCTATAAGAAGTCCCAGGCACTCTCTGGGGTAAACCTCTATGGTTGACAAGAGCATGCTCCAGAAGGCGTCTTCTAATATATATACCTTCATAAAAAGCCCTCCTTAAAGAGAAATCCCCGGCGAGCGGCGCCCTTTCCGGGCCGGGCCAAGGATATCTTTTTAAAATTTTGCTTTATTAAAATTCCTTATCTATACTTAATCTTCTTTAAGAGCTATAACAACTTTTCTCATCGGTTCTTCACCCGATGAATACGTTTTTACGTATTTATGTTCCTGCAGCGCCAGATGAATTATTCTTCTTTCGTTCGGCGGCATGGGATTTAAAATAATGCTTCTTTTCTCTTTTTTCACTTTCTCTGCTTCTCTTACCGCCATATCTTTTAATGATCTCTCTCTTCTTTCTTTATAGCCCTGCGCGTCTATTATTATTTTTCTTTTTTCTTCCCTGCCCCTGTTTGCCGCGACATTTGATATGAGCTGGAGGGCGTCAAGCGTTCCTCCGCGTTTTCCTATAAGAACGGCCAGATCGTCCCCTTCAAGATTTACTTTTACGCCGATCTCGTTTTCTTCTATCGTTCTTCTTACGTCCATCCCCATTAAAACAAAAAGTTCATATAAAAATTTATCCAGCCCTTCAATAAAAGCTTCCGGATTTATTTCCACTTTTATTCTTGCTTCTTTTCCCCCTATGCCCAAGAGGCCTGATGAACCTTCTTCTATAACTTCGTATTTAATATCTTCTTTTTTAACATTCAGCGCTTTCCTGGCTTCACAAAGAGCGTCTTCAACCGTTTTGCCCGCAAATTCTTTCTCTTGCATTGTCTCCTCCTGTATGTAATAAGCGAATTTAGCCTATTTTAACCTCTTCTTTTTTGCCGGAGTTTTTATCTTTTTCCGGGCCGGGCGCGTCTATTATTCCGCCGTTCTGTATGGAAAGCGCAACCCTTGAGGGCTCTTTCATAATCATCATTTGCTGAATAACGCTCAGCAAATTAAATGTCAGCCAGTATAAAATAAGGGCGGATGGAAATTTTGCCAAAATGAACGTAAAAACTACCGGCATCATAATAGTCATCATTTTCTGTTTGTCCGCGGTTGCTTTATCCATAACCGTTAACTTCTGGGACAGATACATGCTGAAGGCGTATAAAATAAGCATTATAAAATCGGCCTGTCCGAGATTCGCGCCTATAAACGATATTTTTAAAACGGGGATCTCAAAGTTAAACGCCGCCGCCGTTGTTTTATTAATCCATAAAAAACTGGCATTGTCAAAAGCCGCCGTGTGCTTGCTTATGGTGGACCATATTCCCCATAAAATCGGAAGCTGGATAAGTATCGGGAGGCACCCTCCCAGCGGATTTATTTTATGTCTTTTAAACAGCTCCATCTGTTCTGTCTGGAGTTTTTTAGGATCTCCTTTGTGTCTTTCCTGAAGTTTTTTAATCTCCGGCTGAATCGCAGCCATATCCTTCATGGCTCTGAACTGCTGCTGGGTAGGGACATAAAGCACGGCCTTTATCGCGATCGCCAGCAAAATTATGCCCAATCCGTAATTGTTTCCGGCAATTTGAGTGAAAAACTCTATCGTTTTCCATAATATATCCTGTATTGCTTGCATTAATTTATCCTCCTGGTCATCTGCTTTTTATGTATTCGGCGAGGCAATTTATTGCCAAAACAAATCAATCATTTCACCGGATCATATCCCCCGGGAAACAAGGGATTGCATTTTAATATCCTGGCCGAGCTTAAATACAATCCTTTAAAAACCCCGTGTTTTTCAATGGCTTCAGCGGCATAAGAAGAACACGAGGGAATGAACCTGCATCTGGGCTGCGCGTATTTAGTAAAAAACCTGTACGCCTTTATAATATATATGAAGAAAAACTTCATTGCCGCTGTTCCGTCCTTTGATGGCTGTCTTTTAAAATTATTTTTGATTTTAAAAGGGCCTGTAAAATCTCTTCTTTTAAGTCCCCGTAGGGAATCTCCAGTGCTGTCTCTTTTATTGATATGACAAACTTTATTTTTTCCGCGAAGCTTTCATCCTTAAGAATGTTCCGGGTCCTTCTTCTGGCTTTGTTTCTGTCAACAGCGCTCTTAAACTTTTTAGAAGTCGTTATCCCATAAAAGGCGCCTGGTTCCCGTGTCTTGATTTGGAAGATTCTTACGTGCTCAAAATAACTTCTTTTTCCTTTTTTGTAAATATATGAAAATTCTCTGTTTTTCTTTATTTTTTTTAACAGCTTAAACAGCAAGTTTCTTTCTTCCCTTTTTTCTTCTGTTTTTTAATATTTTTTTGCCGGTAGGGCTGGAGTTTCTTTTGCGGAAGCCCGATGTTCTTTTCTGGCTTTTTTTCTTCGGCTGATAAGTTCTTTTGCTCATTTTAAAAACCTCTCTATGATAAAGTAATAATATAGCTTTTAAAAACTTTAATAATTATACTCTTCGCCATTATTAAAGTCAAGGTTAAAAGGATTTTTTGAAACTGCGCCTGATTTAACTTCCTGAAAAATACTCCTTTCGGTCCCTTAAAATAGGCCTTTTGACCGATATTTTTCTGCCGTCCCGTATGTTATCATAAATATAGGAAGGAGCGATTATTATGAACGGAAACATTGATCCCAAAAACAAAGCGGATTCTGTGCCAAATACTGCTCCGGCACTTAAAAAATTTACAGATTTTGATAATTCTGAGACAAAAGAAACCAAATTAAGTAAAGATTTACATACCAAAAAACAGTTAACAGACTGCCGCGCAACCCTGGCTTGGCATGAACATTTCTTTTTCCGCGCTTGAGTTATTGATATAATCGAACTTTTGTTCGTTTTCCTCCTGTATGACCCTTTATTGGCCAGAAACAAGGATTTTTGTCCTTGTTTCTTTTTTTTATGCACAATTGTGGATAAATTTGTGGAAAACTTTGCCTTTTTGTGGATTTTTTTCTGAATAAAACTTTTTTTTTATTTTTTTTTCTGTTATAATATAAGAACTTTTTAAAGTTATCCACAAGCAAAATCTGTTTTGTGTTAATATGTGGAAAACTAATTTGAAGGAGTTTTCTATACATTTACAAAATATCCACAAAGACAGGGGGCTTTATTTATGTTTACGGAAAATACCAAAACCGAAAAAGATGATGCTTCTACAGAATTAACAAATGAAAATATCGGCGAATCGTGGAACCAGTGCCTCCTTGTAATGGAGGAAAAGCTTGGCAGGCCTACTTTTGAAACCTGCTTAAAAAATAGTTTTCCCGCCTCTGCGGAAAATGATTCCATAACCGTTTCCGTCACCAACAAATTCGCCAAAGACTGGATAATAAACAGGCATTATGATCTTGTGAAAAAAACTTTTCAGAACCTGCTTGGAAGAAAAGTAAATCTTTTATTTGAAGTTGATAAGAATTTTTCTTCAGAAACCTTTGACGAGAAAGAATACGCCAGGGCGTCCTCAAAACTTTTCGGCGAAGATTCTGCTTATAAAAGCCTTCTTAATCCTAATTACACTTTTGATTCTTATGTTGTCGGCAACAGCAATCATTTTGCTTCGGCCGCGGCAATGGCTGTCGCGGAAGCGCCCGCGAAAGCATATAACCCTCTTTTCGTGTACGGGGGAGTAGGGCTGGGGAAAACCCATCTCATGCACGCTATAGGACATTATGTTTTAAGCCATAACAGCAGATTAAAGGTTCTTTATGTTTCCACCGAAAAATTCACGAACGAATTAATAAATTCCATAAGCGATCACCAGACAGTGCAGTTCAGGAACAAATACCGCAATATAGATGTGTTGTTAATAGATGACATACAGTTTCTCGCGAATAAAGAAAGAACCCAGGAAGAATTTTTCCATACCTTTAACGATCTTCACGGGGCGAATAAGCAAATAGTAATATCCAGCGACCGGCCCCCTAAAGAGATTCCCACCCTGGAAGACAGGTTAAGATCCCGTTTTGAATGGGGATTAATAGCGGATATCCAGTCTCCGGACCTTGAAACAAGGGAAGCCATATTAAGGAAGAAGGCCGAAGCAGAAAAAGTAAATGTTCCCTATGAAATAATATCTTTTCTTGCCGAGAAAATAACTTCCAACATAAGGGAGCTGGAAGGCGCTCTTGTAAGAGTTATTGCTTTTGCTTCTTTAAATAAAAGCGATATAAATATAACTCTCGTAAAAGAAGCGTTGAAGAACATAATCTCCGACGATAAAAACAAAAATTTAAGCATCGCGGTTATACAGCAGGTAGTATCCGAGTATTTCGGAATAAGCCTCGCGGAATTAAAAGGGGAAAAGCGGGATCAGCGATTCTCCACCCCCAGGCAGATTGCAATGTTCCTCGCAAGAGAGATGATAGGTTCTTCTTATCCGGACATAGGGAAAGAGTTCGGCGGCAAAGACCATACTACCGTTATGCACGCATGGAAAAAAATAAATGAACTTCAAAGAAGCCCGCAGATTTCAAACGGCATTTCCAACATAAAAAATCAATTAACATCCTACTGTGGAAAAAGCTAGGATAAGCTGTGGAAGGAACCTTGAAAAAAAATTATAATGTTTTCCGGGTGTATATGTGGAAAGAAATAAGAAGTTTTTCCACAGGCAAAAAAATAAAATTTTTGTTAAAAGGGAAATAAAAACAAACTTATAAACATATCAACAGCCCCTTACTACTACTACTAATTATTTAAGTAAGGAAATATATATAAGAAAGAACACACAGGGAGGAAAAAATGAAACTTAATGTATTAAAATCAAAAATAGAGGAAGGTATATTAAAGGTATCCAAAGCGGTAAGTCACAGGAGTCCGTTGCCTATACTTACGCACATATTGTTTAAGACTGACGGAAATAACAGTATAAAGCTTCTGGCAACGGATCTTGAAGTAGGAATAGAAACATCCGTGGAAACCCAGGTTCTTAAAAAAGGCTCTTTCTGCGCTCCCGCAAAAATAATAACGGAAATAATAACACAGCTTCCCGACGAAGACATAGTATTTGAATTAAAAGATAAAGTTCTTGAAATAAGGGCGCACAATTCAAAATATAATATTAATGTTTTGGATGAGGAAGATTTTCCGGTATTCCCGAAATCAAAGAATATTCCCACCCTTAATCTTAATCAGGGAATCTTTAAGGATATAATAAAAAATGTTATATTCGCCTGTGCGCAGACGGAAGAGATAAGAACAACTCTTACCGGGGTATTATTCAACTTAAAAGGCCAGGTTCTCACCGTGGTTTCCACTGACGGCAGAAGACTGGCAAAAGCCGAATATCCCTTAAAAGAAGTCTTTTCCAAAGAAGAAAAGTTTATAATTCCTTCTAAATCCCTTCAGGAGATACAAAGGTTATTAAAAGAAGAAGGAGATCTGTTTGTATTTATAAACGAAGGACAGATATTCTTTAAATTTGACGAGACAACGATTTATTCAAGGACAATAGAAGGAAATTTCCCCAATTACAACCAGGTTATACCCAGCAAGCACAACATAGAGGCGGAAGTAAAAAGAGAAGACTTACTTCATTCCATAAAAAGGGCTTTAATACTGGCCTGCGAAAAAGACAGCCCTAAACTGGTAAAAATAGGAATGGGAAAAGAGAAGATAATAATAACTTCAGCAACCGCCGACCTGGGAAATGCTTATGAAGAAGTTGATATAATAAATAAAAAAGGCGGAGATATAAAAATATCGTTTAACGGTAAATATATAGTAGACTTTTTATCAAACTTCGGCGATGAAAAAATAGCCCTCTGTTTTACTCACACGGAAGGACCGGCTGTTATGAAGCTTAAAGAAAGGGAAGATTACATATATATAATAATGCCGGTTAAAGTAAGGGAAGAGGAAGAAAAAAAAGAAGAAACAGAAGAAGCCGAAGCAGCTGTATAAGTTGATAAATATTAAATATATGGTATAATATCCATCACATTTATAAAATAACGAAAGCGGAGAGGTGGCCGAGTTGGTTTAAGGCGAGCGCCTGCTAAGCGCTTGTAGGGTCTTTAAAGCCCTACCCTGGGTTCGAATCCCAGTCTCTCCGCCAGATTTATTCACCGGAAAAGATATTTTTTTATGGAGAGGTGGCAGAGCCTGGTTGAATGCGCACGATTGGAAATCGTGTAGGCGTGTTGAACGTCTCGGGGGTTCGAATCCCCCCCTCTCCGCCACGCGCCCGTAGCTCAGCGGATAGAGCGCCGGTCTACGAAACCGTAGGTCAGAGGTTCAAATCCTCTCGGGCGCGCCATTTATTTCTTTTTTTCTAATTAACAATCAAAAAACAAAGAAAAAGAATTCACAAGGAAAAGAAAAGAGTCTTACTATGATTAAAAACAAAAAAGATGATAAATATTTTATGAAACAAGCCATTAAAGAAGCGGAA
>JBDRKI010000011.1:0-10771 GCA_043814095.1 Armatimonadota bacterium | reverse complement strand
GTTTCCAAATCTCTCAATCCTGATGAGATCGACGAGTTGCTAAATACCCGTATCCAGATTAGATTCAATACTTCTTAAATAAAAATTTTTGTTCCAGTCCTTCCTCCGCCGTCTTTAATAACTATTCTACAATATGGGGCAATATTTCCTTTTGTGTTGCTCTTTTAACCAATAAAATTTTTACCCAATAAGATAAAAATGTCATTTATTGACACATTTATTATTCATCCCTGCACTATCTATCATCAATATTGACAAAAGCCCCTTATTAAAATAAAATTTTAGTTAATAATAAATATTAAGCATTTTTCTGCAAAAATGCTTGTATTTTATTTATTATGCTTTTAACAATATTTAACAGATAATAAGATAAGGCTATTTCCGGATTTATCGCCTGATACCGGTTTTATAAAGAGAGAACAGGCATTAGTCTTTTGCATTATTCGTATCCGGAAGGGTTAGATTACTGTTATTCTGATGAGGTTATAAATATGCTTAAAGAATACGGTATTAAATGTTCTCCTACGGCCATAGACGGCGTGAATAAAGTAGGGGATGACTTGTTTCATTTAAAAAGAGTAGCGGTGGTGTAGGTAGATTATGTGCGGTATAGCAGGTTATATAGGTAAAGATAATATAGATACGGGAGCTGTGAAAAGGACTCTTGATTTAATGGTTAACAGAGGCCCTGATTACAGGGATTATACCGTTATTGAGAATGCTGGTTTAAACATAGTTCTTCTGCATAGCCGTTTAAGCATTATAGATCTTGATGTAAGGTCTAACCAGCCATTTAGTATAGGTGATTATACCTTAATATTTAACGGTGAGATTTATAATTACAAAGAGATAAGGGAAGAACTTGAGAAAAAGGGAGTTTCTTTTAAAACTTCTTCCGATACAGAGGTTCTTCTCCAGGCTTATATTATTTACGGAGAAGATTGCGTAAATAGGTTTGAAGGTATGTGGAGTTTTGCAATTTATGATAAAAAGAAAAGCAGACTCTTTTTATCGCGAGACCGATTTGCCGAAAAGCCGCTTTACTATATGGAAACACAAGATGGGATATATTTCGGTTCTGAGATTAAGTTTATAAAATCTCTTTCAGGCTCTTCACTTACTATTAATACAAACCATCTTATGAGATATCTTGTTAACGGTTATAAGTCACTTTATAAGGTTCCGGAGACTTTCTTTGAAGGGGTTAAAGAAGTTTCTTATGCTTCTAATGTTGTTATTAACAATAGTCTTGAAGTTAAGCAAGAAAAATACTGGAAGCCTTCATGTAATGTAAAAGAAATGAAGCTTTCTGATGCGGTAGAAGGTTTTAGAGATAGATTAATTAACAGCGTAAAGCTCCGTTTAAGATCAGATGTCCCGCTTGCATTCTGTTTGAGCGGGGGTATAGATTCTGCTTCGATTGCATCTATTGCAGGCAAGGTGTTTAATTATGATGTTGCATCTTTTTCAATCATTGATGAAGATGAAAGATATAATGAGTATGATAATATAAAAGCGACGGTTGATGATATAGGTTGTAAGAATACTCTTATACATATCCCTAAAGAGAACTTTTTTGAAAGGCTGAGAAAATTAATCAATTATCATGATTCACCTGTCAGCACCATATCTTATTATATCCATTCGTTTTTATCTGAGGCAATATCTGAAAACGGTTATAAAGTTGCAGTCTCCGGTACGGGTGCAGATGAGCTTACTACCGGTTATTATGATCATTTCAACCTGCATCTTTATGAGGTAAGACAGAACGAGCTTTATAATAAATACCTTGAAGACTGGTATAGGTTTATAGGTAATATAGTCAGAAACCCGCACCTTAAAAACCCCGAACTTTATATGAAAGACAGGGATTTTAGGGGTCATATTTATTTAAATAACGATGTTTTTGCGTCATTTTTAAAGAAAAGCTTTAAAGAAGATTTCAAGGAAGAAAAATACTCTAACCGTCTTTTGCGCAACCGCATGATGAATGAACTCTTTCATGAGGTCATACCGGTTATTCTTCATGAAGATGACTTAAATTCAATGTATTATTCTGTTGAGAATAGGTCTCCTTACCTTGATTCAAAGCTGTTTGAATTTTCTTATTCTATCCCGGATGAGTATTTAATACAGGACGGTTACGGCAAATATATACTTAGAGAAGCTGTTAAAGGGATATTAAATGATAAGGTGCGCACAGACAGGCATAAAAAAGGTTTTAATGCCTCAATCCATTCTTTGATTGACTTTGACAATAAGGATAATAAGGATTATATTTTAGAGAATAGTGGTATATATGACTTTGTAAATAAAGATAAGATAAGTGAAATTATATCAATGGAAAATATGCCGAATAGCTACAGCAAGTTTATATTTAATTTCATTAATGCTAAGATGTTTCTTGATATGGAAAAAAATATAAAATCGGGATGTAAATAGGATATAAATATGTGTGATTTTTTAGCCCTTATAACAAATAAAGTGATATGGAAGCTGCATAGTATTATTATAAAATTTATACTGGGCATATACGGGATTAAAGTCGGGAAGAAATTTTACATAGAAGGCACCCCTAAGCTGAAAATTAGGGGGAAGGCCGGTAATATTACCATAGGCGACAATGTTTCTATTTATGGTGATATAGATCTTAGGAATCGAGAGAACGGCAGAATAATTATAGAAAATAATGTAAATATAGAGAATGACTGCAGGTTTGTATCTGCCAGAGAAGGTTCAATAATAATAAAAGAAGGGGCTAAAGTAGGATGCGGTTCTGTTTTTACAGGCGGAGCCGATATAATAATCGGTAAAAAATGCATGTTAGGACCCAGAATTACCATAAATGCCAATGAACATAGACTCGTTAAAAACGAATTTATAGCTGATCAGGGCTATATCCATGAACCTGTTATCATTGAAGAAGACTGCCTTATAGGGGCAAATACCGCCATTAATAAAGGCGTGAAGATTTTAAGAGGTTCTGTTATAGGTGCAAACGCGGTTGTTACAAAAGATACGGAAAGCTATTCAATAAATGCGGGCGTCCCGGCAAAGAAGATAGGGGAGAGGTCATAATGGAAGAGCTTATCAGACGAACAGAAGCCATAGATATGGTTAAGCATTTCGGGAAGTCCGATCCTAACCTGATTATATATAATGAGTATCTTAAAAACGGTAAAAAAGAGAAAGCAGAAAAGTTTTTAAAATACAGGCAGAAGTGGGAAGCAGTAAGGAATGGAAGTATAAAATCAGATGCTCCTCTTTTCGTAACCTTCGCACTTAAAGATTCATGCAACCTGTCATGTGTTCACTGTTATAGAAGATTCAGCGACGGTAAAAAAGAAAGAGCATATCTTTCTCTTGATAAGATTTATAAACTTATTGATGAATGCAAAGATATAGGCGCTTTATCAGTCGCAATCGGTTCAAGCAGTGAACCCTTGTTGTATAAAGAGGTTAAGGAAGTAATCAAGTATATATCTGATAAAGAATTTGAAGACTTCTTTATATTCACTAATGCCCAGCTTTTAGGTGATGATATAGTAGAGCTTATATTAAACTCAAATGTTACCAGACTCCATGTATCAGTTGACGCGGCCCGGTATGAGACCTATAAAAAAGTAAGGGGAGCAAGTTATTACAGGTTAATGTCCAATGTGTTTAACTTTCTGGATAAAAGAGAAAGAAAGAGTGTAAAACTCCCGATCTTAAGAGTTAGTTTTGTTGATTATAATTTAACCAAGAATGATAAAAATGATTTTATAAACTTCTGGTGTAATATTGCCGATGAAGTTGACGTACAGGCCTTAATAGATGTTAAGAACATAAATGAGTTAAGATATTCTTCAATTGAAGAAGAAAAACTAAGATGTGATTATCCCAACAGCACACTGTATATCAACTGGGACGGGGAGCTCAGGCCCTGCTGTACCGATTTTTCCAAACATGTTGTGATAGGTAATATTAAGGATATGAGTATTCAGGAAGCCTGGAGGTCGGATTTTATAAATGATCTGAGAGGGCAGTTAAAAAAAGAAAAACCGTTGAATAAATTTTGTTTGAACTGCCTTAATTCTTTAAGAAGCAGGGAAAAATACGAAGCTCTGGCATAGGGAATTATGAAAAAAGCTATTATCATAAACAAGATCAGCGATATACCATTTCTTTTAAATAATAAAGCGTTTAAGAACAGCCTGAAAGATTATTATTTATTTACTTCTCATGCATCCGTAGAATTTTTTTTAGATTATAAATACGGGATTAAATGTGACTGTTTAAGTAAATATATATCAAGGGAAAAAACAGCGGATAATTTAAAAAAAGCAGATAAGTTTGCAATTGAACTTACAGATGCACTTGATAGTAAGTATTCAGAAGGCTTAAACAGCCAATCCGGATTTAAGAATATAAGGTTTTTTAAGTCCCTTTATGCTTACCTTATATACCTCAGGTTTAACTCGTTTGTTAATTTTATACAATCTTTATCAACAGTAATCAGTGAAAAAGGCATTAAAGATGTATTCTTTTATGATCATTCTTTAAGCAGATTTTTTGCATCTTCAACAACACTTAAAGATCTTTTAGATAGTATAAAAACAGATACTGTATTTAAGGAAATTAAAAAAGATGTTCCGGTAGATGCCGGTAGCATGGAATTTATACCTCTTTATAAAAGGAATGCACCTGTTAAGGGTCAGAAAGAATCTGTTTTGAAAAAGATTATAGGATTTCTTAAAAGAAGTAGTAGAACATTTATTAATTTGGTTAAAAAAATAAAAGGTAAAAAGAAGCCTTATATACTTCTTTATGACAGTCTTTATGATCTTGTTTTCCTGCACGGAGGCTCAAAATATAATATCATAAGGTATGATACAGGGACTGAGATGAAAGGGGCTCTTCCTGCCGGCTTTAAAAAATCATTAAAAACAAAGAAAAAATTCAACCTGAGTTTAGATGATTTATCTTTAGATTATGATAGCAGATATCCGGAGCTTAAAGATCTACTTCTTAAGGATATTAAAGAAGATTTTAACAGTAAGATTAATAATCTGCTTGTCTATCTTAAATCATTTGAAGATATTAATAAAAAAGTAAAAGTGAAGCTGGGTGTATGGGGGAATCCGCCTACGTACGGTTTTAAGGCGTTACTTTTTGAATACTTGCTTGCAGATAATATACCTGTCCTGGGATGCGAGCATGGCGGTCTTGCAGGGAATCATTTCAATCATGATGTTTATATAGCGGATATGACAAGATGTACACACTACATTACCTATGGTTACGGGAAAGATGACCTGAAAATTACATATCCAGAAAAAGACTTTAATCTTCCTGTATACAGTTTCGGTTCTGCGAGGATTGCTAATATTGTTAAACAAAGCAAAGAGAACAAACAGAAGAAAAAAGTTGATATACTTTACCCCATAGTAAATACATTCTGTATGCTTGACGGCGGTATGATACGGGAAAAGCCCGATGAGATAAACGAAAAAAAGATAAAACTGCTTAAGTATCTTGAATCTCTTGAGAATGTATCAGTCATGATAAAACCTTTTCCTAATGCAAGTTATGAGACTTTATCAGTTCTGCCTATGCTGGAAGATCTTAAAAAAGTAGAAGTTATTTATAATGTACCCTTCGGACAGGTTCTTGCCGAATATGATCAGGGGTGTGTCATAATTGATCATCCTACAACATCACTCTATGAGGTTTCCGGGCTCAATACTGATATATTTGTAATAAATGAGAATGTTGTAAGAACAATAGAGAAGGGTGCTGTGTCTGACCTTACAAAACGCACTTATTATTTTGAAGATATAGATAAAACCATAGAAAACCTGGATCTTTTCATTAAAGGTAAATTAGATAAAAAAAGAGATAATACTTTTTATAACCGTTTTGTTGCAAGAGAAAAAACAAAGGAAAATATAGAAAATCTTGTTGAGTCTCTTGTATTTGGTAAAGATAAAGTATAGGATATTATTATGAATAAATACCTGCCTGCATATTTATATCTTAAAAGATATTCAAACCAGATTATTTTTGTGGTTCTGGTAAGCCTTGTAAGTGGTGTTTTTGAGGGCTTTTCAATAACCATGCTTATACCGCTTTTCCAGAATATTATATCAGGCGGCGCGGAAGCCTCGTCCGGCTTTCCACTGTTAAGCAGGTTTAATTTTTTGTTTGAAGGGATGGACCAGAAAAAAATACTTGTCACAATCCTTATTTTCATATTCGCAATGATGGTTCTGAAGAATCTATTTACTTATGCCGCCTATATTATGGCAAGCAGATTAAAATATAGAGCCATAGGAAATTTAAGGGAGAGCCTTGTTGAGAAGATTCTATACTGCAGCAACAAATATTATGATTCGGTAAAATCAGGGCATCTTGTAAGCAGTATATACTATGAAACTGTTAGGATGGGTACCTTTTTAAGCACGCTGCTTAATCTTCTGACAGTCGCCGTTAAAGTTCTGGTATATGTTGCTATACTTGCAATGGTATCATGGAAGTTCAGTATTGTCGTTGCAGTGTTAATGCTTTTTGTATTTCCTTTCATACAGCACATAATAAGGAAAGTTAAGATACTCGGTGATATAGGTTCAAAAGCTTCTTCAAAGTTTAATTTCATAGTTTTAGAAGTTCTGACGGGTATAAGGGTTATTAAAAGTTTCGGTGCCGAGAATTACGAGAAGGAAAGATTTAAAAAAGCAGATAGTGAATTTATTGATGCTAATTATAAATATGAAAAATATAATTTTCTTATCGCTCCCTTGACGGAAACCCTTATGTTGACTGTATTTATAGTTATTTTCTTTATTGCAGTAAGGACTGTAAATATAAATTTTACCTCTATGATCCCGTATGCACTTGTGTATGTGGTTCTTTTAAACAGGACTATACAGCAGCTTAATATGGTCAATACTTACCGTGGTCAGATGGCTAATAACCTTGCCGCTTTTTATACATATAAAGAGGTTGAGGATGATATAGAAAAGTTCTCCATGAAAAACGGAGACAAAGCTATGGAGGCCTTTAAGAACAGTATTGAATTTAAGGATGTAAATTTTGCATATAGTGAAAACCAGTATGTTTTAAAAGATATAAACTTAATCATACCGAAAGGCAGAACTACAGCTGTTGTAGGGGCTACAGGTGCGGGTAAATCAACTCTTGTAAACCTTATCCCCAGATTTTATGACGCAACTTCAGGTAGCATAGTAATTGACGGCATGCCTTTAAAAGAGTTTGATATTTATTCATGGAGAAAAAAGATAGGTTTTGTTTCACAGGATGTATTTATCTTTAACGCAACTGTTAAGGATAATATAAGGTACGGGAATTTTTCCGTTTCTGATGAAGAGGTTGTAAAAGCGGCAGAAGCTGCAAATGCTCATGAGTTTATATCTGATATGCCCGATGGTTATGATACTGTAGTCGGCGAGAGGGGAGTAAGACTCTCCGGGGGGCAGAAGCAGAGAATATCAATAGCAAGAGCCCTCATAAATAATCCTGAGATTTTAATACTTGATGAAGCTACAAGCGCAATGGATACAAAGACAGAGAAGCTTATCCAGGAAGCAGTTGAGAACCTCTCACGCGGGCGTACAGTTGTAGCTATTGCACACAGGCTTTCCACTATTGAGAAAGCAGATAATATAGTGGTTCTGGATAAAGGCCGTCTAATTGAATCAGGTACTCATGAAGAGCTTCTCGGTAAAAAAGGTTATTACAGCTCTTTTTACCAGGTACAGTACGGCAGGGTGTAATGGAAAAAAGACCTAATTCAAATAAAAAATTCAACAAAATACTTCTTCTTGTTCCTCCTGCATATATATTTAAAGGGACAAGGGATATTAATCCTATTCCTCCTCTAGGGCTTGCCTATATAGCGGCGGTTCTTACAAAAGACGGCAGGGAAGTAAATATACTGGACTGTCTTGCAGAAGGATGGGAATCATCTACATCTATTGATGATAATGTTGAAAGAATAGGGCTTAGTTTTGAGGAAATAGAAAAAAGAATAAGAGATTTTTCACCGGATATAGTAGGTGTAAGCAGCCACTTTACAAGACAGAGAGATAACGCACACCGGATTTACAAGCTGGTTAAAACTATTGATAAAAATATTATAACCGTTGCAGGCGGGGCTCATCCCACAGCAGATCCCGAAGAAGAGATTAAAGGTGAATTTCTGGATTATATAATTTTAGGAGAGGGCGAAGATTCTTTTTTAGAGCTTTTAAAATACCTTGAAGGTACCCTCCCTGAAGATAAACTGGACGGGATCTCGTTTAAAAAAGATAACAAACCTTATATAATACCCAAAAACAGATTTATTGAAGATCTGGATTCTATTCCTATGCCTTCCTATGAGCTTATTAACTGGGATAAATACTTCGGTCAGAAGTACTGTCACGGCATGAGAAAAAAAGACCGCTATATGCCTGTTATCACATCACGCGGGTGTCCTTTCGGCTGTGTTTTCTGTTCCGCAAGTAAAGTGTGGGGCAGAAAATTCAGAACTCGTTCCCCTGAGAATGTTATAGAAGAGCTGAAATTTTTAAAGAAAAAATACGGTATAGAAGAAATTATCTTTGAAGATGATAATTTAACACTGGATGTAGAAAGAGCAGAGAAGCTTTTTGATCTTATGATCAAAGAAAATCTTAACCTTATATGGGATACACCTAACGGTGTTGCCGCTTTTGCATTAAACGAGAGAATTATAAAGAAGATGAAAAAAAGCGGCTGCTACTGTCTTAATCTGGCAATTGAGTCAGGCAACCAGTCTGATCTTGATAAAATCATTAAAAAACCTCTTGATTTAAAAAAAGTGCCCCCGCTTTTAAAATATGCAAAAAAGATAGGGATGGAAACAGGTATTTTTATTGTTATAGGTATACCCGGTCAGACGGAAAAAAGCATGAAAGACAGCTTTCGGTATGCCGCTAAACTGGGAATTTATGATCCTTTCATATCCATAGCTACTCCTTACCCCGGCACAGAGCTTTACAGTATATGCAAAGACAATAATTACCTGCCCGGGGACTTTAATCTTGATAAATTAAGCATTTACAGAGCTAATATAACTACTCCTGACTTTACTCCTGAAAAATTGCTTGAATTAAGGGATAAATTCTGCCGTTACCTTATCTGGCAGGAAAGGTTTAAGAGTCCAAAAAAACTTATAAAAGACATTCTTGCCAAAGCAGCTTCTTGTATTTCGTTTAAATAGCAGCTTATTTCATGGTTTAATAAAGCTTGACTACGGTATTCCAATGAGTTATACTTTAAGTAGGAAGAAAGTATGATAGAGAGAAGGGGTAATTATGATAAATAGAAAAAAAATGGCGATCAGCATACCTAAAGAGTTTTTTGAAAAAATAGAAGAAATCAGGAAAATTACTCATACTACCCGCAGTTATATTATGACCGAAGCAGTAAAATTATGGCTTAAAAAGCAGGAAACAGAAATATTAGAAAATCAATATATAAAGGGCTATCAGAAGACACCGGAAAATTACGCAGACCTTGACCCATTTTTTAAAGCGGGATTATCCAGCTTTGGAAAGGAAAAATGGTAATGCATAGAGGAGAAGTATGGTGGGCTCAAATTCCAAAACCTGTAGGTAAAAGACCTGTGGTTTTATTATCCCGTACTAAAGCCATAACGGTGCGTCAATTTGTTACAGTGGCGGAAATAAGCACGACTATAAGGAAAATACCTGTTGAGGTTCCGCTGGGGCAGGAGGATGGCTTGCCGAAAGCCTGTGTTGCAAATCTTGATGTAATTAATACAATTCCTAAAAAATTTCTTGTTAAACATATATGTAAGCTGTCTAATGAAAAAATTTCGGAAATTGAAAATGCTTTAAAATTTGCATTAGGTCTTGAGCAGTAAAAAGATAGGAACTTTGATTTTGTGTTTCTGAGCAAATTATAGCAAAAAGAGGGACTTGTGTCCAATATTTTTAGAAAAAAATAGGTGCTTGAATTAAAAGATGGTCGTTGTGAACTATAATAGAATAATGGCGGGAAACTTTCGGATAATATTTTTTTTTAGACATAGTTAATCCAATACCGTATTTAAGAATAATTACGATGCTATAGGTATTTCGTCTTCCCAGACAAGGTCTGTGCAGTAAGCATCCCAGCCGTAATCAATATCTGAGCAGTAATCCGTACATTTTGGAGGCGCCCTGTTGTTTTTCGGGTCTTTCCTGACCGGAACTTTCCGGAGGTTGAGGGAGTTAAGGATTGTTTTAACCGCCTGAGGTTCTTCTATAAACCCTATAATTTTCATCTGTCCGGAGCATTTGGGACAGATGAGCGGATTGTCTTTATAGACCTTCTTAATAAAATATGCCCATCTTTTTTTGTATTCAGGGGAGGGGAGAGTATCAATTATGACCTGGTGGAGGATGTCAGTATCTGCATTTTTAAAATGGTTCGATTAATTTTATTATTAAATCTTTATCTAAAAATTTTGTCTCTTCTGCATTTATTAAAAAGCGTTCGACATCTTTTCTTACTTTATTAAAATCAAGCTGGGAGAGTTTTTTAATTAAAAATTGTTTAAAATTGTTTTTGTCTATTTTAATTTCTTTTTTTTCTGTCTGTTTTGCATATTCCACGCTAATCGAATGATGATTCCAGAGGAATCCGAATGTCAATTCCAGAGATAACCGAATGCCGATTCCACGGATAACCGAATGCCGTTTTTTTATGGTGTCGGGGCATTCATTTTATCGGCATACCGGAT
>JBDRKI010000010.1:0-3073 GCA_043814095.1 Armatimonadota bacterium | reverse complement strand
AGGCAGGGTTATTATACAGGTTCCTGCTTTTATGTGGCTTTACGGGACACTGGATAAAGCGGATCTTCACTTCAGAAGATACTCAAAGTCAGAAATTGTTAATAAAGTTAAAAAAGCCGGGTTTAAGATACATAAAAGCTTTTATTTTAATTTCCCGGGTATAATAGGATGGTATCTTAGCGGGAAGGTATTTAAAGATAAGCACTTTAAATCAGGGCGGGGGAAGCTTTTTAATACGGTTATACCGGTTATTAAATTTGTTGAGAGGGCTGTACGGCCGCCTCTGGGGTTATCCGTATTTGTTATTGCCGAGAAAATGTGATATTATTTACTGATAATAAAAGTTAGGGGTTATTATGTACAGAGATAAGAAAATAACGGTTTTTATACCGTGCCATAATGAAGAAAAAGGCATAGACAGGGTAATAAAGATGGTTCCTGATTTCGTGGATGAAGTGTTTGTTATAGATAACGCTTCAACCGACGGGACAGTGGAAAAAGCAAGAGGATCCGGCGCCAGAGTCGTAAGGAACTTATCCAATTTAGGATACGGCGGATCATATATTAAGGGCCTGCCTGTAGTAGAAGGAGATATCATAGTTACGACAGACGGTGACGGCACATATCCCATATGGAAAATAAAAGAGATGCTCGATTATTTTATAGACAATGACCTTGATTTTATATCAGGAGCAAGGTTCCCTTTAAAAGACAAATATTCAATGAGAAAGCGCAACCGTTTCGGCAATTATGTGCTCACAAAAATCGTAAACACATTCTACGGTCTTAAGCTTAAAGACGGTCAGAGCGGCATGTGGATGTTTAAAAAAGACATCCTGCCCCTTATGAAGCTAAAAGGAACGGGCATGGAATTCTCCAACGAGATAAAAATAGAAGCATTTAAGAATAAAGACATAAAAGCGGAAGAATACCATATAGATTACGCCGAGAGAATAGGGACAAGCAAGCTTTATCCGGTCGTTGACGGTATAAAAATGCTGGGTTTTCTTGTAAAGAAAAAATATTTTATGAAATAGTAAAAAAATAATTATATGTTTAATTTAAAAACGGAATTTAAAATAATATTGTTTCTTATCATAATGTTTACCTGTTTTTACGCCTTATTTATACCGGGAAGCATCGGCGGGGACGGGTACCAGGTTTATCTTACCGCTAAAAATCTTGTTTTAAACGGGAAACTGCACATAGCCGAACAGGACCTTACTCCGGATTTAAAGCAGACATATTACTACAACAAAGCAGACGGGCATCATTATTTCGGCTACGGGATGCTGCAGGCATTAATTATGATACCATTTTACATCAAAGGTCTTCTTCTATCCAAGATAAGCGGTATAGATCAGGGACTTTTAACAAAACTCTTTGTTAATTTTTCCAACTGTTTAATTACGGCTTTTATTATAGCCGGCTTGTATATTCTCTCAAGACTGCTTAATTACAGTATTAAAATATCTATTATATTAGGGGTGTTAGCCGGTATAACAACAATGCTGTGGAATTATTCAAAAGAAAGCTTCTCGGAACCCCTGTCCTGTTTATTATTTATATTCGCTTTTATATTCGCGGTTTTATATAAAAATAATTTAAATGACAATGTTAAAGATAAAAGTAATATTAATAAAGGCAGTAATAAATACATATTCTTATCATCTATATTTTTAGGGTTATCCCTTTTAACAAAGATTGCAAATATTATATTTATTATCCCGCTTCTTATCTATTTCGGTTTAATTGCCTATGAGAATAAAAAATTATCAAGCTTTATAAAAGCGTTTTTTATAGTTATGTTTACAATATTATTTTTTATGCTGGTTAATATGTATGTAAATAAGATAAGATTCGGTTCTTTCCTGCATTTAGGATATATTGATCTTGCGGATATGGGCAATACTCATGTCCATATCAAAAAAACCGGTATTATAACGGTATTTTACGGATTTCTTTTAAGCTCAGGGAGAAGCATATTCGTTTATAATCCTGTTCTTATAGCGGCATTATTCGGGATTGCCTCTTTTTATAAAAAGTTTAAGAAAGAATCATACGCGCTTTTAAGCTTTATTATTATATCTTTTCTTTTATTTTCCAGCGTACCTTTCTGGTACGGCGGGCTATGCTGGGGCCCGAGATATTTATATCCACTTATACCTTTTCTTATGCTTCCCTTAGGGGAAGTTTTTACCGAAAAGAGGTTTGAGTTTATTAAGAAGAGAATCTTGCCACTTCTTGTAATTTTGGGTATATTAATTCAGATACCGTCTGTTATGGCAAATTATTTCTGCTGGGACGGGATTTTAGAAAAAAACGGCATCGATAAAGACAAGCTCTTGTTTGTACCCGCGTATTCGCAGGTTGCAGGAAGCATAAAGGTTCTTAATGCCGGATTATCCGGGGAGTATATAATAGATTTGGGCGGTATTAAAGAAAATCTTTCGGAATATGCTTCCATATCGCCATGTATTATAAGGGGATTAAAAGGGAGTATAGAGAAACAGTCAGGTGTCGTTATACATATAAGTACGGCGCAGAGAGTACTGCTCTTTTTATGGATGATGTTTTTGATATTTATGGTTTTTATTTCTGCTGGGGTATTGTACAGGAAAGCTAAATACTCTTAAGCATTAAAAAGGTTAGGATATGCACGATAACGCGTCAAAAAAGATTGTTATTCTGGGGGGCGGCATAGCCGGCATGGTTGCCGCTTACAAGCTTGCACAGGTGGGTTTTAAGGTTAATTTAATAGAATCAAAGCCCAGGCTGGGAGGATTGTCAACAACCCTTAAGCTTGAGGACTGTTATTTTGATTACGGGCCGCACGCTTTCCATGTGCAGATTGAAAGAGCCGTTAATGAAGTAAAGGGTATCCTTGGAGACGAGATGGTCTTAAGGTATTTTACATCCCAGGTTTATTTCATGAATAAATACCTCCAGCACCCGCTTACCTTAAAGGATATTTTGTTCGGTGTTCCTAAAAAGCTTTCAGCAGAAGCAACAGCCGATTTTATAAAGACAAGACTTCAGAATAAGATACGCAAAAGAGAAGATCTTTCTTTCA
>JBDRKI010000009.1:0-14282 GCA_043814095.1 Armatimonadota bacterium | reverse complement strand
CCCCTGTACAGTATAAAAACGCTACTTTTTTAAGCATTTTTAGCTGTTTATTTGATCAAAAATAACAGATAAAGCCTTGTTCTTATATTTTCATAAAATATGTCAAAAATACCCCATTTGACCTATAATTTTACTCCTTTTGACCTATATCCGTATATGCGCAGGGGGGGTATAATATAAGTGGGAAGGGGAAATGAGATTTCCCGCGAGCAAGATTTAAAGGCTAAATGCCATTAAATAAAACAAAAAGAAAGGAGGAACACCCAAATGAAAAAGCTGTTAATAGTCCTTATCGCGATAGCTTTCATGAGCGCAGCCGCGTTTGCCGGATCAACCGACACTCAGACTGTATATTTTGAAATTGACGCGATAAACGAAATTGCCTTTGACGCGGACGAAACCTTAACCATTAACGCGGCAACAGCAGGTTCAGAGCCTGATGAAGACAGCGTGGTTTGCAAGTATGCCATAACCACAAACGACACTACCGGCAAAAAGATAACCGGTGCACTTAACGTGAATATGCCTACAGCCACGATGATTAATATCGAAACAGATGCACCTTCAACCGGTTCTACCGCCGGTGAAAAAACTCTTAATACCACGGCTCAGGATCTGGTAACCAGCATTGAAACAGTTGCACAGTCATCCATTAACTACACCCTGTACTTAGATGCTAACGTTAATGCCGGTCTTCCTGCAGACGGCTCAAGAGTCATAACCTTTACATTAACTGATTCCTAAACAGGTATTTTAGGTTAGTGTTGAAAAAAGCCCCGGCTTTATGCCGGGGTATTTTTTTATGATTCTCTGGGTTTCATAAGAGGGAAGAGTATTACATCTCTTATACTCGGTGAGTCCGTTAATATCATCATTAGGCGGTCTATCCCTATTCCTAATCCTCCTGTTGGAGGCATTCCGTATTCAAGAGCAAGGACGAAGTCTTCGTCCAGTGGATGGGTCTCATCAGCTCCCCGTTCTTTTAAGGCAACCTGCTCTTTAAATCTCTGGAGCTGGTCCTCCGGATCGTTTAATTCAGAGAACGCGTTTGCTATCTCATAATGGTTTATGAATAATTCAAAACGGTAGGTAAGGGAAGGATCGTCATCTTTTTTCTTTGCTAATGGTGATAATTCAATAGGGTAGTCAAGCACAAATGTCGGGTTTATAAGGTGAGGCTCCACGACAATTTCAAATACCTTATCTATTATATGGGCGACGGATGCGTTTTCATCAAGTTCAATATTAAGCTTTTTAACTGTTTTTTGGGCGCTTTCAAGGTCTCTTAAGTCATTTAATTCTATATCTCCATGCTCTTTTAAAAGCTGTGCGAATGTAGCTTTTTTGTAGGGTGGTTTTAGGTTGATTGTTTTGCCGTCTTTATAAGGGACTTCAAAGGTATTGAATATCTTTTCGCATAAGGTAGATATGATTTCTTCCGTTATCTGCATCATAGTTTCATAATCACCGTAAGCTTCATATAATTCCAGCATTGTAAATTCGGGGTTGTGCTTTGTTGATATGCCTTCATTACGGAATGTCCTGCCTACTTCATATACTTTTTCAAGTCCTCCTACAATACAGCGCTTAAGATATAGTTCGGTAGCTATGCGCAGGTATAAGTCTATATCGAGTGCGTTATGGTGCGTTGTAAACGGGCGCGCGGATGCTCCGCCTGCCAGTGAACTCATAACAGGGGTTTCCACTTCAATATAACCCTTTGAGTCAAGCAGGTTTCTTATCTCTGATATTGCCCTGCTTCTTAATATGAAGAGCTTTCTTACGTCTATATTTGTCATAAGATCAAGGTATCTTCTGCGGTAGCGTATCTCGATATCTTTTAAGCCGTGCCATTTTTCCGGCAGGGGATGGAGGCATTTGGATAATATTTTAAAATTTTCTGTAAGGATTGTCAGCTCGCCTCTTCTGGTTTTGAAGATTTTTCCCGTTATGCCGATTATATCGCCGAGATCAATTAATTTGAGAAGCTCATAATTTTCTTTGCCGACTAAGTCCTGCTTAAGGTAAATCTGTATCTGGGCTGTTTTATCGGCAACATTCCCGAAGGTTGCCTTGCCGTGCTCGCGCAGGGCCGTTATTCTTCCCGCTATGGAGACTTCAGGGCCTTCTTTATCCTGTTCCATGGAGCTGAACTCGTTTATTATGTTTTCTACGGAATGTGTCGTTATAAATCTTTCGCCGTAGGGCTTTTTGCCGAGTTCATACAGCTTCTTTAAATTTTCCTGTCTCTGCAGTTCCTGGTCGGATAAACTGAGAATAGTTGTATTATCCTGGTTCATAATGGTTCCACCTTAAATTATAATTTTTAGTAGCTCTTGGATATTTTTGATATCTTGTACTGGAAAATTCCGGCGGGAGCATTAACTTCTATTGTCTGGCCTTTTTTTCTCCCGAAAAGAGCCGCCCCTATGGGTGATTCGTTTGATATTTTAAACTGGTTCGGGTCGGCTTCCGCGGAACCTACGATTGTGTAAGTTAATTTTTCTTTTGTTTCTAAGTTTTCCATCTCAACCGTTGAGCCTAAGCTGACCAGGTCGGTATGGATTTCTTTCTGGTCTATGACCCTGGCGTGTCTGATAAGGTTTTCCAGGTTCATGATTTCTCTTTCTATGAACGCCTGTTCGGATTTCGCGTTTTCAAATTCCGAGTTCTCGCCGAGTTCTCCGAATTCTTTCGCCTGGCGGATTCTTTCGGATACTTCTCTTCTCTGGTGCGTTTTAAGATACTCCAGTTTGTCTTCCAGCGATTTTAGTCCCGCCGGTGTTAAAATTATAGCTTTGTCTGCTCTTTCGCTCATTTTTCCTCCTGAAATTAAGTTGATTCCGTTAATTTTTCTATTCTGGGCTTTAATCCCAGCTTTTGTATAAGTTCCAGATAATCCTTATCCGTAATATCTTCCCATTTTTTGTTTAATATGGCAAGAAGCAGTGCTTCTAAAACATTAGTCCCGAATGACCTCCCTCCGAATTCGGGCGTTGTTGTAATAAGAAGCGAGAGATTTCTCTTTTTTAACTGTTCTATATCTTCTTCTGTGACGGTATTGGTTATTATTATTTTGTTTTCAAGGTCATCCGGCATATATTTTTTTATAAAATGAAAATCCCCCGCGATTATATCTGCTCTGTCGTAATATTTTGTAAACTTAGGATCGGGATTTGAGTCCTGTTTCTTGCCCGTCGGGTAAAGCATACTTATGGGCAGTTTTGTTATGTCAGGCAGGAGTTTTTTCGCGTAGCTTATAAGTTCGTCCACTTCATACAGGGGTTTATCAAGACCCAGCGCGAATATTAGGTCCCCGTAAATCATGTCGCATCCCGCGCTCAAAAGGCTTTGAGCCATGCCGAACCGGTCCATGGCGCTTACCATAAGGACTGTTTTTCCTTTAAGATCAATAATGTTATTATTTACAATATATTTTATTACTTCCCGCTCAAGGGTGTTTTTAAGGCCTGATCCGTCAACAACAGGCGTCTTTTTTACCGCGTCCATTAATTTAAGCCCGTCTTTTAATGCGTACCTTTCGCCTTCCGGGGAATACAGGTACACGTCAACCCCGCCCAGGCCGATAGCGTCAACTTTGCCGTCAAGTTCCGTAAGCATATTTACCGCCGCCTTAAAATCACCGTCTGTTCCGATTCTTTTAACGGTGAAATCTTCACCCAGGCAGTTTACTTTTGCCTCATGGTTTCTTTTTGATGAGCCGAGGGATACGCTTACTATCTGTTTCATAATTTTATCACCCGAATAAAAATGTGAATATTTTTCTGCCTGCCGCTGCCTTTTTGCTTTCTTGCACAACTTCCCGTATTTTATCGTTTTCAACTATTTTGTCAAAACTTCTAAAACCCGCCAGTTTGAATCCGTGTTTTTTCGCGAGGTGGGCTATAAGCTCCACTTTCTCAACTTTTAAACTGCGTCCTAAGCTGTAGTTTTCAAATCTACCGTCAAGGGTCAGTATCATAGTTTCCGCCATACACGCAAGCGCGATTTTAGGCGGATACCCGAAATCATAACCGAAATCAACATCCCCGGGTACTTCAACAAGCCCGCCTTCTATCACAAGAACATCCGGTCTTTCATTGGCGACTGTCCTGCAAACGTCATGCGGCAGGGCTACGTCGCATATAAGGGTGCCGGGTTTTAAGTGGTAGGATTTTATTATCCCGCCGGATGAAGCTGATGCCGCGATTATAATGTCGGCATCGCGCAGGCCTATATCTATATCGGTTGTGATTTTAGGTTTTACTTTTGTTTTTTTCTCAACGCTTTCGGCTGTCTTTTTGAGTTTCTGCAGGTTTCTTGATATGAGTGTTATCCTGGAAACCTTAGGCGCCATTATTGCCGCGCAGACGCTTCCTATTGATCCGGTTGCGCCTACAATCGCGGCCTTGCATTTTTTAAGCTCTTTGCCCATCATTTCAGCGGCTTTCACCGTTGCTTCTATGGCTGTCGCGATTGTGTAGCTGTTCCCGCTGGTTACGGCTATATCAAGATTTTTTGAAACGGTTATGCCGGCATCCCCCGCAACGGAAGTAAATCCGCCCAAGCCCAGAATCTGGGCCCCGAACCCTTCCGCCATCTTCCCGCCCGCGATTATTTTTTTGTATACTTCCCTGCGGTGCAGGGATATAAACTGGGAGGGCATATAGGGGATAGCTATAAACCAGCCTTCCGCTTTCTGGCCTGTTACGGAACGCAGTCCCGTAATATGGGATGCCTTGTACGGGGGCATCCATTCTATTATTTTTTCGACCAGTGCCGGCCTTTTATCCGCCGCTTTGGGTTCAAAGCGTATAACATCTTTTATGTCAAGCGGGTGTATGAAAAAACCGAATCTATTCATTTTTATTACTGCTCCACTCTTGATTTAAGGCCTTCAAGCATCATATTTGAGTTTTCTTTTACTTTTACTTCCAGTGTAGGCCCTATAAGTTCAGTTAAAGAAGGTATGCCGAAATCGTAATCCACTCCCAGCGTTACGACGGTCTGCCCGTCTTTTTGTTCAAACTTCCACTGTCCTTCAAATTTATCAAGATCCCCCTCGGTTAACCTGTAGGTTATGGTATGGTTTGAATCGTCAAATAAATCTTCTTCCTTCCAGGTTATGGGTGTGCCTTCAACATTGGTTATCCATTCGGTAATTGTGGTATTGCCGTTTCTCTCAAGTACCTTCACGCTTTCAACATCAGGCATGAATAAAGGAAATTCTTCCATGTTTTTTGCCAGATTATAGGCTTTTTCCGCCGGACCGTTTATTGTTATGGTGCTTTCTACATAGGGCATATAATCCTCCTATTTTATGAACATTTCTTTAGTTTTCTTTACTCCCGCCTCAAACGCTTTTACGCATTCATCTACCTGCTCTTTATTTATTATTAAAGGCGGTTCAAATCTTATCACTTTAGGCAGGTTCAGGGTATAGGCTCCTATCACATTGTTTTTAGCCATCTCAAATATTATTGAACCCGCGTATCCTTCTTTTGTCATCTCAACACCCGCAAGAAGGCCTTTTCCTCTTATCTCAGATACTATCTCCGGGTATTTTTCTTTAATTTTACCGAGTTCGCTTGTTAAATACTCTCCCATTTTAGCGGAATTGTCAACCAGGTTTTCTTCTTCTATCACGTTAATTGCCGCTAAAGCGGCTGCGCATGCCAGAGGGTTGCCCCCGAATGTTGAAGTATGTATGAGCGGCGATTTTTTAAAGCATTCCCATACTTTTTCCGTTCCTGTGAAAGCGCCTATGGGCATAACTCCTCCGCCGAGAGCTTTTGCCGTAAGCATGATGTCCGGACAGACCCCGTAATGGTCCACGGCGAACATGCGCCCTGTTCTTCCCAGGCCTGTCTGTATCTCATCTGTTATAAGGAGGGTGTTATTTTCATCACAGAGCTCTCTGACCTGTTTAAGGTAATCATCATCAGGCGTTATTATACCGCCTTCGCCCTGTACGGGTTCAAGCAGAACCGCGGCTGTCTCTTCCGATATATTGTTTTTTAAGTCTTCTATATCATTAAAATTAACCTGTATAAATTCAGGAAGAAGCGGCCGGAATGGCTCTTTATATAATTCCCTGCCTGAAGCGGATAAAGAGCCCAGTGTTTTTCCGTGAAAAGCGCCCTTAGCAGTTATTATCTCTTTTTTCCCCGTGGAATATCTTGCGAGTTTTATCGCTCCTTCAACGGCCTCTGCCCCGCTGTTGCATATGAATGAATACTGAAGATCACCGGGAGTTATCTGTGCCAGTTTTTCGCAGAGGTCCGCAAGCGGTTTGTTAAGAAAAACCTTCGCGCTTAAAGCCATTTTATCCAGCTGTTCTTTCACGGCCTGTATGACTTTAGGGTGTGAGTGTCCCAGGGAGAATACGCCGTACCCCCCGGCGCAGTCTAAAAATCTTCTGCCGTTTATATCATAAATATATACACCTTCACCTTTTACTTCAACGGTATCATAACCGCTGAATTTTAAGAGCCTCAGCAGTGAAGGATTATAGTATTTCTTATATTTTTCGCGAACTTCATCCGCGATCTGTTTGTTTTTCTCTTTGATTTTTATTTCCATCATTATCCCTTTTTATAATAATATAAAATAAATATAGACCATTATAAGGGATTAGTTATTATTTTTCAATAGCTTATGACAGATTTTTACAAGGAATTTTTAATTAAAATTAACCTTTGTTTTTGCCGCAAGGCAGGCAAGGGCGATTGAATTTAGCTTTGTCTGTGCCGTATCTGCCCTTGAAGTGACCACAACAGGCACTTTTGCCCCGAGTATGAGCAGGCCGCAGTCAGAATCGGTGAGGTACATAAAGGATTTTCCCACGATATTTCCGGTTTCTATCTCCGGCATTATAAAGACATTTGCGGGGTGTTTGAATTTTAAAGTTTCTTCAAAATCAACGGGTCCGGTTATTTCAAATTTTAAAGAACCGCTGTATTTAGCTTTAAATTCAGCGGCAAGCAGTCCCGCATCTTTTCCGGATGCGTTTTTATCATCCAGACAGGGAGGCCCTGAAAGAAGAGCCACCTGTACGGGTTTTAGTTTTAGGGATTTAGCGACAAGTAAAGCATTTTTAATTATACCTTCTTTGTCTTTAAGTGACGGCTTTATTACCATGCCTCCGTCCGATATCAGTATGAAATTGTTTGTTTTCTTGGGACTTATAATAAGGATATGGGAAAGAAGCTGCCCCGTTAATATCCCGTACTCTTTATTTACTATGCTTTTCATAAGGGTAGGAGTTTTGATCTTTCCCTTTACGATGCAGTGAACTTTTTTCTTTTTCACAAGTTCAATTGCTTTAAGCGCGGATTCAGTCTCGTCTTTTATATTTATTATTTTAAATCCTTCGGGTAGTATGTTTTTTTTCTTCATAATATCAAGAATTTTATCTTTATCCCCGATAAGAATACTGTCCGCTATATTTTCTTTTCTTGCCTCTTCAACTGCTTCAAGTACTTCTTCATCATGAGCCGATACAACCGCCAGCTTTATATTCTTCATTTTTTTCGCTTTATCAAGGACTTCTGTAAAATTTTTAAGCATATAATCCTCCGTTATTTTCACAACAATTCTCAATTATATTTTACCCGGTTAATTTCCTTCCTTGGATGAAATCTTTGGATGAAATTCTTCCGTGAAAGGATACAATGAAGGGAATATGGAATAGGGGATATGGCCGGAAAAATAAACAGGGAGAATTAATATGTTAAAAGGATTATCCGTATCAAAAGGTATAGCCATAAGTACTGCATTCTGGCATGAAAGCATTGATATTTTAAAGATTGATAAAGTTGAAAAAACAGAAGATTCTTCGGGAGAATTGAAAAAGCTGGAAGAGGGTATAAATACCTGCAGGGAAGAGCTTTCCAAGCTTAAGGAAAATATATCAAATTATGTAAGTAAGGAAGAAGCCGCTATTTTTGATATACAGGCCCTTTTTCTTGAAGACCCGATGATTGTTGATGAAATTAAAGAGCTGATTGAAAACGGTAAATATACGGCGTCTTCCGCTCTTGTGAAAATTATAAAGCAGAGAACTGAAGAGTTTGAGCAGATTGAAGACGAATATTTTAAGGCGCGGGCGGCCGACCTTCTGGATATGGGAAGCCGGCTTTTTTTAATACTTGAAGGCGAAGAAGATTCTTTTGATAAAGAGCATGATGACTCTTTTATACTTGCTTCGGTTGATCTTCTTCCTTCACAGACCGCTAAGCTTGATAAGTCCAAGATAAAAGGAATAATCACGCGCAAGGGCGGGGTGAATTCACATGCCGCGATCCTCGCGAGAAGCCTTGCAATACCCTGTGTTATGGGAGTTAAGGATCTGGATAAGAGTATAAACGGGAAAGAAGTTATTCTTGACGGCGATAAAGGAGAAGTTTATTCTGAGCTTACCGGAGAGCTTTTAAAATCATATAAGGAAAAAATAGAAAAAGAGAAAGAAATTGAAAAAGCCCGGGAAAAATTTATCGGTAAAAAAGCCGTAACCGGTGACGGTTTAGAGATTAATATTCTTGCGAATATCAATGAAGTTGAAGATCTTGATACGGCTGTTTACGCGGGTGTTGACGGAGTCGGCCTGTTCAGGACGGAATTTATCTATATAGGAAAGGAAAAGCTACCCTCTCTTGAAGAGCAGGTCAGCATTTATAAAGAAGCTATTGAAAAGATATCTCCCGGCACAGTCACGTTCAGGACCCTTGATATAGGGTCGGATAAGCCTTTGAAAAATTACGAATTTGAAGAAGAGAATCCAGCGCTGGGCGTAAGGGGCATAAGGTGGAGTTTTAATTATGAAGAGATACTTAAAACCCAGCTTAAGGCCATGCTTATGGCTTCCTGCGGGAAAAAAGTTAAAATAATGTTCCCTATGGTAAGCCTGTATGAAGAAGTTGTCAGGGCGAAAAACCTTGTTAATAAGGTATGTAAAGAGCTTAAAGAAGAGGGTGCAGAATTTAACGATGAACCGTCTCTCGGGATCATGCTTGAGACCCCGGCAGCTTCTGTTACTGTTGATATTTTAGGCAAGGAGCTTGATTTTTTCAGCATAGGCAGTAATGATCTTACCCAGTACACACTTGCCGTTGACAGGATGAATGAAGAAGTTCAGGATTTATACAGCACGCTGCAGCCTTCTGTTTTAAGGCTGATAGATATAATCGTAAAAGCTTCAGATAAGCACAAAAAAGAGTTAAGCATATGCGGTGAAGCGGCATCGGATCCTGAGTGCGTACCTGTCCTTATAGGGCTGTCTCTGCGCAGTTTAAGCGTTAACGCATCGGCAGTTTTAGCCGTAAAAGAGCTTATATCAAGGTTAAATTCCAAAGAATGTATTCTTTTAGCGCAGGAAGCTCTTTTCTATAAAGTATAAAAAGTTAACAAAAAGTTAACAAAAAGTTAACAAAATATTAACACAAATACTTATAAAAATGATTATAATATAAATAAGACGGATATTTTCCCGGAGGTAAGCATGTTTAAAAATAAATTATTTGTTTCAATAGCAATTGTAATTATATTATCCGGTATATGTATGTTCTTTATAGCCGGTTGCGGTGCCGGTCCGACCGTGGCGCCGCCCGCGAACCAGCCCGGTGTGGATATACCGGCCGGCGGCCAGATAATACCGACCCCTGACCCGACAATTACACCGACTCCTACGCCGACTCCCAGTCCAACTACCTGATTTAAGGTGAAGGATAGTGGTAGAGTATGTTTAAAAATAAAGTTTCTTTTCCTTTAATTCTCATAATAGGATTATTATCCGTATATGTATTCTTCATTTCGGGATGCGGCGGGAATACATCCGCATACCCCCAGGCCCAGTATACGATAGATGTGCCTTCCCCGCAGTCGCCGACTGCATCGCCAACGCCGACCCCCGAGAGGGATCTGGATTTATACGCGGTAATCGTCGGCATTAAAAATTATCCTAAGCCGTATACTTTGAAATACCCTGTTGAGGACGCGAAAAGTTTTTATAAATCTTTGAGAGAGAGTCCTTTGTGGTCCGGCGCTTTTGTCTCCATTCTTTATGACAGTGACGCGACAAAAGAGAATGTGCAGAAATATATGGAGGATGCCGCCGGCAGGCTGAAAGAAGGCGCCATGTTTGTATTCTACTTCTCCGGCCAGGGCAGTAATTATTACGGCACTACGGGGTGTTTATTGCTCTACGGCGGCGATCTTGATCTGGAAGAAAGAATAACGGAAGACGCTCTGGATGCATGGCTCGCGGCTATTCCCGCAAGTTGTAAAAAATATATTGTTATAGATGCTTGTTACAGCGGCGCTTTTATAGATAAAGGAGCCGGTCCGGGAATAAGAACTAAGTTTATTCCGGTGGAATCGTCATACCCCGTGTTTAAGGGAGATTATACCGGAAAGATACTTGCCCATACCCCCAATATGGCTGCCATAACCTCAAGCAAATGGGATCAGAAGTCGTATGAAAGCGATACCATAGGTCACAGCTTTATGACGTATTACCTTGTTCAAGGGCTTGGGACAGGCGCTGCTATAGGGCCTGCGGCCCCTGAGGGAGCCACCCGGGTTACCGCGGAAGAATCATATATTTACGCGGCCCCGAGAGTGAGCGAAGCTGTTTTGAATATAGGGCTTACCCAGGATATTCAGATACAGGACAACTATACGGGAGATATGGTAGTAAAGAATATATAAAACGCATATGTAAATATTAAGATAAAAGAATAACCGCTCAGGCGTAATAACCTGAGCGGTTATTCTTTTTCTCTTTCTCTTTCTCTTTCTCTTTTTTTTCTATTAAATTTAACTTTATTTTTATACAGCTTTAAAAGCATAATCTTAAAAAAGGAAAAATATATATAAAAATGGAAGTAATTAAACAAACCTGAGAAGTGGAGGAAAAATGATATCAACAAATGACTTCAGAAACGGTCTCACAATAGAACTGGACGGAGATCTGTTTATTATCGTTGAATTCCAACACGTAAAACCGGGAAAAGGCTCCGCTTTTGTGAGAAGCAAGCTGAAGAATTTAAAGACCGGCTATACTCTTGAAAAAACTTTCAGGGCGGCTGAGAAAGTTACCAGGGCCCATATAGATAGAAGAGAGATGCAGTTTTTATATAAACAGGATACCGAATTTGTGTTTATGGACAACCAGAGTTATGACCAGATTAATCTTTCCGAGGAACAGATAGGAGACAATAAATTCTGGATAAAAGACGGGAGTACTATACATGTTCTCTTCCATAATGAGAATGCGATCGGTATTGAAGTGTCAAACTTTATGGATCTGAAAATTACCCATACCGAACCCGGTTTTAAGGGGGATACGGCAACCGGCGGCACTAAGCCCGCGACACTGGAGACGGGAGCCGTTGTTCAGGTTCCTTTGTTTGTTAATATTGACGATGTGGTCCAGGTTGACACAAGGACAAGCACATATTTAAAAAGAGTATGATAATAGGAACGGCGAAATTAGATATATACCTGCTTTCAGAGCCGGATTCTCTGAAAGGCAAAAGACAGATTTTAAATTCGGTAAAAGCGAAGGTTAAGAATAAATTTGAATGCTTGTGCGCGGAGATTGACTGTCTTGATCTGTGGAATAAAACTGTCATGGGAATAGTATGTGTTTCCAATGACCGGAAAGTCGCAAACAGCATTTTGTCAAAGGTTATAGATTATATGGAGAAGTTTCATGAGGTTGAGATACAGAATGTAGATATGGAATTTATAAATATGTAGAAAGCCGGGTGATAATTATGTTTAAAAAGAAGCAGCCCAAAGTAACAGAAGAAGAACTGATGAAAAAGATGGAGAAACTTGAGTGTAAGATGGATACAATGATAAAACACCAGTTTGATATTGTTAAGCTTCTGCAGACCATATTTCTGGAAAAAAGCTTTAATAAAAATATAAATGTTAAGATGTCTAAAAATTGAGTGGATAAATATTTTTTAAGGGGAGGTTTCGCATGAAGAAAATACTTATGATAATAGCCAAGAATGAATTCAGGGATGAAGAATACCTGGTGCCGAAAGAGTATTTTGAAAAAGCCGGTATCTTTGTGGAGACGGCATCAACAGGGAAAGGCACATGCCTCGGCAAGCTTGGAGCAAGTGTGGAAGCGCAGATGAGTATAGATGATGTAGATACATCCGATTATGATGCCGTTGTTTTTGTGGGTGGTTACGGTTCAACCGTTTATTTTAATAACGCAACAGCTCACCGGATAGCGAAAGATTTTTATAACTCCGGCAAAGTTACATCTGCTATATGTATAGCCCCTATGATTTTAGTAAACAGCGGAATATTAAACGGTAAAAAAGCAACCGTTTATCAAAGCGAAGCGGAGAACATGAAAAACAGCGGTGTTAATTATACAAACGCTCCGGTTGAAGTAGACGGCAATATAATTACGGCAAACGGACCTGATGCGGCGGCATCTTTCGCGGAGAGCATAATATCTGTTTTAAAATCAAAAGTTTAAATTTTTAAAAAACAGTTTAAAATTAAACTTAAAAAGGAATGCAGTGAGTATATTAATTATAGGAGCAGGAGCTGTCGGGCAGTATCTGGCAGGACAGTTAAGCAGTTTCGGCCAGAGCATAACTCTGGTAGAGAAGTCCAAACAGCGCGTTAACAGCTTAAATAATGAAATCATAAAAGTCTCGGACAGCGGCAAGGTAAAAGTATATATAGGTTCTAAGGTAAAAGCTTATCTTTCTTTTGCGGATATACCCGTTAAAGACGCTAAGTTTGATTATATTTTCATCTGTGTTAAGGCATATCACCTGAAAAGCGCGATGGAAGAAATAATTACTTTTATTGACGGGGCCAAGATAGTGGTTTTCCAGAACGGCCTGGGGAATGAAGAACTTGTCGCGGAATACCTCGATCCCTCAAATATAATTTCCGCCACAACAACTACAGCCGTTTATCCCGGGGGCAACACAAGCATTTATACTTCAGGCAAAGGCGGGATAGGGATAGCGCCTTTTTCTAAAAAGGCAAGTGTGGACGAACTTTACAATGTATTCGGTGCTTCAGGTTTTGCGGTTAAAAAATATGATGACTATAAATCTCTTAAATGGTCAAAGCTTCTTATAAATATGCTGGGCAACGCGTCCTGCGGTATTTTAGATATGCCGGCAGCGGAGCTTTTCGCGGATTCAAACATTATGAAGCTTGAGATAGTTGCTTTCCGCGAGGCTTACTCGGTAATGAAAAAGCTCGGTATAAAACCTGTAAACCTTCCCGATTTTCCCGTGGCTCTGCTGGTTAAGTTGATTTTTAATGCGCCCTTTTTTGCCTTAAAGCCGTTTTTAAGAAAAAAACTTGTAAAGGGCAGGGGTGATAAAAAGCCTTCCCTTTATATAGAACTTTTAGGAAAAAGCAAAATTACGGAGAATGAATATATAAACGGGGCGATTTTTAACGCCACTGTAAAGCTGGGACTGGAAGCCCCGGCTAACAAGGCTCTTTATGACGCACTGCAGGATATAGTTGATAATGATAACTGGGACATCTACCGAGGCAAGCCGGATAAGCTCTTTAAGATGTATCTGGATAATAAAATTAAAACTTAATGCGGAGGTTTTTATGAAACATATATTTATGGATAAAGAAGCGGTCATACCCCAGGCTTCATTTGTAGCGCCGAATGCCATGGTGCTGGGTGATGTTACTCTTAGCGACGGGGCCAGTATATGGTTCGGCTCGGTTTTAAGGGGTGATATAAACCAGATAAAGATAGGTAAATGCACAAATATCCAGGATTTAAGCGTCCTGCATGTAGACCTTGATAAACCCTGTATAGTGGGTGATTATGTTACCGTAGGTCATAATGCAAATCTGCACGGATGTATAGTGGGAGACAACGTATTAATAGGCATAGGCGCCATAGTTTTATCCGGCGCCGATATAGGTCCGAATTCAATTATAGGGGCGGGCTCTGTCGTACCGGAAGGGGCGTCCCTTCCCGGCGGCCACCTTTATCTGGGCATACCGGCTAAACCCAAAAGAGAACTGACTCCCCAGGAGATAGCCGGGCTTAAAGCTCATGCAGAGAATTACTGGGATATGGCAAAAAGATGGAAAGAAAAGATAGAATCGGTAGAGTTGGGCTGATGCGTACTATTAAAGTAAAGAAGTTAAATCCTTTAAGGGATTTAACTTCTTTGTTAAAACGGAAACTGGATGAAAAATTTAAAAATATAAGTTTTTCAGGTAAAAATATATTAATCACCGTTACCGATATAACAAGG
>JBDRKI010000008.1:0-16289 GCA_043814095.1 Armatimonadota bacterium | reverse complement strand
ATCGGGGTTCTTGTTCATAAGTGATTTTTTAAGGAATATATTGCCAAGCACTTTTTTAGCAACAAAAGCTTCTTCCGGAGGAAGCTTCTCTATCTTTTCTATGCATTTAGTTATATCTTCAGGTGTTTTAAGGTTCTTTCTTACAAAAGAGGCTATTCTTTGTTCTTCTTCCTGCGGTGTTCTGTAAGCTGTTTTGGGGACTTTTCCTGAATTAAGGTATCTGCCGTATAATCCGGCCAGTAACCTGTAAGCTTTTTTATCAAACTTCTTTAAATTTGTAAGTTTAGGTTCATTCTGCTGTATATATACTCTATGGAGCTTAGAACATGATACTTTAAGTTTTTGAAGGAAATTGTATCCTGAAGATGATGATAGAAGCAGTTTAAGATAATCAGGGTCATACCTGACCGGATCAATATTCTTATTTACGGGTTTGGCATATACTTTCTTTTTAGTATCTTTCTTTTCAGCAACTTGTATATGCTTACCTTTAGCCCAGAATACCATCTTCTTTATGTATTCTGACTGGTGTCCTAATTCAATTTTATTACATCCCGATTTAAAGTATCTGTTAAAAAGATGCGCGAAGAATACTTTGGTATTATCCTGTATCCCGTCATAACCTTTCTGCATGAATCCTTTATGGAGGACAGGATAATCTTTCTTGAGTATCCTTAAGAAATTATATCCAAGGGATGATTTTAATATTTTAGAACAGTTTGTAGTTGTGACATAGGTACCGTAGCTTGAGTTCTTAGCATGGTATTCATTGAATACTTTGAATAAGGTATTTTTTTTCTTTTTAAGATAAGCTGATTCTTTTCCCTTAAGGCCTTTTAATTTTCTCTGGTTATTCGCAATGATCTTCCAGAGAGTAAGATCTTTCTTTTTAAGATGGGTAAGAAACTTTGTCCCTATACTTAAGTTTATATATTTATCAAAATTCTTATCATCAATAATATCAAAAGACATTTTCCGCTTCGCGGAAGAAGCTTTATCAACTGCTTTCTTTGTACTGTTATGTATGTGTTTAAAAATATCCATAAATAACCTAACTATATATAATATATATATCTACACTTTAATTGTAACAAAGCTATATTGCCAAATTGTTGCCAAATTGTTACAAATATTAAAAAAAAGTTAACAATTTGTTAACTTTTTTACTTTTTACATATATATTATATATAGGAATAACGGAAAGAAGTGTAAAAATATATTATTTTATAGGATTTTTTAACTATTTTGATCTATTTCTTAAAAAAGCCTATCCCGACGGGCATATTCTCATACCCTTTTATATCTATCTTATTCCTGCCCGGATTAAAATAGAGCTGGGTTGATTTGCCCCCGTCTAAACTTAAAACAGAACTTAAATTTATATCGGAAAGCCTGAATATCTTTCTTAAGTCAGTAAAACTTGTCCCACCGAATACGGAATCGTCTGTAGCGTATATAACTATATTCCCGAGACTATCTATTCCTATTCCGCTTCTCCTGCTCTCTTTATCAAGATCACATACCCCTGAGGTATCAACCCCGTCCGACATAAGGCGCGGACTGCACTGCAGGGCTTCGGCAACCCCGTCATAGGTAAAATCCCTTCTGTGCAGCACCCGGGGCTTATTGTATTTAATGCAGAATACGGCAAAGTTGCCGTATTCCGGCATATACTGTAAGATCTTTCCTTCTGTTATAAGGAGGCCTAAGGGGTTATAATCCTCATCAAAGAACCCCCCGTTTATAACGCAGAAGGCGCCGCTTTTTTGAGCCAGGGTTTTCACATCGGTTATCTTGTCCCCGTATTTATCTGAAGGAAGAACTTTAAGCTCTGTTTTTTTAGGGTTAAATCTTATAAAATAGACGGTGTATTTACTGTTATCGGAAGCTCTTTTTACTTTTACTTTTTTTACCGCGCATATATTATCAATCTTTTTCCAAGGTGTATTATCGATCTTAATATCAGACGCGTATATACCTGCAGATAATAATACTGCGGTTAATAAGATTATGATAAAGCAATTTATGTATTTCATAATTTTTAAATCCACTTTGTTTCTTTTTTTATCATCTCGGAGAAAGAACGCCATCCTTCAATCTGCTTCGGTGAAAGAGTGCAGTTTTTATTCTTAGAATGGTTATTCAGCACAGCCCTCAGCCATCTGCGGGTTTTGCGCGGCAGGCTGGGTTTTTTATTTACCACCAGTCCCGTTACTATCTGGCGCTGGTGTTTTCTCCGTATATGCAGTTTTTTCTTCTGGTGAAGGGTGTATCCTTCGTTTTTTAAAATACTTTTGACGTACTGTATCAGCATCCTTACTTTTACGGAGTTATCTTCCGTAAATGAGAAAGTAATATCATCGGCATATCTTGTGTATGAAGCTTTGAATTTTTCCGCAAGTTTAGAAAACCTCGCGTCCAGACGGAAATTTACAAGATTACTTAAGACGGGGCTTGTGGGAGCTCCCTGAGGCAGGCCGCCGTTATAAGTGCATATATGTGTAAGAATACGGCTCACTTTTTTATTCCATCCGATCTTTTTAAAATACTTTTCAACTCTTTCCGAGGGAGTAGAACCGAAAAAATCTTTTATGTCCATCCTGACAATAACTTCTTTGTTTATATGAGGAACTGTGTTGGTTACAATGGAGGATTTTTTCTTAAAACCCGTAGCAGAAGAATGAACGGGGAGCCTCCCGAGAAGCCTGTGAAGTATAACCCTCTGCACTTTTTTTAATCTACTGTCAGGAGATAAGATTTTTCTTGTCCCGCCGCCGCGCTTGAGAATCTCAAATGTGGAATATTTAGGCGTAACAGATGCAATGTCATCAAATGTTATGCCGAGCCGCCGGGAAAGCTCATCGGCATCCCTGCCCTTATCAAAAACTTTAAGCAGTTTATCTAAAAAACCCAAGGATTTCTCCTTATTTTAATTTATGCGGGGGCGCGTTAAACGCGCCCCCGTAAACTGCCTTGCAGATCATACTTACATGCAATGTAAGTATGATCTCATTCTAATTCTATAAAGACCATTTTGATCCGGTTGACGAAACATCAACCTGTGTTATTGAAACACCGCCAAGGCAGTTATCAACTTTTTCTTTAAGTATATTTACACTTTAAAGATGAAAAAACCTGCTTTTATTTCTATCTTAAATATACAAAGGACATCATTTTAATTTAAAGAAACTTTATTATCAATAATATTTCCGGAGGTAAAATGAAAAAGAATATTATAATAACTCTTTTTATTATTTTAGCGTTATTCTTATCATCTGCGGTTTATTCCGATGAGAGCGCGGAAAACTGTTTTAAAGCGGGTATTAAACTTATCGCCGATGGAAATTATGAAGGGGCGATAACAGAACTCGAAAAAGCGGTAAAACTTGACCCCGATAATACAGAAGCGCAGTTCCAGCTGGGTCTTGCTTACTACCACAATAAAAGCTTAAACAAAGCGCTTACCCTGTTTAAAAAAGTTCTTAAAGTAGATCCCAAGAATACACCTGCATTAAATAACACAGGCATGGTTTATTACAGAACAAAACTCTATGACGAAGCTCTGGAATATTTTAAAAAAGCCGTTAAGATAAAGCCCGATTACGCCCTTGCCCATTATAATATAGGGGAAGTATACGCGAGTCAGGGCAAGCTCAAAGATGCGGTCGGAGCATGGGCAAAAGCCGTAGAATTCGACCCGGATGATATAACTTACCTTAATGAGCTGGGATGGGGCTACCATGAGACAGGCCAATACGATAAAGCATTGGAAGTCCTTGAAAAAGCTCTTAAGATAGATCCCGGTAACGCTAATGTGCATATTAACCTGGGACGTTCCTACCACTTAACCGGCAGAACCGGCGAGGCGGTTCTGCACTGGGAAAAAGCTATCCAGATAAATCCCGGAGCCGCAGAAGCGTATAATAATCTCGGCGGGGTATATATAAAGATGGGGAAACTGCCCGAAGCCGAACAGATGCTTAAAAAGGCAATTGAGCTGGATCCTCTTTTAGCAAAACCATATAATAACCTGGGGTTGATTTTTCACAGAACAGACCGTAAAGACGAATCCATAGCAATGTATTTAAAATCCATGGAAGTTAATCCCGGATACGCGGACCCTTATTATAATCTTGCCAACCTTTACAGGGAAAACGAGAACTATGATGACTCTATCGCGTTATATAAAAAGGCAATAGCTTTAAACCCTTATTTTGTCGGAGCATATAATAACATGGGCATAGCTTATTACATGAAACAGATGGATGAAGAAGCAATTGCCGCATGGGAGAAAGTAATTGAATTACAGCCGGATAACATGAACCCTTATAATAATATCGGGAAGGCTTATGCCGCAAATAAAATATACGACAAGGCAATTGAATATTACAAAAAGGCGCTTAAGTTAGATCCTACTTCCGGAATGGTTTATTACAATATGGCATTATCATATTACAAGAAAAAAGATCATGATAAAGCAGTTAAGTATCTTGATAAAGCAATTGAGCTGGGTTATGAACCAAGCACCATAACAGTGGAACAGATAAGAAAAGGCAAAGATGAAGAATAATTAATCATTTTTCATCTTTATTATAATCCAGGAAGCTTCTTTATCCTTAGGATTTTTTTTAAGGCGGATTAATGCAAATCCGCCTTTTAATTTCTTCCCTTTTAATAAAACCTCAAGCTTTCCTGCCTTGTAGGATTCTTCAATGGATTGTCTTGCATTTAAATTCTCGTATGTGCCTTTATCCCATATAATGACCTTACCTGCTCCGTACTCCCCTTCAGGGATAGCCCCTTCAAAATTCGCATACCCGAGAGGGTGATCTTCTGTAGGTACGGCAAGCCGCCTTATGGACGGTTCTTGGGATATGCCTTTAGGTACCGCCCATGATTTTAAAACGCCTTCCATCTGGAGCCGGAAATCATAATGAAGATGACTAGAGTGATGTTCCTGGACAACAAATATATTCTCATCTCTTTTACTGTTATATTTATCTAACTTTTTATCTTTTCCCATTTTTCTATGCCGCCTTTTATAACTTTAAAAAAAGAATGCTGTTTTACTGTTTTAATACGGGCAGGTATACATTTTTTAAGCTTTATGCATAAATGTTTAAATTCATATTTAAGCTGTCCGTCTGTTACGGGTATCTTTCTTTTTGAAGGAGTATCTTTTATCTTGCTTTTATCAAAATTATATCCCCTTTTTTCTGCTTCTTCATGTACATAAATAAGGTAAGCCGATATAGCTTTTAAGGGATATGGGTGTGCTTTAAATCTTAGAAGCTGGGGATGATTCTTATAACCTTTTGTCTTACCCTGAAGAACCTTTTGCGCAAGGAGGGCTTCACGCCAGAGGGCAGTAAGACGCTGCCCGGAAAGATACCCGGGATGTATGCTCCAGAGCCTCAAATATTGAGCCTCCAGAGATAGAAATTAAGCACCGATGCATAACATACCCATAAGAAATACGGGATAAGAAGGATTGCTGCCGACTTTGATATATTATAGAATTTTACGATTGTAATTAATATGAAGATAAGCAGAATAATTATAATTACTAACCCGCTGAGGGGTGCTTCCATCCCGAAAAATGCAAGAGACCATAAAATATTTAAAAGAAGCTGGATCATAAATATTTTCAAGGCCTCCCCTGCCTGCTTCTCGCATTTATATTTTCTCCATACAAGAAAAAGTGAGATACTCATAAGAAAATAAAGGGATGTCCATACAGGGGCAAAAAGCCATTCGGGAGGGGTAAAAGAAGGCTTATTGAGAGTTACGTACCATGAGCTTACCGAAGCGGAAGTGAAAAAAGCCCCTATTATACCTGCCAGCTGGCAGATTATAATGCTTACGAAAAACCTTAAGATATCGGATAATCTGCTTTCTCTTTTTTCAGGAGACAATTTTCCTCCTATTTACAAAACAATATGGTATTCGCAAAAGCAAATTATTATCCTTTAATTTTAATTAGTTCTGATTTTTCAGATAATTTATGAAGGATAAAATATTTTTTTTCCTAATTTAATTAACAGAGGAAGTAATGAAAAAGATACTCCGTTTTATAAAAGAAGAAAAAAGTCTTATCCTCGCAGCTATAACTGCCCTTATTATACTTTTTTTTGATAAAAGCATTATTTCAAATCTAGGCGCCAATAAATGGCTCACACTGCTTAAATTCTTATGGTTCTTCCTTGTAATTATAATAGGAGCAATAGGTGTGGTAAAACACGCTGAAACTCTGGCCCATAAAACCGGAGAACCTTTAGGCACCCTTATACTCACATTATCCGCGGTATCAATTGAAGTAATTATGATATCAATTATAATGCTGCATACAAAGAATAATCCCACAATGGCAAGAGACACAATTTACGCAACACTTATGATTATACTTAATGCCCAGATAGGGCTTGCAATGCTCTTCGGCGGCTTAAAACACGGGGCCCAGCATTATAATTTTAAAAGCTCCAGAGCATTTTTCTCAATGATAATAACAATAGCCGGGATAGCCTTTTTCCTTCCCATGGTGATACATCATGAATCCCTTTATGCTTACCGGGTATTCCTGATTTTCCCCATAGCATTGCTTTATCTTATATTTCTCCATATACAGACAAAAGAACACAGGTACTTCTTTACTTTCGAATCCAAAAAAAGTATTCTGCCTTCTTTTGTGAAAAAAGAACCCGTTTTTAAGGGCATGCCTTACCATATGATCCTTCTTTTTCTATTACTGCTCTCAATAGCATATGTCGGTGAAAAAATAGCCGTAATAATAGACTACGGGGTTGATGTATTAAACCTGCCTGTAGAACTTGCTTCTCTTGTTGTTGCCATTTTAATACTTTCTCCTGAGGCGCTTACCGCGATTCTGGCAGGCACAAAAGACCATATGCAGAGGGTTATGAATATATCTCTCGGCTCTGCTCTTTCAACAATGAGCCTGACAATACCGGCTATTATTATAATATCCATTATAGCAAGCAAACCTGTTATCCTGGCATTAACCCTGGTACAGGCAGTTTTATTGGGGGTAACAATGCTGGTAAGCATGAACAGTTACGGATCAGGTGAAACAACATCTTTAAGCGGAGCGGTACAGCTTGTCTTGTTTATAACATTTATAGTTCTTTTATTTGTTTAATTTAAGTCTTTCTTTTCCATATTCTTTATATTAGCACTCCAGTAATAATGGGGAAACAGAACGCTGAAGATTAATAATATCAATACCATAGGCCATCCTGTTACAAAGCTTATATAATCAAAATCTTTTGAATGGATAAATCTTAAATAAGTTAATACCAACGAAACCTTTATATACATCAATCCCCATACAGCGGTAACTATCTTCCATGCCCTTAAATAATACTTTGAATCCCTTATGATATCGGGTATTTTTTTAAGATTATCCTCATCCACAAAGTAAAGAATAAAAGGCTTTGGTGTAAGGATTGTGATAAGGAAAATAGTACCAAGCATATAATCACCTGAGCCGAGCACCGCGTAATAAAGATACTTATGGTGCCTTAAAAAAAATGATATAAAGGCTATGGAAGTCATTGAAAAAGTTACTATGGGAAAAACATTTATCTTTTTAGTAATGCCGTAATAAATAAAGAAGAAAAGAGCACAGCACAGCAGAGCCGTATAAACGCCTAAAATAGGTTTATTAAAATATTTAAAGAGATAAATAAGGTTTACAGGGAGAAATACTCCCCAGAAGAAACCCGTCCACGGTATATAATATATAATAGCCTTTAAAGGCGTAAAATCATCTTTTTTTGTCATTTTTACCTTGATTTTTTTTTAATGCACAACCATGTTCGCGGTTATTGTTTTCTTTTCAATCACACACCTTGAATCATTGCACACGCTGAATTTAAGCTCGCCTTTAACCCTGAATGTGCCTGCTTGAACAGCGGTTACGGGCACTTTAAATACAAATATCTTTCCGTCGGCTTCAAGCATGCCGTCTTCTCTTTTCAATGTAAGCTTTTTATACTGAATACCGTCAGGAGGCGCGGACATTTTAAGTTTAATCGGATAAGCGTTATTGATCTTAAATCCCTGTTTTGCCTTAATCTTAACGGTAATATCACCCGACTGTCCCGGTTTGAGCCCTGCGGGAGCATCGGTTAGTATTGAATAAGTCTCTGCTTCTATGCCGGCCGCGGGCAGTATTATTGAAGATAATATAACCGCGGATACAAGCAGTATTAGACATAAATGATGTTTTTTAACCATATTTATCCTCCCTGAACGTTTCATACAAAAAGAAATTCGTAAAAGATTCCTTTTTACCTTTTTCACCTTCAAAGGAAATTATTTATAATATAAGAAGTAATATGATAACCTATTAAATTAAGGTAGGGATAAAAGATGATCTTACTTGCCAAAACAGAATCAGGTGTCCTGCGCAGCGCTCCCTCAGAATCAGGATCCGTTATTTCGGCGTTCAAAGGCATCCCTTTCGCCGCTTCAACCGCGGAAAATATGCGCTGGAAAGAGCCCGCGCCTTACGATCAATGGTACGGTGTACGTAATGCCGACCAGTTCGGACCTGCCTGCCCTCAAGCTTCTTCTCAGCATACTTCCACTATAACTTCACAAAGCGAAGACTGCCTTTATCTTAATATATGGACACCCGCTCATACCAAAGAAGACAACCTCCCCGTGATGTTCTGGATACACGGCGGGGCTTTTATAGGGGGCTCCGGGTCAGAGCCCATATACAGAGGGGATCACCTTGCAAAGCTCGGTGTTGTGGTTGTAACCATAAACTACAGGCTAGGCGCTCTCGGGTTTATGGTCCACCGGCTTCTTTCAAGAGAATCACGCCAGGGCGCATCCGGAAATTACGGACTTATGGACCAGATAGCCGGTTTAAACTGGGTAAAGAAAAATATCCGGGAATTCGGCGGTGATCCAAGTAATGTGACTGTTTTCGGAGAGTCAGCGGGAAGCTTAAGCATAAGTATTCTTATGACAAGCCCTCTTACAAAAGGATTATTCCATAAAGCGATATTAGAAAGCGGCGCCCCCTTAACTAACAGGTACATAGCCCCTGATTTTACCGGCAGGTTAAAGCAGGCTTTGAAAACAGGCGATGAAATTACGGCAAAACTGGGCTGTGATAAAGAGCCGGATATTTTGGAAGCGCTGAGATCAAAAACTCCCCATGAACTTATAGACGCGGCAGGTATAGACACCGAAGATCTTTTTAAAACTTTAAATATGGGACCGGTATACGACGGCTGGATAATACCCGACGACCCCGTCATCTCTTTTAAAGAAACTACTCAGCATAATATACCGGTAATCGTGGGATCCAACCTTGATGAAGGCACGATATTTTTAAAAGACATGACTGTTGAAGATTATAAAGGATGGGTCAACAAATTATTCGGGGAAAACTCTCCTGAGATATTAAAAAGATTCCCCGTAAAAAAAGATGAAGACACATCTTCCGCGGCAAACCGCCTCTTAACCATTGCCGGGTTTGCGCACCCCGCGAGAGTAATCGCCAAATCCGTTGACAGAGCTGGAAACAAGGCTTATCTTTACCAGTTTACGTGGATACCCATGACGGAAGAAGGTAAAAAACTCGGAGCCCATCACGGAGTGGAGATAGATTACGTGTTCGGCACTTTAAAAGATGAAAAAACAAGCGGTTATAAAGATATAGATTTTAAGCTTTCGAACGCTGTTATGATGTACTGGACTAATTTTGCCAAGACGGGAAACCCTAACTCCGATGAGCTCCCCTTCTGGCCTTCCTACAACTCTGAAAAAGACCTGCATCTGGAACTGGGTTATGAAATTAAAGTAGAAACAGGATTATATAAAGATACCTGTGACTTTCTTGATGAAATAAATCAGTAAAGGTACTTCTCAAAATCCAGAACCACGAATTTACTGCCTTTTTTAATTACTTTATGTCCTTCTTTTTCCAGAAGTTTTTTCTGTGCTTCTGCCCCGCCGGGGTATTTTTCGTTTATCACCCCGCCTGATTTTAACGTGCGCCAGTAAGGGGTTATGTTTTTCTGCCCTTCTTTTTCAGCTTCACAAGCCGCCTCTGCCGATATCCGGGCAAAAATACCGGTAACCATAGGACATCCTATTGTAGCTTTATGTTTCTTGGCTATAATTGAACGTATCTCATTTACGGTTGTAACTCTGCCTTTGGGAACCTTCTTCATAATATTATCAACTTCCAAGGGCGCAGGGATAGCTATCGTGCCCTTGCCCCATTTTTCGGCCATCTTTCCGGTTAATTTCGATACTTTAGGCAAACCTTTAGAATTATTTAATTTTTCACGCCATGATTTTTTCTTTGAAGTCATATCGCACCTCTTTATTAAAATATATATTATCTCTTCGTACATTTATGCTTTTTTCCTATCATGACTTTCTTAAAATAAAAAGGGCTATTTATTAAATAATAGAATATAAAAGATAATATTAATTATGGGGGAATAATGCAAATTCAGAAAAGAAAACTTTTTATAATACTTCTCATATTAATTTTTTCTATGCTTCTAATAGTGCGCGGATATACCCAGGAAACTCCGAAAATAGATAAAGTATTCCCCGATACCGCGCCTGCGGGAGAAATGGTTTTCATAAGGGGAAGCGGCTTTACTGCCGACAAAAGCAAAGTCAAGGTATTTTTCGGGGACAAAACCGCTAAAATTGTAGTTGCCGCTGAAAAATCGATCGCGGTAGAGGTCCCTGAAGGGATCGAAGAATGTGATGTAATTGTGGAAATTGACGGTAAAAAAAGTAATCCCGCGCCTTTTAAATTAGGCGAAAAAGAAGATATTACATCCAAGGCTCCGAGAATAAAAATAACTCTTACGGTAACCGATCCGATTGCCAAAGTCGGAAAAACCATAACAGGAACATTCAAAGTAACGGGGACCGAAAACCCGGTAGAAATTAATTTTAAGAACCAATCCCCTGATGTAGTCGCGCTTCCCGACGGCAATGAACAAACTGTTATAACTTCCGGGGGAAGCGAAAATATCTACAGTTTTGAAATCAAAGCCCTCACAGGGCCCAGAACTTATGATATTTCATATAACTGGAAAACCTGTGAAATAGAAACAACATCTAAAAAGGAAACATGGGAAACTATAGATTTAACAAAAAAACCTTCTATGGAAAAAAATCAATGTCCTGATAGTAAAAAGGAGGAATAAAATTATGAAACGCATGATTAAAATGGCTGTCACTCTGCTTGTATTTGGATTTATGCTGTATATGGCCGTAAATCCTGTTTGGACGGAGGAACCTGTTACGGAGGCGCCTTTGAAATTTGAAATTGTTTTTGATAAAACAACCTTTAATGCAGACGAACACGTATTATGCAAAATGATACTGACTAATATAAGCAAAGAACCGATCAGGGTTAATGAACGTTTTTTAGTTAATTTTGAATCACCGAGCCCGCACGAGGTATATTTCGTGATTAAGAACGCTAAGGGTATCCAGCTTCCCTTCCAGCTGCGTATCAGAGCAGGTGAACCTAAACTTGAGGATTTTACCACCTTAAATCCTGGGGAAAGCATAGAAAAACCTAATTTTATGGGGTTTTTCGATATAAAAGGCTATGACCTTACCGAGGCTTATGGTTTAAAAGAACCTGGCCTTTATACTATATTCGCAGTTTACAGCAACAGAGCTCAAGCAGAAGGCATGAAAGCCTGGACAGGAAATCTTAAATCTAACACTGTTAAGATTACCATTAAAAAATAATTTTGATAAAGAGATGGAGGCTAAATAAATGAAAAGAAAATTAATTTTACTGATTTGTTTAATATTTCTCTTCTCAGTACTCATGCCTCAGGTAGCTAACGCATATCAGGCGCCGACCGCTGCACAGAAACAAGAAATTCAGGATAAAATTGATGAAGGCAACCAGTTAAAACAAGATATCAAAGATAAAATCGATAAAATGAGAGAAGCTTATAGAGCGGATGATAAAGAGAAGGCAAGAAAATTCAGAGAAGAAGCATTTGACCTGCTTGATAAATTTGAAAAGGCCCGTCAGGAAGCAATAGAGCTGGCAGATAAGTATTATAAGCCTGATGCCACTAATGTTAAAGGCGAACCACAGTATGATCTTGGGGTTACAGGAGAAGCGGAAACATCTAAAAGCGGAACTGTCAAAATCGGGGAAAACGCGTTTGAAAATGCGGAATTACTGGGCACTACAAAACTGCATGAATTTGTTCATGCTGACCAGGCTAAAAGCGGCACATGGATAGACGGTGATAAATCCCGGGATATGAATGAGTGCGAAGCTTATGACAAGGAACTTGAAGAAGCAGCAAAAACCGGCCTTAGCCAAGTTCAGATTGACGAAATAAGAAGACGTAGAAAAACATATTATGACGCGCTGACAGCAGCTAATAAAAGAAAGATAAACGCTAGAAATTACGATCCAAGAGGTGTGGCGCTTATACGTGATGCCGTAAGATTCGGCAGGGCAAGAATAGATTTTACAGGTAAAGGGATAGCGGCAGGTGATGTTTTTGTTCTGGAAATCACCCGTACAACCCCCGATGCATATGTTCTTGAGATCCCGTCAGGTACTCCTGTATGCCCTGAAACAGAAGGCGTACAGACCATGATGATAAGTGAAGATGTAGCTGTAGAATTAAAAGAACCGGTAACAGTAGTGGAAGTTCCCGGTTACTGCCTTTCTCCCGACTTAATACCACCGCCTACCCCGGAGCAAATCAAGGAAGAGGGAAAACCAAAACCTGAATGGACAGTAGAAAATCAGTGGGAATATCCTGAAAAATATGAGATCCCCGCTGAAATTATTAAGGCAGGCAAAAAACTGTCCGATGCCGATAAATTCCATACGGATATGCCTAAAGAAAAATACCTTAAAACCGTAGTTCAGAGAGCACTATGGTTTGATGCTAACCCTGAAAAATTCAATAAAGAGAAACTAAAGGAAGACATTGCTAAACAGGTAAAAGAATCCGGAGGAAAACAAACTCCAGAACAGGTTGAAAATCTTACCAATAATATCTGGGAAGACGTTGATTTAACTTTAAAAGAAGGCAAAAATAAAGAAACTAAATCTTAAAAATAAATAAGTCTGTTTTACGGGGGATACCGTGGACGATAAAAAAACAAAAACCGCCCTTATAACCGGAGCTTCAAGTGGCATAGGCGAAGTATTCGCAAAAAAGCTTGCTTCTCTGGGATACAATCTCGTGCTTACCGCAAGAAGGAAAAATCTTTTAGAAAAACTTGCATGCCGGCTTGAGGCAAAATACTCCGTAAATGCCGAGGTTCTTACTGCTGATCTTTCAAAACTCACAGATATAATTAAACTGGAAAAACAGATAGCCCTTATGAATGACCTGTATATCCTTATAAACAACGCGGGTTTCGGCACATCCCCCGGCTACTTCTATAAAAGCAACATAGATAAAGAAACCGATATGATAACAGTGCACATAACGGCCATGCTCCGCTTAACTCACGCGGCGCTGCCGAAAATGATATCACACGGTGAAGGAGTAATCATAAATGTATCCTCAATGGCCGGGTTTACGCCTGTACCAAAGGGGATAAACTACGGGGCCACAAAATGCTTTATGAGTTTCTTCTCCGAAGGATTAAGCGCAGAGCTTAAAGGCACCGGAGTTAAAGTCCAGGCCCTCTGCCCGGGATTTACTTACACTGGCTTCCATGATACCTCTGAATATAAATCCGATCATAGGGATAAAATCCCTAAAATATTATGGATGAACGCGGAAGACGTCGTGAATGAATCCATGGAAGCTTTAAATAAGAATAAAGTGATAGTCATACCGGGATTTAAGAACCGGCTTTTAAAGACCATGAAGCCTGTTATAAAGCCGATTATAAATATAAAAGCAAAAGCAAGGTGACAAGATGAACGCATTCAGGATACTGCCGGATACCGATATAGAACCGAAGGAAGAGCTGAGAAAAAATATTATAGATCTTTCTTCCCCTAAAAAATCGTATTTTCTTATGATGTGCCTTTCTGCTGTAATAGCTTCATACGGGCTTCTTTCAAACAGCGCCGCTGTAGTTATAGGCGCTATGCTCGTGGCCCCTCTTATGGGCCCTATATTCGGCATAGCCCTTGGATTATTAACGGGAAATAATAAACTTACAAGAGACGCGCTCTTTGCCGAAATTTTAGGCATACTCCTTGCTTTAGGCATATCTGTTATTATAGGGTTGGTACCCATGCGGCCGGCATTCGGTACAGAGATTTTAGCAAGAACCCATCCCAACATATATGATGTTATCATTGCCCTGGCGGCAGGGCTCGCCGGGACTTACGCACTTTTGTATAAACGGATAAGCGCCGCCCTTGCAGGCATAGCCGTAGCAACCGCCCTTCTTCCTCCTCTTGCGGCATGCGGGTTATGTTTAGCGGTAGGAAGATGGTCCCAGGCAGCAGGCGCATTTTTCTTCTTCCTCGCCAACCTTATATCAATAGAACTTATGGCAGCGCTTGTTTTTTTATTTATGGGAATGCTGCCCAAAAGAGAACAGCAAAACGGTACCGCCGCAGTTTTCACAAGAAAATTCGCTCCCAGCATAATAATACTGTTTATCCTGGCAGGTTTTATGACCTATACTTTCGTAAATATGATAAACGAGAACAGGTTCTCGGAAAAATTAAATACTATACTGAAAGAAGAGATAAACTCTATAGCCGGAACCAGAATTCTTGATACAGAATATACTAAAACGAAAAATTCAATAGACGTAACTATTGACGTACTAACCCAGCACCCTCTGGAACCTTTAAGAATATCTCAAATACAACAAGAGTTAAGGGAGAAATTAAACCCTAAAATTTACCTGATTGTTGAATCCCTGTCTTCAAAAGCAAGCGACAGTAAAGGCCCCGTATTTTTAGACGAATCAGAGATAAAAAACATGGAATACCAGAAAAAAACGGATTCCCTCTCAAAGCTGCTTGTTGACCAGCTTAAAAACTACCCGGGCACCCAGCTTGCCGATGTGCTCATAGACAAAGATACCCATACCATAATGGCAACCGTAAGAACCCCGCATAAGATAACACCCGATGAAGTTGAAAAAATACAGGATAATATAAACAGCGCGGACGGACGGCAGGTAAAACTCATTATAACATCAAGCATTACATCCGTTGCTGACGCACAGCAGTATCTTTACCAGCCTGAAGAGGTGGGAAAAAAACTTACACCGGAAGAATTAAAATTTCATGATGAGATTGAAAAACAACTGCGGGTAAATTTACATAAAACCGTAAAAGGAGCAGAACTTACCGAATTCAGGTATAAAAAGAAAAATGACTATCTTCTGGTATTCGCAGTTGCAAGAACCCCTAAAATAATAGAAGCACCTCAGGTAAAAAACATGCAGGCATCTTTAACTAAATCACTTAAAACAAAGATACATCTTGTGGTAAGATCCGTTGTGGGCGGGGATGTTACTTCAACCGGTTTTTTAAATGATTTTGACGAGAACCAATTCCGTTAAATCGCTTCTTATCTAAGCAATTCTGATATCGATATCTCGTCCGATTTTATCAAGCCCTTGAAAGCTTTATCTTGCCATCCTTTGGGCATAGAATTAAAAATTCGTTTTAAATCATTTAGGTAATTTTTCTTTACTATGTCTTCTCTGAAATATTATTAACTTTTGTTTTGAAAAGAATAATTGATTCTTCCGCGGATTACTGCGCGGATATTGATTATGGTTGGGATGCGTATTGTCAAGACCCTGTCTGGGATGACGAGGTGCCGTTGGCGTCTTAATTATTCATAAAGCGGGATAGGTTAATTATGTCCCAAAATCATTTCTTTATCTGAAATTTTCCCGCTAATTGCCCAATCCCTGTTCGCGGCAGGCATTTTTTTGTCCAATCGCCAAATTTTTTCTTAAAATATTGGACACAAGCCCCTCTTTTTGCTATAATTTCGCCACAGAGCAAAATCAAAGTTCTTCCATCTACATACAGGAATCAATTAAGCGGTATGTATGCGGCCCTTACAGGAATTTCTGCAAAATCATTAAGACCTTCAGATGTTGTCGGCGCTTCCAACAAAGCCATTAAAACATGTATGGATTTAACCAACAAATTGACACTCTCCTGAATAAATTCAAGGAGATTCTCGGGCTACGCTTGCGGCAGTCCGCTGCGTTAGCGCCCGAAGGTTCTGCCCGAACCTAAGAATATTTATTGCGGCATTTAAGTCTCTGTCTAATTCTATTCCGCAGAA
>JBDRKI010000007.1:0-3692 GCA_043814095.1 Armatimonadota bacterium | reverse complement strand
TTTTATAATATCCCTTACGATGTTTGTAATTACATATAATTTGCTTACCTTGTCTGCCGTATTTGTATCACCGGAACCTTTTGATAACGCGCGTTGATTTTTGATTTCTTTCTGCAGTTTCAAGAAAAGCTTTTGTTTTATTTCCGCAAAAAATTTAGATTCTTTGTGATTGTCTAAAAAAGCAGATACTTTCTTTTCTAGCGCCGGCCGGTTTATTTTAGAATCTTTCATTAAATCAGATATTAATTTATCAGCTTCGCTTCTTAATTTTGGATCTGAAAAATCGCGGTATTCTTTTGCCTTATTGGTATATCCAACTCCGAATATATCTCCGGATCCGGTTTGTCCTACTCCCATAACTGCCTCCTAAATTAGTTGACGGTTGCCTGCCGCCGGTTTTGTCTTGCACGGATATGCCGCTTATGCTTTTATTTATCCGTTTGCTTTAAAATTTCCGGATTATTTACCCATATAAGAAGATATGGTTTATCGCTTCCCTTTTTTCTTAAACAGACTAAAAACGGCTTGTCAAAAACAATGTTCTTATTTAAGCTAATGGCGCGGGACATTACTATTTTTGCCTGTGATTCAAGGCGCGCCCCTTCTTCATTAAGGCTGAATTTAACATCCTGTTTTGCTTTTGCGATAAAATAACCCTCATAACCTTTATTTTTTACATTTTTACCTTCCAGCTCCGTATAATCATGTGAAATATTAAAATCTATTTTCGGTATCTGAAGCGAATCGCCGTCCCGCCAATCTGCGCTTTCTCTTTTGTTTATAAGGTTATTCATATTGCTGTATGTATCTTCAAGCGTTCTGCCCTGCGGAATTTTTGCAAGTATTAATTCATCATTCTTAGAGGTAGTCTCTAATTTTACAATAGAGCTGTCGCTGCTATCATACAGAATTTTAACTTGATCCATTATTTCGCGCTGTTTCGCATTTTCAGCTTTGAATTTGCCTATTCCGAACGATTCAACGGGCGTTTCTGTTTTTCCGTTATTAAACGAAATCGGCTTTTCTAAATTGTTGAATTTATTTTTAAATTTTAAATCTTTAAGCAAATAAGCGTAAGCAAGAATATCATCCGGATTAGTAAGCATGCTTTCTTTTAAAAGAGGGACACTGTCTCCGAATTTTGTCTTTAATTGCTCGTTTATTTTATTTATTATCCCATCTCTTTTACTGCCTGCCATGGCAAGAAATGATTCGGGTGAAATATCTCTGTTTTCTTTAGTTAAGCCTTTGTTTGTGTTAAGTTCCTTCGCGGTTTCGGGATTATCGGATAATATTAATTTCTCTCCGACAAAATCACAAAGCGCATCCCACGCAAATTGAAATGTAGGACAGAAAATCGTGTTTTTATCTTGCGACAAGGGCATGGTTGCGCAGGGTGAAACTTCAGTGGCTTTCATTTTATCCGAACTAATTTGCGCAGAATCTCCTTTAGCAGACACCTTATTAGCGGCGGTTGTGCCGCCGGCCATTTTGTTGAAAATATCAAAGCTTGATATTTCTCTGCCTGTAGAATTATCGTAGAAACGGTATATGCCGTCACTGCCTTTTTTTTCGCTGATATTATGATTATTCAGCCATTGACCATAAGCCGCCTTATTATTAAAAAAGTTACTATAGTCCAGTATTTTTTCCCCGTTTGCATCAATCGCGTATTCGGGATTTAAAAATTTTCCATTCTTCGCGTCTATATCAACTTCGAATAAGCCGTTGGGTAATTTTCTTAATGCTATATTATTTAAAAAATAACCATTAAATCGTAATTCTAAATTATAATGACGGTAAAACCTTTCTTTTACCTCGTTTAACTCTTTTTCAGGGCTATTGGCTGATTGGGCAAAAAGCTTATAAGCGCCATCTAATTTTTCTTGTGGTTTTTGAACTGGATTTTCTGGTTTCTGCGGTGTTCCTGCCGCGCCTGTCCATATTGCGGGTATGTCGTTATTTCCTGTTGGATTTATGTCTGTCATAATTTGCCTCCTGTTTAGTCGGGCGGCATATATGCCGCCTGTATGGATTATACTATACATGTTCTCCTAATATCATTTTAACATGGATGTGCCCGGATAAATATCGGTCAAATGGAGTATTTTTTGAATGTAATAGAGTAGGGATAGATATTTTTTGAAAAAAAGTTGTTTAAAAAGAGATTTTTTTTAAAAAACCTCTTTTTTTTCTTATTTTATGTATTACTTTGGACTTTTATTTTACTCTCTTAAATTTTAGCCTTATAAGGTCAACATTATTGCCCTTATTATAGGAATAGAGAGTAACTGCGCCTCCCTTCATATCTCCTACGATCTTTATACTGTTAATTTTATCAAGTTCTTCCAGATAAGGGTTATGGTTATCAGGCATAGAACTGAACATTAAGTCACCTTCTTCCACATCACTTTCTCTTACCGCGGATATAAACTCTACATCTACTTTAGATCTGTCAATTACCATGCAGAGCCTGTTGGGAACTTCGGGGTTTTTCCAGAATTTAATGCCGTAGTCATGAATTGCCCTTAAATTTCCCTCTATTTCCACTTTAATTCCTTTTTCTAAAAATGATTCAATTCCCCCGGCAAATGCTTCCATGGCATAACCTTTTGCAATCCCGGAATACAGGCTTTTAATTTTTGTAAATTCATCCAGCATTCTTTTGGCTGTAAAATGGTTGATCTGCGATGCTTCTTTAAAAAATCTGACAACGCTTTGTTTGATTTTATCTTGAGTTCCATATAAATTACTCTTTGTTACAGTATTTATTATATCCATAGTAGAAATATCGTTCGGATTTTTATCACTGTTTTTGTCAATTTCTGTACTGTTCATTAATTTCAAAAGGCGCTCCCTGCGCTCTCCTCTATAATCATTAATTTCAAAACCTGCCATAGTTGCCTCCTCATTTGTTTTCTAATTTAATTATAGTCTGTTATTTTTTGTTTGAATATCAGTCAAAAGAAGTATTTTTATATCTGGCCTGGATTTTTAAGCCATATTTTCATATTATGTATAGCTGAACCTAAATCTCTGGCAGCTACTTTTGCTTCTTTATCTCCATTTTTATATTCTATCGTTCTTTTAATATCTTCAAGTAAGGGTTCTGCTCTATCCAGCCAGCTTCTAATTTGGGCTGAACCTAACCTGCCATCTTGATATGCAGCTGCCATCTTATTATAAGCTATTGTATATATGCTCATAAAGCTGTATGAAAGTCTGGCATAAGAGTTAGTAACTGGTTTCTGTTTAGGAGCTATAGCTACAGTATCTTCTTTTTTAGGTTTTCCTAATTTAACAGATCTGCTGGTAATTTTCGGTATTTTTGGTTTCTGCGGTTCTGGAAGTTTTATAGCTTCTTCTTTTCCCCCGGGAGATGCTTCAGGTGGAGCAGGGGGTGCCGGTGGTTTTTCTTCTTTAGCCGGCTCAACTTTTGTTTCTTCAACCGGCTTCTCGGAAGTTGACTCATCTATTATTGTAGGTTTGGGAGGTGCAGGGGGTGCCGGCGGTTTTTCTGGTGTTTTTTCAGGTCTTGGAGTTACTACTTCTTCTTTTCCATATGTTTTTTCATCTATTATTGTAGGCAGAGGAGTTTTTTCTTCTTTAACTTGGGTTTTCTTTGCAGGGAAAAGCTTGTATTTTAAATCTACCATTTTATTATAAAGGGTGGTTCTTTCGGTAGTCCAGTA
>JBDRKI010000006.1:0-15737 GCA_043814095.1 Armatimonadota bacterium | reverse complement strand
TCAAGAACGGCTTTCGCGGCCTCATAGTCGGCTTCGTTTTTAAAAACCGCTTTGAGCATTTCATCGTCATCATCGCCGGGGTGTATATATCTTAATTTGCCGTCTTTAACTTCTATTGTCTGGACTTCTGTATCAACTACCGGCAAAGCTTCGTCTTTTACGGGGGTTTCTTTTACAACCAGCTTAACCAGTCTGTAATTTTTTGGATTATCCTTATCGGGATAGACTTCATAGGTGGTGGTTCTTAGGAGGGTGTCTTTTCCGTTAACTTTTTTTATTCTCAGTACCACATATTTTTCAGGCAGTATCCCGGTTAATCCCCTGGTATGAAATATCTTTATTTTTTCACTCGGAGTAACCTGTACGGTCAGCACATTTGTTTTATTCTTTTTAAGAGAGGTTTTTAACAGTTCAAATTCTTTAAGTATTTTTTTAGGGTCTGTAGTTTGTATGGTTTCCCAGTTCATCCACTGGCGCAGTTCCAGGGTTTCGGCTTTTTTTGTGTCTTTGGTTTGAATAAAAATTGCGGGCGTCGCTGTTCCTTGCGCGGTTAAATCGCTTTTTATGTCCATAAATATCCTCCGGGATGGAACTCCTTTTAAGAAGGCGCTCCCAATATAATTATACTATTAACGGATTAACAATTTGTTAACAATTTGTTAACAAATTGTTAACTTTTCCTCCCTTATGGATTTAATTTTTTTATTAATATTTGCTATTTACAAATATATATTATTATGTTAATATACATTTGTGCCATTTTCTTGGAAAATTCGTGTCTCCAGCGGTTTTCTAGGATACTGGCGGATTAAAATTTTCAGGAGGTTTTTTTATGCCATTAGTAAAGGAAAAAAAGGAAAAAGTAATTGAGGAGAACAGAGTTCACGAGAAAGATACCGGTTCTCCGGAAGTCCAGATCGCTATATTAACTGAGAGAATTAATCAGTTAACGGGGCATCTGAACACACACAAAAAAGATCATCATTCAAGACGCGGCCTTTTAATGATGGTGGGAAGAAGAAGAGGTCTTCTTAACTATTTAATGAAAAAAGACATTAACCGCTACAGAGTTATTGTCAAAAAATTAGGATTAAGAAGATAAGCAAGGTAAGGATGAAGATGTAGAGGGAAGAGTATATAATCTTTTAACTCTTCCCTCTTTTGTCTATTTTAATACACGAGGAGTAATTTATTATGGAAAATATTTACAAAGTTGAAACTGAAATTGCAGGTAAAAAACTGTCCTTAGAAGCGGGACACCTGGCAAAACAGGCAGGCGGAGCAGTTGTTGTCCGTTACGCGGATACGGTGGTTCTTGTTACTGCCACATGTTCGGCAAAGCCGAGGGAAGGGATAGATTTCTTCCCTTTAACCGTTGATTATGAAGAAAAGCTTTACGCCGCGGGAAAAATCCCCGGCGGATTTATTAAAAAAGAAGGAAGACCGTCGGAGAAGGCCGTACTTACGTCGCGTCTTATAGATAGAACAACAAGGCCGCTTTTCCCCGAAGGGTTCAGAAATGATGTTCAGATTACGGCGCTTCCTTTAAGCGCTGACCAGGAAAATGATTCCGATATTCCGGCAATGATAGGAGCGGGTGCGGCTCTTACAATATCTGATATACCGTTTTCCGGGCCTATTGCCGCAGTCAGAATCGGGATAAAAAACGGCGAATATGTCATTAACCCCACATTCCAGGTTTTAAACGAAACTGATAAACTCAATCTTATTGTGGCCGGCACTAAAGATGCTATTAATATGGTAGAAGCCGGATCCAATGAAGTTACCGAAGAAGAGGTTATTAAAGCATTTAAAATAGCGCATGATCAGATAAAAATTATAATAGACCTTATTAACGAATTAAAGGAAAAATGCGGGAAACCTAAGGCGGAATTCCCTGTTTACGAACCTGACGCTGATCTTGAGAATATTATAAGGTCGCATTTTACCGAAGAAGTTAAAAAAGCCATAAGGGTGCCCGATAAAGCGGAAAGAGGCAAAGCTTTTGATCGGATAAACAAAGAAGCAGTTATTGAAGTTATCAAGGAAAAAACAGGTTCACAGAAAGAAAGGCTTATTGAGATATTAACAGATGATAAAAATCATGATTTTAGTTCAATCATTAAGAAAATGCAGGAAGAAGAGTTTAAAAACCTTGTTGTTGATGACGGGATAAGGCCTGACGGCAGATCTTTTGACCAGATAAGACCGATTTCCTGCATGGCCGGGATACTTCCCCGAACTCACGGCTCCGGTCTCTTTACAAGAGGTCAGACCCAGGTTTTAAGCATCTCGACGCTCGGCACATTCAGAGAGGAACAGCGTCTTGACGGGCTCGGGGGAGATGAGTGTAAGCGTTACATGCATCATTATTATTTCCCCGCGTTCTCAGTAGGCGAAGCAAGGTCATCAAGAGGGCCCGGAAGAAGGGAAATAGGGCACGGCGCACTGGCTGAAAGAGCGTTGATACCGATGCTCCCGGGTGAAGAGGAATTTCCTTATACGATAAGGGTTGTTTCTGAAGTTCTTGAATCAAACGGATCCACTTCAATGGCGAGCGTGTGCGGCAGTACTCTTTCTTTAATGGACGCCGGCGTGCCGCTTAAAAAACCCGTTGCGGGTATTGCAATGGGTATGATATCCAAGAATGACGATATTAAGATTTTAACCGATATACAGGGCATGGAAGATATGCTCGGGGAGATGGACTTTAAAGTGGCAGGAACCCGTGAAGGCATAACAGCTCTGCAGATGGATATTAAGATAAAAGGAATAACACAGGAACTTCTGGGTAAAGCTCTCCAGCAGGCAAAAGACGCAAGACTCTTTATACTTGATAAAATAGCGGAAGTTTTGCCTTCTCCCAGAAAAGAGCTTTCAGCTTACGCGCCGAGAATGTTTACCCTGCAGATTGATGTTGAGAAAATTAAAGACGTTATAGGGCCCGGCGGTAAAATTATTAATAAGATTATCAATGAAACCGGCGTTAAAATGGATATAGAGCAGGACGGCAAAGTATATATAGCTTCAGTTGATGCCGCAAAAGGCGAAGAGGCAGTTAAAAGAGTTCTGGATTTAACAAAAGATGTTGAAGCAGGAGAGACCTATAACGGTAAAGTAGTAAGATTAATGGATTTCGGAGCTTTTGTTGAGATACTTCCAGGCAAAGACGGATTAGTTCATATATCCCAGTTTTCATATGACAGAGTTGATAAAATTGAAGATGTGGCAAAAGTAGGGGATGAAATAACCGTAAAAGTTACGGAGATAGATTCTATGGGAAGAATAAATTTATCCCGCAAAGCCCTCTTAACCCCGCCTGAAGGATACAAAGAAAGACCTCAATATGATAAACCCAGAAGAAGCCCCGGCGGCGGTGACAGAAAGCCCGGCGGCAGGTTTAAAAGATAATACAAAAGCAAAGTAAGAAATAATAAAAGGAAAAGACCTAATCTAAAACAGATTAGGTCTTTTTAATGAAATTTTCTATTTTATCTTTATCCTGACTGTCAGGTTTTATTTTCAGATATTCTTTATAATACTTAACCGCGTTTTCCTTATCTTTTTTTATCTGGTAACATATCGCAATATTATAATAAATGTCAGGTTTTGCCGATCCTTTATCAAGAGCCGACTTGAAGCATTCTATAGCTTTATCTAAGTTATTTTCTTTAAAATATAATGTGCCGAGCAGTATCTGCAGATTAGGATCTGCGGGGTTTAATTCCATACATTTTTTTAAATATATATGCGCTTTTTCATAATTACCTTCTTTTATGTATAAATTTCCAAGTTCCATATAGGCGTCAAAAAAATCAGGATACTGTGTTACGGCCTTATTAAGATACATATAAGCTTCATCAAGCTGGCCCATGGCAATAAGGTTTTTTCCCATAAGATAACCAGCCTGAGGGTAGAAAATATTGAAATCCGTTATTTTATAGATATTTCCGATGGAATCTTCATAACTGCCCTTATCATAATCAATAACTGCAAGATTATAATAAGCGTCAAGATTATACGGTTGATACTCCAACGCTTTATTTAATTTCTCTTTTGCCGTATCAGAATTATTGTTTTTCATGTCAATTACGGCTAAGTTTACAAGGGCAGGGGAGTAGTTTTCCTTTATAGCTTCTGAGAGAACATTGGAAGCTTCGGGGTATTTTTTCTCCTGTATTAAAAGGGAGCTTAATGCAGTAGAGGATTGGGGTATATTCTTAATATTTAATGTTTCATTAAGCAGGGTATATGCTTTATCATAATCTTTAATGCGTGTATAAATTATTCCAGAATTTAAAAGAGCTTCGTAATAGTACGGCGATTCTTTATTTAACAATGCTTCAAATTCTTTTAAGGCAGAGGTATTATTTCCCGCAGTCATGTAAATCTTCCCGTTTAAAAGACTTATAAGTCCGGGGTCTGCCTTAAGGTCCTTCATTTCTTCAATAGTGAAAAGTGCAAGGTTAAATCTACCCGTTTTAGTGTAAATACCGCAGAGACAGGAGAAAGCGTCTAAATTCTCAGGCTCGTCTTTTATTATTCTTTTGCATAAGGTTTCAGCCTGGTCAAATTTTAACTGTAAAGCAAGCTCCTGCGCCTGGGCAAGCAGTTTTTCATCCTGCGCGAAGCAGGAACCAAACATAAATAAAATTATTGCAAAAAAACATAATAATTTTTTCATAAATACACTCCTTTTCAAACAATCTTTAATTCGCTTTTATATAAGTTTCTCCCTTTATGTTTTATGCAGGTAAATATTCAGAGGTATAGAATAATAGTTTATCAACTTTTTGAGGTGATTTTATGATGCAGTATTTCTGGCTTGTCCTGGCCGGTATTTTTATCATCGGTGAGCTTATAACAGGCGGTTTCTTTTTAATATGTTTTGGAATTGCGGCGGCAATTACGTCAATTTTTTCATTTTTAAAATTCAGCGCAATTTTTCAGTGGTTAATATTTGCCTTTTTATCTTTCGTAATATTTTTGTTTTCCAGGAAATTTGCGGATAAAATAAAAACAAAAAATGTTCGAGAAGTTGGAGCTGACAGACTCCTGCATAAAATAGGAATAGTTATAGAAGAAATAAATTCTGAAAGAAATACGGGTATAGTAAGGGTGGAAAACGAAGAATGGCGAGCTGTTGTTAAAAATGGGGAAGTCATACCCAGGGAATCTAAAGTTAAGGTCATAGCCGTAGACGGCACGAAACTTATAGTGGAAAAAATAGATTAGGGATAAAAAATGACAATATTAATGATGGTAATTTTTGTATTTATATTTATGTTTATGTTTGCATTCTCGATAAGAATTGTAAAACCAAATCATAAAGGTGTAATTACAAGACTAGGCAAGCCTTATAGAACTGTTGATAGCGGATTGGTTATTGTTAATCCTATTCTAGATAAGTTAATTTCTATTGATATGCTTGAAGAGGGAATAGTGTTAGATAAAATTGATCCCATAAAAAAAACCGGAATAGTACAGATTAACAAAAACAAATGGACTGCCATAACTAAAAAAGACGAACCGATTTCAGTTAATTCAAGAGTTAGAATATTAGACGTTGAAGGCATGAATATTATTGTTGAAAAAAAATAAAATAACAGGAGGAGAAAGATGGGTTTTATAAATTTTTTAATAGGAGTAATAGTGGTTTTGGTATTCATTTATATTATGAAGGCCATAAGGATTGTTCGTCCTTATCAGAGGGGCCTGATTGAGCGGCTGGGCAGGTATGATAGACTTGCCAAGAGCGGCTTAACGATGCTTATTCCGATTTATGAGCATATGGTATATGTTGATATGCGTGAACAGGTAGTGGATGTCCCTCCCCAGGACGTTATCACAAAAGATAATGTCGTTGTATCCGTTGACGCCGTTGTTTATTATGAAGTAACAGATCCGGTCAAAGTCGTCTATAATGTCGCCAATTTTTATCTTGCGGCCACAAAACTTGCGCAGACCAACTTAAGAAACCTCGTAGGTGATATGGCTCTTGACGAATCGTTAACCTCCCGAGAAGTAATAAACACGAAGCTGCGCATGATACTTGATGAAGCAACGGATAAATGGGGCACAAAAGTAACAAGGGTTGAGCTCCAGAGAATAGAACCTCCAGCTGATGTTACCCAGGCTATGCACAGGCAGATGAAAGCTGAGCGTGAAAGACGCGCAAATATACTTGAAGCTGAAGGTATCAAACAGTCCCAGATATTAAAAGCAGAAGGTGAAGCAGGAGCGATAAGAGCGGTAGCGGCCGCGAATCAGTATAAACTGCTTACGCTTGCTGAAGGTGAAGGACAGGCAATTGAGAGAGTTTATAAAGCGATTCACAACGGAAATCCGACGCAGGATCTTATTGCTATTAAGTACCTTGAAACTCTGGAAAAAATAGCTGACGGCAAGGCGGCAAAAGTATTCATACCTTATGAATCCAGCGCGTTAATGGGCAGTGTTGGAAGCTTAAAAGAAATATTTAAAGATACGGTTAATTAAGAATCTTTACATTTATAATAGGAATAAACAAATAGTAATAATAATAAAACCCCGGCATCTTGCCGGGGTTTTATTGATAAATTTATCCCATGGTTTTATAGGATTATTTAACTAGAACATGATACGGGAAGTCTCCCGTATCAAAGGTCTTTACAACTGTATTGTCTGAAGTTCTAATAACATAAAGCTTATCATCAAATGCGCATGGCACCCAGAGATATTTTTCATCTGAAGATAATGCTGCATAATAAGGGCCAGACCCTACATCTATTTTGTCTGGTAATTCATCAAGCCAGTAACCCATACTTATTGAGAATATTATAACTCTGCCGTTTACAATATCGGTAACATAAGCCTTTTTGCCGTCTTTTTAGACAATTAAAAAGTGTTGATAAATAAGGATTTATTCCAGCATTCCCTGCACGATTTTCATTCTTTCGGTAATTTTTTCTTTCACTGCTTCATGTTCTTTGTATTTATCTCTTTCTTTTTCAACTATCTCTTCGGGGGCTTTCGCAAGGAAGCTTTCGTTATGAAGCTTCCTCTGGGTATTTTCAATGACTTTAGATATACTATCCAGCTCTTTTTTAAGACGTGCAAGTTCCTGGTCAAGATTTATGTTCTCAGGCAGGCTTACGAATATTTCAATATCATGCAGGCGGCTGCTGAGAGCTTTTTTGGGTTTTTCTTTCTCGTCTTTTATGTATTCAATATTTTCTACTTTTGCCAGGTTTAATACTATGTATGAGAGTTCTGAAAGTACGGCTTTGCTTCCGTCGCCCGGGCAGAGTATTGTAATATTAATGGGTTGTTTCGGCTCTATTTTTAATTCGGCTCTTAAATTTCTTATGGCGCGGACAACATCGCGTATGTAATTTAATTTATCCGAAGAAGAATCGTCTATATGTTTTTTATCCACTTCCGGATAATTTGTAAGCAGTATATCTTCATCTTTAGAGAATATATTCTTCCATAAAGCTTGAGTAAGGTATGGCATAAACGGATGAAGTATCTTTAAAAAGTCGCGGATTACGTAGAAAAGAATCTTCAGTGTCTTTTCTTTGTCTTTTCCGTCTTCAAAAAGCTGGGTTTTTGATATTTCTATGTACCAGTCGCAGAAATCATCCCAGAAAAAGTCGTATAGAAGTTTTCCTGCTTTCGCGAAATCATATTCATTCAAGTATTTATTAAGATCAGTTTTTACATTGTTTAACGAGCTTAAGATCCACTTATCCGCGGTATTTAAATCATCCAGATTTATGTCAATATTTTTGCTTGGCGTTTTTTCCGTGTTGCCCAGAACAAATCTAGCCGCGTTCCAGATCTTATTCGCGAAGTTTCTGGAGAGCTCTATCTTGCTCTCGGAAAACCATATATCCTGACCCTGTTCTGTTTCAAGCATAAGGCCGAATCTTACGGCGTCCGCGCCGTATTTCTCAATGAGCTCAAGAGGGTCAATCCCGGTTCCGAGGGATTTACTCATTCTTTTTCCTTCAGCGTTAAGTATTGTTGCGTGGATATATACGTCGGAGAAAGGCACATTTCCCATGAATTCAAGTCCCATCATTATCATTCTGGCAACCCACAGGAAAATAATATCCCTGCCAGTGGACAGTACTGAAGTCGGGTAGAAATAACTTAAGTCTTTACTTTCATGTGGCCATCCCAGAGTAGAGAAAGGCCATAATGCCGAGGAGAACCATGTATCCAGCACATCGGAATCCTGGATAAGGCGAGAACTACCGCATTTGGTGCATTTCTGAGGGTCTTCCCTGTATGCTTTAACTTCTCCGCATTCCTGGCATTCCCATACGGGTATGCGGTGTCCCCACCATAGCTGGCGGGATATGCACCAGGGTCTTATGTTTTCCATCCAGTAAAGGTATGTTTTTGTGTATTTATCGGGTATGAACCGGACTTTTCCTTCTTTAACCGCTTTTATCGCAGGGGCGGCCAGTTCATCCATTTTCATAAACCACTGTGTTGATATTGCCGGCTCTATTATTGTACTGCATCTCTGGCAGTACCCTATATTGTGAGTATAATCTTCAATCTTTTCTAAGAGCCCCAGACTCTTAAGATCTTCAACAAAGTTGTCCCTGCAGGCAAATCTTTCCTGTCCCATGTATTTACCGGCCTCTTTTGTCATATGCCCTTCTTCATCTATTACCGCTATGGCGGGCAGGTTGTGGCGCATTCCTATCGTATAATCAGCCAGATCGTGCGCGGGAGTAATTTTCAGCGCGCCGGTGCCGAATGAAGGATCAACTTCTTTATCAGCTATAACAGGCACTTCTCTCTGTATTATAGGCACGAAAACTTTTTTACCGATGAGGTTTTTGTATTTCGGATCATCCGGGTTAACCGCTACTGCGGTATCGGCAAGGATTGTTTCAGGCCGGGTTGTCGCTATGGTTATATATCCTTTTTCGTTAATTATCGGGTATTTTACGTAATACAGTTTGCCCGGAGTTTCTTTATATGTTACTTCCAGGTCGGATATGGCTGTCTGGCATCTTAAACACCAGTTTATTATGTATTTGCCTTTATAGATGTATCCTTTATCAAAAAGCCGCACAAAAGCTTCTCTTACGGCCTTTGAACAGGTTTCGTCAAGCGTAAAGCGAAGCCTGTCCCAGTCGCATGCCATACCGAGCGTATAGAGCTGGTATAAAATTTCTTTCTGGTATTTTTTAGCCCACTCCCATGTTTTTTCCAGGAATTTTTCCCTGCCCAGGTCATAGCGGGTAATGCCTTCTTCCGTTATCTGTTTTTCAACTTTAATCTGTGTCGCTATACCGGCATGGTCTGTTCCGGGAATCCAGCAGCTTTCAAACCCCTGCATTTTTTTGGTTCTTATTAAAATATCTTGAATAGTATTATTTAATGCATGTCCCATATGAAGCGAGCCTGTTATGTTTGGCGGAGGTATTACGATACTGAAAGGCTTTTTACCTTGATCCGGTTCTGATTTAAAAGCTTTACTATTAAGCCATTCAGTGTATATGGTTTTTTCTATTTCAGAAGGATTGTAAGTTTTCGGCAGTTGATTCATAATAATAACCTGTTTTTAAATATGTCCTTTCAGTTCTCCGGTATTGTATAGAGTTATAAAAATATCCACAAGCTTGGGATTAAACTGGGTCCCGGCAGCTTCTTTAAGCAAAGCAACGGCTTTTTCGTGAGGCATGCCTTTTCTGTAAGGCCTGTCGCTTGTCATGGCGTCAAAAGTATCAGCTATGGCGACAATCTGTGATTCAACCGGGATATCATCTCCTTTAAGCCTGTCGGGATAACCCTCTCCGTCATATCTTTCGTGATGGTGTTTGACTATGTCCAGTACTTTCGGATGCAGGGAAGATATATCCCTGAGTATGTTGGTTGAGTTTGTAACATGCTGCTGCATGACATTTCTTTCATCATCCGTAAGGGCTCCGGGTTTTAAAAGTATGTTGTCAGGCGTCCCTATTTTGCCTAAGTCATGAAGCACTGCCCCTGTTTTGATTAATTCAAGCTGGGCCTGGTTTGCCCCGAGTCTTTTCGCTATAAGCAGGGATATGTTTTTGACCCTGTCAATATGCCCGTATGTGTACGGATCTCTTGCTTCAACAGCTTGCGCCAGGGCTTGAATCATTTCTATATAGCTTTTCTCAAGTTCTTCAAACAGGAGTTTGTTCTTTACAAATATGGAAGCGTCCGTTGCAAGAGTATATAAATAGCTTGAGTGGTCTTCCGTGAATTTATCTTCCACAAGGAGGTTCGCTACCCCCAGCAGGCCTATCAGTTTTTTATCCTGCGGGGATTTTAAAGGCACGCAGAGCATATTTTTAATGCGTTCAAAAGCATTAAAAAATATGCCTGTTTCATCGGGGTTGTCTTTTATGTTGATATTAACTATCTGATTTTTTACGGCAGAGGCGCCCAGAACTCCTTCGCCCAGTTTAGACTTAAAAAGATTCTTTGTAAGTTCGGATAAGCCCAGGGAATAGGCGACTACCAGTTCTCTTTCTTTTATGAGCATAAGGAAGCTTATTTTAGTGTTTAAGGTATCCCTTGCTTTGGTAACAATCAGCTCCAGCAGTTCATCAAGCCTTGCCGTAGCGCCCATGGACCTGGTTATCTCTATTAAGGACAGTAGTTTCTGTGATTTATCTATGAGAACCAGTTCTTTTTCTTCTTTTTCTTTCGCCTGCTGGCGGGATAAATTATATGCTTCCTGCAGTTTTTTTAAGTGTTCATCGGTTGTTTTTTTCTGGCTTATTCTTTCCGAGAGAATAAGGCCCGCGATAACAGTAAGAGTTAAGCCGGCAAGGTTTCCGATGAATAATACAAAGTCGGAAGTTACAGAGCCGGAGGCTATGGTTATAAACAGGTATGATACGGGTATGAGCAGGGTCATGGCGATTTTATAATTTCTGTCAACTTCTAAAGAGCCCGCCGCTATTATAATTAAATAAAACAGGAACATGAAAGGGCTTGCCTGTATACCGGTAAGAGATATAAGTATCAAGCCGAAGACGAAATCCCCGAATAAGGAGTAATAATAAAACAGGTCTTCCTTGTAATGCGTCTTGTATAATACCGTTACGATAAGTGAGTAGATGGTATAAATCACAGCTAAAATTAAAAGTATTTTTATGCTTTTGGAAGAAATGAAACCCGGATTTTTGAGGTAAATCAGTAAAAATACGGCAGCTGAAAGCAGGAAAATAATCCAGCGCAAAGATATAATATATCTTTTGTGATCCAGCATAAAATCTACTCTCCCGGATTAAGATGCGTTTTTTATTTTTTCTTCAAAATATATAAATTGAGGTTCCTGTTTTTTATAAATAACTTTTTCGTTTATAAAGCATTTTTTTACATTGTTCATGGACGGGATTTCATACATTATATTAAGCATAACTTCTTCCAGGATGCTGCGCAGGGCTCTTGCGCCGGTTTTGCGTTTTAAAGCTTCTTTAGCTGTTGCTTTTACGGCCTTGTCATTGAATTCAAGCGCTACATTGTCAAAGCTGAATATCTTTTTATACTGTTTTACAAGCGCGTTTTTAGGCTTTACCAAGATAGCTATTAAATCTTTTTCATCAAGAGGGTTAAGAGGCACAACCACGGGGAGCCTGCCTATGAATTCCGGGATAAGCCCGAATTTTAAGAGGTCTTCAGGATAAACCTTTGACAGCAGTTTTCCCGTGTCGTATTTTTTGTTTTTCTTTATTTTAGCCCTGAATCCCATGGGACGGTCTTTAATGCGGGTTTCTATGATTTTATCAAGTCCTTCAAACGCTCCCCCGCAGATAAAAAGTATATTTGAGGAATCTATTTTTATGTATTCCTGATGAGGATGCTTGCGCCCGCCCTTAGGAGGAACGCTTACGGATGTTCCTTCAAGAATTTTTAAAAGCGCCTGCTGTACCCCTTCGCCGGAAACATCGCGGGTTATCGAGGGGTTTTCGCTTTTGCGGGCTATTTTGTCTATCTCATCTATATATATAATACCGTGTTCCGCTTTTTTGGGGTCATAATTGGCCGCCTGCAGGAGTTTGAGCATTATATTTTCCACGTCTTCTCCCACATAACCGGCCTCGGTTAAAGTGGTGGCGTCGGCAATGGCAAAAGGAACATTAAGTATTTTTGCCATGGTCTGCGCGAGGTAGGTTTTGCCGCATCCCGTGGGGCCCAGAAGAAGGATATTGCTTTTCTGCAGTTCAACATCTTCTAAATCATCCGGTTTTTTTTCGCTCATTAAGACGCGTTTATAGTGGTTATAGACCGCGACAGAGAGTGTTTTTTTGGCCCTGTCCTGTCCTATTACGTATTCGTCAAGTATCGCGTTAAGCTCTTTGGGTTTGGGAAGCTTGCCCGGATGAAGGGGGAACTTTTTTACGCTTTTTGCAAGTTCCTCATAAATGATCCCGTTGCACAATTCAACACATTCATCACAGATGTAAACATCGGGACCGGCAATTATTTTTTTTACCTGTTCCTGTCCCTTGCCGCAGAAAGAACAAACAAGATGCCCTGTTTTGTTTTTAAACTTCAATTTGTGTTCCTCTTACCGCGCTTCTTTGGAGATGATCTTGTCAATCAGGCCGTATTCTTTTGCCTGTTCGGCGCTCATGAAGTTGTCGCGTTCGGTATCCTGCTGGATTTTTTCAAGAGGCTGGCCGGTGTGTTTTGACATTATTTTATTTAAGCTTTCTCTTGCCCTTACAATCTCTTTAGCGTGTATGTCAATATCGGTAGCCTGTCCGCTTATCCCGCTTGCCCACGGCTGGTGTATCATTATTCTGGAATAGGGCAGGGAATATCTTTTTCCCGCGGCTCCGCCTGCCAGAAGAAGTGCGCCTGCGCTTGCGGCCTGTCCCATGCATATAGTTGATACATCGGGCTTAATAAGCTGCATGGCGTCATAAATTGCAAGCCCTGAGGATATTGATCCGCCGGGGCTGTTTATGTATAAATCCACGTCTTTATCCGGATCTTCCTGTTCAAGGTAAAGCAGCTGAGCTATTACCAGGTTTGCTATGGTATCATCTATTACTTCGCCTAAGAATACTATTCTGTTTTTCAGCAGGCGTGAGTAAATATCATATGATCTTTCCCCGCGTGCGGTCTGTTCTACGACTATGGGCACTAAAGTCTGGGCTCTTATAATTCTTTCTTCCATTTTTCCTCCGTAATTTTATGACCCCTGTTCTTCTGTTTTCGGGGCAGTATATTTTATCTTAGATTTCTCTGTCAGGTAGTTTATTACCTTTTTGCGCAGGAGGTTATATTTGAAATTCTTTAAATTTTTGTTTTTTTCCAGAGTTTCTTTTATTTTATCCTTATCCTGTTTCATTGTTTCAGCCACTTCTTCAAGTTCTTTTTCCAGATCTTCGTCCGTAATTTCTATTTTTTCTTTTTCCGCTATAGAATCAAGCGCCAGTTCTATTTTTGCCATTTTTTCCGCCTGGGGGCGCAGGTCTTTTTCTAAATCTTCCCATGATTTTTTTATGGTTTTTAAGTAATTTTCCAGGTTCATGCCGTTTCTGCTAAGCTGACTTTCAAAGTCGTTAAGCAGTACTCCGAGTTCATAGTTTACCATGTTTTTACTTATATCAATCTTATTGCTTTCCGCGATTTTATCAAGAATTTTTGTCTCAAGCTCCTGTTTTACTTTTGAATCTTCGTTTTTCTGCATATTTTCTTTTATCTGGCTTTTAAGTCCGTCCAGAGTTTCTGCCGTAAGGTTTGAACCGCTTTTTGCATAAGCGCCGCTTACGGTTTTCGCGAAATCGTCGTTAATTTCCGGAAGAACTTCCTGTTTTATTTCATGAAGCTTGAATTTTACCGTTGCTTTTTTTGTTTTTTCCCCTGCTTTTATCTCTATGGGGAATTCTTTTTCTTCGCCGGATTTGGTCCCGATAATATTTTCAATTAATCCGGGATAATCGGGATTAGGCACGATTCTAACCAGTGCTTCTTTTGCCGCGTTGCGCGGATCTTCTTTTTCGCCTTCCACGTTTATAGTATAATCGCAGCTTACGTAATCTCCGTCCTGTACGGGCCTGTCTTCTTCAATAACAGTCATTTTGCTGAACTGTTTCCTTAGAAGTTCAAGCTGTTTGTTTATGGTTTCATCGGATATTTCTCTTTTTTCCTGTTCAATCTCAAATCCGGTATAATTTTCAAGATCTATTTTGGGCTTAACTTCAACCGATAGTTTGTATATGAAAGGCTTATCTTCTTCTATTTTTCCTATTTCCTTAAATTCAGGCTGTGATATAGGGGTTATTTCCTTCATATATATCGCTTCACTGTAGGTTTCGGGGATTAAGTCTTCCAGCAGCTCTTTATAAATGCTTTCTTTGGATACGGCTTTTTCAACTATCTTTGCGGGGGCTTTGCCCTGGCGGAATCCTTTTAATTTTATCTGTTTTGTGGCTTTTATAAGCTCTTTTTCATAAGCTTGTTTAATTTTATCCGCTTCAACCTCAATTGTTAAATTAATCTTATTATCTTTGCCTTCTTTTAAATCCACCTTCATTTTAGATACTCCTTTTAAAAATTAATGGAGCGGAAGAAGGGATTTGAACCCTCGACCCTCTCGTTGGCAACGAGATGCTCTACCACTGAGCTACTTCCGCTTAAAAATTTATGTGTGTCTTTAAGACACTATTTACAATGCAATATTATATACTTATTTTAAAATTAACGCAAGAGGGGGTATAACCGTATATATTATGGTGGGCGAGAAGGGACTTGAACCCCCACGGTGTTAACCACTAGATCCTAAGTCTAGCGCGTCTGCCAATTCCGCCACTCGCCCGGGTATGCGTCATGTATCTGGTTTTCTGGCGCGCCTGGAGGGACTTGAACCCCCAACACACGGTTCCGAAGACCGTTGCTCTATCCGTTGAGCTACAGGCGCGTAAGTACGCCCCTGCGCTTTATAATAAAAAAGGACAAGCAGTACTCATCCTTACCTTAAGTTTTATGGGGTGAGCGATGGGATTTGAACCCACGACCCTTGGCTCCACAAACCAATGCTCTAACCAACTGAGCTACGCTCACCACATGGCGCGCCCACAGGGATTCGAACCCCGGACCCACTGCTTAGAAGGCAGTTGCTCTATCCACTGAGCTATGGGCGCATATATGCTCTATATATAATTTACAAGGTGCGATGGTGGGCCACGAGGGACTCGAACCCACGACCCGCTGATTAAGAGTCAGCTGCTCTACCAACTGAGCTAGTGGCCCGTTTGCTTTCAATGTTATTAATAAGGGATAAGAGTCAAGGTGAATGGCATTCTTCCTTAACTTGTACACCTTATCTCTTATCCCTTATTTTTTTAAAAATGGTGGGTCGTGAAGGTATCGAACCTTCGACACCCTGATTAAAAGTCAGGTGCTCTACCACTGAGCTAACGACCCGTTTTTAACTGTTTTTGGTCGGGACGAGAGGATTTGAACCTCCGACCCCCTGGTCCCAAACCAGGTGCGCTACCAAGCTGCGCCACGTCCCGGTATTTATTAGGACCGATTTTTTCAAAAATCAGTTTTAATAAAAGCAAGGTTAAGTATATCTAAAATATATTATGGTGTCAAGATAATACGGATATTTTGTCAAGGCAATTTAGAAATGTCACATTCTTAGCAAATTAGAAATGTCACATTTTCACATCTAGGCCACCTTTCTATCCTCTCCGGCTTTAGCCGTATTTTTGGTTATTGGAAATCTCTTCCATGGA
>JBDRKI010000005.1:0-25542 GCA_043814095.1 Armatimonadota bacterium | reverse complement strand
TGAATCCTAAACAATTATTTTAGCTCCAACCCCCTTATTTTATCACCCTTTAAATATCTCCAAAATACTCCTTTTGACCTATATCTGTATATGCACGGGGGGGGGTATAATATAAGTGGGAAGGGGGAAAGACACTTCCCGGAAGCAAGATTTAAAGGCATAAAAAGCCATTAAATAAAACAAAAAGAAAGGAGGAACACCTAATGAAAAAGCTGATAATAGTTCTTATCGCGATAGCTTTCATGAGCGCGACCGCGTTTGCCGGTTCAACCGACACTCAGACTGTATATTATGAAATAGACGCGATAAACGAAATTTCTATGGGCACAGACTGTACATTAACAGTTGATACGGCAACAGCGGGTTCCCAGCCGGATGCGGATAGTCTTTTCAAGCCGTACAATATAACCACCAATGAAACTGCCGGCAAAAAGATAACCGCTGTACTTAACTCAAATATGCCGTCTAATGTAACTCTTTCTCTGGAAATGGCTGCTCCTGCAACAGGCGCCAGTGCTGGAGTAAAATATTTAACCAGTACTGCTCAGGACTTGGTAACAAGTATTGAAACAGTTGCAGAAAGTTCAATTCAGACTACATTGTCTTTATCTGCAGCAGTCGCAGCTGGTCTTCCCGCTGACGGTTCAAGAGTCATAACCTATACATTAACCGATGAGTAAACAGATTCTTTAAGTTAGTGTTGAATAAGCCCCGGCTTTAAGCTGGGGCTTATTTAATATTTATAGTTCTTTTTCCTGCAGGTAATTTTTATAATAAAAAGAAATAAATTTATTAATATATGAATAATAACCTGCTTGAAGTAAATAATTTAAAAACCCATTTCCTTCTGGAAGAAGGGGTTCTTAAAGCCGTTGACGGGGTCTCATTCTCCCTTAAAAAAGGCGAAACTCTTGCAATTGTGGGAGAATCCGGCTCAGGTAAAAGCGTAACTTCTTTATCAATTATGCGGCTGATAACACCACCCGGGAAGATAACTTCCGGTAGCATTATATTCAACGGAGATGATCTTTTAAAATACTCGCAGGATGAGATAAGAAAAATAAGGGGGGACCGGATCTCTTTAATATTCCAGGATCCATTTACAAGCTTAAACCCCGTACTTACCATAGGCGACCAGCTTACGGAGGGATTAATCATCCATAAAAACATGGATAAAAATAAAGCTATGGAAGAGGTTTTAAAAATACTTAAAAAGGTACATATACCTGATCCGGAAAAAAGAGTTAAAAGCTACCCCCATGAATTAAGCGGCGGGATGAGACAGCGCGTCATGATAGCGATGGCTTTGATCTGCAATCCCGAAATCATCATAGCGGATGAACCCACCACAGCTCTTGATGTGACAATACAGGCCCAGATACTGGAACTTATGCGTGAACTTAAAGACGAGCTTGATTCTTCCATAATTTTAATCACCCATAACTTAGGAATTGTCGCCGGTTTCTGCGATAGAGTTCTTGTAATGTACGCCGGGAGCATTCTAGAAGAAGCCCCCGTAAACGATATATTCAATGATCCTTTTCATCCCTACACGAAAGCGCTTTTAAAGTGTCTGCCTAAACTGGATACGGAAAACAAAGGGGAACTCCCGTCAATTAAAGGACAGCCTCCTGACCTTGCCGCTGCGGCTTCCGGATGCAGGTTCGCGCCCAGATGCGGGAAAGTTATGGATATATGCAGGGAAAAGATTCCTGATTTGTTTGATAAGGGAAAAAACAGAAAAGTCAGATGCTGGCTTTATGATAATAAACAGTGAGAGCTTAATAAATGGAAAAATTAATTGAAGTTAAAAATTTAAAGAAATATTTTGCCGTAAGGGAAAATATTTTTAAGGATTCTTCCACCGTTAAAGCCGTGGATAATGTAAGCTTTGATATATATAAAGGGGAGACACTGGGGCTTGTGGGCGAATCAGGATGCGGCAAATCTACTTTAGGCAGGCTTATCTTAAGACTCCTGGATCCTACAAGCGGATCTGTAAATTATAAAGGTGAGAACATATTAAAGTACGGCGGGTCAAAACTTAAAACCTTAAGGGAAAATATGCAGATTGTCTTCCAGGACCCTTTTGCGTCATTAAACCCCAGGATGAGCATTATGGAGATACTTGCAGAACCCGTTGCCATACATAAAGTAACAGATGTAAAAAACAGGAAAAAATATATTGAGGAAACTTTAAAGCTTGTAGGGCTTCCCGTATCGGCACTCGGCCGCTACCCGCACGAATTCTCCGGAGGACAGCGCCAGAGAATAAGTTTAGCGCGCAGTTTAACCTTAAAGCCGGAATTTATAGTGGCAGATGAACCGGTTTCTGCTCTGGATGTATCCATACAGGCGCAGATAATAAACCTGTTAAAACAGATACAGGGAAGGCTAAACCTTACATACCTTTTTATCTCACACGACCTGGCGGTTGTAAAATACATAAGCGACAGGGTGATAGTTATGTACCTGGGCAAAATAGTTGAGAAAGCCGCTTCTGAAAATATTTTTACAGAAGCCCTTCACCCCTATACAAAAGCGCTGATTGCGGCATCCCCCCGGCCCGGGGCAAAAAAAGAAAAAATAACTTTAAAAGAAGATATTCTGCCCGGGCAGGAGATTGGTTCCGGGTGCAGGTTCGCGCCAAGATGCGCATATTCTATGGATATATGCGCAAAAGAAGAACCCGTATTAAAACAAATAAAGCCGGACCATTTTACCGCATGCCATTTATACAATAACAAAGAATAAAAACAAGAGTTAAGTTATGAAAAAGAAAGCCGATAAGGAAAAAGGATTCACACTGGTTGAAGTACTGGTCGCCCTTGCTGTTGCGGCAATATCTTTAACGGCGCTTCTCCAGCTTTATCTTAACAGCACAAAACTTACATACCGGGTAACTGAAGAATTCAAAGCAGTGCCGGTTGCCGTAGAACAGATGGAGGAAATTAAAAACACAAGGATGCTTTCCGGCATGACCAAGGAAATTCAGGATTATACCGTAACGGCAAAACCGCAGACGGAGACTTCTGATAATTTTACATATAACGTAATAAAGCTTAAAGTAGTGCGCAATAATACCGAACTTATGGAACTTTACTGGCTTGATATCACGGATATTGAAGCGCAGTATAAAAAAGAATTAATGGAAGAGCTGAACCTGTAATATGAGCATGAAAATTATAAAAAACGGAAATACGGAATCCGGCTTCACAATGCTGGAAGTGCTGGTATCTTTATTTATTGTCGCGATAGTCATGGGGCTTGTGTTTACCTCTTTATTCTTAACCACGGCCAGCTCAAAAGACCTTATAATAACCGGCTCGCGCTACAATGATTTAATGAAAACCTACTTCCAGATGAGAAAACAGCTTCTCTGCCTGTATGAAAGCCCTAATTCAGACTTTATACTTAAAGAACTACCCACAACCCAGGAAAAAGGCGACTCCTTGGTTTTTGTAACTTCAGAGCCTTCGGTATTCCGGGGAGTAGTTGAAGCACAGTATGAAATAAGAAAAGACAAAAATAAAAATCAGTATCTGGCTTACAGGGAGATGCCCTACCCCGGATACAAACTCCAGGAAACAGGTACGGAAGATAAAAGAGGATGGACAGTTCTTTCCGGAAAAATTACCGGACTTAATATAGATTATTCAAGCGGAAATTTATGGTTCACCGATTGGGACAAACAAAGTTATCCGGAAAAGATAAGAGTAACCCTGTATTACAAAGACGGCAAAATAGATAAAAAGTTTTCTTTTACCGTTGTGCCGTCGGTTTTAGATATAGCGCAATCACTCGGTGTATCCATTGAGAAAGAGAAAGAGAAACAAGAAGAAGAGGAAGCTGAATGATAATAATAGCTGTATTAGGCGCATTAAGCATAGTGCTGGCCCTTATTCTTAATTTTACCAACACGGCAACTTTTAATGAAGAATACCTGTACAGGATAAAAAGTACCGAGAAAGCTTATTATATGAGTATATCGGTACTCCCGAGCGTATTAAAGATATTTATGCTTGATGACCCGGCATTTGATTCTTTTACCGATACATGGGCACAGACTCTCCCTGTAATTAAAACAAAAGAAGGCAATATTTATATAAGGATTTCCGATGAAGACAGAAAATTCAACCCGAATTATATAATAAAAGAAGACAAAGAGGAAAAATACCATAAAGCCCAGTTTGAACGGTTATTAAACCTCCTATCAAGCAAAAACTACCTTGATAACAAAGTATCTGACTGGATAGATAAAGACTCCCAGGCAACACTGCCCGGGGGAGTTGAAGACAACCTGTCCGGTATAAACTTTAAGAATGCCCCATTAGACTCCATTTATGAGATATTATACATACAGGACGCTGGAGAAGAAGACTTTTACGGGAGCGGTACGGAAAACAGATACGGTATAGGACTAAACAAACTTTTAACTGTGCATTCCGGAGGCAAGGTAAACATAAATACCGCGCCTAAAGTTATCCTGGAATCAATTGATGAGGGAGTAACTTCAGATGTGGCTGAAGCTATAATTAAAAGAAGGATTGAAAAACCCTTTAAGAATATAAAGGAAATTTTAGACATTCCAGGAATGAATTTAGACATACTTTATAAAATAGAACAGGTGGCAGGTGTTTCCAGTTCTTTTTATAATATAAATATAATAGTTGATACGGGAGAAGTAAAACCGTCTTTCACGTGCATAGTTAAACGTGAAGAAGAAAGCATAAAACCTGTCCTCTGGAAGGTAGAATAAATATGAGCGTTTTTCTGAGCATAGACCCGGCATTCTCGGGTATAAGAAAATTATTCGTAAAGCTGTCCGGAAAAGAAGCGGCTGTTTTAAAAAGCGCTAAACCCGATAAAATTATAGCCACAATCCCGTCAAACAAGCTGACTTTCAGAAAACTTGCAATCCCGTTCCGCGACAGAAAAAAAATAAACGAGATAATAAAAGAAGACCTCTCACAAACCCTTCTTTTCTATAATGACGCTGTCTGGGATTTCACATTCGGACCGGATAACGAAATATTCGTAACTATTACAAGCAAAAATACCATAAATGAACTTATAAAGCAGATGGGGGTAAAACCCCATATATTCGAGGCCGAGCCATACGCTCTGGTAAGATCTGCAAATTCCTGCGGGCATGAAGAAGGCCTGATAATTGATTTCGGCGCTTCTAAAACCGTATTTGCCGGATTTAAGAATAACCTTTTAAATTTCTGCAGGGTGCTCTTAAAATCCACAAATAACCTTATAAACGAGCTTGCGAATAAAAAAGGCTTAACAGAAGCCGAAGCGTTAAAAATAATACGGGAAGAGGGACTTAAGAATAAGGATGTGCTGGAATTTTTTAAATCCCTTTTAGCCATTGCCCTGCCTTCCTCAAAAAATTTAAACTACTCAAAGATACTTATTACCGGCAAGAGCTGCCGGATACCTTATCTTGCAGATTTCCTTAAAGAAGCATCGGGCCTTACTGTAGAAGAGATAAAATCCGAAAAATTCAATAATACGGATAATACAGTGGCTTACGGAGCTTCTTTAAAGAATATAAATAAAGAACACGGGGTTAATCTTGCCCCGTATAAAACTTCTGAAGGCCCTGATTATAAGAAATGGGCGGTCCTTCTGCTTATACCTTTAATGCTTCTTCTTGCCGATGTTAAATACAAAGAACATATAATCGCGGGAAGATACAACAAAATAAATAACCAGATGGTTAAAATCCTTAAACGGGATTTCCCCCAACTTAAGAAAGCCTCAGCCCCTCTCGCCACCTATAAATCCATGATCCGGAATTACGGCATTTCCGGTTTCGCGGACGGACAGAACGCGCTTGATGTATTATCAAGCATCTCCGAAGCAGTCAATCCCGGCACGAAAATAGACTCCTTAGAAGCTTCGGAAAAATTCCTGACATTAACAGGAAAATCAACTTCCGTAAAAACAGCCGAGGCATTTAAACAAAGCCTCGCGCAGAAATTTAAAAGCACTGAAATAACAGAAGTAAAATCAGGCAAAGAAGGCGTGAAATTCACAATAAAAATTAATTTAGGTGCAAAATGAAATTTAACGAATTTCCCAAAGAAAAACAGAAACAGCTCCTGCTGGCAGGCGGGGTCGCCGTACTCCTCGTCATTATTTATTTTTCCGTTTTATTCGGAGCCATGGCCAATACCGCCAGGATGGAGAAAAAAGTGCCGGTAAAAGTAAAAGAATATAAAGAGATGGTACAGCTCTCAAATGATTTTGCCGTTATAAAAAGCACAAAACTTACTAATATAAAAACTCCGCCTCTCGCGTATCTGGAGAACAAGATAAACGAGCTTGATTTAAGCGAAAGCCTTGTATCTATAAGGCCCCTTGCCGATAATAATAAAGATATAGAGATAAAACTGGAGAGCTTAAGCGGGGGGGCGGTTATAAAGCTGATCTATGAGATACAGAAGCTTCCCTTTACGGTAAAACAGCTCTCTTTAAAAGATTATGAACACGACGGGATATGGACATTAATGATCATACTCGGCACAAATACGTAAAAAAACTATGAAAACTTTTATTAAATGGACATCAATTATTTTAGCGGTAATCCTGATTTTTGCTTTTCTTTTATTCCCTTATGAGATACTTTTTAATGGCTTTGCCGAGAACCTGAAGCAAAAAAGTAATATTAAAACCGGATGGGAGAACGGCTCTTTTTACCCATGGAAGCATACATTAAACAATGTAACCTGCGTAATGCCGGATAATTCAAAAATATCTTATGATAAAGTAACCGTGCACCCTTTTCTAATAGGCCTTAAAATTTACGGCCATAAAGAAGGCGGTAAAGATTCCGCGATTCTCAGAGGAAATGAAGTAAGTTTTGACATTAAAAATTTCAAGCTCCCCGGAGATTCCGGCAGATTCTCGGGCGGAGTATTAAACCTTGCCGGGGATTTTAATACAAAAGACCTCTCCGGCGAAGGCAGTTTTACTTTAAAATTAAATAACCTTAACTTTCTGAATATAAAAGAAAACGCCGAAATTAAGGGATACTATACCGCAGAGGGCGGCAAAACTTTCATAAATTTTGACGTAACAGGAAAAAACTTAAGCGGTTCGGGAGAAGTATCCGTATCCTTATCAACTCCTTTTGAACAATCCAGGATAACCGGCACCGCGTATCTGTACTATAACTCCGTAGGTAAAAAAGTAAATATTACCGGAAATATTAAAAATTTAATGTTCCTGCCGGAAGGTTAATTTTACTAAGTATAAAATAAAGTATATATTATTGTTTTTATTGTTATAAAAAGGCTTTAAAGGAGTTTAGTTATGAGATATAATAAGATTGTCGTATTAATGGTTTTAATCTGCTTTATTATACCTATCCTGCCTTCTTTCGGTCAGAATTCTCTGGATAAAGAAAAATTAAAATCACCCATAGAGATTGAGAAGCATGCCTCGGATGCACTGAGAACCGGCACAATAATGCTTAATTTTGAAGACGTGGACGTAAAGGTTCTGGCAAAGCTTATCTCCGAGATAACCGGAAAAAACATAATAGTTGACGATAAGGTGGGCGGCAAGATAACCATAGTTTCTTCCCGTGAAGTCAATCCTTATGAAGCATGGAATATTTTCGCTTCGGCCCTGGAAACCAAAGGATTCAGCGTTGTTGATAAAGGGAGCTACGTTAAAATAATGCCTTCGGGCACTTCCAAAATAGAAAGAATGAAGCTCGCCGGGGAAAAATACATATCAAGCGAAAACCTGGTAGTAGCCGTTGTGATTCTTAAAAACGCGGACGCCGCGCAGCTGAAAAATTCATTAGTATCATTAATATCACCGAGCGGCACAATATCATCATATGATCCCGCAAACTCTATAATAGTGGCGGATATCCCGTCTAACATTAAAAGACTTACATCAATCATTAAAGACCTTGATGTGCCTTCTAAACAGGTTGATTTAAAGATATACCAGCTTAAAAATGTCCTTGCCGAATCGGTAGAACAGTCAATAAATAAAACGATAGGGACTCTCTCAAATAGAAAAGACCCTAATCCGGTAAAGATTGCGGCACACCCCCCCACTAACTCGCTAATAGTATACGGATCAAAGTATGAAATACTGCAGGTTGAAAAAATATTAAAAGACCTTGATGCCGCGAATCCACAGCTTGAAAGAAAATTCAGACTTCACTATCTTGAAAACGGGAACGCGGAAGAAATAGCGAAAATACTGACAACAATGCTCGCCGAAAGAAAAAAAGTGGAGACCGCCGAACAGAAAGGCACCCCGTCGGAGTTTGCCAGCATACAGGTATCAGCCGATAAATCCACAAACTCTCTTATTCTTTATTCTACTGAATTTGAATTTGAAGCGCTTAAAGACCTGATTGTAAAGCTTGACGCTCCCAGAAAACAGGTTCTTGTAACGGCTGTGGTAGCGGAAGTAAGCTTAAAGAAACTCCTTGATGTAGGTGTAAGATGGCAGGCCATGCATGATAAAGGAGCCGCGGCATACCAGGGCGGCATGAGCCAGGAAGCCCTTTACGGGATGCTTGCTTCAGGCAACTTCATCATGGGCGCGGTCGGGCAGGGTACAACTTCAGTTACAACCGCGGCGGGCGCAACAATAACTTACCCGAATATATTTTTTCTTTTAAGCCTGCTTGAAACCGACTCGGATTTCAATATACTTTCCGCGCCGCGTCTTGTAACCCTAGATCACCTTGAAGCGTTTATGACTGTGGGAAGCGTACAGCCCTACGCATCAGGAGTTAAATTTGACTCAAACCAGAACCCCATTATAACTTATGATTACAAAGATATAGGATTGACATTAAAGGTTACCCCGCACATAAGCCAGGGCAAGAAAATAAGGATGGATATAAACCAGAAACTGCAGGAAATAACCGATTACCTGCGCCCGGCGGTCGGACAGGTCAGTTACGTCGTGCCCATAACCTCACAGAGAGAATATAAGACAACAATAACCGTTGAAGACAACCAGACGGTAATCGTTGGCGGACTTGTCTCAAAAAGAACAATTGACACAATCAATAAACTCCCCCTTCTGGGAGACCTGCCCTTCATAGGAAAAGCATTCCAGAATAAACAAACCCAGGACCAGAAAATCACGTTATTCGCTTTCATAACCCCGCATATAATAGAGACAAAAGAACAGCTCCAGGAATACACCGAGAAATATGAAAAATACCTGCAGAAACAGCTGAAGCTCCAGGAACAGAGAATGGTAAGACCCGATGACATACTGCCCAGAGACGATTTTGAACTTCCTAAAGACGAAGAAGCCATAATAACGCCGAAAGAAGAACTAGAAAAGAAAAATAAACAAGAGTAACAAAATGGAAGAAATGAAAAATAAAATACCTCTGGATTTTTTCCAGAACTACCACATACTACCCCAGGAAGGCGATAAGGTGGCTATATGCGGCGAAACGCCCATGGAAGCGCTTGAAGACCTGCGCCTCATGCTTAACAAAGACGTAGAGCCGGTAATTGTTTCCAAAGAAGAAATAGACACCGGGCTCCAGGCTCTTTTAATTGAAGACATAAGCAAAACGACAGAAGGCGAAATAGTAATAACCGAAGACGAGACCCAGAACCTTCTGGCCCAGACCAAAGACGCTCCGGTTATAAGGCTTGTTAATTCAATATTTTTAAAGGCCGTGCATTCAAGAGCATCTGATATACATATAGAGCCGTACGAGAATGAGGCAATTGTAAGAATAAGAGTTGACGGTGTAATGCACGAGATAATGAAATTTCCCAAATCCCAGTATGCTTCTGTATCTTCAAGAATAAAAGTAATGGCAAAATTAAACCTTGCCGAAAAACGCCTTCCCCAGGACGGCAGGATGAGGTTAAAAGCTTCTGACTCTCTTGTAGATGTCAGAGTCTCCACAGTGCCTACAATTTACGGGGAAAGAATAGTGCTGCGCCTTCTGGATAAATCCATGAAGCTTTTAACTTTGGAAGAGCTGGGCTTAAACGAATACTATTATGAAAAAATAAAATACCTTATAAACCATCCTTACGGGATACTGCTTCTCACCGGACCCACGGGTTCCGGTAAATCAACAACTCTTTACGCGATACTGCTTTCTTTAAAGTCCCCCTTTAAAAACATAATAACAATTGAAGATCCTGTTGAATACCAGATACCCGGCATAGGCCAGATACAGGTTAACCCTAAAATAGACCTTACATTCGCCAACGGCCTGCGTTCAATCGTAAGGCAGGACCCGGATATAATAATGGTCGGAGAAATAAGGGATAATGAAACAGCCGAGATCGCGATACACGCCTCATTAACGGGACACCTGGTATTAAGCACCCTGCATACCAATGACGCCCCGACGGCAATAAGCCGCCTCGTGGACATGAATATAGAAAACTACCTTATCTCATCTTCGTTAAGAGGAGCGATAGCACAGCGTCTTGTAAGAAAGCTCTGTGATAAATGCAAAAAACCGTATAACGCATCTTCCCGGCTGAAAGAACTGGGGATTAACACATCAAAACTTAAAACCGCGACATTATACAAAGAAGCGGGATGCGATGCCTGCTTAAATACTGGATTTAAAGGAAGAATCGGCATATTTGAGATACTCATTATAGATGAGGAAATGGACCGCCTTATAGTAAAAACAAACGATGCCAATGAAATAAGAACGCTTGCCCGCAAAAAAGGCATGTTAACTCTGTTTGAAGACGGCATAAATAAAGCGTGTGAAGGCATAACAACGGTTGAAGAAGTATTAAGAGCCACAATGACATAAGAGGAGCACATATCCGTGCCATTATATGAATACAAAGCTTACGATAAAAACGGAAAAGCGTTACACGGGCTTATAGACTCAGCCAGCAAAGCCCTCGTTTACGAAAAACTCAAAGCAAAAAAAATATTCCCTTACAGAATCGCGGAAGAAAGATCTCAGGTTTCTCCGTTCGCGTTTAACCTTAAAGAACAGCTTGCATTTTCTTTAACCCAGCTTGCCGCTTTAATAAGAGCGGGTCTCCCTCTTGTGGGCGCGCTGGACACGTTATCTTCACAGATAGAGAACGATAAACTTAAAAGAAGCTATATAAGGATTAAAACACACGTGCAGGAAGGCGAAAATTTCGCCGCCGCTCTGAGCCGCGATCCGGTCTTCCCCTCTATCCTGGTATACATGGTAGAAGCGGGAGAATCCGTAGGCATACTTGATAATATACTTGATGAATACGCCAAACGCCTTGAGAAAGAGATTGAATTCCAGAAAAAAATAGTAGCCGCTCTTGTTTACCCCTCTGTAATAGTACTTGCCTGTGTGGGGCTTGTATTATTTATACTGACTTATGTGGCCCCGACAATAATTGATATATTTGAAGGATTTAAACAGAACCTGCCCTTAAGCACAACCGTATTATTATTTATAGGAACAGTACTAAAGAAATATTTCTACATATGGATATTACTTATTGCCGGAATTATCTTTACATATATTAAACTCATTCCCTTAAAAACAAAAGAACATATAAAACTGCAGATCCCCTTTATAGGATTTATATTAAGATACGGCATGTTCTCACGGTGGGCTTCCACTTTAGCCATGCTCCACAGGGGCGGAGTATCTCTGGTTAAAGCGCTGGATGCATCTTCTGAGGTTGTCAATCTCTCTACTTTCAGGAATAAATTCGCGGATCTATCCGTCCGTATTGAAAAAGGCGACAGCTTATCCAAAGCCATGAAACAGCAGGAAATATTCCCCACCCTTCTTATACAGATGGTGGAAACAGGAGAGAAGACCGCTCAGTTAGATAAAATGCTTGATACAACGGCTAATTTTTACGAGAAAGAGATAGACAGGAAGCTATCCATGTTCATATCAATACTTGAACCTGCCCTTATACTTATTCTGGGCGCTGTTGTAGCATTTGTGGTTGTATCAATCCTTCTGCCCATATTTGAGATAAATAAGATGATAAGGTAGATAAAAATACTTATTTATTAACTTTTTTCTGCATTTTACCCCAGGTATCCCTTAAGGTTACAGTGCGGTTAAATATAAGCTTCTCAGGAGAAGAATCAAGCATATCGGCGCAGAAATAGCCATGCCTTAAGAATTGATAGCTTATACCGGGTTTGGCTTCTTTTAATGAGGGTTCAACTTTGCATCCGGTTAAAACTTCCAGAGAATCCTGTTTTATATTATCCTTAAAGCTCCCGCCTTCGGGAACATCTTCGGGATTTTCCTTTGTAAAAAGATTGTCATAAAGGCGTACCTGAGCGCCTGCCGCATGAGGTACAGATACCCAGTGAAGAGTGCCTTTTACCCTGCGCCCATCAGATGTGCCGCCTCCCCTGCTCTCAGGATCATATGTGCAGTGAAGTTCTGTTACCCTGCCTTCCGCATCTTTTATAACCTTGTCGCATTTTATGTAATAAGCATGCTTTAACCTTACTTCATTGCCCGGGTAAAGCCTGAAATAGCCCTTGGGGGGGTCTTCCATAAAATCTTCCTGTTCAATATATATCTCTCTTGTAAACGGGACATTACGCGTACCCGCAGACGGGTCTTCGGGATTATTATCAGCTTCAAGCTCTTCTTCTTTCCCTTCGGGATAATTAACAATAACAACTTTAAGCGGTTTAAGAACAGCCATGACCCTTAGTGCTCTTTTATTTAAATCTTCCCTTAAACAGTATTCCAGAAGGGCAAGATCAACAACACTCTCTCTTTTTGCTACACCTACGATTTTAGCTAATTTCCTGACGGCTTCGGGGGTGTAACCCCTTCTTCTCATGCCCGCGAGAGTCGGCATCCTGGGATCATCCCAGCCTGCGACATAACCTTCCTTAACCAGCTGGAGAAGCTTCCTTTTGCTCATTACCGTATATGTGAGGTTAAGTCTTGCAAACTCTATCTGCTGTGGATGGTATAGGCCGAGCTGGTCCAGAAACCAGTCATATAAAGGCCTGTGATTCTCAAACTCAAGCGTGCATATTGAATGGGTTATCTTTTCCATTGAATCGGATATGCAGTGCGCGTAATCATACATTGGATATACGCACCATTTATCGCCTGTGCGGTGATGCTCCGCATGGAGAATGCGGTATATAACCGGGTCGCGCATATTAATGTTTGGGGATGCCATATCAATCTTCGCACGCAGAACCTTCTCGCCGTCTTTAAATTCACCCTTTTTCATGCGTTCAAATAAACCAAGATTCTCCTCTACAGACCTCTTCCTGTAAGGGCTCTCTTTGCCCGGTTCTGTTAAAGTACCCCTGTATTCCCTCATCTGGTCAGAAGAAAGATCGCATACATAAGCTTTCCCGTTTTCTATAAGCTGTACGGCACAGTTATAAAACTCTTCAAAATAATCTGAGGCATAATAAAGACGGTCTTCCCAGTCAAAACCCAGCCATTTTATATCCCTTATAATAGACTCAACATATTCGGTCTCTTCTTTGCAGGGATTGGTATCATCAAAGCGCAGGTTGCATAACCCTTTATACTGGTCCGCAATACCGAAATTAAGACATATAGACTTGGAATGCCCTATATGAAGATATCCGTTAGGCTCGGGCGGGAAACGGGTATGGACTCTTTTCTCATACTTACCTGTTTCCATATCCTGGTTGATAATATCTTCTATAAAATTAGTTGATTCTAAATGCTCTACATTTTCCATAATAATATTCCTTTTTGCCCTTGATTTAGTTTGATTTGATTGCTTTATTAAGAAACCCTTAAAAAGGGTTTCTTAATAGATTATTTATTGTTTTTTACATATTAATCTTCAGGCATATCCCAGCTTACTATATCATCCTCGTCCCCTTCTTCACCGTTAGGGCCGAGACATATAAGGTCATACCTGTTTGTCGTATACACATTTTCCTCTATATTGTAATCCTGGTCGGATTCGCGCTCTATCTGCGTAATATGAGTCCCGGGACAGATATAGATATATTCGTGCTTCCACGGATCTCTCGGTATTTTATCCATATATTTTTTCCACTTCTCCGGGATGGGTTCGGTTGTCGGCTTTATAACCAGCGCCTGCAGGCCCTGTTCGGTTGTGGGATAAAAACCGTTATCTAATTTATACAGTTCAAGCGCCTGCATAATGGATCTCATCTGCAGAACCGCTTTTGTTATCTTTGCTTCGTCAACCCTGCCTGTAAGGCGCGGTATAATCAGAGTGGCAAGTATGGCAAGAATAGCCACAACTACCATAACTTCTAAAAATGTGAAACCTCTCTGCTTTTTATTTCTTTTTTTCATCTTGCATCACCCTTTTTATTTTACTTCCAGCGTTATATTTACATCATCGCTGCCCCGTTTTACTTTAATTGCTATATGATCTTCATTCCTGAAAATCTGATACGCCTTAAAAATATCATCACCTGACTGCAGGCTCTGGCCGTTAACTTCAAGCAGAACATCGTTCTGCATAAGACCTATCTTCTGGAGCAGGCTGTCCGGTTTAAGATATGCAAGTTTTACCCCCGCGAGACCGTCCTGCTGTATAGGCATAAAAGTCGCTTCCTTTGCAAGCCTGTCAGGCGGCTCTATAAGCGAATTTAATTCTTCTTTGGAAAGAACGGTGTTTGATGAAGGCGAGGATGCGCTGCCCTGAGTTGTAACAGATGAGCCTGTTCCCGAATAGTTAAGCATAATCGTCTTTTTTTCGCCGTTTCCTTCAAATACCACAGAGCTTTTGGTAACATCTTTTACCCTGTAATCACCTAAAGACTCGCCTTTATACACGGCATAATTTTTACCGTCAGCCTCAACAACACCCATACTGACACTGCCGCCCAGAATGGTCCCGGTAAGCTTTATCTTAGACCAGTTACCCCCGTTTATAAGGGATATCAGTTCAAATTTCTTGCCCGCAACATCTTTATCGGCGCCAGAACCTGAGAATACATTTTTAAGTTTCTGGGTGTATTCCTGATATGAAACGGCTTTTTTAGATGCTATATCACCTGCTGTTATTTTAAGATCCGAAGCCCCGATTCTTCTGCTTTTAACAAAAGTAAAAATAATATCAAGCACTAAAAAAATACACAGTAATATAATTACTGCGGTAACTGCTTTAATTAGTTTTGCCTTAGTTTCTTTCTTTAACATATATAATAAATTATAATTAACTTTAATATTTCCTGCTAATTGTCCAATTTTTAAATCCGCAATCATATTATGGCTGCCGGGCTTTTACAAAAAACAATGGACACTACTGTCTATTCTCGCTATAATTTACTCAAGACCCAAAATCAAAGTTCTTATCCATCCGCATATTTCTCTTGACATATTGTTTCTCATAGTATACTATAATAGTATACTATGAGAAACAAGCTAGAAACAAAAATAAGCAAAATAATGTCATTGGTAGAAAATCTGCCTTACTTTACTATTGATGATATTTCCGCTGTTGAGAGCGATAAAACCTATTTGAAGATACTTTTTTCTAGATACAAGAAATCAGGCAGGATTATAAATTTAAAAAAGGGTGTATATGTTTGTTCGAGTTATACAGATAAATTGAAAATGCATGGTCTGTTTTCTTCTTATATTGAGTTTGTTTCAAATATATTATATTCATCTTCATATATCAGCTTAGACTATATACTTTACAAGCATAATATTTTAACCGAAATTCCTATTAATTTTACATGTATAAGTTTAAATAAAACAAAAGTTTTTTCAAATAATTTTGGAAGGTTTTTTTATCATAAAATAAAAGATAAGCTTTTTTGTGGCTTTAAGATAATAAAAGAAGGAAAGTTTGCCATATACAAAGCTACAAAAGCAAAGGCGCTTTTTGATTATCTGTATTTAAGAAAAAATATTTTAAAAAACAAAGAATCAATTGATGAGCTGAGATTAAATATGTCCGCTTTTAATAAAAAAGATTTATCGGAATTTAAAAAATATCTTAAGATTGAGAATTCAAAAAAAATGAAAGAAATTTTTAATCTACTTATTGGGTGAGTATGGATACAACAAAAGCATTTATAAAAAACTTAATAAATGAATCAGCTTCGAAAAATGAGCTTTTTAAAAGAAATATAGTAAAAGAATATCTTCAGGTAATAGTACTTGATTTTATTTATTCGGATCCGCAGTTAAGCCGGCTTTTATTTTACGGGGGAAGCTGTCTTGCCCACTGTTTCGGCCTGCCTCGTTTGTCGGAAGATCTTGACTTTGTCGATATAAAAGGCGAGATAGAAGTTTCTAAACTGGCCAAAGATTTAGAGATATATTTTAAGAAAAATACGGACTTAAAATTAATTTCAACAGTTCAGAAATTTAGGATTTATTTAAAATTTTCAATACTTCATGAACTCGGCTTATCTGATAAAAGCGAAACAGACCAACTTTTTCTAAAAGTTGAAGTTTTTACTCCCCCCGTATTTTGTAAGAAATTTAAAGTTGAAACTATACCATTATTTAAATATAATAAGTCTATTTTAATAAGAACTTTTGATTTTTCCACATTAATGGCTACGAAGATAAGGGCAATTTTACACCGCAAATGGGAGAAAACGGATAAAACAGGTAAAACAATCGCAAAGGTTAAGGGCAGGGATTATTTTGATTTAATGTGGTATTTAGAAAAAGGGGTAAAGCCCAATATGGACTGCATAGAGGGCATTAAAAGCAAAATACAGCTAAAGGAAAGTCTTTTGGGAATCATTAAAAAAGTTGACCCTAAAAGCATCCAGCTCGACTTAGAATCTTTTATAGCGGATGAGAAATTTGCAGGCAGTTTAAGTAGAGAAATAAAAGATATATTAATAAGGGATATAAACAAACTTTAACTTCAACAGGTCTTGGCCAATTTTTAACTCCGCAATCATATTATGGCTGCCGGGCTTTTACAAAAAACAATGGACACTACTGTGTTCCCACCATGGATTATGAAAAGAAAGTCTTTTGATTCAGAGTATACGCACATAGCGGCATACTCAGTTCATTATTTCCTGAACTTACCCTGATTTAGATCCGCTTAATTTAAGCACTGCGCTATGAAAAGCATCCATTCTCGGCTTTATAATCCCCGTTCCTATTCTCCCGGTACCGGCCTGCCTGTGCATAATCTGAGCGCTTATATGCGGTACTGTGCCCAGTTCCACAACTTTTATTACATCAATACCGTAAGGTATATAGTCAAAACCGGCCAATCCTTTACTATCATAAGAAGATTCGCTCTCACATATATCCCTGATATCCTGAGCGTAATCTTTTATTTTATCATGTGACAGGTCAAGAACCCATGATCCCTGGATCGCCGGTAAAATACTTATACCTCCCAGAGAAGCTGTTTCTATCACGGGATCATCACCGGAATAAGAACCGACACTGGCATTATCATGGCCCTCTATATATTTTTCATCTTTAAGCTTAACAGAAGACGTAAACCACTGGTTTTTCAACCCGCTTACCCTTATACCGAACTCAGACCCGTTGGAGGCCATTGAAGTAACAACCGAAGAACCTTCTATATCCCTTGCCGAATCAATAATAACCCTTGCCGCACCCAGAGCGATATTTAAAAACAGATCCCCTCTTCTGGTTATAAAAGAAACAACCTCGGCCAGATCCTCTTTCGGAAAATCCGTACTTACTACGGATGAAGCTATCTTTCTTATTAAAATTCCGGATGCTGCTTCATTCCTTATATGCAGTTCATCACCCATCTTAAAAGCTTCATCTATTATTTCCTTAATATTTACTTTTTCCGTAAAAGACACAGAAATAACAGGGAGAAGACGATCTTTCATCCATGCAAGATTGGCAATGACTTCCGGAGAATTATCTCCGCAGCAAAGCATTTTCTCGGAACTCTCATTAATAGGAGAATAAGCTTTATTGCCGTAGGGGTGATTCTCAAAAACCCATACAGGCATTGAAGCGGAAATAATACCGTAAGCATGTACCGCGCAGTTATAATCATAACTCGGGGCAAATTCTATCTCGCCCTGCTCAACCAGAAGCTTTACACCGTCCTTGGTTTCTGCAAGACCTTCAAAAATAAGGGCGCCCGCTACCGCGGACTTCATGGCATAGTTCATATCTTTCCATGCAAGAGGCGGCCCCGCGTGAAGGATGAGCGCCTTATGCATCCCGGGTATTACTTCAACGGCTTTACCCGCTCCGGTTAAAAACGGGACGCTTTCTTTTATCCTTTTTACCGCTTCTTCATTAGCCTTATCAACTGTATTTTTCTCTCTTATTGTTTTAACGGCATGCAGGAGTTTTACGTCCCCTCCGCATGGCGGTTTCCAGTTTACATTAATATACTCAATGCCCTGGACTTCAAGTCCTTCTTTAAACTCTTCTATGCCGACATTTACAACTTTCAAATTTTCTTTAAGCAGATTCATATCTTCACCCCCCTATATCGCAAGAGCCGGCTTTCTTTCTTTAAGTTTCTGTAGTATGCCGGAGGCAAGCTTAACAGCTGATGCGTTTGTAGGCATAACAATTGCGCCTGAGGCCTCAAACGCTTCTTTCTGTTCGGAAAATTTCTGCACGTCCTTATCCGAACCGCATATATATACTATGAACGTTATATTGCGCCCCCGGTCTTTAAGAAATTCTTTCGCTTTTTTTATTGTGGGAGCTAAAAATTCCGCGGGATTTGAACACGCATTATAACCCAAAACCACATCCAGCAGTATAACAGCCGTTGATTCTTCTTCCGTCTCTTTAAGTATTCTCTCGCATCTTTTTGAATAATCAACTATAGGGTGAATATCCTCTTTTAAAATATCGTAATCACCCATATCAATAACGGTATTGCAATATGATTTCCTTATATCAGGCAGGCTCTTTGCTCCTTTAAAATTAGAATAAAGATCATTTACATCATCCTTTAAAATACTAACCGCCTCGTTCGCGAAACTGCCTCCCGAGTATAATGCTCTTAAGTATTTTGCGGTAGGATGAAATTTCACCAACTCTTCTTCTATATACTTATTTATCATGCGTTCGTTCTTCTCTGTCTTTAAAGAAACTAGCTCAAGCCTCTCTCTTTTCACAAGTGCGCACGCGTAAAGAGCCGCCTGATCAACGGTTTTAGTTATAACAACATTCTTGGGTATTTCTTTTTCAGTGGAGAAACCCGTAAAACATACCACAAACTGTTTTCTTAAAGTTCCCAGATAATCCATTAATTTATCCGCGGCAACTTTATTTACATATTTAGCCAGAACTATAATAAGTTTGGTGCCGTCATCTTCAGAGAGAATATTAACGGCATATTCGGTCATAATCCCGGCCACCGCTGCCGACATATCACGGGAACCCGTGCTTATGGCATGGGATACCCCGAGTCCTTCTTTATCAACAATAACAGCTGCAGACTGGATAGCAGCACTACATGCACCTACTATGCCTATACTCCCCCTCTTGACAACATTTGAAAAACCTATACCCTTCCCGTTTATTAGTGCCGTTGAAGCATCAGGCCCCATCAAAAGAAGACCTTTCTGAACGGCTTTCTTTTTTAAATTTACTTCATCATCCAGCGTTATATTGGAGCTTGCCATCATAACATTACAGTTCTCTTCAAGAGCAGTACTTGCTTCATAAACGGCATACTCCCCGGGAACAGATATAAATACAAGGTTAGGATTTAATAATTTGATTGCGGTTTTTGTGGTTTTAGGATCGGTTTTTGTCATATATACCACCGCCTTTACTATATTAATTTAAATTAGACTTCTTTTTTAAAGATGCTTTTCCCTTTTAAATTATATACCATTTTAAATATAATATAAAGGATTTGAGAGCCCTTTTAAGAATTATTTTACCAAAAGGCGGTGAAGAAATGAAAACTTCAATAAGAGTGGGCTCTATAATAAATATACCTATAGAAATAGACATATCATGGATAATAATATTCGCCCTTATAGCGGTATCATTCTCCGAAGGGTATTTCCCTTCCATTGAAAAGAATATATCTGTTGCCAACAGGTGGATATTCGGGATAATAGCAACAGTCCTCTTTTTTACATCAATCCTGCTGCATGAGCTTGCCCATTCTTATGTGGCGCAGAAGAATAATATAAAGATAAAGAAGATAACCCTTTTCATATTCGGCGGGATAGCCAGTATAACCAAAGAACCCGAAGATCCGGGAACGGAATTTAAAATAGCAATAGCAGGTCCTTTATTAAGTATAGCGCTGGGGTTTATCTTTTACGGACTGGCAAAGACCGTATCCCAGCTTATGCCTCACTATATAACCCTCGGCAACCTCTTCGGGTACCTTTCACTTATAAATTTCATTCTCGCTGGCTTTAATCTTGTGCCCGCCTTCCCTTTAGACGGAGGCAGAGTATTCAGGGCATTCATGTGGATGATAACGAAAAACATGGAGAAAGCGACAAGAATCGCCTCTTACTTAGGACAGGCATTTGCCTTCTTCCTTATATTCATAGGTATAATGCAGATCCTCTCCAAACATTCACTCCTTGGCGGCATATGGCTTATCCTCATAGGAATCTTCTTAAATAATGCCGCAACAACAAGCTGGCAGAATGTAGTCTTCCGTAACTTCATCGGCGGGAACAGGGTAAAAGACCTTATGACAACAGAAGTTGTAACAATACACCCCGGAGCAACCATAGAAGATCTCATACAGAATTATTTTCTCCATTACAAACATATAGTGATACCTGTTGTTGATCATAAACAGGCGCTTGGAATAATAACTCTCCATGAAGCAAAAGCGGTACCCAAAGAAGAGCGTACCACAACACTTGTACAGAATGTAATGAAAAAACTTGATAACACCATGCAGATAGCCCCCTCTGGAACAATAGTTGAAGCCTTAAACAGGATACAGAAAGAAGGGCTCGGGGGACTGCTTGTCATAGAAGATGCAAAGCTATTAGGCATATTAACTAAATCGGATATACTTAAATTCATGCAGATAAAGATGCAGCTGGAATAAAAAACCTATAAATACGTATAAGTATAGTTTACCTAATTCTTCTTAATAGAGCTAACTATACTTAGCTCTATTTTATGCGTTTTGTTCAATATAAGCGTAAAAACACCTTAAAAATACGACCCATTGACAAATATGTATAAGTATACTATACTTAATTTATGCTAATTAAGAGAACTATACTTAGCTCTATTAAGAAAGCCCTTGACGGCGACAAAAGGGTTATTATTCTCTATGGACCCCGCCAGGTAGGAAAAACCACCTTAATCAATATGCTTCTTTCCGAATTAAATACAGCAAACCTTATATTGAACGGCGACGATTTACGAACTCAAGAATTATTAGGACGGCAGGATTTAGACCGTTTTAAGAAACTTATAGGCGAGAATAAATTAATCATTATTGACGAGGCCCAGCGCATTAATAATATAGGGTTAAGTCTTAAGCTTATATTTGACAACATACCGGTTTTTATTATTGCTTCCGGCTCATCTTCTCTGGATCTGGCAAACAAAATAAATGAACCTCTTACAGGAAGAAGTTTAACTTTTTATCTTTATCCTATTTCGGTTGACGAACTTTCACCCGCTCCGCCAGATACGGACATAAGCTCCAGGTTAGATGAATTTCTCAGATTCGGTATGTACCCAAAGGTACTTACCACGCCCGGCGTAGAAGACAAACAAAATTATCTCTATGAACTTATAAGCAACTATCTATACAAAGATATTCTCTCTTTTGAAACAGTCAGAAAGCCCAAAAAAGTAATAGATCTTTTATCCCTTATTGCCCTGCAGATCGGATCGGAAGTTTCTATCGCCGAACTTAGCCAGCATCTGGCTCTTTCCAAGCCGATTGTTGAAAAATATCTGGATCTACTGGAAAAAATGTTCATTATTGTAAACTTACGAGGATTCAGCAGAAATCTCCGCAAAGAAATTTATAAAATGTCAAAATATTATTTCTGGGATCTCGGTATCCGCAATGCGCTTATCAGAAATTTCAACCCCCTGTCTATCCGTACGGATTCGGGATCTATGTTTGAAAATTTCTGCATGATCGAAAGATTTAAAGCTCTGGCAAACAAACGCCGCTTCGCTAATTTTTATTTCTGGCGTACTTACGACCAACAGGAAATAGATTTAATTGAAGAACGCGACGGAAAACTGCACGGTTACGAATTTAAAAGATCCGACACAAAAAAAATAAAGCCCCCCAAAGACTGGATTGATACTTACAAGGGCGCCGGATATTCCGTTGTAACTCCTCAAAATTTCTTAAGCTTTATTAACAAATAAAGCAAAATATTTTCAAGCTTACAGAATTCCGCCTAATTAAGACAAGTACATATACATCTATATTGTATAACTATATACAAGAAATTGTACGAATAGGTGCAAATAATTGTATGGATTGCCGTATTAACAGAGAAGGATTATTTGACGGGCTTATCACCTGGAATGAATTTTTTTAAAGAGATTAGATAATCTAGGTTATCCTCTGTTTAGAAAAGAATCAGAAAAAGAAGCCAATACTACCTTAGGTAATCCGGAACTTCACCGCCTGGCCAGGGGGTTATTGTAATGAAATAGTTAACTACAGGAACAGTTCTTTGCGGTATTTATACGTATAAGTTTTTTAGTAGTTCTCCAGGCAATTATCCCTATCGTAATACCCAGTATTATACATATAATAACTTTTATTGATATAAAGATAAGTATTGCGGTAAAAGTGCTTTTAAAGACAATACCGAATCTTGCAAAATTATATTCAATCATTGATATGAAATAATCAACACCCTTACCCGATATAACAATCAAACCTATTATATTCTGAAAAACGGTTAATGTTACGGCTGAAGCCGCAGCTATACAATAACCTAAAACAGATGTCCCCAATACGGATAATATTATCTCAACAAGTATACTCTCGGAAAAAATAGATACCGCAGGCACAAGTTTTGAGCCCGCAACGGATAAGAGCTTTATAAGGGCGGCTATAAAACCTATTATCATGGTTGTGCCCCTTTTAGGCACAAAACTTCTTGCTATAAGCAGTATAAAAGAGCCCACAGCCGCCATGAAAGCCCCTACCATGGGCATTTTAACAACATGAAGAAAGGTACCTAAAGATACCTCCATGGCACCCCATAAAGCCGCAAATACCGCTATAATTGTTATCTCGCTTACCTTAAACTTCATAATATATTACTACTTTATCTCGGTATGCTTATGAATCTTTTTCACAAGATCTAAAACACCTTGTCTGCCGTGTTTATCCTCATATTTTAATAAAAGCCTGTAGCCGTTCCCGTAAACAGGATCAGCGCTCATCCTGTAGTTCTGCGCCTCTGCAGCGGCCCCGTCGTTTGCAAGAACCTGTATCTCGCACCAGCGCGCGAATCCTTCTCTTAATATATCATCCTGATCAATCGGGCAGTTTTCTACCTGCCACGCATGGGCATATTCATGAGCGCATGTTCCCATAAACCTGTCATAATCTATGCCTGACATTAAATAAATATTATGCCTTCCTTTTTCGTATTTATATAATCCAAGCTCCCTGCCCACATAAGGACTGTTTTTACATAAACTGTCAAGCTGCTGGGCGGTGACTACATAATAATTAATTTTATTCTTTACGACAATGCCCAGATTATTCATATACTTTACCGCTTTGCCGATAAGTTTTCCCGCTGTATTATTATCGCTTACAACATCTGAGGCGTAAACAGAAGCTACAAAACATAATGATATTACAATGATAAGAAAAACGTATTTCTTTTTCATAACAATATTATACCTTTATTATTTCTGTCTCTATTATGATTACTATTACTTAAAAGTAAAAAGCCATATAATACAGCTTCTCAAGCTGTTCATATAATGGCTTTATCTTATCAAGCCATATTTCTTCTTCTGTCTGGGTAAGCTCAAATTTATTCTTTATCTCTTTTACTATATCAATCAGTTTTATCTTCGCGGCGGCAAGCCTGTAAGCTTCCTTGCCCACCTTATTAGTTATACGGAACTCCCTGAACGACCCTTTTATAACTATACTGTCATCCCACGGTTCATAAATAACATCGGGAAGCGTCCTTATGGGATGTATATCTCTCCATTCGTATTCTTTCAAGGCGCCTAAAATAGTAAACCTCGGGCACAAAGAAAAATCAAAGAAAGAACCCATCGCAGTATAGCTCATATAGAAATTGGAGAGCCACTGGCTTGTAAACCCGAAATACCTTGAAAGGTAAAAATGCTTAGCTACCCTGCCCGGGTAAATATCCGGAACTTTACCCATCATATAATTACCTACATGACTTAAAAACTGCAGTTTTAACGCATTTAAATCCCTTAAAATAAGGGATTTGGTAAGCATATGGGGCTCATTCATGGGCATCCCTGTTTTAAACTCGGAATCAAGTATTTTTAAGCCGAACCTGCCCGGATCATCATAAACAGGAGTGCCGGGATACGGACATAAATACGCAACTGAAAACTCTATCATGCCGGGGGCAATATCAACAAGCTCTTCTGCGAATTTCATTGAATCTTCGACTGTTTTCTTAGTGTCCCCCGGTCCCCCTATAATAAAGCTTCCTACAACAGTAGCTATATTCAGCTCATAACACTTTTTAACAACTTCTTTAATCTTATCAAGGGTTACGCCTTCACCGTAATTATCAAGTATCTTCTGGTTGCCTGAATTTATGCTGATCTGGATCTTCTCAAATCCGCATTTTACCATAAGCTCAAGCATATCCGGATTATCATAAAGAGCGTCTATCCTGCTGTCACAGTAGAATATAAGGTTTCTTTTAGATTTTTTCTGGTAATCCATAAGAGCCTTACATATAGCTTTAGCTCTTTCAGGGTCAGCGGTAAACGTATCATCCAGGATATTAATCACATTAAACCCGAACTTCTCAACCGCCGTTATAATCTCTTCGGCAACCTTCTCCGCAGTTCTTAACCTGTATTTATTATCTTCCTTTGATTTATAGCAGTATAAACAGTTGTTCGGACATCCCCTCCCCGTTATAACGGGATAGTAGCCCATATTCTGCATACTAAGAATAATATTGGGAACGGGTAATTCATCCAAATTCTCAATTAAAGGCCTTACCTGTGTTTTTATTACCTGATCACTTTCCTTATACATTATCCCTTTAATATCCCTTAAGATCCCTTTATTATTAACATAAAAATCAAGGAGTTCTAAAAACGCATACTCGCCTTCACCAGTAATAACAATATCATAATCTTTATTCTCAAACAGGCCTTCGCCTATAGCGCAGGCCTGAGGCCCGCCTACTGCTATCTTAATACTCTTATTGGCGGATTTAATCAAAGATGCTATTTCCTTAACAAGGAAAACATTATCAGCCGTAACATAAAAACCGACCATAGCCGGATTATACAGCCTTATAAGTCTTTTTAACTCATCATTCTTTGTCACAAACACCTGGTGGGGGTTCATGCATAACACTTTATACTTATTCTCTGTAAGAACTGTTGCTATGGATAAAAGCCCCATATTAAACGGAACCCCGTTAGCCAGATAG
>JBDRKI010000004.1:0-9391 GCA_043814095.1 Armatimonadota bacterium | reverse complement strand
TTCAAAAATATTATAAAATAAAGCCTCCTTCTTACGCCTCGGCCACTTTAACCCTTTACATGGACCTGCCGGACGTAAAATACAACGAAAAAGAAAGGTTTGAAACGGAAAAAAAGCTTATCCAGATTAAACATAACCCCCAGAAATTCATAAACCCGGATAATGAATCCGAAGAAATTAAAAAACTCGTGAAAGAAAAAGAAGCGCTTGTTAAAAAAATTAAAACCGTGCCTCTGGACGATAAAAAAATAGTTGCCGATAAAATAAAAGAAATTAACGCCGCGCTGGGGGACGCCGTACTCCCCATAAAAAAGGAGTTGGATAAAAAATTTAATGACCTTAATGAAAAGGAAGAAGAGCACAAGGTTGCCTCATTCAGAGAATATCCGTTCTGCTTTTACAGCCCTGAAGATCTTGAGTCTGTCGTTAAGACAATGGTAAAATAATCTTTTTCGGAGGAATATATGGAAGGTTTTTCATTTGATTATTCAAATGTTATGAATTTTATAAATCCGGATGAGGTGCGCGATATAGGCGGCAGTGTCCTGGGAGCTGAAAAAAGCCTTAAGAACAAAACCTGCCCCGGTGCTGATTTTTTATGCTGGCTTGACTACCCCGAAACAATAGAGGAAAGCCTCATCAATGACATAAAAGACACTGCCTATACAGTAAGAGAAAACTACGATCTTATGGTATGTATAGGCATAGGGGGATCATACCTGGGGGCCAGAGCCGCGATAGAAGCTTTAAAATATAATACGGAGAAAGAATTTCCCGTAATATTCCTTGGTCAGAACTTAAACTCCGATTACATATATGAGGTATTAAAGCTTGTAGAAGATAAGGAAATAGCAGTAAATGTCATATCAAAATCCGGCACAACGCTTGAGTCGGCGCTCTCGTTCAGACTTGTAAGGGAATTCATGGAAAAAAGATACGGCAAACATTCTGCCAGAAAAAGAATAATCGCGACAACGGATAAAGAAAAAGGGGCACTGAGAAAGCTTGCCGATGACGAAAACTACAAAACCTTCATAATAAACGACGATATAGGAGGCAGGTTCTCTGTCCTTACCCCCGTGGGACTTCTCCCTATCGCCGTATGCGGAGCTGACATAGAAAAACTGCTCCTGGGCGCCAAAAAGATGATGGAAATATCAAGCAATGAACAGCTTGATAAAAACCCCGTATATACCTATGCCGCGTTAAGGCACCTCCTTTATAAAAGCGGAAAAACACTTGAGATACTCTCTTCTTTTACGCCGCACCTTCATTACCTTACGCAGTGGTGGGTACAGCTTTTCGGAGAGAGCGAGGGAAAAGACAAAAAAGGCATATTCCCCGCGGCCTGCACATTTACAACCGACCTTCATTCAATAGGACAGTATATACAGGACGGCCTGCGCAATATATTTGAAACTTTCCTTTGGGTGGAAAAAAGCAAAAACCAGGTTACTGTGCCGCAGGATAAAGAAAACCTTGATAAGTTAAACTATGTGGCAGGCAAATCTTTTGACTACATAAACGAACAGGCTTTTAAGGGAACTTCCCTTGCCCATAAAGAAGGCGGGGTCCCGAATATGACTCTTTCAATACCGTGTGTAGATGAATATAATCTCGGACAGGTTTTCTACTTCTTTGAAAAAGCCATAGCCGTAAGCGGGCTTCTTCTCGGAATAAACCCGTTTGACCAGCCCGGTGTTGAAGCATATAAAAAGAATATGTTCGCATTAATGGGAAAACCAGGCACGGAAGACCAGCTGCAGGCTATTAAAAAGAACCTGGCGAATATTAAAGAATACAAGATATAAAAGGAGGGCTCTTTATGAGTAAAATAACATCCAGGGATATTAAAATCACATTTTTCAATGACGAAAACAACCCCGGGGACTTCCTCCCGTGGATACTGGGCCAGAGAGGCGAACAGTCCTTTTTAAAATTATCCAAAGGCGAAGAAACGGGGTTCCTTTATGTGGGCGCGGGGCTTCATCCCGGAATACATAAAACCTTATCACAGCTTGCCGCAAAAGGATGGAAGCTTGAAGGAAAAACAGAAGTCTCTTTTGACGGGATAATGTCGCCTGAGGTAAACGTTCTTTTTGAAAAAAATATTATCACTTTAGAGCTCGGCCAGAATCTTCTCCCTGTTGTTGATGAAGCGAATAACGCCCCGCTTTTAGGGGCGTTAAGCATTATGCGCCATGAATTCGCGGAAGGGACAGGACTCCTCATACCCAGCATAAACATAAAAGACAACTTAAAGCTTAAACCCAACGAATATGTCTTAAAGATAAAATGCAACCCCGTGGCAAAAGGAGAAATTTTCCTTGACAGGTTCATGGTGCTCGCGCCCCAGGAAAAACTTGATAAAATAAAGGGATGGGTAACAATTGATCCTACTTTTAAAGTCTCCGCCAAATGGATTGAAGAAAAAGAAAAAAGTACAGCCGAAAAACTCTCATGCCTTATAGTTTTCCCTTTAAACGTGCTTCTTACCCACATAAAAGAAACAATCAGGTTTAATTTTAAAAACATATTAGGCCTTCAGGAATTAAGATATCTTGTTGAGCGCGTATACCAGACACACCCCATACTTGCCGAAGACTTCCTGAAAGACACGGATAAGCTAAGAAAGTTGAAAATCGTACTGGGCAACCTGCTCGGCGAAAACGTGGTTATAAAAGACTTTATATCCATACTGGAAGCCGTGGGTGAGGCCATGGAGCAGGTAACCGACACGAATCTCATGACAGAAATCGTCAGGATACACCTTGCCTCACAGATATGCTGGCAGTACCTGGACGAGGAAAATAAATTAAAGGTTTTCTGCTTTGACCGCGCTATGGAGAAAAAACTGATAGATGAAGTAAGCGAATCGGCAAAAACACAGAGGTACTATTTCCTTGCACAGGATAAGATTGATGAAATTATTATCGGCCTGAAGGAAGCACTGATGGCATGTCCCGAGGTAAAAGCGCTTATGGTGCCTCCTTCTTTAAGGTTATTCCTGAACAACCTGCTGGGCGCGAGGTTCCCGCAGGTAGCTTTTTTATCAACGGCTGAAGTTATAGCGGCAAGGGTTGAACCCAGAATCGCTTATGAAATAAAAGCAGAAAAAGAGAATAAAGACACAATCAAAAAAGAAAAAGATGATAAAAAAGAAAAGAAAGGCTTCTGGGGAAGAAAGGGTAAGAAAAAATGAGAAATGATAAAAGAAAAAACAGCGAACTCCGACCGGTTAAAATAACAACTGATTACATAAAACACGCTGAAGGATCATGCCTTATAGAGATGGGAGAAACTAAAGTCATATGCACGGCTTCCGTTGAAGAAAAAGTGCCTCCTTTTTTAAGGGGCTCCGGCAAAGGCTGGGTAACCGCCGAATACGGAATGCTTCCCCGTTCAACAAACACAAGAAATATGAGGGAAACAGGCAAAAGCGGGGTAAAAGGGAGAACATCCGAGATACAGAGACTAATAGGAAGGAGCCTCCGCGCTATATGCGATCTTTCACTTCTCGGAGAGCGGCAGATTATCCTTGACTGCGATGTCATACAGGCGGACGGAGGAACAAGATGCGCTTCCATAAACGGCGCCATGGTCGCTCTCGCGCTTGCGGTAAACAAGCTGAAAGAAGACCGGATAATTAAAGAGAACCCCATACAGGATTTTGTGGGAGCAATAAGCGTGGGTATCTCTCAGAGTGATGAACTTCTTGATTTAAACTACCAGGAAGACTCCATGGCCTGCGTGGATTTTAATGTGGTAATGACAAATAAAGGCAAATTCGTGGAAGTACAGGGCACCGCTGAAGGCGCGCCTTTTAATAAAACGGCTCTTGATAAACTTCTAAAGATGGCCGAAAAAGGAATACATGAAGTCTTTGAACACCACAAAAAAGCATTAAAAGAAGAACTACAGGAACTGAAGATAAAAATATAATTATGTCGTTTTTGTAAGGTGACACATTACAAAATATACACAAAATTGCAAGGTATAATTAGACATTAGGCCATTTCCCGCAGTTTCTTTATCCTCTCCTCTGCCGGAGGATGGGTATCAAATAAACTGTTAAACCAGCTTTTCTTATGATCTTTTAACGGGTTTTCTATATATAAATGCGCGGTAGCTTTATTTGCCGCTTCCAGAGGCTCCGGATCGCGCGATATCTTCTCAAGCGCGGAAGCAAGCCCTTCCGGGTAGCGTGTTATTGATACACCCGTCGCGTCTGCAAGGTATTCCCTTTTCCTTGATATGGCAAGCTTTATAAACATAGCGATAAGCGGGGCTAAAACGGCAAAGACAATCGCTATTATCATAATAACAGCCTGTGCTCCGCCTCCTCCGGAAGAAGAACTTCTTCTTCTTCCCCCGCCCCAGAACATTGTTCTTAAAAAAAGATCGCTTAGAAGAGCAACAACACCGACAAGGACAACAACTATTGTCATTAATCTTGTATCATAATTCCCTATATGACTTAACTCATGAGCAAGCACACCCTGCAGTTCATTCTTATCCATCTTTTCAAGCAGTCCGCTTGTAACACATATTATCGCGTGATTGGGATCTCTGCCTGTTGCAAAAGCGTTAGGCGCCGAGTCATTTATTATGTAAAGCTTCGGCTGGGGAAGCCCTGCCGTTATGCACAGGTTTTCAAGAAGATGGTAAAGTTCTTTATTATCATCATGGGTAACTTCTTTGGCCCCGGATATGGCAAGGGTTATTGAATCGCTGTAATAATATGATACAAGAACCTGTACTATTGCTATTATAACTGCAACTATTAAAATCCACTGGCTCTCTAAAGCGTAAGAGAATACAAATCCTAATCCTATTATGAATATCAGGAATAAACCCATAAGGATTGCTGTGTTTCTTTTATTTGAATCTATCTGGTTATACATAAAATAATTATTTTAATTTTAAATTTTTTCTTTAAAACGCAACTTTTGGCACTGCTTTCTCAGCTTCATCTATATCAAAGAATTCTCTCTTTTTAAACCCGAGCATGCCCGCTATAATGTTTGTGGGGAATACTTCCTGCTTGGTGTTAAAGTCTCTGACATTGGCGTTATAGAACCTGCGGGAAGCTTGAATCATATCTTCTATGTCGGTAAGCTCTCTCTGGAGTTCCAGAAAATTAGTTGATGCTTTAAGATCCGGATAATTTTCCGATACCGCGAATAATGATTTTAATGTGCCGGTAAGAAAGTTCTCGGCCTTTGCCTTGTCTTCCATAGACCCTGCCTGCATCGCCATTGTGCGCGCTTTTGTTACTTCTTCAAAGACGCCTTTCTCATGGGTCGCGTATCCTTTTACTGTCTCAACAAGATTAGCTACAAGGTTATGTCTTCTTTTTAGCTGGACATCAATATCGCTTTCCGCTTCATTTGTCCTGTTTTTAAGAACTATAAGCCCGTTATAAGCTCCTATTACCCATATGATAATAAGGGCGATTATACCTAAAAGTATCCATAATGCTGCCATATTCTGCCTCCTAATTTTCCGGATTACCTTGAAATTTCTTTTATTTTTAACTTTTTCCTTCAAATAAACAAAAAATTAACAAAAATTTAACATTTTTGTAACAATTTATTAACATATCCGGTTAATAAATTATATATAATAGAGGCAGGAAGGTATTGGGGGGATAAAATTGGGGGGAAATTATATAAATCCATACACGGCTCTGGGCGCGGCAACGTATGCGACCAAAACGGACGCGCAACAGGTATTCTGTGATATTCTGCCCAGGATATGGTTTAAAGATTCATCATCACAAACCGTAAATCAATTAAATTCCGAGCAGATACAGTTCATAAAAGAATACCTTGTACCGCCTTTTTCAGCCCTTAAAAAAAGATGGCCTGTGGTGTATAAATCTTTCATGCGTAAAAACATATCAGACTTGAAGATAGTAATAACAGATTATGAAGACCACAGGTACAGGCAGGGTAAAAATATCGGGAGCGCGGCGATACACAATAGAAGATCCGACAAAGCAACTATTTACGTAAATAAACATGAACTTAATAAATACTTTGACAAAAAAGAATTAACCGATGGCGTATACCATGAACTTATGCATAGCGTAAGTTATTTCTCCATAAAAGACAACCTGTTTATAAATAAACTCAGCGGTTATATAGATAAAAAATACAATAATATACTCCACCGCCTGGCAAAAGATTACATGGAAAGGCAAAAAAAACTTGATAATAAATTCGCGGATTTCTGGTTTAAAACAGTATCAATGCTCCAGAATTACAACAACCCTTTTGAATTATGCGAACTTATAAAAAACACTTATAAAAGCATGGTGGCAGAGACAAGATGCTGGCACAGGGTAAACCAGGTGCTGGAAGAAAGACCGTTAAAACACAGGGGAGAGAAAGTATTGATCCCTACTCTTTGCTGCTATAAAACGATACTGGACAGCGAAGAGATGCTCGCGGAGCTTCTTACGCATTACTTCGGCACAAAAGATGAAAAAGAGCGCATTAAAGAACTGGAGCCGGAAATATACAAACTGCTTGAAGAAAAAATCGTGCCGCTTGTAAATAAAAACATTTAACATGGAGAATAAAATATGTATATACCGGGAATGCCCCGCAATATAAATCCCCTGCGGATTTCATACGCAAGGCGTGAAGTCAGCCATAAAGATGTCTGGGAAGACTTGCTTAAAAGAATAGAACATCCCGACAGGAATACGCTTGCATTTGCCGAGGCGATGGTTCTGCCTTCTTTTGTTAAGGCGGCAAGAAACTGGCCGCCTGGCTATCGTCTTCTTATGAAAAGCGATCTTAAAATTGATATAACAACCGGTCCCAGCGATACTTTTACCGGAAGCGGAAAAAAGATAGGCGGTCTTACCGAATGGCATTACCCGGATAAAGCCGTTATATGCATAAACGCTTACGGGAGGTACAGTGAAGATTATTTCAACCATGTCGCATATCACGAAATAATGCATGCGATAAGCCACCTTGCCGTGAAAGATACAAAAAACAAAATAAATATCCTGAGTACAAAACATTATCCCGCTTTACACAAACTGCATAAGCGCTATATAGCTGATCAAAATAAAGCAAATAAAGAGTTTGACGAACAGAAGAAAATTCTTGAAAAAAAATACAACAACAGCGAAAATACAGAAGAAATTTACGTAGATCTTTACAAAGCATATATAAAAGCAATGGATAGACATAACTGCTGGGCGGCAAGAAAACTTCTTTTTGTAAATTCTTCGAGCGCTAAAAGCTACTTTATGCACGGATTAACCCAGATGGGCAGTAACGGCGTAACCGATGAAGACGAGATACTCGCAGAAGGACTTATGCTTTATTTCGGATCAGATAAACAAAGGAATCATTTAAAAACAAAAGAACCGGAATTATATAAATTAATTGAATCGGAAATAGTCCCGTTTATAAAATAATGATGGAGATAAAAATGAGTATAAGGAAAATTTACAACTTAAAATATACCGATATTTTGAAAAGCCCTAAAGATATTGCGCATATTAAAGCACTAAAAAAAGTACATGAAGATATTAAAAAGCTGACAGAGAGCATGAAAATAAAGACTATGCTGTCCCCTGGCAAGGCCGTAAAAACAAATTCTGATTTTATAAAACAGACAATTTTCCCTGCATTTTTAAAACTTTATGAAAACTGGCCGGCGGGGTATGAACTTCTTACAAGAAGCAAATTATATGTTAAAGAAGTCCGGCACAACTCAGACATTTTCAATGTTTATTACAAAGATAAATTTATAAACAGAACCTATGCCGCGATACGCACTAAAAATCCGGATACGGTAATTATAAACATAAACAGGTATGACAGATACAATCCCAAAACTTCAGCGGATTCGCTTTACCATGAACTAATGCACGCTATAGACCAGACCGCCGTTAAAGATGAACCCGGCCATATATTTTATATAAGCCGGCTCGCTGATATAAAATATAAAGGGGATCTTACCCGTATAGCACAGAGGTACGCCGGAAGCCGCGAAAAAGCCGAAAAAGAACTTTACAGAAGGCTTTATAAGAAAAGAGTAACCTTTAAGCAATTCTATGAAGTTTATAGAGACTGCTTGATGGAAAATAACTGCTGGGCATTGAAAAAGCCGGGAGAAAAAGAAAAATATTCTGATTTCTTCAAAAGAGCGTTTGTAATCATTGACGATAAGGAAGAACTTCTGGTTAACGGACTCGAGCTTTATTTCGGATCTGAAGAAGAAAGAAAAACTCTCCACAAATGCGAGCCCGAGCTTTACCGCATAATAGAAGATTTTGTTATGCCTATGGTTGATATAAGGTTAAGCGAGCTTTAATGCCTGCAAAGGATTAGTTATGTCAGAAATATATAAAAATTCTATTATAAACAAACCTGTTTCTTACACTTTTTCTGAAAAAGAACAGGTCCTCCGTGATATTATGCCTAGAATAATCACTTCATCAGAACCGTGGAACATTATAGAAAACGATCCTGTCTTTATAAATGAAGTTATCCTGCCGGTATTTCTGTCGTTAAAAAGAAAATGGTCCATGGCCTATAATTTCCTTAAAAAGCAAAATATTGATAAATTTATAATAAAAATAATTAAACATAAACTTAATCTCTTTTACGGAGAGGATAAAGACATAGCAAGTCCCGCCCTTAACGCTGTGGCGGCATTTGATAAAAATACGGTATTAATAAACAAAAAAGATGAATTTAGCAATGAACTTCTAAAAAAAGCACTGCTGCACGAAATAATACATACTCTAAGCGAGACACTCATTAAAGATGTAAATAAAAAAGATAGACTTGCATTATCCGATTATATAAAAGAAAACAGGCCTGGCATTTACCAGCAGATTCACCTGCTGCATACTAACTACCTGAATAAAAAAGAAATTCTTATAGATAAGCTTAAATCCCTTTATAAAAGAGAAGACCTGAAAAAGAATCCTTCCTTTTATTACGGCCTTTTCAAAAAAGCGGCTCTAAAACACGGATGCTGGATATATCCGGATATAGATTCCGCGGGCAAAAGCTACAGAGAACTCATTATTTGCGCGAATATAACTCCTGAGAACATAGAAGAATTTTTAATTCACTCCCTTTCATATTATTTCGGAGACAAAGAAGAAAAAAACCGTTTAAATCAATATGAACCTAAATTATTTCAAATACTAGAAAATGAAATAATCCCGCTTATCAATAATCTCATATCCCCTGATTAACGCCCTTTTTCCTTTCTGTAACCGCAAAATGATAATGTCCTAATAGAACAAAATAGAAATGTCCTAAATCACGAAGTCATAAACATCCTGAAAGGAGGGTGTTATGACAGGAAAGGACATTATCATGGCTAGAAAATTTGAGTTAAAGCGGCT
>JBDRKI010000003.1:0-14130 GCA_043814095.1 Armatimonadota bacterium | reverse complement strand
ATTTCATACAAAAGGATAAAGTATCTTAAAAAATTACGATAAATATTTCCGGGCGCAACTACATCTTGATACCAAAATTGTACTTGAGAATGCCCCCAAAAAACTATTTTCATTTCTTCAAGGGTCGGGTTGATCTTAATTTTTGTGTTAGACGATTCGTCTTTTGTTTTAGCAAGAAGATTACATAAATTAAAAACATCTTCTAATGTTGCATCAGAATGCCTATAGTCATTTGAACTCAGGATTGCGCGATAGGATAATTCAGTTAAAGCCCACGCCGGTATTAACTGAGGAAATTTAAGTCGCAGTTTGCCCACGAATTTTTGCCACTCAACTTGTTTTATGGCAGTATTGTCAATATATAAATTTCTTGAAGATTCAGACAAAAGGAATAAGAGCTCATCTAATTTATATTTGCTTAATTTTTTCTTTAAATCATGCATTTTTTAAATTATACTAAAAAGTATCATTCAAGTCTAGCAAAAGAGTTCTTTGTGCGCACACAATTGTCTTGAGGAAATACATAAAAAATATTCCTTATTCAAAAGACCACATCCAAATAAATCTTTATTATTCAACAAATTTTCCACAGTTTGGTAAAAACCAAACGGGTATTTTTCGGGCGGGCGGCGGCGGAGTCGGAAATAAAAATTCGGCGAAAGAAGAAACTTCTTTCGCCGAAAATTCTCAAAAATCACGGTTTGATAAGATTGAGATGGCTGAGGCGGGAGGATTCGAACCTCCGATGGCGGCTCCAAAGGCCGCTGCCTTACCGCTTGGCTACACCTCAGCGAAAACAGAATTCAGATAAGTGTCAAGTATTATACAAAAGAACAATTTATCCTGTCAAACAAAATCAGGGCAATATCTCAAAACCCATCTGTTTAAAATGACGGTCAAAGCTTAAAACTTTATTTATATTCATTTTTTTCATAAAAGTAAAACAAGCGGCGTCGATATAATCAAAATCCTTATCTTTATAACTAATAAATAAATCCCATGCTTCTTTTTGATAATCTTCAGACAGATAATAAATGCTAAGCCGCGTGCTGTTGAGCAGGCCGGAGCCAAAATCAGCGGCAATATTTTTACCCAATCTTTTTGTGATCAAAGAAATCGTTTCGGCAAAAATCAAATTTGTTGTAACAAGAAGTTCTTTGCTTTTTTTAATAAAATTTTTTATTTTGCCGTGATGCGTTTCACCTTTATTAATCATGGCATAAAAAGCGCTTGTATCAACAAAAATTGATTTAATCATTTATTATCTTCTCCGTATAAATAATCTTCATAACCGGAAGCAAGATTGTCTTTTACATTACCTATTCCCATAACTTCATATAATGTATCTTTTTCGCTGGTTTGGCTTCTGTAATAATCGACAATATAACGGACAACTTCCGCCATGCTTTTATTCTTGATTTTAGCCAAATTTTTTAAAAATTGATACATTGCTTCATCAAGATATAATTGAGTCCTATGCAACATAACGACCACCTCTTCTAATTACATTATACTGTATTACAGCATGACAGTCAATTTATAAATTAATAAACAAATTAACAAACACTTTTGCATCTGAGAGCATATGAGATATCCTGCAGGATTCATTAGGCTGGTGACCTGTTGCATCCCTTGTAAACCATACTACCGCGGGTATATGTTTTCTCCTTATATAGGCCGCGACTGTTCCCCCGCCTATCCCCATGGGTTTTGCAGAAAATCCGGTAACTTCTTTTACCGCTTTTGCAAGAGATTTAACAAGCTGGCAGTCCGCAGGCGTTGCAGGCGCGGCTTGTTCTTTTTGCGGGGTTTCATAGCTTATCTTTACGCCTTCTTCTTTTTCAACTTCTTTGCACATTTTATCCACTTCAGCTAATACATCCTGTATATTATAATCAGGGAGTATCCTGCAGTCATAACAGAATACATCTTCACCCGGTATTGTATTTATATTAGGCACATTAGCTTCTTTTTTGGTGGGCTCAAACGTGCTTTCTGGAGGATCAAATATAGGGTCGGATTTGCCGAATATCTTATTTAACTCATAAAGCTTTGTAACCAGTATAGAACCCGCTTTAAACGCGTTAATACCGCCGTAGGGACGGCTTCCATGGGTCTGTTTGCCTATAACCTTAAATTTGAACCAGATAATTGATTTCTCCGCCACTTCAATCATTGTGCCGTCTTCATTACCCGCGTCGGGTATCACCATTAAATCTTCTTTTTTAAATATATCCGGATTCTGCTCTAATAGATACTGTATGCCGTATTTGCTTCCCGTTTCTTCATCGGATATAAACAAAAACGCCGTATCGTATTTCGGTTTTAATCCCTGTTCCTTTAATGCTTTTACGGCAAGCATGGCGGATATCATGCCCTGCTGGTTGTCTTCAACTCCCCTGCCGTATATAAAATCACCGTCAGCTTTCACTTTGTAGGGGTCTGTATCCCAGTGGCTTGCCTCCCCCGGGGGCACTATATCAAAATGAGCCATAATCCATACCGTACGTTCCGAGTCTTCACCCTTAAAGCGGTATATATGGTTAGGCCTTATTCCGGAAGATACTCTTTCATCAGGCGCATTGTATTCTTCAAATGAATCATACCTTAGTTTATCCATGTATTTTTTAATAAGTTCCGCTTTCTTGAGTTCTCCGTCACCGTCACTGTCAGGCGATAAAGCCGGTATGGCGGTTAATTCTTCCTGCATCTTAATCGATTCATCTTTATAACTGTCTATTTTCTCATAAAGTTTTTGTATATTCATTGTATTCTGCATAACCTCCCCTTTCAACTCATAAAAAAAAGGGGCTGGTTGCCAACCCCTTTTTTTTGTTTTGTTTATTTACACCCCTACTTTTTCTTTTTTACCGTCGTTGCATCCGCATGACTTCTTAGTAGGATTATTTTTATCATTAGGATCTGTTCCCTTTGTTACAACTGAACCGCGGTTTGATAAAAACACCGCGATAGCGAGCAATGTCGCGCATATTAATGACGTAACTATCTTTAATACGGGGCTCGGCGCGATCGCAACGGGAGCTACCAGAATCGCCACTAAGTTCATAACTTTAATAAGCGGGTTAATGGCCGGACCTGCTGTATCTTTTAAAGGATCGCCGATTGTATCGCCTACAACACCGCATTTATGGTATTCTGTGCCTTTACCGCCGAAGAGACCTTCTTCAATTTTCTTTTTAGCGTTATCCCAGATGCCGCCCGCATTTGACATAAATACCGCCATAAGCTGACCGGTAAGAATAGCGCCTGCGAGGAATCCGCCTAAAGCTTGAACGCCGAATAAGAAAGCTACAAGTATAGGTGTGAATATGGCAAGAATCGCGGGACCTATCAATTCTTTCTGCGCAGCTGATGTACTTATATCAACGCATTTTGAATATTCGGGTTTCGCTGTTCCTTCCATAATGCCTTTTATTTCTCTGAACTGGCGTCTTACTTCTTCAACCACCAAAAACGCAGCTCTGCCTACCGCGTTAATGGCAAAACTTGAAAAGAGGAACGGTACCGCACCACCGATTAAAAGCCCTATAAAGACTTCGGGCAGGTTAATCTGTATGCCGGATACCATAAGGTGCGCTTCTTCAACAAAAGAGCTGAAAAGAGCCGTAGCCGCTATAACAGCTGTTGCTATGGCAAGACCTTTAGTTAACGCTTTTGTGGTATTTCCTATTGCGTCTAATTTAGCGACATAGCCGTGAGCTCTTTCACCGTCTTTTGCTTCTTTCAAAGCGCCGGACATCTCAAATATTCCGTTTGCGTTATCGGTAACCGGACCGTAAGTATCCATTGCAAGGATATAGCCGGTAGTGGTTAAAAGACCTAAGCCGGCAAGCGCTATACCGTACATCTGCAGGGCAAGGTTGCCTCTGAATATGAAAAGTTCGGCCGCGATTGTACATACTATAAATACAACCGCCCATACGCTTGACTGAAGGCCCTGTGCGAGACCCGTTAATATTAAAGTGGCAACACCGGTTCTTGATGAATAAGCGGTTTCCGTGACTGACGGCTTATCAATATGTGTATAGTAATCGGTAAGCCATAAAGTTGCCAAAGCAAGAACAATTCCCACGCCCGTGCCGTAGAAAAACCTTAAATCAGGCACGCCGTCAGGACTTCTTAAATAGAACCAGTTAATCGCGAATATACCTATTAATGAAACGATAGCCGAAACCCAGAAACCGACATTTATCGGGACCATCGGGTCTTTCATATCGTCTTTACCTCTTACGGAGAATATTCCGATAGCAGAAGCGAATACGCCGACTGCTCTAACCAGCAGAGGATAAATAATAAGCGATAAGGCGAAATTTGACGCTTGAGCTCCCCATATTGCCTGTATGGTGGGATTGAGCATGGTAGCCGCGCCTAATAAAATAGCGGCAACCAGTGTTACTTCATAACTCTCAAACACATCCGCAGCCATACCCGCGCAGTCACCTACATTATCACCCACATTATCCGCAATAGTCGCAGCGTTTCTCGGATCATCTTCAGGGATACCCGCTTCAACTTTACCTACTAAATCCGCGCCTACATCCGCAGCTTTCGTGAAAATACCGCCGCCCATTCTCATAAAGAGGGCCGCTAAACATCCGCCGAAACCAAAGCCGACTAAAACTTTCATGGCGTCCTGCTTAAATATTAAAAAGATAATTATAGCACCTAAAAGACCGAGTCCTATGGTAAACATGCCTGAGACGCCGCCGCCCTGGAATGCAACTTCCAGCGCTCTTTTAAAACTGTAAAGAGCCGCATTGGCAACTCTAACATTTGCTTTTACGGCTAATCTCATGCCTACATAACCGGCTATATATGACGCGAAAACACCCATTAAGAACGCTATCGCGATACCGCCCGCGAGGAAATTATTCCCATCATAAATCGGACGGTACATAAAGAATAAGCCGATTGTTATAAGGATAACAAAAAAGAGCATTGTTTTAAACTGTCTTCCGAGATAAGCCAAAGCTCCTTCTTCAATCGCACTTGATACTTCCTGCATCTTTTTTGTGCCGGGATCAACTTTTATAACCTTGAACCATAAATAAAGACCGAACAAGATTGATAAAACCGCTGTACCCAGAACAATCCATAATAGATTCTGCTCCAACATACTTAGCTGAGGGAGCACAATTTTTGCTTCAGACATTTCTCCTCCTGTTTTTATTTTTTAGTAATAAATAACACTTTTTATTATTTACTAGGCGTTGGTTCCCTTCTAATATGCAAAAATTTCAGTATTTTGTCAATAATCCCTTCTGGTTTATTATCTATACTGCTACTTTGTGTATTTTCCTCTTTGTAGGAGTCTTCATAATTAACTTTCCTGTTTTTCTCGTCTAATACCACAATAGCTATCTCGTCTTTCTTTACAAGACCCAGTTTTTTCCTTGCCATGTCTTCAATTCCCCTGTCGGTATTAAGGTAATATATCTCCTGTTCCAGCTTCTTTTTTTTGCCTTCCAGCTCGTTTATTTCATTCTGAAGGGTAATTATTTCCTGTCTTTTTTCCTTAAAATCATTTTTCCTTTTATACTTTAATAAAATGAAATTTAAAACCAGTAAGGCTATAAGCCAGATTATCACAAAATAGGAAAATGTGAATTTTTTTTCTTTTTTTCTTCTTCTTGGAGAAGGTTTCAATTCTGATGAATATTTTTCCATAGTTTTATTTTACAACTTGCCTTATAATATTATTTAATTTGTATATACCAGCCCGCGGTTTGTATCTAATGTAACCACTTTAGCATCGGAAAATACTTCCATCGCGTTGGGAACCCCCAGTATGCCGCTTAAACCGAATTTATCCAGAATTTTATTATTATGGTCCCCTGCATGACCCTCGGTTGTTATAACCCCGCATGCTTTCTTTAATATGGCTGAATATTTTTCCGTAAGTTTATTTACAATCAGTACATCTCCGAAATCAAGTTTTCTTCTGGCTTCCTCAAAGCTGTTTGCTTTGCATACCTTGCCCTTAACAATCCCTTTGGGTCCTACTCCTGTTCCCCTTAAAAATACATGCCCGACAACTTCCACTTTAATCATATTTGTACTGCCCGATACACCCGCGGGTATACCGGCGGTAACAACAGCGGTATCGCCATCTCTTATAAGCTTGAGTTTTTTGGCCTGTTCCAGACCTTTATGGATGAGCTTATCTGTATCCTTTGTGGGCAGTGATATAATAGGCTGTACACCCCATGATAAATTTAACCTTCTCTGGGCGGGGCTGGTTTCCGTTACCGCTATAATCCTGGCGCGCGGCTTATACTTAGAAATCCGCCTGGCAGTACGTCCCGAGGACGTAAAGGTTACAATGGCATGAGCGTGTATTTCTTCCGCGATCTCGCATGTGGCTAAACTTACGGCTTCTGTCACATTCTCGCTCTGCGTGCTCTTGTGCATTATATCTTCGTATTTTAACGCCTTCTCGTTTAATTCCGCCACCCGGGCCATGACTTTAACTGCTTCAACCGGGTACTGACCCGAAGCCGTCTCCCCGGAAAGCATAACAGCATCAGTGCCGTCAAATATAGCGTTAGCGATATCGGTAACTTCGGCTCTTGTGGGACGCGGGTTTCTTATCATTGAATCAAGCAGCTGCGTGGCGGTAATAACCGGCTTGGAATAATGATTGCATAGTTTTATAATCTTTTTCTGCATTAAAGGCACTTCTTCTATGGGTATCTCAACTCCCAGGTCGCCCCTTGCGACCATAACGGCATCCGCTACCTTAACAATCTCTTCTATGTTCCTGCATGCTTCATGTTTCTCTATCTTGGTAATAACGGGTATTTTAGAGCCCTGTTTCAGAATGAGATCCTTTAACTGCAAGACATCTTTCGGCTCTTTTACGAAAGACATGGCTATATAATCAACTTTATGTTTTACCGCAAATTCGGCATCTTTTACATCCTTTTTCGTAAGGGCGTTTACTTTCAGGGTTGTGCCTGGAAAATTCACCCCTTTATGAGGGTAAAGCTTTCCCCCGTTTATAACTTTACAGATAAGGTCAGTTTTGTTCTTGCTTACAACTTCAAGTTCAAGCAGTCCGTCATCTATCAGGATTCTCTTGCCGGCAGGCACGTCTTTTATAAGGCCGCTGTATGTAACCGAAGCCTCTTTGTCATCGCCCAATACTTTTTTTGTGGTTAAAATATACTTAGCTCCGTCTTTAAGCTCTACAAAATCTGTCTTTAGCTCCCCGATCCTTATCTTCGGGCCGCATAAGTCAGCCATTACACATATTGGCTTCTGCGTCTTTTCAGCCAGCTTCCTTACGAGATTTATTATCTTCTGGTGCTGCTGGTATGTGCCGTGAGAAAAATTAACGCGGGCAACATTCATGCCTGCTTCAATCATTTTTTCAAGCACAACAGGACTCATGCTTGCGGGACCTATAGTACATACTATTTTAGTTTTTCTCATTTTTACCACCTATTTAATTTTACTGCGGTAATCCGCCATTTTTTCCTTAATATATGAAGCACCCGGCTCTATCCTTAAAAACAGCTCACATACCTTAATAGCATCCTTATAATCACCCATCTCGGCATAAGAATTATACATAATTCTTAATGCATTCATTTTCTTAACTTTCTCTTCTTCAGGGTAAAAAATAAAAGCTTTCCACGCGTATTCAACCGCGATAGGATAATTTTTAAGCTTCCTCATACAGATAAGAGCGTAAGTAAAATTAAGATCAGGGTTTCTGGGATTAAATTCCAGCCCTTCTTTTAAAAATGAAAGCCCCTTATGGACTTCGCCGAAATTCATGGCAAGCTGATACCCCCCGAAATCATAAGCCTGGATCTGGTTAGGATCAAGTATTGTAACTAATTTAATCAGGGGTATTATCTCTTTATTCTGCATCCAGTTGCCTTTATATTCATGCCAGTAAAAATCGCATTTAAGCCAGAGATACGCGGCTAAAGTTTTGCTGAATTCCCCCAGCGCTCCGGAAATAAGGCGCCTTGTCATGTCTTCGGTTTTAAATGTTTTTGACTCATAATTTATATACCTGTAACGGCTCAACTGGTTCCCCAGCAATACGCTGAATACAAAAAATATCAGCATCGTAAATATGATTATCTTTTTATTTTTTAGCATCGGAATACTTCCTGTTTACTTTTCTTATAGCTATCCAGAGTATCAGAATATTTATAAGGAGGAGATATTTTATCCATGACCATAAATCTTCCTGTGTCCTCTGACTGCGCCACGGCATTGAATAATACTCCGAGTGAAACATCTCAAAAGCTTCATCTTCACCGCCCAGACAGCCGTCTGCGCCGTGCTCATGTTCATGATTATGCTCATGATTATCAGCGCGAACGGGCATAACCGTGAAAAATGAAGATATTAAAAGTATTATGATTATAATAGCTGTAAACTTCATAAATTACAGATCCTTATCTTCAAATTTTAAATACGTAAGCATTATGACGCATGAAGTGTATAAAAGGGCATAAAGGATTATCTCCGCGGCATAAGCGTTTGAAACCGCATAACCGTGCACTATCGCGTCTTTTATGTTAAACAAAGCGAATGTCGGCAGAACCGTTTTAACCGCCTGCATTATAAAAGCCGTTATGTAGGTAAGCCAGACAGCGGCTCCTGATGCGCCTGCCAGCATTATGCCTACTATATACCCCACATATGAATGGGAAAGATTGCCGAATAGAAATATAAAGAACATAAGCGCGAAATTCACCGGTGGCGTGACAAACATTGAAAGAAATATTGTAAGGGCGCATATAACCATACACTCGGCTAAAATAAGCAGTCCGGCTTTAAAGATTATAAAATTTAAAGAGCCTTCTTTAAAGCCAAGTATTATTGATAATAAAACTGTTAATATCACTAAATTTAAAGCTACAAGCAGCATAACGCCGAAAAATTTGCCCAGAATATATTCATATCTTCTTACGGGCTTAGATAAAATAGGATAAATAGTTTTATTCTCAATCTCTGCCGGTATTAAAGTCATGCTTAAAGCAATCGTTAAAACAACTGAGAAAAATGTCATGCTTGATATTGAAAAATCTTTAATAATCGGAGCCTGAGACCCAAGTGAAAAGAAATTCATATAATATGAAAATACTATTATGCCGCCGCTGAAAAACAGTATAAGGTAAAATAATCCCTTACGGGTCATTTCCTTAAAAGTAATCATTGATATAAGGTAAATATCTCTTAAATTCATAATTTTATCACCCGCCTGTCCTGTTTAATTCCTGTATCATATCAAAAAACTGCTTCTCCAGCGTTTCTTTATCAGAGAAGATTTCTTTGATGGGGCCTGTTTTAACAATAACTCCTTTATGAATGATACCCACTTTATCGCATATCATTTCCACTTCGCTTAACCTGTGGGAGCTGAAGAATATTGTTTTACCCGTATCTTTCAGATTTTTTAATATATCCATAACTTCATGCTGGGCTATAGGGTCCAAACCCGATGTAAGTTCGTCAAGAATCAATATTTTAGGGTCTCCCACTATGGACTGCGCTATACCGAATTTCTGCAGCATACCTTTGGAAAATTCTTTAAGGTGGAGGTTTTTAAACTCCGAAAGTTTAACAAGCTCCAGAACACGGTCCACTCTTTCCATGAGCTCCCTGCCGTAAAGCCCCTGGAGTGATGCGTAAAACTTTAGAAGCTCTCTTGCTTCCAGGAATTTATAATAATAGCTAACTTCCGGAAGAAACCCTATATTTGCTTTGGCGGGAACCGTTCCCGCGTCTTGGCCGAAAACCTCAGCAGTGCCTGAGTCCTTAAACAGAAGCCCCGTTAAGATTTTTATGGCTGTTGTTTTTCCGGCACCGTTCTGCCCTATAAAACCGAAAATATCGCCTTCATTAACCTGAAGATTCAAGTTATCCAGAGCTTTAATAGTCTTCCCCCTGGCTTTATAGGTTTTGCATAAATCCTGCACTAAAATTGCGGTCATAATCAGCTCCTTTAAAATTAACTAACCAAAGCGTAATTTTCTTCGCTGAGTTTATTCATTAACTCATTAAGGCAGTGGGCGCTCCAGATAAGAAAGCCCAGGTTAAAATCATATTCCTCGTCTTTTATTATGTCTTCCGTTATATATCCTTTAAGCAGAACTTCCAGCCCGAACTGCATATCTATCAAAATACTCAATATGGTTGCCAGATCACCGTCCGGAGCGTTATACAATCTTGCAACTTCCCTTACAAACTGGATGCACTCTAAATACATTGAAGAAGTAACTTCGGCCAGAGACGAGATTATTTCGTTATTTTCGCATATTTCGCCCAGCTTAACGCGCAGATCTCTTGTAAGTTCTTCCCTTTCTTTTACAAAGTCTTCTCTATGGCACTCTCCGGAACCTGGATCAAAATCCTCTTCTTCCTCCGGAGCGTTATCTTCAATATCTATATTTTCATGTCCCTCTTCTTCTTCTTCCTCTTCATACACCTCTTCATGCTCTGCCTCATCTTCATATTCTTCAGCCTCGTAAATCTCTTCTATATGCTGGATTAGCATCTCAAGAGGATCTTCAAGATGGCCGATATTAGCAAGAAGCGTTTTTGAACTCTCTCTTAAATACATCAAGAGCTTAAAAAAGTTGCTGAAATCCTTTTCTTTTGTCTGCAACAAGCTGTCCACATAATCTATATAATCCAGCGCGGACACATATATAGATCCAAGATAATATGTGGGCTTTATGGTAAAAAGCTGGTTTGTATTGCATGAAGCGACCTTTTTATAAATATTCATTGTTATATCGCTTGCTTTGGGCTTGTTTTTAATGTTTGTTTTTATTTCTTTCCAGGTAATCATTTTATGATCTCCTCCTTATAAGCGTAAAATATTCTTAAAATTTCTTCCCTTAATTCCTCGCCGTGCAGATTTTTTATTCTTGCTTTTTCAAAAGCTTTGGCAATATCTTTTAATGTTAATTCATACTGGAACCATTTTTCAAAATCCTTTTTATGGAGATGGTATTCAATTGACTCTATATCAATGTATTTCAGCACATTGAAAAACTCATCCATATTCCTTGCTTTTATTCCCAGGTATCCGCTGTTTAAGCAAAAATAGAAAGCCTTCTCAAGCGGAAGATTTAACGCGTACATTTTATCTGTTACATTCTCAGGTATTTTCACCTCTGTTGTGGAAGCGGGGATAAATCTTTCTTTTATTTTGTGGGAAGTTATACCGGAGCTGCCCTTAATATCATGTATCTTATTTTCGTACTCTTCTATATAACTCTGGGCCAGCTCGGAAGTTGCGCCTTCGGCGTATAAATGAAGCACCGGCTCTGCGGGATCGGGTATAATATTGATCCAGCCGTCCGGGAAATAGATTTTTATTCCTTCCAGAAGTTCTATATCTTTATTTTTACTGATTTCAACAAGCTGGCGCATGACTTTGCCTTTGAACTGCTGGACGCATTCCGCGGTTTTATAAACCAGATCAAAGTGCGGTATTTTTTCATAAATCCCGGAAATACCGTCCGGAACACCGGCCATAAGCTCCAGTATTTTCGCAAATGAAAATATCGCGTCAAAGGAAGGATGGAAATTAGGGAATATGAATCCTCCGTAAATATCACCCGCGAAATATATCTTGTCTTTCCCTATGGATGCCACATTCATAAGTGAACGTTCATCGGTTTTCGTTCTTATTACTTTACAATTTTTTTCTTTAGCCATTTTGTCTATGATAGAAGGGGAATTTATGGGCACGGCGATAACTTCGGGAGACGCGCTTTCTATTATCAGTTTAGACATGAGAGCCAGAAGGTTTTCGTTCTGTATTATCGTGCCTTTCTCGTCAACCAGAACTATTTTTTCGGCATTCCAGCCGATCCAGATGCCCATATCCGCGTTTAAAGTTTTAACTATATTTGAAAGCTGTCCCAGGTATTTACCCTTTTCCGCCTGGACTTCCATGCCTTTTTCAATATCAAGATATGAATTTAAAGTTATTGTTTCACAACCCAGCCTTCCCAGAAGAAGCGGCAGAATTGTTGATGAATTACCGTATGCATGATCTATAACGATTTTAAACTTTTTTTCCGAGATACTTTCAATATTAAGAAGCTTCATATAGGCCTGTATATACCTGTCCACGATGCGCGAGGGAAAATCTATCCTGCCTATCTCATCAACGGAGGTAAGCGGAAAATCCTCCCTGAAAAACGCGTTTTCTATTTTTCTTTCTTTGCCCCGGTCAACATTTATACCCGTCTCGTCAAAAAACTGGATTATAAAGGTCTGGGGGTTGTCGGACGATATTTTAACATGTACCCCGCCTTTTGCCTCACCGCTGCCTACTATATATCTTGATATAGGCGCGGGCATAACGCGCAGGTCCGCGACATTTACGCCAACTGATATAAGTCCGCATATAATTGACCTGTTTAACATACGGGAGGCTTTATGATCGTCTCTGGAAGTTGTAACCAACGCGCCTTTTTCCAGATACGCCGCAAACGCCGAGCCCAGTTTCATAGCGAATTCTGGTGTTAATTCTATATTTGCAAGCCCCTGCACCCCGTTAGTACTGAAGAGTGTCCCCGGCCATTTTGAACCCCATACTATACTCATGCTGACCGAGGCTCCGGGTTCGACATGCTTACCCGGCCAGATTTTAACCTGGGGAGAAATTGCCGATCCTTCCCCGATAAAACATTTATCCCCTATAACAGCGCCTTCACCGACAGACACGGAAGGCTTAATCACATTACCCTGACAGATTATGCATTTATTTAACCTGCTTTTTTTGCCTATATAGACATTATTCCATATGATAACCCTGTCAAGGTGCGCGGACTCCTCAATAATACAGTTGTTTCCTATAACAACATCTTCTCCGATAAATACATCGGGACCTATCACACAGTCACTGCCGATAACCGCGGGACCTTTAATGTTGGCGGAGGGATGAATCTGAGTACCCTCCCCCGTCCAGATTTTTTCTTTATGTTTTGAACCCGCAATCTCCGCTTTTATTTTATCTTTAAGCATATCCTCGTTCGCCCGCACATACTGCTGTATATTTCCTATATCGCACCAGTATCCGTCAACCACGCATCCGTATACGCATTTATTATCTTCCAGTATTGTCGGGAACACATTCTGGCTGAAATCATAATATTTATTTCTCTCCATATAATCAAATATTTCAGGCTCCAGGATATAAATACCGGTATTAATCGTATCCGAAAAAACTTCTCCCCAGCTCGGCTTTTCCACAAATTTTTCTATCTTGCCCTCTTCAGAAGTGATAACAATTCCGAACTCAACAGGATTAGACACTCTCTGAAGAGCGATTGTGGCTATAGATTTTTTTTCCCTGTGAAATTTAATAACTTCTTCCAGCTTGATATCGGTTAAAGCGTCCGCGCTGATTACCAGAAAAGTATCATCAAAGTATTTTTCAACTTTTTTAACCGAACCCGCCGTTCCCAGCGGTTCATCTTCAATGGAATAAACGATCTGCACCCCGAAAGAAGAACCATCGCCGAAATAAGTAATTATTTCATCTGCCAGGTAATGCAGTGTAACAACTATCTCTATAATCCCGTTTTCCCGGAGCAGATTAATAATATATTCCATAACGGGAATATTCGCCACCGGGACCAGCGGTTTCGGACGATTGGAAGTCAAAGGACGGAGCCTTGAACCTTCTCCTCCGGCCATAACAACTGCTTTCATAATTACTCTCCAAATATAATAGTACGTTAAGTAATTTTGTTAAACTTAACTTCATTTGGGATGGCTTAATATTCAACAATGCAGATCAAAAACCCTTTTCTTATTATTAACTTGTTTTATAAGCAGGATTATTTTAAAAACGCTAGAAAATTCACAAAAAAGGAGCGGTTATGATAAATTTAAAACAGCAGAAAATTAAAGTAAAAATGTCTAAAGAAAACATTGAAGAGTTTCAAAAACTAATAAGCGAATATTATCCTTTTGTGATTAATTCCGTAAAAAACAGCTACTTAAACATGTTTTCATCGGATAAAAAAGCGTCTTCCCATACCCTGAACACACATGCGGAAGGCCTTATAGCCGGAGATATATGCCCTGTGAATAACTCTGTTCTGTATTACAAAATAC
>JBDRKI010000002.1:0-5651 GCA_043814095.1 Armatimonadota bacterium | reverse complement strand
CGAATAGTCACAGTTTTAATAGTGCCGGAAATTGCTCTGGAAAGGAATAATTTGAATCTACCAATATTTTTGATATATAGATATCTACCATCGAGTTTCCATCCTGCTTGTTTTAGAGTGAAAGAATCATATCTGTCTTTTCCTTTAAAGCGAGGGAATCCCGCTTTACTATTATTTTGTTTTAATCTTTGAAAGAAGGATTGAAATGCCCTCTCAAGGCGTTGAAGAACTTCCTGCAGTACTTGAGAACCGATAAGTTTAAACTCAGGAAAGACAACTTTGAGTTCTACAAGCTGTTTCATCTGTTCATATACAGAAATAGACTTTTTATGCTGGTTATAGACAAGAATTCTCTGTTCAAGCGCGGCATTATACAGTATCCTGCACGCCTCAAGCCATTTTCTGCAATTATCTTCTGTGGCTTTATTAATTTTTGCTCTATACAAAAAAGTCTTTTTCATTTCCTGCTTTGTGCCTCAATATATTTTTTGATGGTCTCATTGCTAACATTGCCGGCTGTAGAACAAAAATATGAACGCGTCCATAAAGAAGGCAGTTTGAGAAGATAGATATGATGGCAAGCTCGTTTAAATTTCATGTTGATATTATATCATATAGCAACGAATTAATCTATCGAATAGAAAAACAGGGGAGCCATTCATCCCCTGTTTAAAAACAGAAGCTTTCTGGCTAGTATTTTGTAAATGAGTTTAAGTCGGATTTGTATATTTACGCGCAAGCTTCAACCGGCGCAGATAAATCTCAAGCGCGGGCTTTTCTTAGCGAAGTTGTCAATATGGAAAAAACTTTATTGCGCATGGAAGGCTCATTAAAAGTGATATGCAAAATTTACAGCGATATGCCTAAGGCGAAAAGCGTGGAAAGCAAAAATGTTGCTTCAGGGCTTTTAAAGACTCAGGCATTAGACATATATTATTTTTCAAGAGGAATTGATACAGATCTAATAACCCCGAAGAGGCAGAGTTCCACGGGCATGCCCGTGGGTGAATGATTAGGCGGCGATATGCTATAATGGCAGCATGGAAACAAGATGCTAATGACCACATTTTTTAGGGCTATCTTTTACCGCAATCCTGAATATGCTTTAAAACGGACTGAGCGTTTGTAAGTGTGGAGAAAACTGTGGAGAAAATATTGGCATTAATTAAAGCTAACCCTAAAATTACTCAAAAAGAAATAATTGATAAAACAGGACTGACCCGTCGTGGTGTTGAGTGGAATTTGAAAAAGCTTAAAAATACCGGAATTTTAAAGCGTATCGGCCCCGACAAAGGTGGTCATTGGAAATTGACGAGACAATAAGACAGAAGATAAAAGTTTTATTTTTGTTGCAAAAATTCAATTATCTTATATTTGCTCCTTGACTATAATGTTATAGCTCATTGCAGGAAATAAAAAGGTTCATTCCGGCAGAATAAAAGTGAAAATATAGTAAATTGAAAGTAAAAAAATAGAAAATAGCGAGAGGAACGGTTGAAGGATAAGCGAGAGAAATAAGGAAAAAAGTTCACCCCGAACCACTCACTCGTTCTGGTTCGGGGCATGGTTGGTTAGAGCACCACGTTGACATCGTGGGGGTCAGTGGTTCAAATCCTCTCGTGCCCACCATAATAATCAATTGTCAATTATCAATGATCAATGACCAATTATAGGAAAAAGGCTGATTTGTGGATCAGTCTTTTTTATTTTGTTTTCAAAAAACAGGAAAAAACATTGTAAAACAGAAAATTATCAAGTATATACACTTTTTCAAGGGGCAAATAATGCAAAAAACATTTAAGAAAATTGATGAACTGCAAAAGAAAATAAACAAACACAGGCCGATAAATGCCGGCCTTATAAAACAGATAAGGGAATATTACCGCATAGGGCTTACATACAGCAGTAACGCGCTTGAGGGTAATTCATTGACCGAATCCGAAACAAAAGTGGTGCTAGAAGACGGCATAACCATAGGCGGAAAGCCGTTAAGAGACCATTATGAGGCAATAGGGCACGCGCAGGCGTACGACTTTTTATATAAGCTTATCAAAGATAAAAAAATAACCCAAAGCGTCATAAAAAAGCTGCATAAACTTTTTTATGAAAAAATTGATAAAGATAACGCCGGAAAATACAGAAAAGTGAGGGCCATTATCACAGGGTCAAAATATCCTCTGCCCGCCCCTAAAGACATTTCCGCGCTTATGAAAAAATTTGTTGATAAGATTAATTCTCTTTATAAGAAAAAACATCCCGTGGAATTAGCCGCGATAGCGCACAAGGAATTTGTTTTTATACATCCTTTTGTTGACGGCAACGGCAGAGTGGCAAGATTATTGATGAATTTAATCCTGCTTCAGCACGGATATAACATCGCCATTATCCCGCCCGTTGTCAGGGCGCAATATATACAAACATTGGAAAAAGCTCGTAAAGATGACGCAGGTTTTATGAAATTAATAGCTGACATGGTAAAAGAAACACAAAAGGACTACCTGCGGCTTTTGGGATAATAACATTCGGATATATTGTGATACCAATACCATATATCATATTGTTCTTTCATTTATCTATTATATCTATTTCTGACACTTCGCGCCAGCCGCCAATTCATTCCTGCGCCAAGAGCGCAGGGAGTTTTTGGCGGAATTCATTAAAGGTGCGCGAAGGGATAGAAATATCTGAATTTATGTTTTGTCATAAAGATGAAAAATGGAATAAGGACAGGCGGTGTTTTGCCGCAAGAAAGCGGAATAATTCTTTAAAAAAAGTTCAAGGCAAACAATTGACATTATTTCAAATGAGCGAAGACGCCGCAGATTACAGGTTTTCCGTATATATTACTAATTATGATGAAGACGTGCTTTCTCTTTGGAGAAAATGTCGTTCTCGCGCCGATGATGAAAACAGGATTAAAGAATTGAAAGAGGATTTTGGCTTAGAAGGTTTTAGCATGAAAAAATTTTATGCGACAGAGTCGGCGATGTTGGTGCGCGTGTTGTTATACAATATTTATAATCTTTTCCGTTGTGAAATAATGCCCAAATTAGAGCAAGGCAAAAGATTATGCACATTAAGATTTAAGTATTTTATAATACCCGCAATAACCGGTATTCGCGGCAATCAGACGATATTAAGATTGGGGATTAAATCAAAAAGTTTGATCGGCAAAATTAAATTTTTGTTTTCCGCCATAAATCAGTGTATTTCTCCGGTTAATTTTTAAATGCAATGCATTTAAAACAATAGGCGAAAGAGTGGTGAAAAAATTGTAATAAGTTGTCTTGAAAACACTGAAATCCATATAATCTGATTAATGTACGGCTGTCTTTCTATTGCCTTAAAAGGGTTTCATGAACATTGAAATTCAAATGCATTATTTGGGATAAAACAAAGATACATCTTGTGGCAAGATCTGTTGTGGGCGGGGATGTTACTTCAACCGGTTTTTTAAATGCTTTTGACGAGAATCAGTTTCGTTAACCTATAAAATCCTTAATCTGTTTTGCTATATATTCCTGATTTTTACGTGACAGGATATGATATAAAGGCAGGGTCATGGATAAATATTCGGCGGTCAAAGCATTCTCAAAGTCACTCTTTTTTATCTTATACTTATTCTTATAATAATGCAGTGCAGGTACGCAGTGTGTGCCTATCCTTGTTGATATACCTTTATCTTTAAGGTAACTCATAAGCCTGTTCCTGTATAAGTGCTTCTCTTTCAGTGATTTCAGATTTGTGTTATCAACAATGCATACATAAGACTGGTAGCTGTGTTTATAACCCTTGGGAACCTCGGGTATTTTTATAAATTCCGTATTTTTTAAAAGCTTGTCATAATAATTCGCTTTTCTTATTCTTTCTTTAAGAATCATGTCCAGTTTTTTCATCTGCTCAACGGCAACGGATGCCTGAAGATCGGTTAACCTGTAGTTATACCCAAGCACCTTGTAATCCGGAAGGATTGCTATGTTCTTTTTATGCCTTACAAGATCATCCATATGGGCGCCGTGCTCCCTTAATGTCCTTACAAGCTTATTTATATCCTTATTATCCGTTATAAGCATCCCGCCTTCTCCGCAAGTTATGAGTTTTCTGGGATGGAAGCTGAAAGCGCCCGCGTCCCCTATTGTACCTGCGTGCTTTCCTCTGTAGGTGCTCCCCACGGCGCATGCCGCGTCTTCTATTACTTTAAGATTATGTTTTTTCGCAATTTTCATGACAGGAGCCATATCCGCGCATAACCCGAAAAGGTGCACGGGCATTATGGCTTTTGTCTTTTTTGTTATCTTCTTTTCCAGCTTCTCCGGATCAATATTAAAAGTATCTATATCTATATCAACAAATACGGGTTTTGCGTTCATATATTCAACAACATTCGCTGTAGCCACAAAAGTCAGTGAAGGTATTATAACTTCATCCTGCTCTTTAACCCCGCACGCGATTAACGCCATGTGGAGCGCGGTTGTGCATGATGTGCAGGCCGAGGCAAATTTAGCTTTGGTGTACCCGGCAACTAGAGATTCAAACTCCTTTACTCTTTCACCCTGCACAAGCCACCCTGCTTTAACAGGGCCTTCCAAAGCCTTTATCTCTTTTTTATCAAAATAGGGTTTTGTAATAGGATACTGCTTCATAATATACCTCGCATTTATTCTGCTTCTGTGTTTTCAGCCAGCATACACTGCCTCTGTATGGCAAAAATTATACCGAACATCACCCATAAAAACAGATACATCAAAGTGGATGTAAACATATAGATTATAAGGATGAAGATGATGCTCCCCAGATATCCTTTTAAAAACGGATCCCAGTATTTATCCCTGCATATTCTTAAATACTTTATTATATTTATAAACATGGTTAGGAATATAGACAGTACCGCCGCAAGCCCTAAGAGACCTGATTCTGCCATAACTGTCAGATACATATTATTCGCATCGGGATGAACCCATTCATCCCAGGTGTAAAGTATCTCATAAAACGGGCTGTACTTCTGATATAAGAAGTAATAATTGCCGAAGCCGCCGCCCAGTACGGGATGTTCATAAAAAATAGCCCAGGCAGTTGCCATAGCATCAAGCCTGGCAAGAGCGGAAAAATCCTTGCCGGAGAAAATATTAGTAACACTTTTCTCAAATCTTTCGGTTGCCGTACGGGCAGATATTACAAATATGGCGCTTGCAATCATTATTACAATTAAAATAATCACCGTGACTGCCGCAATTTTAACCTTAACGCTTTTAAACTTTAAATTCACCGCACTTATTATAACAATGGTTATAATAACGGCAACCCATGTAGCTCTTGATAAAGTAAAAAACATGGCAAGAAGGTTAATGGCTAAGAATCCGTATAAATATTTCCGCGGCAGAAGGTATGATTTATTTAAAATCAGGGAATAAAGAAGCGGTATAACGCTTGCCAGGTAAAAACCGTAAAATATGGGTTCTTTAAAAGTGGATTTTATTCTGCTTAGATCATAAATCAAGAACTTATTAGCCATGGGCAATCCCAACTTTATGCCGAAATACCCGTATAAACCCAGAAATGCTATAAAAGCGCTTGACCAGAGCCATACCCTTACGGCTTTTTTTATGCTTTCCTTGTCTTTAAGCTTGGCAACAGTCATATAAAAAGATGAG
>JBDRKI010000001.1:0-47299 GCA_043814095.1 Armatimonadota bacterium | reverse complement strand
TGGTCGTCTGTGAATTTTTTGTGTAACTGAGCCATAATTTAAATCCCCCTTGTTTTTTACTTTAAATTATAGCTTTTTAGGTGTGCACTTTTAAACTTTAAATCCCATTAAAAGTGTGCACTTTTAATTCTTAAATGACATTTTCCCGGTAAAGCATTGACAAACACATATATTTTGCTATAATTACATCTGTACCGTAGAAAGTAGGTCTGCACATAGCGGATAATGGGAGGCCGCCTACCGAGGTAAAACCTGATAATATAATGTATTATGAGGCTTTCTACGGAAAGCCTTTTTTAATTGGCAAGAAATAAAATTTTAAAAGGGGAGGTGAATAAATGATAAAAACAGCCAAAAACAAACCCCAGCATCTTAAAAAGAAAGAAGCCGTTGACAAAGTAGCTGATAAGATTAAAAACAATGAGATTTTAGTTCTTACAGACTATCGCGGCGAAGGCGCAGGGCTTACGGTTAAACTCGTCAATGATTTAAGAAGAAGGCTTAATAAAGATAATGCCGAGCTTAAAGTATTTAAAAATACTTTAACAAAGATGGCATTAAAGAAGCTTAAGATAGAAGGTCTTGACGATCAGCTTGAAGGCCCTATCGCTCTGGTATTCGGTGAAGACGGAGCGACAACCGCCAAGATACTGGCAGAGTTCGCGAAAGAGAATAAAATCGGCAAGGAAGGTCTTCCTGTTTTAAAAGCCGGTTATTATGACGGGGAACTGCTTGATTCGGCAAAATTAAAACAGCTGGCAAGCCTGCCAACAAAAGAAGTTCTTTATGCGAGACTTATCGGCAGTATACAGTCTCCGTTATACGGAGTCGTAAACGTATTGCAGGGTACCGTAAGAAGCATAGTTTACGCGCTTTCTGATTTAAGAAAGAAAAAGGAAGCGGAAGGTACCGCGTAAATCCTGAAAAAGTAAAAATTTAAAAAATAATATGGAGGAAAAAATGTCAAACTTAACAATTGATCAGATTCTGGACGGAATCAAAAACTTAAAGGTAACAGACGTGGCAGAGCTCGTCAAAAAGATGGAAGAGGAATTCGGCGTATCAGCAGCAGCCCCGGTAGCGGTAGCGGCAGCAGCCCCTGCGGCAGCAGCCGAAGAAAAAGATACTTTTGATGTAGAACTTACAGAAGTCGGTTCAGATAAAATCAAAGTCATCAAAGTAGTAAGAGAAGTAACAGCTCTCGGCTTAAAAGAAGCAAAAGATTTAGTTGAAGGCGCACCGAAAGTACTCAAAGAAGCAGTAACAAAAGACCAGGCGAACGAAATCAAGAAGAAATTCGAAGAAGTCGGCGCTAAAGTTAATCTTAAGTAATCAAGACTTAAAAAGAGAAAAAGCCCGGATTATTTATATGACCCGGGCTTTTTTATTTATAATCCAGTTCATATATTATATACATGAACTATTTATGCTTTTTAAACGGTATATGCGATTTTACAAACTCGGTTATCTTATCAAGATAAATCTCATAATCCAGAATTTTGGAAGTCCCGTATTTTAATACCCCGGCGGTTCCTAAGAATGTGCTCTGGATTACCCTCAAACCCGTTATTCCTATTATAACCTGGACTTTGTCAGCCGGCCTTACGCGCCTTATCTCTTTTAATATGTATGCGAATATAAATGTTACGAGGAATCTTAATATTGATGATATGAAGAAAAGGACGGGCAGTGCGGACCCGAACCATATAAAATTCGGGAAGAACTTAAGAAGGAAGCTTCCGGTTACAGCTCCGGTAAAGATCCCTAAGTTCCAGAATATGTTGTAATATGACACGCATCTTGCCCTTCTCTCCGGGGTTGTGGAATCATATATAAAATTTATACTGCTTAAGTTAAATCCCGACCATATAAGGCCGGAGAAAACCTGTGCGAATATAAGGTAGTAGAAGTTCGGGGAGAAAAGCCATACGAAAGACGTAAGGGATATCAAAAGCCCCGTTATTTTTAAAACCTGCATATTCCCGTGCTTATCCGCGAAGCGCCCCCAGGCGCGGGTGGTTAAGAAATTGGTTGTCGCGGCTATGGCTATAAGGAATATGTACTGAAAATACGTAAAGCCCAAGTCCCTTATCATATAAAGCACGAAATAGGGAGCGGATAAATATATCGCGAAATAAACAAAGAATATATATAAAGTAAATCTTCCGAAATTATTAAAAAGCATCTTCTTTACAAAATCAGGAAAAGAAAACGACTGGAATTTTCTTTCATACATCTTCGGTTCGTAAACGGTTTTTAAGATAAGGTATGATATGAATTTAGCCGTCGCAGCTATAAAAAATACAAGGGCAAATCCGTAAAAGATATAATCCTGTTTAAAATATTTAAGCAGGAAAGCTCCTGTTAATGTTGATATGAGGAGGGCGAATGTAAGGATTCTCTGCCTGCGGCCCAGAACATTACCTCTTAACTTTTCCGGTATCCATGATGATATTGTGCTTGTATATGATGAAATAATGAAGTTGTTGTTTATGTAATAAAAAGAAACGAATATGATAAGCGGAACAAAAGGATCTGTTTTAAAGATAAACGGCGTAAGAAGTATTAGAATCCAGGCTGCTGACGCTAAAGCGGAGAATACAACGAATATAATTTTCCTTTGTTTAAGTTTCTCTATTACTTCCGGTATTATGGTCTGGAAAAGCGACCCTATAAGGTTGGGAAGGGAGAGAAGCACGCCCAGCTGTGCGGCGCTGAAATTTAAAGCAACGGCAAAAGCTCCAAGAAGAGTCTCGCCCACCCCCACGGTGGTTGATGAGCATGCCGCTTCGTAATATGATTTAGTAATAGAGCTTTTTATCCGGTTTAATTCGCTTTTATGAAAAAGTTGATCTTCTGTCATATGAAAATATTATAGCATTGAAATATAAAATAGGGAATAGATATTTTAAGGTATAATTTTTTTAATAGCTCTTAAGAATTTTTGTATTATTCCGGTATTCGGTTTTGGCGGTTTTATCTTGGGAACCTTTCCCGGTTTAGGCGGCAGGGCTTTGGGCTTAAAAGGCAGTTTGCGGGTAAGCGCTTTTCTTGCTTTATTTAAAGGATCATTTTTTGCCCTGTAAGCATGTCCTTTTTTTCTTGCTCTTGCTTTTACTTTTTTTGATTTCGGCTTCGGCAGGGATTTTACAGGTTTCCAGTTTTCTAATCTCATTTTGTAAGTTAAGGAAAGTATCCCGCCCTGCAGTTCAGTATCTAACAGATACTGTTTATACCATTTCGGATGCAGTATTTTATTTACGGCATTATCTATAAGGGGGGTCATTCTGCCGTAATTATGTTTTGAACAGTTGTAAACTTTTTTTAAGGGATCAAGAAACCACGTCTGGCTTGTAGCTATAATATCAGGCAGTTCCGGGAATTCATATCGCAAAATCTCTATTAACTCTTTAAAAGTTAAAGTAGGGTTTTTCTTCTGGAGTTGTATAAAACTTTTAACCATCAGTCTTACCGATTTTTTTACCTGTTTTTCCGCATTAACAATTTTTGATGCTTCCATCGATATATCTTTAGCAGGATCAAAAACTTCGTTTTTGTCTAGAATCTCTGGTAGTTTGTTCATTACTTCTCTATGTATTACTGCATCTGTTAATCCTTTGTTGCCTCTGTTTGCAAAATACGCTTTTATATAGAATATTTTAATAATGTAATTTCTTAATCTATAGTAAACCGAAGAAGCGTTTCTCTGGTTTGATAAATAACGGCAGAAAGCCTGTCTTTGGGGGGAAGAACTGCTATTTGTACTACCTTGAAAATTGCTTATACCAACGTTAAAATGTGTTTCTAAAAGATGTTCTAAATATCCGGCTACTGTCGGATCGCTTAGCCAAGTTGAAAAATTGTAATACACGACATTTACATTTGTATATCGGGCTAACTGTGATTTCTGTGTAGCCAGATAATGATTTGCATGAGAAAATACATTGATTTGTAAGCCGCTCCACATCCAGTCTTTTATAAGTTCTTCAAAAAATTCATAATAACCATGCTGGCTGTTGCCGGTTGTTTTAGTCTGTGTTGTTAGATTTACATTGTTAGGAATTCTTCCTGACATAAATATTCCTTTTAATAAAGTCGTATAATATAATTATATACCAGGATATGCTTATGAATCAAGGATATTTTGTTAACAGGATGTTAACAAAATGTTAACAATATATGAACTTTTTCTACTTTATGAGACGGGAGAAGGGGCGGGAACTTATTATTTTATAAGCTTCAGGAAGCGGAGAGCTTCTTGAAGCTTCCGCACTTCAAGCCGGGGAGGCTTGTTTATATCTACCTTAGTTTTAAATTCCGGCTTAACAGGTTTAGGCTGAGCAGGCGGTTTGAAAATAGCTTCTTCAAATTTTTCAAGATTTACTTTTGCTCTGGGGCGCTCAGGGAAATCTCCTTTACGCATGCTTTCTAAAAACTTGCTGCGGTCCAGTCCGTTTTTAGCGGGTGCTTCATTTTGGGGAGCAATTTTTTTAGGAGGGGAGGCCGGTTTCCGGGGCTGTTCCGGCTTCCGCTTTGGCTTAAAGAATCTTTTAAGCGGGTTTATTCTCTCCCAGAGAGGTTTTTGTGCTTCGGCTTTTATTGCTTCCGGTTTTTTTAAAAGTTCTCTTTTTATGGCTTTATTGGTATTTAAGAGGTTATCCAGAATGCCGCAGGTTTCATGGCTGTTGGTTACAAGGAGCCTGCGCACTTCATCCACATTGTTAAGGTTGTATTTGATATCCTGCAGGTGCGACTTTATATTTTCACGCAGTGCTATGCATATAAGTTTTCTTTCCTTCGGCTTTAATTTATAACCGGATTCATCTATGGTTTTATTTATGGCTATATCTATAAAGCCGTAAATGGCATTGCCTTCCACATGTATAATGGAATCAAGAGTATGCCCTATGGAGGGAGCACTTTCTTCCAGCACCCTTATGGTTTTAAGCATGCATTTATAATAAAATTTAGTAAGAAGCTCGCTTTTAGAGCCTGCTTCATAAGGCGTTCTTCTCATAAAACTTTCAATTTTAGAGCTTACTGTTATTTTAGCCATTTTTTACTTCCAAAATTATATTAGTGTTCCCCTTAATTTTATTATATATTACATTATTTTTTTATACTATCGGTCAAAAGGAGTATTTTTTATACCCCCGGCGGATTTTAGCATGAAATAAGTAAAAAAGCAAGGCTATACTATTGATAAATAAGGGTAGTATATATATAATAATTATAAATATCACAAAAGAGGAGTCATAAACCCTTGTAAAGAATAAGGTTTTACACAATTTTTTAAGGAGGATGAGAATGGAAAAAATATTCAATACCGTACTGTTGCTCGCACTGCCCGCATCGGGCAAATCTGAGGTAAGGAAATATCTGGACAGCCTTTCCGGCGAAGAACTAAAAAGGGATTTTCATATGGGTGATACCCTACAGCTTGATGACTACCTTTATGTCCATATGATGAGGGAGATTGATGAGAACTTAAGAAAAGAAGGACTGGAATCTGTTTTCTTTTATTCAAATGAGAGGCCTTTTATTGAAAAGATATCATGGGGGGTGTTAATACATCTTGTAAATGAAGATTATGATGATCTTATGAACAAGAGAATGATTAAAACCGATAACGCGGCGGAATATTTATGCAAAAGGTATGACGCGGCAAGGATAAAGCTGGGTGCTGAGTCTTTATTCTATAAAGGCGATAAGCCTATTTATCCTGAGGATAAATGGAACAGGATTCTTAAAAACTTAGAGAGTGAATCCCGGCGTATTATAGATGAGAAGCATGCAGGCTACCCCGATACTTTTGACGGTAAAACCATTGTTATGGAATTTGCAAGAGGCGGGGAGGACGGATCAAGCTATCCCCTGCCATGGGGATACCAGTACTGCCTGGGACAGCTCCATCCGGATATATTATCAAACGCAGTCATACTTTATGTATGGGTAACGCCTGAGGAATCAAGAAGAAAGAACCAGGAGCGCGCCAAGCCCAATGCTTCAGGCAGTATCCTTCATCACGGAGTTCCCGAAGAAGTTATGTATAAAGAATACGGCTGTGATGATATAAATTATCTTATAGAGACTTCGGATAAACCCGGATTTGTTAAAGCGGAAGCGGTAAACGGCAAAGCATTTTACCTTCCTATAGGCAAGTTTGACAACAGGGTTGATAAAACTTCTTTTATAAGGAATAACCAGTGGAAGCCTGAAGAAGTAAAAGCTCTTCATGACGGCATAAAGGCCGGTGTTGACAGTATTATGAAGAGTTTTGAAAGCGTTAATACATAAACGGAGGAATAGATGAAAGAGAATCTGTTTTTAACTGATGCCCAGCTTAAGGCTGAGATAGATAAATGCGAGTTCTGTGAAGAGAAGCCGTGTAAAGTTGAATGTCCGGCGAACTGTTCACCCGCCGACTTTATAATGGCGGCTAGAACAGGCCTTCCGCAGGATTACTTAAGAGCCGCCGCCGAGATACTTGAGAATAACCCGTTAGGCGGGGTATGCGGGCTTGTATGCCCGGATAAACACTGCATGGCGGGATGCGTCAGGAAGAAATTTGATAATCCGGTGAATATACCGGCCGTGCAGGCGACCGTTATAAAAAAGGCAAAAGAATTAAGGAAAATGCCTGAATTTAAAAAACCTAAAACAGGAGGCGGGAAAGTAGCGGTTTTAGGCGCGGGGCCCGCGGGACTCTCATCCGCGTTTATGCTCTCACAGAAAGGTTATGACGTAACCGTGTTTGAGAAAGAGAAAGCTCCGGGCGGGATGTGCTCTCTTATCCCGGATTACCGCCTTCCCAAAGATGTTCTTAAGTCAGATACGGACTATTTTGTGAAAACCACGGGACTGAAAGTTAAATATAATAAGAAGCTTACAAACCCCGAGACTTTATTAAAACAGGGCTTTAAGGCTGTGGTTGTAGCGGCAGGACTTGATAAGCCGTACTGTCTGGGCGTTGAGAACGAGAAACTTAGTATTTCCGCTATAGATTATTTAAAATCTCCTAAAAAATACAAATTTAAAGGCAGTGTTGCCGTTGTGGGCGGCGGCCCTGTTGCGGTTGACTGCGCGGTAACGGCCGCTAAGAACAAGGCAAAGAACGTGGAAATGTTTTCTCTTGAAAAATTAAGCGAAATGCCTTTGACAATGCAGGAAAGAATGGAGATTTTCTCTGAAGGCATAAGCGTATCGGGAAGAACAAAACTAACCCGGATACTTAAAGAGAAAGGCAAAATTGCCGGTATTGAAACCATGAAGGTTAAACTTAAAGGCAAAGAGTTTAATCTTAAAAATATATCGGATGTAAAAGGAACAGAACAGTTAAGGGAAGATTTTGACCATGTTATCATTGCCATAGGCTGCTGCTCTTCAATACCTAAACAGAAGAGCCCGAAGATTTTTTACGCGGGTGACTGCATGACAGGTCCCGGAAGCGTGGTGGAAGCAGTTGCCGGCGGTAAGAATGCCGCTATTATGGTTGACGCCTATCTTAAGAATAAGAAGATAAAAATTAAAAATATCCGCAAATCGGAAGAAGTAATACCCGGATTCTGTGCCGTGCCCGTATCGGTGGAAACGGATTTCTTCGGGCGGAAGATACGCTCCCCGTTTATCCTTTCAGCGGCTCCTCCGTCGGACGGACTTGAGCAGATGGAGCTTGCTTTCAAAGCGGGCTGGGCGGGCGGTATAATGAAAACTTCATTCCAGCACGGCCCCATACATATACCCGGTGAGTATATGCACCAGTTTGACAGCTTAACTTACGGGAACTGCGATAATGTTTCCGGCCATCTTTTAGACAGAGTCTGTAAAGAGATTAAAGCTCTAGTTAAAAAATATCCCGACAGACTTATTATGGCTTCAACGGGCGGTCCGGTAACCGGTGATGATGAAGCCGACAGAGCAGGCTGGCAGGCGAACACCAGGATTCTTGAAGATGCCGGCGTTATGGGTATTGAGTACAGTTTATCCTGCCCGCAGGGCGGTGACGGTACCGAAGGCGATATAGTATCCCAGAATGCCGCGTTAACCGCGAGAATAATAGACTGGATTATGGAAGCAGGGGATAAGGACGTTCCGAAGCTTTTCAAGTTAACCGCTGCGGTAACATCAATAATACCGATAGCAAGAGCCATAAAAGAAGTCTTAGACAGATATCCCGAAAAGAAAGCGGGTATCACCCTTGCCAATACGTTCCCCACAATGATATTCAGATCCGGGGAAAAGAAAGAATGGGAAGAAGGCATTGTAGTTGGCATGAGCGGACTTGGAGTGCTGCCTATAAGCTACCTTACTTTATCCATGGTCTCAGGCGAGGGGCTTACTGTCTCAGGAAACGGCGGCCCTATGGATTACAAGCAGGCCGCTGATTTTCTGGCGCTTGGCGTAAACACCGTGCAGTTCTGCACAATAGCCATGAAATACGGCTATGATATAATAAAGCATCTTGAGAGCGGCTTAAGCCATCTTATGAAAGAGCGCGGGATAAAGAGCGTGGATGAGCTTAGAGGAAAGGCTCTTCCTAACCCGATAAAAGGATTCATGGAGCTTACTCCGGTAAAGAAGATATCGGATGTAGATGAGGATATCTGCATAAGCTGCGGAAACTGTACAAGATGTTCATATCTTGCCATAGAGCTTGATAAAGATAAGCATCCCGAGACAGATGCAGAAAAATGCATAGGATGCAGTATCTGTATACAGCGCTGTATCTCAGGCGCGTTATATATGAGGGAGAGAACAAAGAAAGAACTTGCGGCATTAAAAGAAGATTAAATTTTAACCGAGGAGGAAAAAATGAGTACAATACTTATTAAGAACGGCATTATAGCCACAGGCGGCGGGAATAATAAGGTTTTATACGGCCACTCACTGCTTATTGAAGGGACTAAGATTAAAAGGATAGCCCCTGAAGGCGAGTTTAAGGACAGTTACGATAAGATAATAGACGCGCACGGCAAACTTATCATGCCCGGCTTTATAAACGCGCATATGCATTTTTACAGCACTATGGTGCGCGGTTACGGCGGAGCCGAGCCTTCAAAAGATTTTGTTGAAGTTTTAAAACATCTCTGGTGGAAGCTGGATAAGAAGCTTACCATTGATGACTGCTATTATTCCACAATAATACCCCTTCTTAACGGCATAAGGTACGGTACGACAACATATATTGATCATCACGCGTCTCCCGGAGCCGCTACCGGTTCTCTGGACGTAATAGCCAAAGCAGTTAAAGAAGCGGGCGTACGCGCTTCTTTATGCTATGAGCTTTCAGACAGGGACGGCGAGAAAATTGCCCGTGAAGGCATAGAAGAGAACATCAATTTTATAAAAAGATGCAAAAAAGAAAATGATGATCAGTTAAGAGCTTTATTCGGACTGCATGCTTCCTTTACTGTTACCGATAAAACAATGGAAGAAGCCGCCTCCGCCGGTAAAGAGCTCGGTACGGGATTCCATGTTCATACAGCAGAAGCCGCGTCAGACCAAGAGTACAATGTGAAGAATTTCGGGATGAGGGTTGTTGAAAGGTTTAATAAATACGGTATTCTGGGACCTAAAACAATATGCGCGCACTGTGTGCACATTAATGATAAAGAGATGGATCTTTTAGCCGAGACGGGAACAAATGTCGTGCATAACCCGCAGTCCAATATGAATAACGCCGTGGGTATCGCGGATATAATAAAGATGACGGAAAAAGGCATAACGGTGGGCCTCGGCACGGATGCCATGACCGTGAACATGATGGAAGAAGTACGCGTTGCTTTATGGGCCCAGCATCTTAAGCATGATAACCCCAGTGTGGGATTCTGCGAAGCGTTTAACGCGCTTCTTGTTAACAATGTAAAGATAGCTTCTAAATACTGGGATCTGGGTCTGGGTACTTTAACCGAAGGCGGCGCGGCAGACGTAATATTAATTGATTATTACGCCCCGACGCCTTTAAGTGACGGGACATTCCTGGGGCACTTCGGATACGGTGTTTCCCAGTCATTTGTTGATACGACTATCTGCAACGGCAAGGTTCTCATGGAGAATAAGATTCTGAAGCTTAACATTGACGAAGAAGAGATAGCGAGAAAATCCAAAGAGCTGACCAAGAAACTCTGGGAGAGAATGGAAGTAAGCAAGGTATAAAACAAAAAAAAACAGGGTTAACCGGATAGGGGACGGACAAAATTGTCCGTCCCCTATAAATATTAAAAGGATTTATCTTAAAAACAAAGAAATAAAAAGTATTATGAAATTATTTAATACTAAAGACAAAAGTTTTTTAAATACCCAGCATTTCCAGACAGGGCTGTTTCTGCTGGTCCTTGCCGTGTTTGTATGGCTCTGCATTTTAATGCTTAAGCCTTTCACGAAAGCTCTGGGCTGGGCGCTTGCCTTAACCATTATCGCATACCCTATATTTGCCCTGTTAAACAGAAAGATTAAAAATAATTCTTTATGCGCATTGCTGGCGTGCGTGATACTGGTTGGTCTTGTTGTGGTGCCGGCATATTTCATACTGGATGCCGCCATAGGTGAATCGGTGGATTTAAGCAAAAATGTGCAGGTATTTTTTACGGAAGATAATATAAAGAATTTTACCCATATACCCGAAAACAAATTTACCAGGTATGTAACGGATTTCCTGGCGAGTAAAAAGATAAATATTGAAGATACCGTTATAGAAGTCTTTAAATCCACAAGCTCTTATATAGGTTTAAAGGGCATAATTATCGCAAAGAATATAGCAGTAAGCGTCTTTTACATGATTATGGCTTTTATCATCACATTCTTTTTGATAAGGGACGGCAAAAGAATACTCTCATATATCAAAGCTTTTGTTCCCTTATCCGATGATGACACGGAAAGAGTTTTTGACAGGATCGCTGAGACCATAAAAGCCACTATTTACGGATGGCTTGTTATAGGTATAGTCCAGGGCATTCTTTTGGGGTTCAGCTTCTGGGTTCTTGGAGCGGGATCTCCCATATTATGGGGAGCTGTTACCGTTTTATTCAGCTTTATACCCCTTGTGGGCACGCCGGGTATATGGGTTCCGGCTTCTATTATATTAATAATAAAGGGAATGTACTGGCAGGGCATAGTCTTATTCTTATGGGGTCTTCTGGTAGTGAGCTTAATAGACAATTTCTTAAGGCCTATACTTGTGGGGAAGAAGATTCATCTTCATATACTGGCAACATTCTTCGGCATATTGGGCGGCCTTATGGTAATGGGGCCTTTGGGCCTTATTATGGGGCCTGTTATATTTGCCGTGACTTTAAACCTTCTGGATGTGTTTAAAAGCAAGCTGGAAGAGGAATAAATGTATTTTTAAAAATAAATATCTTTTCTGTGGCCGATTCTTAATATTATTATTTTATTCTTATCTATATCAAAAATTATTCTGTAATTTTTAAATTTAGCCCGGTATTGGCCGCTTTTCTCATATTTTAGTTTTTTTGAATACTTAAACGGATTTTTTTTAAAAGCCGAAAAGAATTCTTTTATTTTTCTTTGGACCAGTATATCTATTTTCTTTATGTCTTTTGCAGATTTTTTGGTAAATATTAAATTATAATTCTGCATTATATGTCCCCGAAAATTTCCTCTTCGGTAAATATTTCTCCCTTTTCATATTCTTCTCTGGCTTCTTTTATGCTTTCTAAGTATTCCGAAGATGCGTTCATAATAAGATCCTCAAAAAAATCAATATTTACAAGCACGGAAACAAGTTTACCTCTGTTAGAAACAAATAGGAACTTCTCTTTGTTAAAAACTTCTTTTAATACATCTGCCAGATGGTTTCTTAGGGCGGTAGCTTTGACGATTTTTGCCATAATAATATCACACTCCATATATACATATTTATCTTACATTTTAATTGTACATTTAATTTGAACATTTGTCAATAAGTATTATATATAAGCAAGCTGTAAGAGGAATAATATTATAATCCGGCTTTTTTTCTGTATAAAGTCTCTGTCTTTTTATCTTTTTCCAGCAGTATCTCAAGGTTTTTAATTATTCTCTGAGGGGCATTAATTTTTTTGAAATTTTCAATAATATTACTCAATACTTTATTGCTGGTTTTATAAGCGATGTATTCTTCTTTATTTCCGTCCGCCGGCACAGTATCGTCTAAGTGCTGGCGGAAATGGCCGCATATCTCATGATTTAACGCGACAAGCCAGGGTTCAAAGCCGGATCCCTTTTTAAGAAGCTCGTTACCGTCAAGGAATATAGCCAGTTTTTTTATGCGGGTCTTTTTCGCGGGGTTAAGTATTTTCATGGCCACGGTCATCCCGTCCAGCTTTATGGAACTGTAGGCTTCCATTTTATCTGTATCGGCTCCTGTTTCTTTTTTAATGTTCTTTTTAAGATCACCTACTATTAATGTTACAGTATTGTCTTCGGGAATAATTTTTTTGCCGGAAAAGCTAAGGGGGTTTTCCATATCTTCAGGTATGCCCGAGAGTATGGACATAATGGAGACTTTTATGAATTCCCGGACAACTTTTTGGGCCTGTGGCGGTATTTCAGAATCAAAACGGGCTTGAAAAACAAAGTCCGTTTCCATTTTTTCTTTCTTTTTCGCTTCTGCTTCCATTATGGCTGCTGCGGCCGCTTTTGCGGCTTCTTCCCTTGCTTCTATTATTTTTTCGCGTGTATTTTTACTTTTCCCGTAAAAAGAAGTTTTATCAAAAGGGTTTATAGGATTAATATTCATGAGATACCTCCGTATTTGAGCAAGTTTTTTATATTTGTCATATCCCGCCATTTTTTATTGAATAATTTTTCGATAAGGTTTTTCTTTTCTGCATTATCCTGCTCTTTATACCATAGCAGGAACTCTTTTTTCAGCTTTAACAGCATCTCTTTTTCTTTAATTTGATTGAAAGTGATTTTTGCCCGGATTTTTTTAACTTTATCCTCAGAATCTTTAATAACGAAACTTTTTCTTGATTTTTTCAAGCTTTCAAGGTTATCTTTATATATCTGGGTTTTATAGAATAAAACGGAGAGCTTCTCATTTAATTCCTTTATATTATCCGGAATATATTTATAATTTTCTTTTATAATCCTTATTATTTCCGCAATGTTAAGTTCCTGCTGTGAGAATCTTTTCCGGTATTCGGCAGGAATTACTGTATATGCTGTTTTTATATTCATAATAAAATCCTTATTGATTATATTATAGCAGTATTTTAATATAAAGTTGTTAACAAAATGTTAACAAAAAACACCTTATATTATAATGAAAAATAAGAAAAGAAAGAAATAAATAGGGGAGTTAAATATTAATTTCCCCTTCAAATACCGTTTCTGCAGGGCCTCTTAAGTAAACCTGGTTATCTTTTTTATCCCAGGTTACGTATAGATTGCCGCCCGGGAGTGTTGCTTTAATTTTTCTGTCTGTCCCTTTTACAATATGCGATATGACAGCGGCTGCTGCTGCGCCCGTGCCGCAGGCAAGGGTAGGGCCTGCCCCGCGCTCCCATACAAAAACTTTGATATGGGTTTTGGTTAAAAGGTGCACGAATTCAACATTGGCTTTCTCGGGGAATATTTTACTGTTTGAAATATCATCCGCGTAATCTATAAGTTTTTCCAGGGGTGTTTTATTTATAAAGATTACACAATGCGGGTTGCCGAAAGATACGCAGTTTATATTAAATACTTTATTCTTGATTTTTATAGGATAATTTAATATATATTTTTTTGATTTTACCTTTACGGGAATATTTCCGGGCTCAAATACGGGTTTTCCCAAGGATACTTCCGCATTGTTATTTGCAAGTATTTTAACTTCTTTTACACCCGCAGGTGTTTCTATTGAGATCAGTTTTTTCTTGCTGAGCTTTTTATTGTATATGTATTTTGCAAGACACCTTATGCCGTTGCCGCACATCGCGGCCGTTGACCCGTCAGGATTATAGAAGAGCATCTTAAAATCAGCTTTTCCGCTCTTTGCAAGGATTATAAGGCCGTCCGAACCTATCCCGAAAGCCCTGCGGCAGTAAGTAACGGCTATTTTTTTATAATTAATGTTTTTTAAGAAACGGCCGTCAACAATAATGAAATCATTGCCGAGGCCGTGCATTTTTGTAAACTTTATTTTCATTCTCTCAGCTTTCTTTGGAATGCGCGGTTGCTTCTTTATTAAGCTGGCCGGCTATAAAGTCTGACATTGAGGATTTAACGGTCTGGACTGTCGTAATCGCGTGTTTATAGACAAGCTGTATTTTTCCGTCATGGTTTTCGATAAATACGGTAAAGTTGTCAAAACCCTTAACGGCGCCTCTTAACTGTATGCCGTTTACAAGGTAAATCGTGACAAGTTCCCTGTTTTTTTTAACTTGCAGAAGATACGCGTCCTGCAGGTTTATTCCCATAGAAGCCCCCTTGTTATTGTATTATTTGTAAGAGCTTTTTTATAACTTCTTTATCCGTATTGTTTTTATCCAGATCTATCCAGTGTATGTCTTTATCGCGCCGGAACCAGGTCAGCTGGCGCTTTGCGTAGTTTCTCGTGTTCTTTTTTAAAAGTTCGGTTGCTTCTTCTAAAGAGAGACTGCCTTCAAGATATTTAAACATCTCGTTATACCCAATAATCCCTTTTGCCTCTATGCTCTCTTTATACCCCAGTGATATTAATTTACCGCATTCGTCCAATAATCCTTCTTTTATCATCTCTTCAACCCTCGCGTTTATCCTGTTGTAAAGCTTTTCCCTTTCCATCGCAAACCCTATTTTTATTATGGAGCAGTTTAAAGGGTGGGGATAAAGGGTCTTAAAGGAGCTTATTGACCTGCCCGAGAGATGTGAAACTTCAAGCGCCCTAAGTATTCTTATTTTGTCATTGGGATGGATTTTACCCGCGGACTCGGGATCTTTTTCTTTAAGCTTTTCATATAAATGCGCAAGCCCGTGCTTTTTTACTTCATCTTCAAGCTTTTTTCTTGTAGCGGATAAGTCACCGTCATGCGCGGGCAGGTTATACGCTTTACATACGGCGTCTATGTAAAGGGCTGTCCCGCCGGATAAAATGACATTATCGTGTTTTTCAAATAAAGCTTTTATTGTTTTAAAAGCTTTATTCTGGTAAACTGCAAGGTTAAAGCCCTCAGGGGGAGTTATAATATCAATAAGGTGATGCTTTATTTTCTTCCGCTCTTTATTTGAGGGTTTTGCCGTACCTATATCAAGATGTTTATATACCTGGCGCGAGTCCGATATAACTATTTCGGTTTTCAACTTTTGCGCTAAAAGCAGAGAGTATTTTGTTTTTCCCGAAGCCGTTGGCCCGAGTAGAATTATAAGTTTTTTATTCATTGTTATATCTTATCATTATTATTAACAGGCTTTATTTAATTAAGTCCTTTTAAACATCTTATCAAGTTCTTTGTTCGTGAATTTTACGAATGCAGGTCTGCCGTGAGGGCATCTTGCAGGGTTCTCTGTTTTATTTAAATCTTCAAATAATTTCTTTATTTCATAGTAATTAAGCTTTTCTCCTGATTTTGCCGATGCTTTACATGCCATGCTTTTTATAACGGCTTCTGTTGCTTCATCGGTTGATTTGTAATTTGAATATTCGCTCTCAAGCTCGGTAAAAAGATCCGAAAGGTAGCTTTTTATGTTCTTTGAAGGTATATTCTGCGGGATTGAGTGTATTATAAAGGAATCTTTACCGAATTCTTCTATCTCAAATCCCATGTTTTTAAACAAGGATATTTCTTTATTTAAAATTTCCTGCTGCTGTTTTGTAAGCTCAATTACCACGGGATCTAAGAGTTTCTGGTTGACGGTTTCTGTTGATTTTAGCTTGTTTTTAAATTTTTCGTAATTTATTCTTTCATGAGCGGCATGGATATCAAAGATTATTATATTTCCCCCTGTTATTGTATAAGCGTAAGTTTCGTTTATCTGTCCGTAAATAGATAAATCCTGCGGGGTATATTCTGTATCCTCCGCAGTTCTTTCTGTAAATGAAAAACCTATATTTTCATACGATGCTGCTGTTGTGTTATTAAATTGAGAGGAAGTATCATATGCTTGGAAATCTGATACAGGGGAAGCGGTCTGTCTCAGTTTTTGTATGACCGCGTTAAAGACCGTTTTGTAAACCTGTGAGGAGTCGCTGAATCTTATTTCGCTTTTGGTCGGGTGCACGTTTACGTCTATCCGGGACGGGTCTATGCTTATAAATAAAAGGCAGTAGGGGAACCGGCCCCTTTCGGTATACTGTGAGTATGCTTCATTTAAGGCCTGGTTTACGGTGCCGGGTTTAATTATCCTGCCGTTTATGAATATTACCTGCCCGTCTCTTGATTTTTTTGTTGTTTCCGGGTCTGATATAAAACCGGATATCTTCATTGAAGAAGTAGCCGCTTCTATATTAACAAAGTTTTCCTTATCCTGTTTTATGAATCTTGTGAATTTTGTAAGGTTATCAAGCTGGGAAGGCAGGTTTAAGGCCTCTTTCCCGTTATTTATAAGGATAAAATGTATGTCCTTATAATAAAAGGCGTATTTATTCACAAGGTTGTAAATTTGGGTGAATTCCGTTGATGCGGCTTTCTGGAATTTGCGCCTTGCAGGGGTATTAAAGTATATATCCGAAACGGTAATTTTTGTGCCTTTCCGGTAAGGTATTTCCCTAACCTCTTTAATTTTGCCGCCTTCTATATATATACTTGTGCCTGTTTTATCGGGATCATCATTTGTAAGGATCTGCATCTTTGAAACCGCAGCGATAGAAGGTACCGCTTCACCCCTGAATCCCAGGCTGGTTAAAGTTTCTAGATCATCTATTTTTTTAATTTTGCTTGTCGCGAATCTCTGCAGTGAATTTAAGGAATCTTCTTTATTCATGCCGCAGCCGTCATCGGTTATTATGATCTGCGTATGGCCGCCCTGCTTTATTTCAACCGTAATTTTAGTACTGCCCGCGTCAATGGAATTTTCCATAAGCTCTTTTACTGCAGACAGTGGTCTTTCTATGACTTCGCCCGCCGCGATAAGCTCGCGTGTTTCGGTATCAAGCAGGTTTATTTTATTTTTATTTAAAGTAGTATTCAAATTAACCCCCGGTTTATTCTATAAAAAGAATTTTGTTTCGTCCTCCACCTTTAGCCATGGTAAGCGCTGAGCGTGCTTTCTCTACCAGTTCTTCTTCGGTTGATACTTTGTCCGGAAATACCGCTGTGCCTCCGCTTACCGTTATATGGACGGGTTTGCCGCCAACCAGGAAGCAGTGTTCTGTTACCGCCTGCCTTATTTTCTCTGATAATGTGGCGGTTTCCGCTTTGGTTACCTGCGGCATTATTATGGCAAACTCGTCCGCGTCATACCTGCAGACCACGTCTTCTTTGCGTGCCGCATTTTTTATAACGCTGCCGAGCTGTTTTAATAAGGAATCGCCTTCATTATGCCCGAAAAGAGCATTTACTTTTTTAAAGTAATCCACGTTAATTAATAAAAGAGCGAGTGTTTTATCCGCGTTTTTGCATATCTGGAAAGTTTTCTTTAGATGCTCGTGAAAGTAAGCGTGGGAATATATGCCTTCCAGAGATTCTGCTTCACGGGCTGTTTTTATTACCGCTCCGGAAGCGGAATCCTGCATATTTGTCGCGATTTCTCTTGCTAGGAGGTTAAGGGTATTGTAATCTTCACCGGTAAAATATTTTTTAGTATTGTGAGCGACCACGATTAAACCGGTTGTGTTATCGTTGTAAATTAAAGGTGATATTAAGATAGAGCGGATAATTTTGTTTTTCGGCAGAAAATCACCCTGATTAAGTTTTATAAAATCGTCAATTATATATCCATGTTTTTCCTTGAAAACAGTGCTTAAAACGGATTCTGTTTTTAAGGGATCAAAATCAATAAAGTTCTGTCCCGCGGGGGAAGATACTTCCACTGCCTTTAAGTAAGGTTCTCCTTCGGGGTCCGCTTCCAGCAGATATATTACCACCGTATGGCAAAGAAAAAGTTTTTTTATTGTTTTTAAAATGGAAGAAAATACCTCGGGCCTGCTTTTTTTACTGCTTAATATCTGGCTCATCTCAAGTATCTTTAAAAGGGAATGTGATAATTTTTCTTTTTTCCTAGCGGTGTCAAAAAGATATGCCGCAAGGTATGAAACAAAAAGGAAAACAATCACAAATCCGAAATCCGACGTCTGGAAATAATGGGGCATTTTTTCAAATAATGCTATTTTGAAAAATTCCTGGCAGGCAAGGTATAAAAAACCGCTTATAAAAGTAATTAGAAATGCCGCCCTTAAACTTATAAAAGCGGCTTCCAGTATCGGGAGGCAGAGCACGAGCGCCAGTGTATTGTTGGGATATGTGTTGGGCCCGGTGCTGTAAGATAAAAACAGGAGGGCGGAAAAGATAAGGTCGGCGGCAATCAGCCCGTAATATGCCGTTCTTTTTCTGTAATTAAGCGTTATAAAACTGGCAGCTGCATAAAATAAAAAGAATAAAACAAGTATAACTTCGTTTGAGATGTTAATTAATTTAACCGTGTCTTTGCCGGGTGTTTTTAAAAGCTCGGAAAGAATGTAAATGAATATGGCCCAGCGCAGGAGTATTAATATTCTACTGTACAGTTTATTATTATGCATGCAGATACCTCTTTATAGCTTTTTTATCTTTTCCTGCCACGAGTGTATTTTATTTAATGCTTCAATAGGCGTTATGCTGGCCGCATCAAGCGATTTTATTTCTTCAATAACAGGATGCGATGCTTCTTCCTCAAGGAAGGAGAGCTGTTTTGTTTTGCCTTCTGTCTTTAGGGAAACTTTTTCATATCCCTGTTCAATCTCGTCTAAGATTTGTGCGGATCTTTCTATGACTGTTTTAGGTATGCCGGCAAGATGCGCAACGTAAAGCGCGAAACTTTTATCTGTCCCTCCGGGAACTACTTTGTGAAGGAAGATAATCTCGGATCCGGTTTCCTTTACAACCGTCTTGTAATTCTTTACGCCCGCGAGGTGGTTTTCAAGCTGTGTTAATTCGTGGAAGTGCGTCGCGAAAAGCGTTTTAGCCCCGATATTGTTATGGATATATTCAACAATGCTCTGGGCAAGGCTTAAACCTTCTTTGGTTGAGGTGCCGCGCCCGACTTCATCAAGTATGACAAGCGATCTTGAACTGGCCTGGGTTAAAATGTTGGCGGTTTCCGCCATCTCAACCATAAATGTGCTCTGCCCCAGATGCAGGTCGTCAGATGCTCCCACGCGAGTAAATATCCTGTCTATAATGCCTATGGAGGCCTCTTTCGCGGGCACAAAACAGCCGCTCTGGGCAAGAATGGCTATAAGGGCGGTCTGTCTTAAAAAAGTTGATTTTCCGGCCATATTAGGGCCTGTTATAAGGATTAATTTATTGTCCGAAGAGTCAAGATACAGGTCATTGGGGGTAAAAGACTCAATATTTGTCTTTTCTATTACGGGGTGCCTGCCTTCTTTGATTATTATTTTATCGTCATCTGTTATCACTGGGCAGGAATAGTTATTATTTACCGCTATATAGGCAAAATTTACAAGCACATCAAGGTAAGCTATAATTTTAGCGCTGTTTTTTATTCTTTTAGCGGCCTTCGCGCAGTCACCGCGTATATTATTAAAAAGTTCAAATTCCAGGTTCTTAATTTTTTCTTCGGCCCCGAGTATCGCGGCTTCGTATTCTTTTAACTTTTCATTTATAAATCTTTCACAGTTTGCCAGAGTCTGTTTTCTTATGTAATTTTCCGGGACCATGGGCAGGTTGGGCTTTGTAACTTCAATATAATATCCGAAAACACTGTTAAAGCCAACTTTTAAGGATTTTATTCCCGTGCGGCTTCTTTCTTCTTCCTGCAGCCGGGCTATCATTTTTTTGCTGCTGCCCTTTATTACGCGCAGATCGTCCAATTGTTTATTATAACCGTCTTTTATTATCCCGCCTTCGCGCACGGTTAGGGGTGGATTTTCCGCGAGCGATTCCGATAAAAGTCCGTGCAGGTCATAAAGAAGGTCAAAGTTTTCACATAAGTTTTTAATCTCTTTGCTTTTAAAGGAAGAAAATTTTTCTTTTATGCCGGGGAATACTTCCAGAGACCTCTCAAGAGCCAGCAGGTCTCTCGCGTTAGCGGTATTATATTCTATTTTCGCGAGTATTCTTTCAAGATCATACACCTTATCAAAAAGTTTTTTTGCTTCATCTACCACCGAGTAACCGTTTATTATTTCCTTTACGCAGGACTGCCTGTCTTTAACTGCTTGAACATCCGTTAACGGGCGCTCTATGATATTGCGCAGGGTTCGCGCCCCCATTGATGTGGAGGTTTTGTCTATTACGGACAGAAGGCTTCCTTCTTTTTCTCCGGTCAGGAGCGTTTTCACGATCTCAAGGTTTCTTAAGGTTGTATTGTCTAAAATCATGTAATTCTGCTGGGAGTAAGAGGTCAACCTGTCAAGGTTCAGCTGTGTCGTTTTCTGTGTGTCTTTTAAGTAATTTATAATAACACCCGATGCTTGTTTTAAGGCCTGTGAATAATTATCCGTATCGGGTATATGGGCATCAAGTTCTTTGTAATTCAGGGGTTTATCGTATTTAAAATAATTACGGCTTAAGTTTTTTAACTGTTCAACCAGTTTCTCTTCCGTAACGGTGGAATCTATAACGATCTCCGAAGGGTTAAGTCTTTTGACTTCATCCAGCAGTTTTGTTCTGTCATATTCTTCAAATTCAATTCCCGAGAGTTCTCCCGTGGATATATCTGCGACCGCGACGGCGAAAAGATTATTGTATTTTGATAGCCCGAGAAGGTAGTTATTCTCATCGGCCTTCAGCATGTCGGGATCAAGGATAGTTCCCGCGGTTATTGTTTTTACGACTTCTCTTTTTACAAGCCCCTTAGCGAAGCGCGCATCTTCCACCTGTTCGCATATGGCTACCCTGTATCCTTTGGTTACCAGTGTTTTGATATAAGGGTTTACGCTGTGGTAAGGGACTCCCGCCATATAAACGCGCTGGCCCTTGCCTGCGTCTTTTGAAGTGAGGATAATATCAAGATCCCTTGATATAAGCTCCGCGTCTGTGTGGTAGCATTCGTAAAAATCACCGACCCGGAAAAGAAGAATAGTATCGGGATTTTCCTCCTTTATGCTGAAATACTGCTTCAGCATAGGAGTAATAACATTCATGTCCGGGGTTCCGGTTATTTGTTTTGTCTTTACGGATGCCATATTATAATGTCTCTACGGTTATGTGTTCGTTTGTGTAGATACAGATCTCAGAGGAGATCGTTAAAGCTTCTTTGGCGATCTGGTCAGCCGTTAAATTGGAGTGCTTAATCAAAGCTTTTGCCGCGGCCTGGGCATAAGGTCCGCCTGAGCCGATTGCGGCTATTGCGTCATCCGGATCTATGACATCGCCTGTCCCTGATAATATCAGAAGATTTTTTGCATCCGCTACTATAAGGAGAGCTTCAAGTCTCCTTAGGACTTTATCCGTTCTCCAGTCTTTGGCGAGTTCTACCGCCGAACGCACGAGGTTGCCGCCGAATTCTTCAAGTTTTTTCTCAAACTTATCAAATAATGTGAGACCGTCCGCCGCGCTTCCAGCGAACCCGCATATTACTTTATCATTATAAAGGCGGCGTATTTTTTTCGCATTATGCTTCATCACGGTTTTATCTAAAGTAACCTGACCGTCGCCCGCGATCGCGGTCATGCCGTTATGCCTTAAAGCTAAAATGGTTGTAGATTTCATTTTATTCCTCCGCCTGTTCGTTTTCTTCTTTTGCTTTTTTACCGCATTCGGGATCTATGCATGTCATGTAAAACTTTTTGCTTTTTGAAGGCTTAAGCACCATGACTTTGCCGCATCTGGGACAGTTTTTATCCGTAGGTCGGTACCAGCTCATGAAATTGCATTTCGGGTAGCTTGAACACCCGTAGAAAGTGCTCTTTTTGGTCCGTTTTGTTATAACCTGCCCTCCGCAGTTATTGGGGCACGGTATGCCTATCTCCTGGGCGAATGATTTTGTGGATTTACATTCGGGGTATTTTGAACAGGCCAGGAACTTGCCGAACCGGCTCATTTTTATAACCATGAGCGCTCCGCATTTAGGACATTCCTGGTCGGTAACTTCGGGTTCCATAATTATTTTCTTTATGGAGTCATGGGCTTTATTAAGTGTTTCTTCAAATTTCTGATAAAAGCTTTTTATAATCTCAATCCAGTGAGTGTCTCCTTCTTCCACTTTATCCAGGTTTTCTTCCATTGTTGCGGTAAATCCTATATCCATTATTTCCGCGAAATTTTCCGTTAAAAGATCTGTTATGATAAACCCTATTTTAGTGGGAGAAAAACGTTTGTTATCCAGCAATACATATTCCCTTGCCTGTATGGTTTCTATAATGGGGGCGTAAGTGCTGGGCCTTCCGATACCTTTTTCTTCAAGTATCTTTATTAAAGTCGCTTCATTGTATCTCGGAGGGGGCTGGGTAAAATGCTGTACGGGTTCAATTTTTACAAGGTCGGTTTTTTCACCCTGTTTTAAATCAGGTATCTCTTCTTTATCCCCGTTTTTTTCTTCATCATCTGTTGATTCTTCATAAAGCGCCGTAAAACCGGGGAATTTAACTTTCTGGCCCGATGCCCTGAAAAGATACTGGTCGGCTTTAATCTCAACGGTTTTAACATCAAGTATACAGCTTGCCATCTGGCTCGCGAGGAATCTCTGCCATATTAATTTATATATCTTATATTGATCATCGGTGAGGAACTGTTTTATTTCTTCGGGGCTCCTGTTTACATCAGTGGGTCTTATGGCTTCATGGGCTTCCTGGGCGCTTTTGCGTGATTTGAATTTTCTGTCGGGTCCCACATATTCAGCGCCGTACTTTTCTTTTATGTATGTTTTTGCCTGGTCTTTGGCTGTCTGTGACAGGTTTACCGAATCGGTTCTCATATAGGTTATTAAACCGACGCTAGTATGCGGCCCTATATCAAGTCCTTCATATAACTGCTGGGCTGTTTTCATCGTGCGGTAAACTCTGAATCCCAGTTTTCTTGAAGCTTCCTGCTGTAGTGTGCTCGTTATAAAAGGAGGGGAGGGGTTTTTATTCTGATCTTTCTGAGTAAGTTTGTCTATATGGAATGTTTTTACTTTAAGGTCTTCAACTATTTTACCAACTTCTTCCTGGTTGGGTATTGATATCTTCTCGTTGTTTATCTGCGCGAGCTCCGCTTTAAAGGGATGTTCTTTATCTTCGGGAGTAAAGTGACCGGTTACCGTCCAGTATTCAACAGATGTGAATCCTTCTATTTCTCTTTCCCTGTCGCATATAAGTTTAACCGCCACGGACTGGACTCTTCCGGCGCTTAAACCGCGCTGAACTTTCTCCCAGAGCAGGGGACTTAATTTATATCCCACAAGACGGTCAAGCACCCTTCTTGCCTGCTGGGCGTCTACTTTATTCATGTTTATATCGGTAGGATTTTTCAATGCTTCTTTTAACGCGGGGGCTGTTATCTCATGCAGGTAAATTCTCTGTGTCTCGTGTTTATCAAGTATCTGCTTCAGATGGAACGCGATAGCTTCGCCTTCCCTGTCAGGGTCAGGGGCGAGAAATATTGTTTTATGTTTCTTGCCTTCGGCTTTTATCTGTTTTATTAAAGTCCCTTTCCCCTTTATATTAATATACTGCGGTTCAAAGTTATTTTCTATGTCCACACCGAGCCTGCTTTTGGGCAGGTCTTTTATGTGCCCCATAGAAGCTATTACTTTGTATTTATTCGCAAGGAGTCTCGTTATAGTCCTTGCCTTAGCGGGTGACTCAACGATTATAAGAGATTTTGCCACAGGTATCCTCCAAAAAGTAATGTTGTATAATATAATAGTAGAAAGTTAAAATGTTTGTCAAGCTTAAATATAAAAAAAGACCCCGGCATAAAGCCGGGGCTTTTTCAACACTAACTTAAAGAATCTGTTTATTCATCTGTTAATGTGAAGGTTAAGACTCTTGAACCGTCTGCAGGAAGACCGGCTGCGACTGTTGCGGCCAGTGCTACTGTATAACTAATGCCAGATTGTGCAACTGTTTCAATGCTGGTTACTAAGGACTGAGCCGTAGAATTCAAAGTAACTTCACCGGCAGTGGCACCAGTAGAAGGGGCTACTAAGGTTGCTCTAATAAGAGTATTACTCGGCATATTCGCATTAAGTGCCCCTGTCAGCTTCTTGCCGGCTGTTTCGTTTGTGGTTATGGCATAGGTTAATGAAATATTACCGTCTGAATCAGGTTCTGAACCGGCGGTTGCAGTGTCAATCGTTAAGGTTATGTCGGCACCAAAAGCTACTTCATTAATCGCGTCTATTTCAAAATACACAGTCTGAGTGTCGGTTGAACCGGCAAACGCGGCTGCGCTCATGAAAGCTATCGCGATCAGGACTATTATCAGCTTTTTCATTTAAGTTTCCTCCTTTCTTTTTGTTTTATTTAATGGCATTTAGCCTTTAAATCTTGCTCGCGGGAAGTCTCATTTCCCCTTCCCAGCTTAATTATAGCACCGGAATTGCTAATAGAATATAGTTCTAATGGAGTATTTTTGAGCTGAAAATGGTACCAAAAGGAGTATTTTGGGCGTTTTGATGCATGGTTATCATAAAAAAGACCCCGGCATAAAGTCGGGGCTTTTTTCAACACTAACTTAAAGAATCTGTTTATTCATCTGTTAATGTGAAGGTTAAGACTCTTGAACCGTCTGCAGGAAGACCGGCTGCGACGTTAGCATCTAATGTTATGCTGTATGCAATACCGGACTCCGCAACTGTTTCTATGCTGGCTACCAGGGTCGCAGCTGTAGTGTTAAGCGTTACCTGGCCGGAACCGGAACCGCCTGTAGGTGCGGCGGCAGTTACCATAAGGTCGGTATCGCCAGGCATATTGGCGTTAATCGCGCCGGTTAACTTTTTGCCGGCTGTTTCGTTTGTGGTTATGGCATACGTACACTCCGCTATATCCCGATCGGGTTCAGTACCTGCTGTCGCGAAGTTAATTGTCAATGTTTCGTCCGCGTCAAAAGCAATTTCGTTAATCGCGTCAATTTCATAATACACGGTCTGAGTGTCGGTTGAACCGGCAAACGCGGCCGCGCTCATGAAAGCGATAGCGATCAGAATTATTAACAGCTTTTTCATTTAAGTTTCCTCCTTTCTTTTTGTTTTATTTAATGGCATTTAGCCTTTAAATCATACTCGTGGGAAGTCTCATTTCCCCTTCCCACTTATATTATACCCGCACCGTGCATATACGGATATAGGTCAAATGGGGTATTTTTACTGAAAAACAGGGGGGATGAGGATAAAGTGTAAATTCTTAAATTATAATGTAATTTAAGAATTTTTATCTGATTTTAATATTAAGTTCCAGCAGGATATCTTCCGCGTTTTCAATAAGCCGGGCGCCGTCTTTTATAAGCCGGTTAACGCCTTTTGCAACTTGAGATAAGGCATTCCCCGGCATGGCAAATACTTCCTTGCCCTGCTCCAGGGCGCATCCCGCTGTTATGAGGGATCCGCTTTTCTGGCTTGCTTCAACCACAATCGTAGCCATACTTATCCCGCTTATAATCCTGTTCCTTATAGGGAAATTCCACGCGTTGGGAGGGGCCTCAGGCGGGAATTCCGATATAACGGCTCCTGTTTCAGATATCTGTTTCATAAGCTTTTTATTTTCGGGAGGGTAGACAATATTAAGCCCGCATCCCAATACAGCTAAGGTTTTTCCTCCGGCTTTTAAGGCTCCGGTATGGGCGCATGTATCAATACCTCTTGCCATACCGCTTACGACGGTAATGCCGTATGAAGCAAGCTTAAAACCCATGTTTTCCGCATTTATCCTGCCCGGAGGGGTAGCCGCTCTGGATCCGACAACGGATATTAATATATCATCGTCAGCCGGCATCTTCCCTTTATAATACAGGCAGAGGGGAGGATCATATATATTATTAAGATGTAAAGGGTAATCTTTCTCTCCCGGGGTTGTTATCTTAATACCCAGTTTTGTGCAGAATTCCAGTTCCTTTTTTGCGGGGTTATCTTTTTTAACGGAAGCAAGTTTATCTATAAGCAGGTTATTTAACCCGTATGTTTTTTTAAGTTTTTCTTTATCCGCACTTAGGATAATATCAATATATTCTTCCTGTTTTAACAGGTTCTTAATTCTCGGGATACATGAGAATACATAATTAAGATTAATATATTTTTCTGAACGGTTCATAATAAATTATACGGCTATTAATTAGTTAACAGATCGTAGAGTTCATCTAAACTCATATTGAGAATTTTAGTGTCGGATATAACCGGCATGAAATTTGAATCCCCGTTCCACCTGGGCACAATATGGAAATGGAGGTGTTCAAATCCCGCTCCGGCGGCCCTCCCTATATTAGCCCCTATATTGAAAGCGTGGGGGTTAAGTTTTTCCATGAGTATTTTTTCCCATTTTTTCAGAAGGTTGAATATTTCTTCGGTCTCTTCATCTGTAAGTTCATTCAGATTTTTAAGATGGCGAAGAGGCGCCACCATGAGGTGTCCGTTATTATACGGGTATATATTGAATATAACGAAGCAGAGGTCTGTTTTTTCTAAGATATAATTTTTCTTAAGATCTTCTTCTTTGGGTTTATTGCAGAAAATACATCCTTCATCGTTCTTTTTAGCGCAGTTTATATATTTCATCCTCCAGGGGGCCCACAAATGCTCCATAATCTCCTCCGGAAAAAATAAAAAGTGATATTAATTTAATTCTAAGGGTGTATATTCACTACTTATGAAAGTTCTTCCTTTTTTTAATGGAAATAATCACTTAATTTATCCAGTATGTCTTCTATTATCCTGAACCAGTTTTTCTTCTGCAGGGCACCTTCTATCACAAGATTTTTATCTTTAAAATATACTTTTACATTATACCGGTTGCTTAACCCGTAAATAAGTTTTACGGGGATCCCCGTCATTTTTAAATCTATGATATTTAAAAAGTTGCCTGTCATTTTAATTTTTGTAATCCTGTGTTTTAATGCCAGGATCCTTAAGGAAATAACAATGAAAAGGTTCTCCATCTCAACAGGATACGGGCCGAAAAGGTCGGTAAATTCTTTTTTTATGCTCTCAAGTTCTTTTATGTCTTTAAAATCAGCCAGCTTTTTATAATACTCCAGCTTAACTTTTTTATCGGATATGTATTCTTCAGGTATATATGCCTGAAGGGGGATATCAATGGTGGGCGAGGGGGGAGGAGATTCTGTATCTTCCCCTTTAAGTTCGCTTACGGCTTCTTTGATAAGGCGGCAGTATTCATTGAAACCCACAGCTTCTATGAAGCCGTGCTGGGCGGTCCCGAGAAGGTTGCCGGCGCCTCTTATCTCCAGGTCTTTAAGCGCGATCTGGAACCCGCTTCCGAGGTCAGAGAATTCTTTCAGGGTTTCCATTCTCTTTACGGCATTTGAATTAAATACGGTATTTCTTGGGTACAGGAAATAGGCAAATGCCTGCAGATTTCTTCTTCCGACTCTTCCTCTTATCTGGTAAAGCTGGCTTAACCCGAAATTCTGAGCGTTGCGTATTATTATGGTATTTGCCTCGGGGATATCAAGCCCGCTCTCAATTATGGTTGTGCATACAAGTATATCGTATTTATGCTGGGTGAATTCATGCATTATATCTTCAAGCTTATGAACCGGCATCTGGCCGTGCGCTATTGTAATTCTCGCGTGGGGTATAAGTTTCTGTAAGGCGGCAGCTTCTTTTTCTATGCCCCGTACGCGGTCATTTAAGTAAAATACCTGGCCTCCGCGTTCAAGTTCCCTTATCAATGCCCCCTTTATTATATCTTTGCTGTATTCAAAAAGGTAGGTTTTAACCGGTATTCGGTGCTCCGGCGGGGTGTTTATCATGCTTAAGTTTTTTATGCCCGATACGGCCATCTGGAAAGTACGCGGTATTGGCGTTGCGGTTAAAGTAATGCAATCGAGGTTTTTCTTCATCTGCTTAAGATTTTCTTTCTGTTTTACCCCGAACCGGTGCTCTTCATCTATTATTAAAAGACCCAGGTTTTTAAATTTTATGTCTTTCTGGAGTAGCCGGTGTGTTCCTATAATAATATCAACTTTTCCTTCTATCAGGCCTTCTATAATCTTTTTCTGCTGAGAAGGGGTTTTAAACCTTGATAAAACTTCAACCTTTACCGGAAATGTTGACAGCCTTTCGGAGAATGTCTCATAATGCTGCTGGGCAAGAACCGTTGTGGGAACAAGGACGGCTGTTTGTTTATGGTCTGTGGCGGCTTTAAAGGCGGCGCGCAGGGCGACCTCCGTTTTGCCGAAGCCCGCGTCTCCGCATATGAGCCTGTCGGTGGGGAGCTCAGATTCCATGTCCTGTTTTACGCATTTTATGGCATCAAGCTGGTCGGGAGTCTCTTCAAAAGGAAACGCGGCTTCAAGTTCAGACTGCCATACAGTATCGGATGAAAACCTGTACCCTTTTATTTTCTGTCTTTCGGCGTAAAGTTTAAGAAGCTGGGCGGCAACTTCTTTAACCGATTCTTTAATTTTAGCCCGGCTTTTTAGGAATACGGAGGAACCGAGCAGGGACAGCTTTACATGCGAGCCTTCGGGGGCCACATATCTTTCAAGCAGGTCCATCTGGTCAAACGGATGGTAGAGTCTTGCTCCCTTGTCAAATTCAAGAATAAGGTAGTCTTTTTTGCTGCCTTCTATTTCCATGCAGTTAAGGCGTGCAAATTTTGCTATGCCGTAGTTTTTATGGACAATAAAGTCACCGAGCTTTATTTCATCTTTCGGCGATACCGATTTTTTAGGTATGACGGCCGCGTGCGGCGGCCTGTACACGGAGCCGAAAAGTTCGCTGTCGCTTAATACTATTAAATCCGATTCTTCCAGCAAAAATCCGTTTTTAATTTTGCCTTCCGTAATAATAATCTGCCCTTTTTGCATCTGTCCGGGAATATTATAATGGAGGGAAGGTATGTTTTCCCCTGAGAGGATATCCTTAAGGCGGTTATACTGAGTTGAAACGATAAGTACGGTTATGCCTTCTTTGCTCCATGATTTTAAATTTTCGTAAACCTGCGGCATCTTGCCGCCGAATGAATAAACATCCTTAAAATTTAATTTTAAAATGCCCGGACCTTCTTCTTCACTGCTCCGGGAAAAAATCAGAGTTTTTTTGTTTTTCGTGACATTTTTCAGGTCAAATTCCTTTATGTTTAAATCATCAAGATATTCCATGACATGGAGTTTTAAACTCGCAGGCTCATCCAGTATAATTAATGAATTTTTAGGAAGGTAATCCAGGATGTTGGAAGCCGAATCCAGTTCTTTGGCCGGCAGGATGTTTACCGAATCTATAAGCTCGGTTGATCTCTGGGTTACGGGATCAAATACGCGTATGCTTTCAATAGCGTCATAAAGAAACTCTATCCTCACTGGGTTGAAATTGGAAGGGAATATATCTAAAATACATCCTCTTTGCGAGAACTCCCCGCGGGAATTAACCATATAGTTTTTCTCATAACCGAAGCTTACAAGCTGTTTTATCAGAGAAGCAAGATCGTATTTTTCATTCTTTGTTAAGCTTATTTTCGCTTTTTTGAATTCATCTTTGGATACGGTTTTCTGAAGAACCGCTTTAATTGAAGATATAATTAAATTATTTTTATCTTTGTTTTTGGTTATGGAATCAAGAACGTTTAATCTCTGGTTTTCAAATTCCTCTTTCTCGTAAAAATTATATATATTGTTCGTACTTCCAAGAAAGAATTTTGCCTCATCAGAAACCTGAAGAGCCCGCTCTTCGGTGGATGTTATGAAAAATACGGTTTTATTCAAAAGATTAAAGATGCAGGATAAAAGAAAACTGCGCCCGTGAGAGGTTAGGCCGGTTATTTCTTTTATATTCTCAATATCATCCTTTATGTATTTAAATTTTTGCAAGAGAAAATCTATTACCATAACATAAATAATTATATAATATTATCTTGATTTAGAAAAGGATTTTTAAAAAACAAAGAACTTAAATAATAAAAGAATTAAAAGGATTAAAAAAATAATTTGAAGAATAAGTATAAACAAATAACCGGGTAATCAGACTTGAATTAAGGAATAAAAGCAGTGACAAGCATAGATACAAGGGAAAAATACAAACGCACCATAATTTCATTCAGGTTCCTGTTCTTTGTGCTGGGACTTCTGCTTACTAATTTCTGCACTAAAGAAGTAACCTCGCTCCCGGCTCCTTTTGACGCGCCTGTAATTATAATCGCGGTTCTTACCATTTACCAGGTTCTGGCGGCTTTTATAACCTCAAGATTTATAATGGAAAAACTGATTTTATTCATTGTAATTGCCGCCGATATAGCTTTCGGTATATTTTTAACTTTCTTTTTCGGCGCGGGATTTTTTGCCATGGCAGTTATATTCCCGGTTATTGAAGTGCTGGTATTTTTGGGTGTTTTAATGACTCTTGTTATCGGCGTGATTCTGGTAATTGTGTATTTTCCTTTGCTGGGGCATATATGGGGCATCCTGCATGACCGCCAGAATGAACCTTTCATGGCGGATTTCCAGGCACAGATCAGGATTTACCTCTTCATGCTTTTAATTATTCTGGTCTTTTTTTACAGGCTGTTTAAAACCGAGCGTGTTATAGAAGGCAAGGAGAAAGAAGCTTTACGCGCAACGGAAAGCGCCGAGAAAGAAACAAGGGATATTAAACAGCAGGTTAAGGAATTATGCAACGAGCTTAGCCACAAACAGGACGCTGTCCAGCGCCTTAATTTTGACCTGCAGAATAAATCAAGGGAGTTAAAAGAAGCTGAGGAGCGCCTCAATGAGATAATGTATCAGGGGCAGGAGCTTCTTTCAATGGCTCAGGCAAAAGAAGAAAAAAGCGTAGAAGAACTGAAGAAGCAGAGCGGTAAGGTAAAGCACAGACTGGAATATCTGGAATCCAGGGTAGGGAGTCTTACAAAGCTTATAAATGTTTTCCAGAGGTTGAATATATCCGCACATATGGATGAGACTTATTCCAATATTATGAAGATGCTGGCCGAAGTTATGCCGTCCCAGACTATGGCCGTTTTTATTTTAAAGCCGGTTGATAAAAATATGAAATTAAGCTGTGAAGCGGTTGCTTCCCCTTATAAAACATATTTTGAAGGAACAAGTTATGAGCCCGGCCAGGGTATCGCTGGATGGGCCGCTAAAAATAAAAGGACGGTAGTTGTTTCCGACGGCAGTATTGATATGGGGGGGCAGGAAATAGCCACCCTTATAGGATATGAAAAAAGCGCAATTGTCGTGCCTTTATTATACGAAGATAATATTTTAGGCGTTATATATTTAGGCAGAGCTGAAGTTGACGGTTTTTCACAGGAGGATATTGAGAAGGTTAACCTGTTTGTTAAGCTTCTTTCAGTCGCGTTAAAATTTGTCAAAGAATATCACATGGATATATCAAGCGGTATAAAAGACAACATGACGGATCTATATACAAGCTATTATTTTAAGGAGCGGTTAAAAGACGAGTTTGAAAGATCTAAAAGATATAATTACAATACCACATTAATTGTCCTGGAACTTAATAATTTTGACAGGATAAGATCTAAATACAATGCATTGATAGTAAATTCGGTTTTAAAAGAAGTGGGGGATCTTCTTATTTCCCACTGCAGGGCCGGGGATGTGATTGGGCGGCTCGGGGCGGAAGAGTTCGCCATTCTCCTTATACATACCGATAAGAATGAAGCCATGCTGATAGCGGAGCGCTTAAGAATGGCTGTAGGCGTAAGGATATTCGCCAGGGCCTTCGGCGAGAAGATAAATACCCAGGCGGGCATGGGGCTTGCTTTTTATAATCCTTCTTTTATATCTTCGGACCAGTTTCTTTCCGCCGCCCTGGAGGCCTTTGCCAGGGCAAAGGAAAAAGGCGGCAATACCACGGTTATATACTGAAAAGCTTTTCCAGATATTCATACATAAGGGGGTCTTTTTCTTTTAACCTGTCAGACCCGCCGATATTAAAATATTCCTCAACAGATTCAGCGAAGTATTCAGCCGGATTTGTTCCCGCGTAATCGCTTACCAGTTCTTTTCTTTCATGGTGGAAGAGGTTCCACAGCTGTACCGAGAGGGGGAGCTTTCTCTGGTTTTTTGTCGTGAACGTATGATCAAAAGCGTGGGCGAGTTCATGCCTTATTGTTGAAGAGCTTTTTCTACCTATCTGTTCTTCCCCGATAACTATGATTCTCCGGCTCTGGTCATAAAGACCCCTTACCGCTTTCCACGGTCTTCCGTCGGAGGTTCTTTCTCCGGCGCCAACAACCTGCATGTCAGCTATCCTTATGTCGGTTATGGACTGGTTAATTTTAAGGATTATTATCCTTACCCCGAACTGCTTGCATGCCAGTATGATACTTTCGCCTAATGCTTCGGCTTCTTTTATTAATTTATTTTTAACCTCGTCACCCGGGGTATGTACTATCATATTATTTATGCTTTCGCGAAGCGGCGAATAACCCATGGATTTTTTTACGGGTTCTTTGTCTTTGTGTTTTTCTTTTTCTTCGTCTATTGGTGCCACATACTGGTGGATATAATTCACTTTTTCTCCCTGCTGGTCGGGTTTTTTCTTTTTCGCCACCATTTTCTTAAGCTGGTGCAGGTTAGATATAAATTCTTCATCGGACATCATATCTTCCATGTTCTCATCCGACTGGTTCCATTTTTCTTTAAGTTTTTTTAACAGTTTTTCCGCTTCAGGGCTTAGAAGTATAAGGTCTGTCATAAGAAGCGCGACAGACGCTTCATTTGAAAGTCCCCTGAAAATATTAGGCTTTATAACTTCGGGAGTTAACCGTCTTGTGACCTGAAGGTGCTGTTTATCGTAACCTTTAAAATCCGGACCTTGAACTTCCATTATTTCCTCCCTGATTTTGCGATCTGGGTTTTACCCAGATATTCCTCTTTTGTTATCTTATACAGAATTTTATTTGAATACTGACGTGCTGTTTCATCAAAATCCCTGAACGCGGATATTTTTTTGAAACCGCAGACTTCAAAACATTTACGCGCTCTGTGATTAAAATCGGCCGTTTCCAGGGTTACGGAATTTACTTTTTTATTTTCAAATAAATATTCTAAGACCGTATAAACACAGTCCCTGCCCAGCCCTTTGTCCTGATAATTTTTATCCCCCAAAAGAATTCCGAACTTATAGTTTTTTGAAAAAAAATTTACAAAAGATATATGCGCGACCCCTATAAAAGATGCATCATTTTTAGAAAAAATGCTTAAAGTTTTGCCGGCGGACTGTTTAACCTGCATAATATAATTTTCCGCGATCTTTGAGCGGTTAAAATCGCCGGAAATGCCGAAAGCCAGCTTTACGGTATGCGGATCGGCAAGAAATGCGCGCAGATTTTCAATATATTTATTGTCAAAATGCGCCATGTAAATACGGTTACCCGTCAGTTCCGGCCATTTTATTGTGTTAGGGAATAAAAAGTTTATCAGATTCATAATGTATCTTTCTGTAACGGATAAAAATCTCCTATAAAATTGTATAAAAAAGCCGGGGCTTTGTAAACAAATATTGATAAATAATTAACTTAAAGATAAAAAAGGACTTTTTCCTTATATTGAATAATTATATTATATAAAATAAAGCTTTTTTATATAGGAGGTATTATGCACTGTCCTTCCTGCAATGAAAATATAGCCGGGAAAGATAATTTTTGCAGAAACTGCGGTCTGCCGTTAAAAGAAAGTGTTGATAAGAGCTGTTTAACCGGGGAGCAGATAAACAAGATGATCCAGTTTTCTTTTGTTTATGAAATAGAAAATCTGATTGATAAGGCGATAGAAAACTATACCACGCTTTTATCCCGGGTTGAGAACGGTTATCCGGATGTTCATTTTAAGCTTGCCTGTGCTTATGAGGCCAAAGGCATGGCCGGCAAGGCAATATCGGAGCTTCAGAAAGCGATAAAAATAAATCCTAACTATATTGAAGCGCGCAGAAAACTGGGAGAGCTGTATAATGACGAGAATCTTACCGAACAGGCGATAGAAGAGTTTAAAAGAGTCCTTTCCGTCAAGGTAAAATATACTTACGCCGATGTGCACAATAACCTGGGTGTGGCATACGAGAAAGCTCAGCTTTATGAGCTTGCCGAAAGAAGCTACAAACAGGCGATAAAAATAAATCCCAGGTACGGCAAAGCCCATTTCAATCTCGGTAATTTATATTCGGATATAGGGCAGAACTTTAAAGCCGTAAAAGAGTATAAAAAAGCCATAAAAAGCGGCTTTACCAATTCTTTATGCTATAATAATCTGGCTATATCCATGATCATGGAGAATAAAAAGAAAGAAGCGGAAAAAATATTAAAAGTACTTGTAAATGATTATCCGGACTATATTTCCGCCAGGAGAAATCTTGCGAATTTATACATTGAAATGAAAAAAAATGACAGTGCGCGGGAACAGATTGAAGTAATATTGAAAATGGACCCGGAAGACGCGGAAGCCCGCAGTATGCTGGACATTGTAAAAGCTGAATAATATTAAAGAGAGGTTTATTATGGCTGCGAAAAGAGATTATTACAAAACGCTTAATATCGCTCCTGTGGCAACGGCTGATGAGATTAAAAAGGCGTACAGGGAGCTTTCTAAAAAATACCACCCGGACTTAAATCCGGATTTAAAAATTTATTCGGACGAAAAAATGAAAGAACTTGTTGAGGCATATAATATTCTTGTTGATCCGGAGAAAAAAAGGGCGTATGACAGCCAGGTGTTTTTCCAGCTCAGGAAATCAAGAAAGAGTTCGCCGGATGATCCTATGGCCGCTCTGGGATACACAAAAAAACCGCAGTATAAAAGAGAGGGGTCTTTACTTGAGAGAATTTTCTCCCCATTCCAGAAAGAAGATAAGAGCAAGCAGTTTAAGGTGGATCCCAAACAGGCCGATGTGCATTTTACATTAGGAATTTCCATGAGCGAGAATGAAGCGTTCTACGAGCAGGCCATAGGCGAGTTTGCCCTGGCGGTTAAATTTATGCCCGGCTTTGTGGAAGCCATGTATAATATGGGTGTTATGAATTACCGGAAAGGATATTTTGAGGATGCCATTATATCATTCCAGAAAGTTTTGTCCGTGGACAGAAATGACCCCAATGCGGTAAAAATGATTAACCTGCTCAGGGAAGAGTATTAGGGAAATATATATATAAATTTCAGCGACAAATAACAAAGAGGGATAATATCATGAAGAAAATTCTGGTGTGCATACTGGCATTTTTGTTTGTTGCGGGGACGGCAGTTCCCGTATTCTGCGGCACGGAAGATACAAGCCTGCTTACAATCCAGGTCCAGAGCATAAGCGAGCTTTCGGTTTCGGGGGCCCCGTCTAACCTTGCTGTTTCAAGCGCCGTAGCGGGATCCCAGCCTGTCCAGGTTGCGGATAATTCCACCACCTATTCGGTAAGTACAAACGGCACTAATAAAATAATAACGGGCCAGCTGAACGCGGATATGCCCACAGGCGTTACTTTATATGTAAATCTGGCGGCTCCTACCGGCGCCTCAAGCGCGGGAGATGTTCCCCTTACTAATTTAGCTCAGAACCTTGTTACCGGCATTACCGGTCTGGCGGCATCGTCAAAGATCATAACATATAAATTTTCCGCAAACGTGACGGCGGGGACTATGGGATTGTCTTCAAGAACGCTTACATTTACTTTAACGGATTAAGTTTAATTTCCGACAGGCAGGGAGGTGGTTGTAAAATATGAAAAAATATATTCCCTTGTTAATTCTGGTTTTTATCATTTTAGCATTAACTCAAACACAAGCTTTAACAATTGTAGTTACAGGGGACTGGAATGAAACAATTAATGATCAGGATTTATCTGCCGGTACAGGGAGCGAATTAACAGATACATATGAAAGCATAACTAATGCCGCGATTATAGATATTTCAGGATGTATTGATAATTCTGATACCTGGCGCATTGATGTAAAGAGAGTGGATGGTACATGGAGCGGCAGCTTCACCCTGTATGTTAAGAGGACTTCAGAGGGGACCGGGGGGGGTTCTATTTCAGAAGGTACTTCCTATATGCAGGTTAATGATACATATTTAGAATTTTTTTCAGGAGCGGGTGATAGGTCCACAATAAATGTTCAATATAAATTAACGGGACCGTCGCTTAGCATACCCGCTAATACCTATATAACAACCGCTTATTTTACAATAATAGATACCTAATATAAAGGGAGGGTAAAAATGAGGAAAGTAATATTTGTTCTGCTGTTTTGCCTTATTCTTACGCAGGTTTGTTTTGCGAAAGTGGCTCTTGTAGGGTCCCTTTCAAGGGAGAGCGAAGTAAAACCGGGCGAGAGAATCGAAGGAGTCTTTACATTAAGAAATAACGGCGACAAACCGGAAGAGGTGGATCTTTACCAGAAGGACTATATATTTTATGCCGACGGCAGAAATGATTATATAGACCCGGGTTCCGTTAAACGGTCCAACGCGAACTGGATTTCTTTAAGCGCCAACAGGATTATTGTCCCGCCTTTTGATACTGTGCCGGTGACATATACCATACAGATTCCCAATGACCCGGAGATTAAAGGGACATACTGGAGCATGATTATGGTAGAACCCATGGGAGAGCCCCCTACCAGCATTAAACATGAACCCGGAAAAGCCAAGCTGGGTGTAAGGACAATGCTCCGCTACGGGGTGCAGATAATAACAAATATTGAAGATACGGGCGAAAGAAAGATTAAGTTTCTTGATAAAAGCATTGTAACAAGGGACGGCAAGAAATATTTTAAGCTTGACGTTGAGAATATAGGGGAGAGGTCTTTATCTCCTTATATAGCGATGGAGCTTTATGATAATGAAGGTAATATTGTCGGGCGTTATGAAGGCGATAAGCTCCGCATATACCCCGGATGTTCCGCATCTTACATGGTTGAATTAGGCGATGTGCCCAAAGGCAATTATAAAAGTTTGATATTACTGGATAATAAAGATGAATATGTTTTTGGGGCCCAGTATGATCTGGCGATTGAATAGCCAGAAAAAAAATATATATGCAGTATTAACGGTTGTATTCTTAATTATAATTTCGGCTTCTTCTGTTTACGGTATAGGCGGGGAGCTTGACCTTCGCCTTACCTCGCCCAAAATAGTGGAAACTGATCCCGGTAAGATTATAAACGTAACTTTTTTAATTATAAACCGGACCCAGACAGAAGCGCAGGTTGCCGATAAACTGGAACTGCCCCAGGGCTGGCAGTTAATCACAACCGCAGATCCTTTTTTTACGATCGGGGCCCAGTCTTCGTATTTAAGGGTCATATCTTTTCTTGTGCCTTCCGACGCGGCCGCCCAGGATTATAATATAAAATATCACGTGCATTCGCCGCAGAATCCCCAGCTTTCGGCCAAGGAGAGCTTTACCATAATCGTTAAAAGCTTGACGGATATAAATTCTGCCGTAATTTCCAAGCCCGATATGGTGATAGCGGGCGAACCTTATACAATTAAGATCAATTATGTCAATAACGGCAATAAAAAAGTAAACTTAAAACTGGCCGCGAAATTAAACTCCAGTTTTAAGTTTAAAATAGTACCGGAAGAATTTGAACTGGAGGCAAAAGACTCGCAAACCGTGGAAATTACGGTTTTTACCAAAGCAGACATAAAAGACCAGACGAACAGTCTTGTTGAGCTTGAGGCCAGGGTTGAAGGCGTGAAGGGTGATAAAGGAATGATAACAAACTCTATTTCGGTCAGGGTTATTTCAAAAGTTGCGGGCGGCATTGACCCTTATATCAGAATCCCCGTGAAAATAGAAATACGGAATATGGGGAATGATTCGCGTAATGCTATCCAGAGATACTTCAGCGGCTCTGGCGATATGGATGAGTCGGGGGATACTAAATTAAGCTTCAAGTTCAGGGATCCCGATACCCAGGATATCGGGGCATTCGGCACCAGAGACGAGCTGCTTATAGAGTATGACGCCAAAAAACTGGATCTGTGCTACGGGGACTCAAGTTATACTTATGACACGCTCGCTGATAACGGAGCTTTCGGTCGCGGTACGGAATTTATGTATAATCCGGGTGAATTTGAATCAGGTGCATTTTCGGTAATTGAAAGATGGGTGAAAAGCCCGCAGGTTACGACAGCCGCCTATATGAAATATAAGGTTAACGCGAGGATGGAAATACAGGCAAATGTTCTGAAAAGGATAAAACACGGCGCGGATGTTGAAAACTACTGCGATAAGATAGCCACCCTGCAGGCCTTTTTAACGCCTAATGACAATACAAAAATTGAATTAGAGGGAGCCTTAAATACCGGAATGAGAAAATTCAGGGTAAGGGATGAAGCATATAAGATAGTAATACAGGGCTCCGTATTTAAAAACGTCAGGTATTATTTTGAAAGGATTTTCGCAGGTCCCAGGTTTTACGGCGCCGTCAGAGATATTGATTATATGACAGGGACGGTGACTTTTCCCGTATGGAAGAAAATATACGCGAATATGTATTATTATAACAGCAAAAATAACGTTGAATTTGATCCCAGCAACTCTATAGCAAGCAACCAGAGAACTTTCAGGACGAGCTTAAATTACACATTTGCTTTCGGAACCAATATTTCCGCGGAATACAGCATGTCTCACTATAAAGATCATCTTCAGCCCGTAGATTATGATTATATTGGAAGGAGCGTTGTTATCGGACTGAGCCACAGTTTCGGGAAGCTCACGCTCCAGACAAATTTAGGCAGATGCCTTCTTGATGACCGGCTCGCGGCTCCGGCCGGTATCTATGAATTATATAATACGGCTGTATCCGGTTCGTACAGCTTAAGCAACAGTATGGCCATATCTACTTCCTCAAGGGACGGCTTTGACGCGTTTTTTACAACCAACCCCAAGAAAACCAGGTCTGCGAATGTTAATTTCTCATGGACTATCGCTCCGGGAATGTCTCTTGTATTTACTAAAGAACGCACGATATACACGGACAGAAGGTCAAGGGTAAACACATATTCAACTTTTATTTATAATTTTCCAAATGAGACCTCAATCAGTCTTAAAAACAACTGGGTAAGGGATAATGAGTCTAATACAGACCAGGCATCATATTACCTTGTTTATACCACAAGCTGGGACGGGGTGCCTGTAGGCAAAAAGACATCCGTTGGGGCCATTAAGGGCAGAGTTTTTGACGGACAGAAAGAAGGCCATCCTCCGATTAAGGATGTTATCCTGACAACCTCGGGCGTGACTGCCATGACCGACGCCAACGGCGAATTTACTTTCCCTGCCGTTCCCCCCGGAGAGCAGTCTTTATATATACTGCAGAAAACGATAGGATACGGCCGTGTGGCCGAGCAGGAAGCTCCTGTTACCATTAATGTTAAAGGCGGTGAAATTTCCAATATAGATATTCCGATAGTAAATTCATGTGATATTAAAGGTATAGTCGCGGTTATTCCCAAGGCCGATATGGCTCCGGGTGAAAAAGATGATAAAGATAAAGGATTATATGTGGTTGGTTCGGGTAAAGAACAGAAAATCAAAGGATGGCCCGGTGTTCTCGTTGAAGCATCAAGCGGAAAAGAGGTTATACACCAGATTACCGATGCAAGAGGGACTTTTAATTTTACGGGGTTAAGGCCCGGCAAATGGTCAATATTCGCGTATGCGAAGAAACTTCCCGAATTTCATTATATGGAAAAAAATGAATTTGATTTTGAATTAAAACCCGGTGATACCAAGGAAATTGAGATAAGGATAATACCAAAGATAAGGCGCATAAGGATTATTGAAGAAGGGGAAACTATTAAAATAAAAAAATAGGGAAATAAATAAAGAAAGGGTTTTCTTATGAAAAAAATATTTTTGCTCATTTTAATATTATTAACCGCGGCCCCGGCCGTTATTTTCGCGGGGAGCACTGCCAACCAGTCTGTCTCTTTCCAGGTAGATTCAATAAGCGAATTTGCGGCAAGCGGGGATCCTGGTACGTTTTCCATTGATACGGCCGTTGCCGGTTCTCAGCCAAGCGAGGTTACAGATACTACCACAAGCTATGCCATAACAACAAATGAGACAAATAAGAAGATAACGGCGGCGCTTAATTCAGCAATGCCTTCTAATACAACTTTAAAATTAACCGCGGCGGCGCCGACAGGAGGCAGCAGCCAGGGAGAACTTACTTTGACGTCTTCCGCATTGGATCTTGTTACCGGCATAAGCAATGTTGCTGAGTCGGGTAAAACCCTTACCTATAAATTCAGCGCGACGGTTGTCGCGGGAACTATATCATTAAGCAGTAAAACCGTAACCTTAACCCTTACGGACGAGACATAAAAATAATCCGTTTGAACTATATAAATTATAATAAATTATACAGGAAAAATGTTAATATTATAATAGGGAAGAGGCAGGTATGCTCTTAACAGATTTAAAAAGAAAAAGCCTATCGGTAATTTTACTGCTCACGGTATTTTTAATCCTTGTGCTGTATACCGTCTATGCCGATGATACTGCCACACAGAGGGTTCATTTTAAATTTCTTATGATCAGCGATTTCGGTTTGTCGGAAACTTCTAATAGTTTGATTGTTTTTGTCATACCTCAGAACGCCGAAAATATTAAGATAACGGATAATTTTAACAGGTATGTAATTACCAGTTCAGATGAAAGCAGGAAAATAACGGGGCATATATCTAAAGGCGGTGATATGCCGGAAAAAACAAGTCTGGCATTGGAGCTCGGAGGCCCCGAAGACAGCAGGAGCACAGGCAAGCAGGATATGGAAGATGAATGGGCGATGGACCTTATATATCACATAATGGAAGTTAGAAATCCCGATAAAAATAAAATAGAATATGAATTAAATGCCGCCAGCGCGGCAAGTTTTTCGGGAACTGCGGAAAGAACGATATCTCTTACCCTTACTTGCGACTGATATATAACTTTAAAGGCAGGCTGAAAAGGTATAACCCTTTATTTTTTAAACAGATATTTTAAGTTAGTGTTGAACTTAAAAGACTTAAAAAAATCAGCCTGCCTCTATAATTATTATACCCTTTAAACAGGCGTTTGTAAACAAAATAGCCGGTTCAGTCTGTAATTGTCAGGGTCACTGTTTTCTGTATAGAATGCGTATTATCCTTATTTGACGTGAATTTATAGTCTATTTTCTTGTCTTTTTCGGCTACCCTGCTTACGGCTGTTACCAGGTCGGAGGGCCTTGTATTTAATATTATGTATCCCAAACTGTTCCCTGAGGAAGGCGCTTCAAGTTTTAACATTAAACAGGTGCCTTCAGGCATATCGGAATCAATATACCCGGTTATTTTTTTATTATCCCCGTTGGTTGTTATGGCGTATGTAAAAATATCTTCACGGTTATTTGATTCTTCATTTACCACAACAAATCTGTTTGATAAATTATTTACGTTTATTTCATTTATCGGCATAAAGCGGTAATAGACAATCTGTTCGTCTTTATTTGAGGAGTAAGCAGTATTTATTAACAGAAATATAAATATTATGGAAATGGATATTATTATTGTATTTTTTTTCATAATGCCATAGGCAGATTAATGCCTTTTTCTTTCGCTGTTTTTACTGCGGTATCATAGCCGGCATCCGCGTGGCGCATTACCCCTGTTCCCGGGTCGGCTGTTAATACTCTTTCCAGTCTTTTCCTGGAATTTTCCGTGCCGTCCGCCACAACCACCATGCCCGCGTGTATTGAATATCCTATGCCTACTCCGCCGCCGTGGTGCAGGCTTACCCAGTGGGCGCCTGATGCGGTATTTAAAAGGGCGTTTAATACGGGCCAGTCGGCGATTGTATCCGAGCCGTCTTTCATGGCTTCTGTCTCTCTGTTGGGGGAGGCCACGCTTCCAGAATCAAGATGGTCTCTCCCTATTACTATGGGGGCCGAGACTTCACCCTTTTTAACTAAGTCATTAAATATTAATCCCATTTTAGCCCTGTCGCCGTAGCCCAGCCAGCATATTCTTGAAGGGAGCCCCTGGAACTGTATCTTCTCCTGAGCGAGCTTAATCCATCTGCATAAAGCTTTATCGTGAGGGAAAGTTTCCAGTATCGCCCGGTCAGTCCTGTAGATATCCTTAGGGTCTCCCGATAAGGCGGCCCACCTGAAAGGCCCTTTGCCTTCACAGAACAGCGGTCTTATATATGCGGGCACAAAACCCGGGAAATCAAACGCGTCTTTAACGCCGTGGTTATAAGCCTGCTGCCTTATATTATTGCCGTAATCAAAGACAACAGAGCCTTTTTTCTTAAAATCAAGCATGGCTTTTACATGTACCGCCATTGATTCAAAGGATTTTTTTATATAAGTTTTAGGATCTTTCTTTCTTAAGGTTAAGGCCTCTTCGTAAGTCATCCCTCCCGGCACATAGCCGTTTAGCTCGTCATGGGCCGAGGTTTGATCCGTTACCACATCAGGGATAATGTTTCTTTTAACCATTTCGGGATAAATATCCGACGCGTTCGCTACAAGGGCTACGGATAAAGGCATATTCTTATTTTTAGCTTCGGTCACCCATTCCAGCGCTTCATCCAGGGAATAAGTAACTTTTTCGCAGTAACCGGTATCAATTCTTTTACGCGCTCTTTCCGGATCTACTTCTACCGCAAGGCATACCCCTTCATTCATTGTAACAGCCAGAGGCTGGGCGCCGCCCATCCCGCCGAGACCCGCGGTTAAAGTAAAGGTTCCTTTTAAAGTACCCTTGAAATGCTTCAGGGCAAGGGAGGCCAGAGTTTCATAAGTTCCCTGCAGTATCCCCTGTGTGCCTATGTATATCCAGCTGCCCGCGGTCATCTGCCCGTACATGGTCAGCCCTTTTTTTTCTAGTTCCCTGAAATGCTCCCAGTTAGCCCACGCGGGCACAATAAGAGAATTCGCGATTAATACTCTGGGGGCCATATCATGAGTTTTAAATATTCCCACAGGTTTCCCGGACTGGACAAGGAGCGTCTCATCGTTATTTAAGTTTTTTAAAGATTCAATTATTTTATCAAGACAGGCTTTATTTCTCGCGGCTTTTCCCGTGCCCCCGTAAACAACAAGGTCCTCAGGTCTTTCGGCCACATCGGGATCCAGGTTATTCATAAGCATGCGCATTGCGGCTTCCTGGGGCCAGGCCTTGCAGTTTAATTTAGCGCCGCGCGGAGCGCGTATATCTTTATCTGACGCGGTCTGCATAATTCCCCCCTTATTCTTCTTTTTTTACTGATTTTACGGCTTCATCTAAAAGCTGTAAGGATTTTTTCCTGTTTTTTGTTTCCGCGTATATTCTTAAAAGAGGCTCTGTGCCCGAAGGCCTGAATAGTATCCAGCTGTTATCTTTAAAAAGGTATTTAACCCCGTCTAAAGTTTTTACGCTTTCTATTTTTATCCCGCAGAAGACTTTCGGAGGGTTATTTTTTAATTTATTTATAATTTTATCTTTGCTTTTAAAGCTTTTAAGCTTTAAATCTACGCGTTCATAGGCAAATTCACCTACTTTTTTGTATATATTATTCATTATAGTATGAATGCCTGATTTTTCACAAGAGACGGCTTCAAGCATTAAAAGAGCGCAAGCAAGTGCGTCTCTTTCGGGCATATGGCCTTTTATGCCGATACCGCCTGATTCTTCTCCGCCTATAAGCACATTGTCTTTAAGCATAAGATCGCATATGTATTTAAACCCTATGGGTGTTTCTATAAAACCGAGTTTTAATTCCTCTGCAAGCAATCTTACTTTTTCGGTTGTGGAGAATGTTTTAACGATTTTTCCCTTCATACCCCTGTTTTTTACAAGGTGATGGAGCAGTATAAGGAATATGTGGTGGGAGCTTAAAAAATTGCCGTGTTTGTCATATGCGCCTATCCTGTCGCCGTCCCCGTCAAACGCAAACCCTATATCGGCCTTGTTTTTGATTACGGCTTCTTTTAACGGGACAAGATTTTTATCCAGGGGTTCGGGATTAATTCCGTCAAAGCCCGGGTTATATGTATCTCTTATGGATATAATTTTTACATTTTTTGAATTTTTAAACAGTTTTTCAAACAAGCCCGTAGTAGCGCCGTACATACAGTCAACCACGACTTTGATTTTAAGTTTTGAAATTTTAGTAAGATCCACAAAGTTCTTCAGCTGATTTATGTAAGGTGTTATAAGGTCGGAGCTTTTTATCTTATTGTAATCGGGCTTCCTGTCAGTGCTTTTTTTGTAATTTATCTTTTTCTCTATCCCGCACATTATCTGGGGAAGGCCCGAGCCGCCGTATTCCGCTTTAAACTTAAACCCGTTATACTCGGGAGGGTTGTGGCTTGCCGTAATTACCACCCCGCCAGCGCATTTATTCTTTTTTAAAAACCATGATATTGCCGGGGTAGGGGCGATTTTATCCGAAAGGTATACGGGTATATTATACGATGAAAGTATATCCGCCGTGGTTTTGGCAAAGCTCCCGGATAAGAATCTTGCGTCATAACCTATAACTATACCTTTTGAAGCGTCCTGGTAAATATTTTTAAATGATGATCCTTTATAATTCTTATAAATTTCAAGTTTTTTCCTGTTTTTATCAAGCAAGTAGTCGGAAAGCGCGTTAGAGCACACTTTTACATTCTCAAAGGTGTATTCATCCGCGATTACCGCTCTCCATCCGTCAGTGCCGAATTTTATACTCATAATGCAGTTTATCTCCTTCTCTTGATTGTATTTATAACAATATTTATTATATAATTAGAAAACTCCTGCTATATCTTAAAACAAGGAAAAGGAAAGTTATATGCCCAGCTAGAAAGATAAATACAGTTTAAGGAGGTATTTTATGTATATTTTGATGGTTAAAAATAATTTTGATGCCGCCCATAAACTGCAGGGTTATGAGGGGATCTGTGCGGGTGTACACGGCCATACATGGCAGGTGGAAGCGTATTTTCAGGTAGAGAACCTTAATAATATAGGTATAAGCGTGGATTTCAGGACTTTAAAGAATATTTTAAAAGAAGTGCTTGAAGAATTTGACCATGTAAACTTAAATGAACTTACTTACTTTAAAGTTGTTAATCCTACGGCAGAGAATGTAGCGTCACTTCTTTTTCAAAAGTTAAAAGAAAAGCTTGTTGAGTATCAAGACTGCAGGGTAACTGAAGTAAGGGTCTGGGAGTCGCAGAATGCCTGCTGTATATATAAAGAGTAATGACATGTAATTAAGCTGACAGGAGAAAACAAAAAAAAGGATATGAAAAAATCTATAGTGTTATTATCATCAGGTCTGGATTCAACGGTTAATCTGGCCATGGCTAAAAAGCATACAAAGGTAATTTTAGCTTTGACTTTTGATTACGGGCAGGCGTCTTCAAAAAAAGAGATTCTTAATTCAAAAAAACTGTGTAAGTTTTTTAAAGTCAAATATAAAATTATAAAACTTGATTTCTATAAAGGTCTTATTAAAGATAAAAAAATACCGACAATTAAGTTAAAAGATCTTAATAATATCAAACTAACTAAAAAAACTGCCCAAAAGATATGGTTCCCCAACAGGAACGCTTTATTTATAAATATCGCGGCAGCCTTTGCTGAAAAACTTAAAGCGGATATTATAATTGCGGGATTTAACAAAGAAGAAGCAAAGACTTTCCCTGATAATTCTAAGGAATTTGTAAACTGTATCAACAGGACATTAAAATATTCTGCATTATCCGGTATTATAGCTAAAAGCTACACACAGGATTTAACAAAAAAGGAAATTGTTAAGCTGGGAATAAAATTAAATGCACCGTTTAAATATATATGGCCCTGCTATAAAGGCGGGAAGAAACCTTGCGGGGCATGTGAATCCTGTGTAAGGTATTTAAGAGCGCTTAAGGAGAATTAAGAGATGTTAACAGCTAAATTTATTGAAAAAGAAATAAATTATGACGGCAGCCAGCTTTCCCCTCATTATATATATACAAACTTTGATATTTTAGGGAATGCAGTTATCTCTTTTGCCGGAAAATGTGATGTTAAACTTGATAAAATGGTTGACCTTGCGGATGTAAAAGAGAATGCCTCTATTTACAGTGAGAAGATGCTTCATTTCATAGCTGAATTTTTTGATAATAATTTAGTAAAGAGTATATACAGGCAGAGATTATTTATATGTGTTATAAAAGAAATTATAGAGAACCGGATAGGGGACTGTAAAATTACAAGATCAGGTGACGATCTTTACATAGACGACAAGAAACTTACCGTCTCAATAGCTACCGTAAGCCCTGTTTCGTCTCTTATACATACAGGTATAAATATATCAAGTAAAAAGACGCCTGTTAAGACTATATCATTAGAAGACCTGGGACTGGATTACAGAGATATAGCAAATAAGATACTAGAAGTCTTTAAAGAAGAAGAAAAGGGCATATATGCGGCAAAATGCAAAGTCAAGCCGGTTTATTAAAAACTGTTTAGTTTATTTTTCAATTGATCCAAAGCCTTCCATTTGGCACTGAATTTCTTCTGGATGAAATTTTTATTATCTTTATCATCTTCTGATCTATAATATTCAAAAAAGTCTTTTTTTAATTGAGTTATCAATTTGCTTCTTTGTTTCTTCAGGATTGTAACTTCTTTTCTCAAGCTTCTAATCCTGGTTTCTTCATTTCCCACATCAAAAAGGTTTGTATTATTTTCATAAATTTTAAGTTCACTCTGAGCTTCTAATAGTGTCTTTTGGACAGTTTTTAAAGAATTTACGGTAGAGCTTACTTTTTTTGAGAGGTATGATGAGAATAAATTAAATTTACCTATAAGGCCGTTAATTTTTTGATCGTAAGTTGGACTATTTCCCATTACGAAAAATATTTTAGGAGTATTTTTACCTGTTCTGTTAATACTAGAAGTATAGCTTGTAATATTCATATATTACCTCCAATTATGTATTCTAGGGGTATTATAACATGCCCGGTTCATAAAAGTTGTTAACAAAATGTTAACTTTTCCTCCCCTGTACAGTATAAAAACGCTACTTTTTTAAGCATTTTTAGCTGTTTATTTGATCAAAAATAACAGATAAAGCCTTGTTCTTATATTTTCATAAAATATGTCAAAAATACCCCATTTGACCTATAATTTTACTCCTTTT